>NZ_JBHYZO010000063.1:0-1020 GCF_042753785.1 Streptomyces sp. NPDC059256 | reverse complement strand
GTGTGGTGGGTGGGTGTGGTGGGGTGGGTTTGGGGGGTGGTGGAGTTGGGTTTGATGGTGATGATGGGGGTGCCGTGGGTGGTGTGGGATTGGGTGGTGTAGGTGGCGGCGAAGGCGGTTTGGGTGGTTTGGGGGCCGTGGGGTGTGGGGGTGAGGTTGGTGGCGTCGGTGATGAGGCCGGAGTTGGTGCGGAGGGCGAGGCGGGCGGCGATTTCTTTGTTGTCGGGGGTGGAGGTGAGGAGGACGGTGGTGGGTTGGGTGTCGGTGTAGGCGGTGTGGAGGGCGTGGGTGTGGGGGGTGGTGTGGTGGTGGGTGTATTCGGGGGTGTTGTGGGTGTAGATGTGGGTGGCGCCGTATTCGGCGAGGGTGGTGTGGGTGTTTTCGGCGCCTGGGCCGAGGACGAGGGCGATGGGGTCGCCGAATTGGCGGGCGAGGGTGAGGAGTTCGAGGGTGGGTTTGCGGACGGTGCCTTCGTGGTGGTCGACGTAGACGAGGACGTTGGCCATGGGTTTCCTTCAACTCCTACACAAGACGGGACGGGACGCGTCGTGGCGTGGCGGGACGCGGGACGGGGTGGGTCGTGTCGTGGGACGGTTCGTGGGTTGTGTCGTGGGGTGGTGGGGTGGGTTAGATGAATTTGTGGGTGGCGAGGTAGTCGGCGATTTGTCGGCCGCCTTCGCCTTCGTCCTTGACGATGGTTCCCGCGCTCCGGGCGGGTCGTGCGGTGACCTCGTCGACGGTTGTCCACGCTCCGGTGTGGCCGACTTGTTCGGCGTCCAGGCCCAGGTCGTCCAGGTCCCAGGAGGTGACCGGCTTCTTCTTCGCCGCCATGATCCCCTTGAACGAGGGATAGCGTGCTTCACCCGACTGGTCCGTCACCGAGACTACGGCCGGCAGGGGTGCCTCCAACACCAACGACGCCGCATCACCATCACGACGTCCCACCACCACACCGTCCACCAACGACACCTCGGACAACAACGTCACCTGAGCCACCCCCAACCGCTCCGCCAACAACGC
>NZ_JBHYZO010000062.1:0-1069 GCF_042753785.1 Streptomyces sp. NPDC059256 | reverse complement strand
ATGTATACACAGATCCTTGGTCACTATGTAACACGCAGTTCTCAGGCAGTGTTGGCAGTTGATCAAGTGTGTGTAAGACAAAGTCTGTGTCCTGCTTATCTCCAATCGTAAAAGCAATCACTTCTCCATTATATACATCCAATATACTGGAAAGGTACAATTGTTTCTGTCCATAAGGCAAATACGTGATGTCTGTTACTAGTTTTTCAAGAGGATGATCAGACTGAAAGTTCCGATCTAATATATTGTCGACCACGGCATATGGCTGCCCATTCTTCTTGCGCTTTTTCACCTTAACCCGGCACTGCCACTGATTTTTCTGCATAATACGCTGAACCGTTTTATGGTTAATACACATTCTCTTTTTTAATATAGCTGTGATTTTTCGATATCCATATCGATACTGGTGCTCTCGGCACAACGTGCCGATTTGTTTTTCTAAATGGCGCTTGGGATGATCTTTCTTCAGATTCTTCTTCCAACGATAATAAGACGAGCGAGAGATACCTAAATGAATACAGATATCCTGCACGGTCATTGTGCTGTGCAATTCTTCTACAAGTTCGACTGACGTTTGGCTATCAACTTCCTTTCCAATTCGTTGTACTTTTTTAACACTTCATTCTGTTGTCTCAGATATCGATTCTCTGCCTGCAGTTTCTCTAATTCGGAAGAATACTCCGGACCTTTTCCATAAGTGTATTGCTTACCAACAGGCTGTTCAAATCGATGTGTATCACCAGCCTTATACCATCTGACCCATGTCTTAATCTGCGTATTATTTTTGATATTCAACTCCTGCATGATCTCTTTCATAGGTACGCCTGCCAATCTCATTTCTACAGCCTTCTGTTTCACTTCAACCGGATAACTCACTCTTGTCCCCATAGAAAAAACACCTCCAAGTCTAATTTCGGATAACAATCATCCGTATTCAAACTTGAAGGTGTTTTTATTTGTCTCATCTTATGGGGTCAGTCCCAATGTTGTGAAGGGTTTTTTTCATTTTTCAATATAGATGCCGATTTCAGCTTCAGCAACAGGCTGCTCTCCAACTGATGCCTTGGCA
>NZ_JBHYZO010000061.1:0-1073 GCF_042753785.1 Streptomyces sp. NPDC059256 | reverse complement strand
TGTGCTTCAGCCACATGATTGATCCTCGGAGGTGAAGTCCTGCCTCGAAGCTCTCGGGAGATTTGTCGTACCGAGTGGCGAGTCCGCGCCAGATCTTGATCTTCTGGAAGCAGCGCTCGACGGTGTTGCGCTGCCGGTACCGCTGCGGGTCGAAGGCCACGGGGCGGCCGCCGGCCGAGCCCTTCCTCCGCCGGTTCGCGGCCTGGTCGGTCTTCTCCGGGATGACTGCGGTGATCCCGCGTCCGCGCAGGTAGGCGCGGTTGGCCCTGGAGGAGTAGGCCCGGTCGGCGGCCACCGCACCGGGCCGGGTGCGCGGACGGCCGCGGGGACCGGGGACCCGGATCCGTTCGAGGACCGCCTGGAACTGCGGACAGTCCGCGGCCTGGCCCGGGGTCAGGACGAACACCAGCGGCAGCCCCGCCGCATCGACCGCGGCGTGGACCTTGCTGCTCAGCCCGCCTCTGGACCGGCCCAGTCCGGCGGCCTTCGCCCGTGCCCGCCGACGCCGCCGAGTCGCAGCACGGTCACCGCCCGCCTCCTCCTCGGTGCCCGCACCGGATGCGGACCGCGGTGCAGCACCCTCCAGACCGGTCCCTGCTCCGGCAGCGGAACCCCCCTTTCCTCGGTCACAGCCTGTTCGAGGGCATCCAGGGTCTCTCCGGCGACCGCCAGTCCGGCCGACTCGTGATGGGCCCGCACGATCGTGGAATCCACACTGACCAGTTCCAACCCGACCCGTCCACGCGTCGCCGCCTCGGCGATCAGGCCGTCCATCAACGCCTGGAACACCCCGGCTTTCGACCAGGCGTTGAACCGCGAGTACACCGTCGACCAGGACCCGTAACGCTCCGGGACGTCACGCCAGCCGCAGCCGGTACGAAACCGCCACAACACCCCGTTGAACTGGTCCCGCACCCGCCGGGGCAGCGGACCCGTCGCCGCCACCGGCAGAAACTCCTCGACCAACTCCCACTCGGCATCCGTCACATCGAAACGCGCCACACCCGAGTTCTACCAGCCCCACCGAACCCATCAGCGAGCGTCACGAAGATCCGAACCTCGAACAGCTCCTA
>NZ_JBHYZO010000060.1:0-1200 GCF_042753785.1 Streptomyces sp. NPDC059256 | reverse complement strand
TTCTGTGGGTGAGGTGGTGGGGTGGTGGTGGATGGAGATGGTGATGACGAGGGCGGCGATGAGGCCGAGGGTGGTGGCGGTGAGGGTGATGCCGGTGGTGTTGTGGTGGGTGAGGGCCCAGCCGCCGAGTGCGCCGGCGATGGCGATGCCGATGTAGAGGCCGCTGGTGTTGAGGGCGACGGCTTCGGCTTCGGCGTCTTGGGCGAGTTTGAGTGCGCGGGTGTTCATGGGGGGGTTGAAGCCCCAGCCTGCGAAGCCCCAGAAGGCGAGGACGATGGCGATGAGCCAGATGGGTGCGTTGGTGGTGAGGGTGCCGATGAGGGCGAGGGCTGCGGTGGCGGTGATGAGGCCGGTGAAGGTGGTGATGAGGGCGCGGTCGGCTCCCCAGCGGTCGGTGAGGCGTCCGCCGATGTAGGTGCCGAGGGCGCCGGAGATGCCGATGATGGCGATGAAGAGGGCGAGGACGGCGCCTTTGTGGCCGGTGAGGTCTTGGGTGAGGGGGGCGATGTAGGTGTAGGTCATCAGTCCGCTGGAGGCGCCGAGGATGGTTCCGGCGACGCAGAGGAGGACGGCGGGGCGGGAGAGGATGCGCAGTTGTTGGCGGACGCCGATTTCGGGGGCGCCGGGGAGGGCGGGGAGTAGGCGGAGGGAGGCGAGGGTGACGGCGGTGGTGAAGAGGGCGACGGCGATGAAGGTGGAGCGCCAGCCGAAGGAGGTGCCCAGGAGGGTGCCGATGGGGACGCCGACGAAGAGGGAGACGGTGAGTCCCGCGGCGACGATGCCGATGGCCTGGCCGACGCGTTCGGGTGCGGAGGCGCGGGCGGCGAGGGCGAACACGGCCGGAGTGATGGTCGCGGCGATGAGCGCGGTCAGGACGCGCATGAGGGTGAGCGTCGCGTAGTTGGGGGCCAGTGCGGTGACGACGTTGGCCAGGGCGAACAGGGCCAGTCCACCGATGATGACGGGTTTACGGGGCCAGCGGGCGGTCGCGACGGCCAACGGCGGCGCGGCGATCGCATAGGTCACGGAGAACACGGTGACCAACTGACCCGCCGCCGCCTCACTGACGTCCAACTCCGACGCGATCTCCGGGAGCACCCCCGCGATCACGAAGTCATCCGTCCCGATCACGAACGTCGCCAGCAGCAAACACACCAGCCACCCCGAACCACCCCGACCAACCGAACCCTTCACAACAGA
>NZ_JBHYZO010000059.1:0-1407 GCF_042753785.1 Streptomyces sp. NPDC059256 | reverse complement strand
TTCCGGCTCTAATTCATCAGCGACCGGGCAATAGATAATTTTCGGCGTCTCGACCTCGGACACGTCTTCCAATCGGTGAACCACAGTAAAGTCCTTACCTTCCTGCAAGCCATGCCACAATTCCTGCCGTTTCTTGCGGCGCTCGTGTACTTCGCCTTTCGTATCAAGCTTTACCACATGGTCTTTCCCAGCGAGATATACCTCAGCGACAACCGATTTACCTGTACCGGTTTGACCACAGATAAAAACGTGTTCGTCATCGCCAATTGTCATTCGCATGTTTTCCACTTCCTTTCGTGCTGTAAGCTTTCACAACACGCTTCACGCCTTTACCTCTTTTCATAGCAGCCATGATGGACGGTTTCGGGATTTTGTCGTAAGGGATTTTCTCCACAACTAAAAATTCCTCGCCCTGTTCGATAATGTCCAAGTGTTCAAACCAATAACGGCTGTATTCATGCATGGGGATGTTGTAATAGAAGTCACCTTGCTTCAGCGTCACCATACCGGACATAGTCGATCATCCCCTCTAAATGGTTGAGGAATTTTAAGACATCAATATCCTCCGAAAGGGATGAGTTGATGTAAGGAGCCGCCAAATTGCTTACTAGTGGGTTCCCCAGATCGTTCAGCAGGCTTTTGATTAGTTCTTTCAGGCGCGCTTTCATTTCCTCGTTGTTCTGTTGGTTGTTTTGGTAGTTCTCGTTTTGGCAAGACATTTTTCTGTACCTCTTTCTTTTTAGGTTGTTTGGATTTCCACATAATGAATTTAGGTATAAAGATCGTAAAGCACGCAATGAGTAACGCTATATGGTCTGCATACTCACTGGCGACACCCGCCACGCCTTCAGACTTCGCCATGATGTTTGCGAGTGGCGTACATATCTGTTCGGCTTCATCGGCGGTTAATGCAAAGTCTTCCATCCCAGGTCGTGCTGCCACGATCGCGCTTGTCGTCAGTAACAGCATTTTCAGCTGGGATGAATCAACATTGCCCGCCGTCTTTTTCTTGGCTGCGCTTTTCTTTTTCGTGCCAGTACCAGGAGGGCGACCGCGTTTCTTTTTCGGCTGTTCCTCCTGGTCACTTCCCGGCACATCTACCATAACCACCCGAGGAGCGTTTTCGCTTTGCTTGGTGCTGGCTGTTCCTCTTCCTCCGGTTCCTCCACTTTTGGCGGTTCCGGTACTGGAATTTCCTGTGCTTGTCCCTGCGGCTGTTCCTTTGTTCCCATCAGGTTTTGGATGTCCTGTAGCAGATTCTTTGCCCATTTTGGCGCGTCCTCCTGTTCCTCTTTTTTCGGTGTTTCTTCAGCAGACGATTTTTCTTCTTTTTCTTCTAGTTCTTTTGGCATAGAAAATAAATCCTCCTTTTGTCCTATTTCTGTTCGATAAATTAAATAATATAGG
>NZ_JBHYZO010000058.1:0-1480 GCF_042753785.1 Streptomyces sp. NPDC059256 | reverse complement strand
AGCCAGTAGTGGTGGTGTTGGAAGGGGTAGGTGGGGAGGGTGGTGTGGGGTCCGGGTGGGTGGAGGGTGGTGGTGTTGATGGGGGTGCCGTGGGTGTGTGCGGTGGTGAGGGCGGTGTGGAGTTGGGTGGTGTTGCCGTGGTTGCGGCGGAGGGTGTGGGTGGTGGTGGCTTGGGTGTTGGTGGTTTCGATGGTTTGGGTGATGGGGGTGGTGAGGACGGGGTGGGGGCTGATTTCGATGAAGTGGGTGTGTCCGGTGTTGAGGAGGTGGGTGATGGTGGGGTGGAGTTGGACGGTGTTGCGGAGGTTGTCGTACCAGTATTGGGCGTTGTGGGTGGGTTGGGTGTTGGGGTGGGTGGTGGAGTGGAAGGGGGTGGTGGGTGGTTGGGGGTTGATGTCGTGGAGTGTGGTGAGGATTTGTTGGTGGAGGGGTTGGACGTGGGGTGAGTGTGAGGGGTAGTTGACGGGGATGGTTTTGGCGTTGATTCCTTGTTGTTGGTAGTGGTGGACGAGTTGGGTGATGGTGTGGTGGTTGCCGGAGATGATGGTGTTGTGGGGTGAGTTGATGGCGGCGATGGAGATGTTGGTGGTGTTGATTTGGTGGGCGGGTAGGGGGATGGAGGCCATGGTGCCGGTGTTGGTGATGGTGTGGATGGCTTGGCTGCGGAGGGCGATGGTTTTGGCGGCGTCTTGGAGGGTGAGTGTGCCGGCGATGTGGGCGGCGGCGATTTCGCCTTGGGAGTGGCCGATGATGGCGTCGGGTTGGGTGCCGTGGTGTTGCCAGAGGCGTGCGAGGGCGATCATGAGGGCGAAGAGGGTGGGTTGGATGACGTCGACTCGGTCGAGTGGGGGTGTGTGGGGTTTGTTGTGGAGGGTGTCGATGAGTGACCAGCCGGTGTGGGGTTGGAGGGCTTGGTCGCAGGTGTGGAGGTGGTGGGCGAAGGTGGGGTTGGTGTTGAGGAGGTCGAGGCCCATGTTGGTCCATTGGGTGCCTTGGCCGGGGAAGACGAAGACGGTTTTGCCGGGGGTGGTGGTGGCTTGGGTGAGGTGGGGGTGGGGGGTGTTGGTGGTGAGGGCTTGGAGTGCTTGGGTGGCTTGGTGGGTGTTGGTGGTGGTGATGGCGGCGCGGTGGGTGAAGTGGGTGCGGGTGGCGAGGGTGCGTCCGATGGTGGTGGGGTCGAGGTGTGGGTGGGTGGTGATGTGGTGGAGGAGTTGTTGGGCTTGTTGGTGGAGGGCGGGTTCGGTTTTGGCGGAGAGGAGCCAGGTGAAGGGTTGGGTGTGTTGTGGTGGGTTTGGTTCGGTGATGTGGAGTGTGGCGGTGGGTGCGGTGGGTGTTTTCTGTTTCGCGGGTTCTGTTTTCTGTTTGGTGGGTTCTGCTTTTTCTTTGGTTGTTGGTGGTTCTTCGATGATGATGTGGGCGTTGGTGCCGCTGATGCCGAAGGAGGAGATGCCGGCGCGGCGGGGTTGGTTGTGGGGTGGCC
>NZ_JBHYZO010000057.1:0-1723 GCF_042753785.1 Streptomyces sp. NPDC059256 | reverse complement strand
CAGGCGCCGTCCGGGACCTGGCTGGTCGCCGTGCCCGCTCCGGATGCCTCTGCGGTGTCGGGGCGGGTGGTGGCGTACTGCCGTGTCTCGTCAGTCGACCAGAAGGCCGACTTGGGCCGGCAGGCGTCACGGGTGGTGGACGGGGCGAACGGGCTTGGTCTGTCGGTCGCGGAAGTCGTGACCGAGGTCGGTTCGGGGCTGAACGGGCGGCGGCGCAAGCTGCACCGGGTGCTGTCCGACCCGCAGGTGGCGGTGATCGTGGTCGAGCACCGCGACCGGCTGGCCCGGTTCGGCGTCGAGCACCTCGAAGCGGTCCTGTCGGCGTCCGGGCGGCGCCTTGTTGTCCTCGACCCCACCGAGACCGCTGACGACCTCGTACGGGACATCACCGAAGTCCTCACGTCGATGTGCGCCCGCTTGTACGGGCGGCGCGCGGCGAGGAACCGGGCCGCTCGCGCGGTGGCCGTGGCGACCGGCGAGGCCGCCGAATGAAGAAGTTCCAGCCGCAGCCCGGGTTCGTGGTGCAGGCGTTCCGGTTCGCGCTGGACCCGAACGCCACCCAGGAGCACGCGCTGCGCTCGCACTGCGGTGCGGCGCGTGCCGTGTACAACTGGGCTGTCGGCTGGGTTGAGGCGTCGTGGTGGCAGCGCCGCGCGGAGGAGTCCTACGGCGTCCCCGAAGAGTCGCTGACCGAGTGGCGGCCGTGGTCGCTGCCCGCCCTGCGTAAGGCGTTCAACGAGACCAAGCACACCGATCCGAGGTTCGCCGCCTGGTGGGAGGAGAACTCCAAGGAGGCTTACAACACTGGTCTCGCGAACGCTTCGGCCGCGTTCGACAACTACGCGAAGTCGAAGAACGGCAAGCGGCGCGGCAAGCGGATGGGCGCGCCCCGGTTCACGTCGAAGCGGAAGGCGCGTGTGTCCTGCCGGTTCACGACCGGCACGATCCGCGTGGACACGGACGGCCGACACGTCACCCTGCCAAGGCTGGGCACGCTCCGCACCCACGAACCCACGGTGAAGCTCCTGGCCCGCGTCCAGGCCGGGACGGCGCGGATCCTGTCCGCGACCGTCCGCCACGAACGCGGGCGCTGGTTCGTCTCGTTCCAGGTCGAGGTCAAGCGCGACCTGGAACGCGTCGCGCGCCCGGGTGTCGCGGTCGGGATCGACCTCGGCGTGAAGACCCTCGCAGTCATGGCCGACTCGACGGGTGAGATCCGCACCGTCGCGAATCCCGGGCACTACGACGCCGCGCGCAAGCAGCTGTGCCGCGCCTCCCGGACCGTGTCCCGCCGCCAGGGCCCCGACCGCCGCACCGGACGCAAGCCGTCGAAGCGGTGGGAGAAGGCCAACGCCGCCCGCAACAAGGTGCACCACCGCGTGGCGAACCTCCGCGAGGACGCCCTGCACAAGCTCACCACGGCCGTGGCCGCCGAGTACGGCACGGTCGCGGTCGAGGACCTCAACGTCGCCGGCATGCTCAAGAACCGGCGCCTCGCCCGCCGCATCGCCGACGCCGGATTCGGCGAGATCCGCCGCCAGCTCGACGACAAGACGCGCCAGCGCCACGCCACCCGCCTCGTGGTCGCGAACCGCTGGTACCCCTCCTCCAAGACCTGTTCCGGGTGCGGCGCGGTGAAAGCCAAGCTGCCGCTGCACATCCGGACCTACCAGTGCGACGCCTGCCACCTGGTCATCGACCGGGACGACAACGCCGCACTCAA
>NZ_JBHYZO010000056.1:0-1746 GCF_042753785.1 Streptomyces sp. NPDC059256 | reverse complement strand
CTAAAGGGTGTTGCAGAAGGCTCTGTTCTGGGCATTTTGCCTGTATGGGTGGGGTGTTGCGGGCTGAGCCGGTGTGGGTGGAGACGTTCACGGGCTTGCGGATCGATCGGTTCGCCAAGCTGGTGAAGGCGGTGCGCGAACGAGGCGGGAACGGGCCGGGTGGTGGCCGACCGTGGTGTCTGCCGCTGCCGGACCGGGTGCTGCTGGTGGCCGTGTACTACCGCACGAACCTCACGATGCGGCAGCTCGCCCCGCTCTTCGGGATCTCCGCCGCCACGGTCTGCCGGGTCATCCAGCGGCTCCGTCCGTTGCTGGCGCTGGAGCGGGCTCCGCGACCGGTGACGGACACCGAACGGTTGTGGATCGTGGACGGGACCCTGATTCCGGTCCGCGACCGCAAGGTCGGCGCCTCGTCCCGCAACTACCGGTTCTCGGCAAACGTGCAGGTCATCATCGACGCGGATACCCGCCTGGTCATCGCGGCGGCCCGGCCCGCGCCAGGCAACAAGGCCGACGCACATGTCTGGCGCGAGTCGGACCTGCCCGCCCTGGCGGCGAGTACGACGGTCATCGCGGACGGCGCCTACCTCGGCACCGGCCTGATCGTCCCGCACCGCAAGAGAGCCGGCCGCCCCCTCCTGCGCGGCCAGGAGGAGGACAACGCCGAACACCGAAGGGTGCGAGCCCGTGTCGAGCACACCTTCGCCCGGATGAAGAACTGGAAGATCCTGCGTGACTGCCGCCAGCGGGGCGACGGCCTCCACCACGCAGTCCAGGCCGTCGCCGCCATGCACAACCTCGCCATGACACGGTGAAACAGCAGGCCAAGCACCACTCCGGCCTGCCCGAAACGGACCTTCTGCAACACCCTTTAAAGGGTGTTGCAGAAGGCTCTGTTCTGGGCATTTTGCCTGTATGGGTGGGGTGTTGCGGGCTGAGCCGGTGTGGGTGGAGACGTTCACGGGCTTGCGGATCGATCGGTTCGCCAAGCTGGTGAAGGCGGTGCGCGAACGGGGCGGGAACGGGCCGGGTGGTGGCCGACCGTGGTGTCTGCCGCTGCCGGACCGGGTGCTGCTGGTGGCCGTGTACTACCGCACGAACCTCACGATGCGGCAGCTCGCCCCGCTCTTCGGGATCTCCGCCGCCACGGTCTGCCGGGTCATCCAGCGGCTCCGTCCGTTGCTGGCGCTGGAGCGGGCTCCGCGACCGGTGACGGACCCCGAACGGTTGTGGATCGTGGACGGGACCCTGATTCCGGTCCGCGACCGCAAGGTCGGCGCCTCGTCCCGCAACTACCGGTTCTCGGCAAACGTGCAGGTCATCATCGACGCGGATACCCGCCTGGTCATCGCGGCGGCCCGGCCCGCGCCAGGCAACAAGGCCGACGCACATGTTTGGCGCGAGTCGGACCTGCCCGCCCTGGCGGCGAGTACGACGGTCATCGCGGACGGCGCCTACCTCGGCACCGGCCTGATCGTCCCGCACCGCAAGAGAGCCGGCCGCCCCCTCCTGCGCGGCCAGGAGGAGGACAACGCCGAACACCGAAGGGTGCGAGCCCGTGTCGAGCACACCTTCGCCCGGATGAAGAACTGGAAGATCCTGCGTGACTGCCGCCAGCGGGGCGACGGCCTCCACCACGCAGTCCAGGCCGTCGCCGCCATGCACAACCTCGCCATGACACGGTGAAACAGCAGGCCAAGCACCACTCCGGCCTGCCCGAAACGGACCTTCTGCAACACCCTTTAG
>NZ_JBHYZO010000055.1:0-1787 GCF_042753785.1 Streptomyces sp. NPDC059256 | reverse complement strand
CTCCCCACCACCATCAACGGCAAAATCGACCACACCCAACTCCCCCCACCAACCCACACCAACACACCCACCACCCGCCCCCCACACACCACAGGGGAATGGGTGGTAGCACGTGCCTTCACCGAGGTGTTGGGCCTGGAGTCCGTGGGCGCGGAGGACGACTTCTTCGTCTTGGGCGGGCATTCCCTGCTCGCCACCCGAGTGGTCGCCCGGGTCCGCGCGACCGGCGCCGAGTGCTCGGTGCGCGATGTGTTCGAAGCCCGGACGGTGGCGGCCCTGGCAGCCCGGCTCGCCGAGCGGTCCGCCGTCCAACGCCCCGCACTCACCGCCGCCACCCGCCCCGACCCACTCCCCCTGTCCTTTGCACAGCAGCGACTGTGGTTCCTGGATCAGATGGAAGGCCCGGGCGACACCTACAACCTTCCCCTGGCCATGAGGTTGCGCGGCCCCCTCGATGTGAGTGCGCTGGAGAGTGCCGTCGGGGACGTCATCGCCCGACACGAAACCCTGCGTACCGTCATCCGTCAACACGAGGGCGAGCCCCACCAGCACGTCCTGAGCCCGGACGAGGTCTCCGTACCGTTCAACGCCGTTGATGTACCGGCCGCCTGGCTCACGGAGACCGTGGAACTCGCCGCGACCGAACTCTTCTCGCTGGCGGAGGACCTGCCGCTGAGGGTCTCCCTGCTGAAGGTGTCCGAAGACGACCATGTACTGATGGTGCTGATGCACCACATCGCGACCGACGAGTGGTCGATGGGCCCCCTCCTGACCGACCTCAACACCGCCTACACCGCCCGCACCAACGGCCACACACCCAACTTCACCCCACTCCCCGTCCAATACGCCGACTACACCCTCTGGCAAGCCCAACTCCTCGGCGACCCCCACGACCCCACCTCACTCACCCACCAGCAAACCAACCACTGGCGCACCACCCTCGCCCACCTCCCCGAAGAAATCCCCCTCCCCACCGACCGCCCCCGACCCCCCACACCCAGCCATCAGGGGGACACCGTGGAGGTCTCGCTGCCGGTCGACCTGGTGGCCCGGATGGATGAGTTGGTCCAGGAGAGCGGCGCGACCATGTTCATGGTGGTGCACGCGGCGGTCGCGGCCCTGCTGCACCGACTCGGCGCGGGCGACGACATCCCCCTCGGCAGCCCGGTAGCCGGCCGCGGCGACGAAGCACTCGACGGACTCATCGGCTTCTTCGTCAATACGGTGGTCCTGCGCACCGACCTCACCGGCACCCCGACCTTCACCGAACTCCTCGAACGGACCAAGGAGAGCGACCTCTTCGCCCTGGACAACACCGATCTGCCGTTCGACAGTGTGGTCGAGGCGCTGAACCCGGAGCGTTCACTCACCCGGCACCCCCTCTTCCAGACCATGGTGGCGTACGAGGGTGGTGGCCCGGATCTGACCAGGCTGTTCGGGACCGAAGCCACCGAACTCCCCCTTCGCTCGGGGGCGGCCAAGTTCGATCTCGACATCCTGTTCCGTCGGGTGCGGACGGACAGCGGTGCGGATGCGATGACGTGCGGGGTGCGGTTCGCCATGGATCTGTTCGACCGGTCGACGGTGGAGGGGTTGGCGGACCGGCTGCTGCGGCTACTGGGCCAAGCGGTCGCCGACCCCGGCCAGAAGATCGCCGACTTCGAACTGATCAGCACAGCCGAACAAGCACTGCTGGCCGAGTGGAACACCACCGAACACCCCATCCCACCCGGAACCGTGCTGGACGTCCTCGCCGACCAGATCACCGCCACCCCCAACGAAACCGC
>NZ_JBHYZO010000054.1:0-1952 GCF_042753785.1 Streptomyces sp. NPDC059256 | reverse complement strand
AGTATAACACAAAACGTGATTTTTGAAGCAAAACGGTTCCTCTTTATGGAGCCGTTTTTTTTATTTCCCGAAGGGTTATTTGTCAGAATGACAAACCGATTTCGAGCCGGCGAGAACCCATTGTCACACCACGATTTAGGGGGTGTGTATAAATGGGCACTCTCTGTGAAATTTGAAGCTTTGAAATTCCGAATGGCGCACTTATACACTCTGTCGAGTGAGTGCTAAAATGCTGAAGCATTTCCGTCAAGCGTGTGGAGGAATCTTGTAGAGAGATATAGCATAGATACCCGTATCTCTAGAGATATTTTGGTATATCCCTGCTATATCTATGGGGTATCTATGCTATATCTTTGGCTTCAAAAACGGCACCTGTTCTAAGAGCATAGAAACTCAACAGGCACAGCCTGTTTGACACCCTTTTTTTTAGGGTGGCACCGAGTTTCCTTATGCTCTTTTTCTCTGAAGCTAAACCTGTTTTATATGTCGTAGTCTTTTTATTGGGAGTGACCCCTTGCTGTACAATTTCCGGAGGTGCCGATAAGGGACGAATTTTCCCTTGTCGGTTGCCTTTGGGGATTGTAAGGGGTGGAGGCTCGGAATCAAAAGGAAACGAAATATCATTCCGAGTGTGCTTCTTTTTTCTGTTCTTGAATTCTATTATTTCCAATGTTAGAATTATGTTAACAACTTGTTAGGAGTGTGTTTGGATGGAAGAGAAAAAACAAATTGGACCTCGAATTACTGTTGAAACATTTAAAAAGCTAGAGTTATTAGCCGAACATTTTACAAAACACAATGAATTTGGAAGAGTTTCAAAAGATGCTGTAATTGAGTTTGCTATTAAGGAATTGTATAGGGACTATTTGGGAAAAGGACGCTAATTTTTGTTGAAAAACTGACTTCGGATTTGGGGTTCTTTATTATTAACTTGATTTTAATTAAACATTACAGGAAAAATTGAGGGGAAATGGATGGATAAACGCAATGGTGACGCGGTTTTCATAGCTCCAAATGATGTTGTAAAAGTGACCACTATGAATCACGTCATTGAAGTTCAGCATATGGAGAAGATGAACCGGAAAAATAATATCAAAAAATTGGACAAGGATAGGTTTGTAGACCTCTCTACTGGGGAGATCCGGGAGTTCGAGCATTCGGAAAATCGGCAGGAAAATTATAATTCTTTGAGACAAACCTTTAAGAAGCTGCGTTATTTGATAAATAACAATTTTATAGGACGGCCAAATGAATTACATATAACTTTGACATACAAGAAAAATATGACGGACACGAAAAAACTTTATAGTGATTTTCAAAATTTTATCGACAGGTTGCGTTATAAATACAAGAAAGAAAGTTCGATAGATTATTTATCGGTGGTAGAGCCACAAGGACGTGGAGCCTGGCATTGTCATGTTTTAATGCGCTTTAATGATTTGGATAAGATTTATATTAAAAATGCTGAATTAAGGAGTCTATGGGGTTTAGGATTTGTAACAATCAAGTCATTAAAGGATATAGACAACATAGGAGCCTATTTGAGCGCTTATTTGACTGATATAGACCTAGAAGATGTCCAAGACAGGGAAACAGCCTTAAAAGTGGCTTCAGAGGGCTGTGAGGTGCAAACAAAGATCGTAGAAGGTCGGGAAAAGAAATTTTTAAAAGGCGGACGGCTGCACATGTATCCTTCCGGAATGAATATGTATCGAAAATCAAAAGGGATTGTTAAGCCGGAACGGGAAGAAATGAAGTTCGGAGACATAAAAAAAGTAGTGGGTTCGGCAAAACCACACTACGAGAAAAGTTATCATGTCGAAAATGACAATTTTGAAAACACAATTTCGTTTCTCCAGTATAACACAAAACGTGATTTTTGAAGCAAAACGGTTCCTCTTTATGGAGCCGTTTTTTTTATTTCCCGAAGGGTTATTTGTCAGAATGACAAA
>NZ_JBHYZO010000053.1:0-2164 GCF_042753785.1 Streptomyces sp. NPDC059256 | reverse complement strand
CAGGTCTGCGATGCAGTCAGGGCGTTCTTCCGCAATGAGGTCGCCCGTGTCATCGACCGTGCGCAGGGCGGCATCGCAGCGCGCACGAACCACCCGTGCCCGTCGGGCCGGTGGGAGGTTGATGTCGTGTGCCCCGGAGACAGCGTCAGGCACGCGTGTAAACGCCCAGGAAGCGTCCGCCTGCCCCCGCTACCCGAAATCCACCATGGACCATGGACGTTGTCCCCCGTGTCGGGACAGTGGACGGAGAGAGCACCCGGACAAGCGCCGCCATCGTTCCGGGTCTGTGAAGAATGCGCGGGACGGCGCCCCCCGCAAAGGAGCCCTTGGGCCGCATTCAGGCAGGTCAGAAGCACATCAAGATGGATGTGGTGCACAGGTTGCCTTCTTGTGACCTTGCGAAGGGCGCTGCATCCAGATCACATTGGCGAGGCCCGTCGTTGGACCCGCTGTAGGCAACAGCGTTGGCCACGCATCGTCATGGATCCCCTGCAGCAGGGACGCCAATGCCCGGCCTGTGGGCGCATCGACGTGCAGACTCATGGGCAACTTCCGTTCTCTCGTGCTTCGTCACTCGACATCTCGAAGCGTGGAGAACAGCCGTCTCCGCTGTCTCGGGAAGAACCGCAGATCAGCAGGTCGGGTGACCCGCGAGGTTCAGGTCATGACGTAACGATGGTTCGGTCTGTATAGAGACGCCATGTCCCCTCCGCCATTCCGCTCCATCGACCCTCACCTATGTAGCGTGGGGAGAGGAACTGCCAGGCGACGGTTCCCACCATTTGGTCGACGACTGCGGCAATTGCCACTCGGGCAGCGGGATCGGCGGCGGTCTGCAGCTCAAGGATCCGCCGCTCGGTTTGCAGGGCAAGGCCGTGAACGTGGGTGACGGCTTCCTGGAGGTCAGCTCCAGTCTCCTGCATATAGAGACTGACATAGTTGCAGGGGTCACGACCCAATAGCACTTCTTTGCGATAGGAGATGATGTCGTTGAGATATATTGAATTCCAGACAGCCGTATCGACGGCCTCTTCCAGTTCGAGGGTGGCGTAAGGGCTTGCGTCTATAGCAAGGGCGTATTCACACAACAAATACGACCAGTGCATTCCGCTACTCCCGGACCGAGCCTTTACATAGGTTGGTATGTCTTGGGGCGCACGCCCAGTCCTCATTTCGTCCTCGGCGGCAAAACCGCTGATCATGTAGTTCATCACATTGACGAAGCGGTCCCACTGTGCGGGCGGCATCTTCGATTTAATGGTATTTGCGATGGGCGTGATGATGTCGAATGGCGTATCTGTAGTACGCCCCATGACGGCTTGACGCATCGCGGGGTAGATGGATTCATCACCAACGGCGAATCCGTTAGTACACAGGTCGTCCAGTGCGAACCAGGTAATTATCCAGTCCCCAATGTCTGCCAGCCTGTCCGGAATTCCATCCGGATAATGGAAGGCTAGGTACTGTCCATGCTCCTCCCGGGTGAAGTTTTGAAAACTGGATTCAGTGGGGAACAGATGGCGAACCTTTTCATAGAATTCACTGGTCCGCCCTTCAAGCCAGTGGAGGTGAGGGCTGCACCTAGGTTTTAAGTAACGGAAGAAGGGGCCCAGAGTGAACGTGCCCAGTAGTGGTTGATCGATAGCTGCCACGATAGTTTCCTTCCGTTAATTCCCGTATCCGGGTGCGGCTGGTTGGCGTGGAGAAAGCGTCGCCGAGACTGATCTATCTGGAGTCGGACTGGTTCGTCGGCGCTGCGATCTGGCGGGGCACGTAACCGACCCGTACCCGTAGTTCGCGCAGGTCGGGGTTGCGGTTGCAGACGGCGTCCAGGGGAGAAGCCCAATGGCGCCGCCTTCCCGTATACCAGGTACTGCCGCTCGGCATCTCCCTCCAATCAACTCGCGGAAAGAGCCGCTAGGGAAGGGTGCCGGGCATGATAAATGTGTGCGTCCGTTGCGAGATTGCGCCTTTGTGAAAAGCTGCCGGGAATGTCGGCGAATGCCGCCCCCAGCGGGGTCGGGCGGTCGTCGCGGCCGAACATGCGCAGTAGGCCGTAGAATCAGACCTGGCCGGTGATCAGAGAACCGGCAACCTTCAGCATGTCCGGCCAGTGCGTGGTCACCTTGTTCAGATTCACGTGGCCAGAAACACGGCCGTGCCC
>NZ_JBHYZO010000052.1:0-2594 GCF_042753785.1 Streptomyces sp. NPDC059256 | reverse complement strand
ACACCAACAACCAACTCACCGCCCACATCACCACCACCCCCAACACCACCACCACACCCCACGACATCCGCACCTACCTCCGCCAACACCTCCCCGACCACATGATCCCCACCCACATCACCACCCACCACCAACTCCCCCTCACCCCCAACGGCAAAATCGACAAACGCGCACTCTCCCGGTTCGCCGCTCCCCCGACGGAGGAGGGCGGACGGACGGCCAGCACTCCGCTGGAGGAGATCGTCTGCGCCCTCTTCGCGGAGGTGCTGGACCTCGCAGAACCGCCGTCCGCGGACGCCGACTTCTTCACCCTCGGCGGCCACTCCCTGCTCGCCGCCAAGCTCGCCAACCGGCTCTCGTCGGCGCTGGACGCCCCGCTGGGCCTGCCTGACGTCTTCCGCCGGCCCACCCCGGCCCGGCTCGCCGAACAGCTTGCGGAGCTCACCGGCCGGGGCGCCGCACCGGCGCCGCCCGCCGTCCCCGGACCGCGGCCCGAGCGGCTTCCGCTGTCCTTCGCCCAGCAACGGCTCTGGCTGGTGAACGGGCTCGAAGGCGGTGGGACGGCCTACAACGTCCCCCTGTCGGTCCGGCTGGAAGGGCCGCTGGACACGGCCGCGCTACGGGCCGCCGTCCGCGATGTGATGGAGCGTCATGAACCGTTGCGGACCCGGATCACCGTCATGGACGGCGAACCCTGCCAGCTGGTGGACCCGGTGGGAGCGGCACCCTTCGAGGTCCGCGACATCGCCCCGGAGGCGGTGGAGCCGGAACTGACGGCTGCCGCCGGACATGTCTTCGACCTCGCGGCGGAGGCTCCGCTGCGGGTGACCCTGCTGCGCACCGGCCCGGAGTCGGCCGTGCTGCTGGTGCTGCTGCACCACATCGCCACGGACGGGCAGTCGCTGGGCCCGCTGTTCGCGGACCTCTCGGCGGCGTACGCGGCCCGGCTCGCCGGACGGAGCCCCGACCCGGCGCCGATGCCCCTCTCCTACGCCGATCATGCGCTGTGGCAGCGGTCCGCACTGACCGGTCCGGTGCTGGACGAGCAGCTCGCGTACTGGCGGCGGGCGCTCTCAGAGCTGCCGCAGGAGCTGGGCCTGGTGCACGACCGGCCTCGGCCGCCGGCAGCCGGGGGGCGCGGCGGTGCCGTGGCGGTGGACTTCGGCGCGGACCTCGGCCGCCGGATCGCCGGGCTGGCCCGCGCCGAACGGTGCACGCCCTTCATGGTGGTGCAGGCGGCGCTGGCCGCCACCTTGACCCGGCTGGGCGCGGGCACCGACATTCCGCTGGGCTCCCCCGTGGCGGGCCGCGCGCACAACGGACTGGCGGGGCTGGTGGGATTCTTCGTCAATACGCTGGTGCTGCGGACGGACACCTCCGGCGATCCGGAGTTCCGGGCGCTGCTGCGCCGGGTCCGCGATACGGACCTGGATGCCTTCGCCCACCAGGACGCCCCGTTCGACCTCGTCCTGGAGGCCGTCAATCCGCAGCGGTCACTGGCCCGGCATCCACTGTTCCAGGTCTGCCTGGCGGTGGAGAGCGGTCCGGCGCCGGTGCCCGTCTTCCCCGGGGTCCGGAGCGGGCCGGTCGTGCCGGTGGCGACCGGGGCGGTCAAGTTCGACCTGGAGTTCCTGCTGCACACGGGCGGTGCCGACGGCGAGCCGGACGGGCTGGCGGGCACGGTGCTCTACAGCGACGACGTCTTCGAACGGGCCTCCGCGGAGCGGATCGTCGCGATGGTACGGCGGACGCTGGAGCAGGCCGTCGCCGCACCGGAGCTGCAACTGTCCCGGCTGGACCCGATGTCCGCCCGGGACCGGCGGCTCGTGCTGCACGAGTGGACGGGGGTGACGGCTCCGGTCGACGAGCGGACGCTGACCGAGCGGTTCGAGGAGCAGGCCCGGATCCGCCCGGCCGCGGTCGCCGTGGTCTTCGGCGAGGACCACCTCACCTACGGCCACCTGAACACCGAAGCCAACCAACTCGCCCACCACCTGCGCGCCACCACCGGACTGGGCCGCGGCGACCTCGCAGGCATCCTCATCAACCGCTCACTCCCCCTGGCCACCGGCATCCTCGCCGTACTCAAAACCGGCGCCGCCTACACCCTCCTGGACCCCGACTACCCCGACCTAAGGCTCACCAGCACCGCAACCGACGCCGGAATCACGACCCTTCTGACCGCCGGGGAACAGCGCGGCAGACTCACCGGGCCGTGGCCCGAGGTCCCCTTCGACCGCCTACAGCTGCCGGAACTGCCCGACGGCACGCCGGACATCGCCACCAGCCCCGACGACTCTGCCTGTGTGATGTTCACATCGGGATCGACCGGACGCCCCAAGGGGATCCTCTCCTCGCACCGGAACCTGACCTCCACCCTCACCGGCCAGACCTACTGCACCTTCGGCCCCAGCGAAACCTTCCTCCAATGCTCACCCGTCTCCTGGGACGCCTTCAGCCTCGAATTCTGGGGCGCCCTCCTCCACGGCGGCACCACCATCCTCCAACCCGGACAACGCCCCGAACCCGCCCTCATCGCCCACCTCACCCCCCACCACCACATCACCATGCTCCAACTCTCCTCCAGCCTCTTC
>NZ_JBHYZO010000051.1:0-2760 GCF_042753785.1 Streptomyces sp. NPDC059256 | reverse complement strand
CCAAGGAGGTTCGCCGGTTGGATCGGGTGGTGATCCGGTTTGCTGGTGACTCGGGTGATGGGATGCAGCTTACGGGTGACCGGTTTACGTCGGAGACGGCGTCGTTGGGGAATGATCTTTCGACGTTGCCGAACTTTCCGGCGGAGATCAGGGCGCCTGCCGGGACTTTGCCGGGGGTGTCATCGTTCCAGTTGCATTTTGCGGATCATGACATTCTGACGCCGGGTGATGCGCCGAATGTGTTGGTGGCGATGAATCCGGCGGCGTTGAAGGCGAATCTGGCGGATGTGCCGCTCGGTGGCGAGATCATCGTGAACACCGATGAGTTCGCGAAGCGGGCGATGGCGAAGGTCGGCTATGCCACCTCGCCGTTGGATGACGGGACTCTGGAGGGCTACCGGGTCCATCCGGTGCCGTTGACGAGTCTGACGATCGAGGCGTTGAAGGACTTCGGACTGTCCCGTAAGGAAGCGGAACGGTCGAAGAACATGTTCGCGCTGGGGTTGCTGTCGTGGATGTATCACCGCCCCACCGAGGGCACGGAAGCGTTCTTGCGGTCGAAGTTCGCGAAGAAGCCACAGATCGCGGAGGCGAACATCGCCGCGTTCCGGGCGGGCTGGAACTTCGGCGAGACGACGGAGGACTTCGCGGTCTCCTATGAGATCGCGCCGGCGACCTCGGCGTTCACCCCGGGCACCTACCGGAACATGTCAGGCAACCTGGCCCTGTCGCTGGGGTTGATCGCCGCCTCCCAGCAGGCCGACCTGCCGCTGTACCTGGGCTCGTACCCCATCACCCCGGCCTCCGACATCCTGCACGAACTGTCCAAGCACAAAAACTTCGGGGTCCGCACCTTCCAAGCGGAGGACGAGATCGCCGGGATCGGCGCAGCGCTGGGGGCGGCGTTCGGTGGCCAGTTGGCGGTCACCACCACCTCCGGACCTGGTGTGGCGTTGAAGTCGGAGACCATCGGCCTTGCGGTGTCGTTGGAGTTGCCCCTGTTGATCGTGGACATCCAGCGTGGTGGCCCGTCCACCGGGTTGCCCACCAAAACCGAGCAGGCCGACCTGCTGCAGGCCATGTACGGACGTAACGGTGAGGCACCGGTACCGATCGTGGCACCCAAAACCCCCGGCGACTGCTTCAACGCAGCCCTGGACGCCGCCCGTATCGCCCTCACCTACCGCACCCCCGTCTTCCTCCTGTCCGACGGCTACCTCGCCAACGGCTCCGAACCCTGGCGCATCCCCGACCTCACCGAACTCCCCGACCTCCGCGTCCAGTTCACCACCACAGCGAACCACACCCTCGCCGATGGCACCGAAGTGTTCTGGCCCTACAAACGCGACCCCCACACCCTCGCCCGACCCTGGGCCGTCCCCGGCACCCCCGGACTCGAACACCGCATCGGCGGCATCGAAAAACAAGACGGCACCGGCAACATCTCCTACGACCCCGCCAACCACGAACACATGGTCCGCACCCGCCAAGCCAAAATCGACCACATCACCGTCCCCGACCTCACCGTCGACGACCCCCACCACGCCCACACCCTCGTCCTGGGCTGGGGATCCACCTACGGCCCCATCACCGCAGCCGTCCGCCGCCTCCGCGCCGAAGGCCACCCCATCGCCCAAGCACACCTCACCCACCTCAACCCCTTCCCCACCAACCTCAAAACCATCCTCGACCACTACCAACACACCGTCATCCCCGAAATGAACCTCGGCCAACTCGCCACCCTCATCCGCGCCCGCTACCTCACCCCCGCCCACTCCCACACCCAGGTCAACGGAATGCCATTCAAGGCCGAACAGCTCGCCGCGGCCCTCAAGGAGCACATCCATGACTGACACCACCACCCGCAGCGAGCCCACCCTCCTGACCCTGGTCCCCAAAACCACCACCCCCCAGACCATGAAGGACTTCAAGTCCGACCAAGAAGTCCGCTGGTGCCCCGGCTGCGGCGACTACGCCATCCTCGCCGCCGTCCAAAGCTTCATGCCCACCCTCGGCCTCGCCAAAGAAAACATCGTCTTCGTCTCCGGCATCGGCTGCTCCTCCCGTTTCCCCTACTACATGAACACCTACGGCATGCACTCCATCCACGGACGTGCCCCCGCCATCGCCACCGGACTCGCCACCTCCCGCCAAGACCTCTCCGTCTGGGTCGTCACCGGCGACGGCGACGCCCTCTCCATCGGCGGCAACCACCTCATCCACGCCCTACGCCGCAACGTCAACCTCAAAATCCTTCTCTTCAACAACCGCATCTACGGCCTCACCAAAGGCCAGTACTCCCCCACCAGCGAAACCGGGAAGATCACCAAGTCCACCCCCATGGGCTCCCTCGACGCCCCCTTCAACCCCGTCTCCCTCGCCCTGGGAGCCGAAGCCACCTTCGTCGCCCGCACCATCGACTCCGACCGCAAACACCTCACCGAAGTCCTCCGCCAAGCCGCCGAACACGAAGGCACCGCACTCGTCGAGATCTACCAAAACTGCAACATCTTCAACGACGGCGCCTTCGAAGCCCTCAAAGACAAAGACCAAGCCCAAACCGCCCTCATCCGCCTCGAACACAACCAACCCATCCGCTTCGGCATCGACAACAACCAAGGCATCACCCGCAACCCCACCACCGGCGACCTCAACATCGTCACCATCACCCCGGAAAACGAACCCCACATCCTCACCCACAACGCCCACAACCCCAACCCCACCACCGCCTTCGCCCTCTCCCGCCTCGCCCACCCCGAC
>NZ_JBHYZO010000050.1:0-3010 GCF_042753785.1 Streptomyces sp. NPDC059256 | reverse complement strand
GCCTTCGGCGACCAGTCGCCAGAGGTCTTCGGGTGAACGCACGCCTCCGGGATAGCGGCAGGCCATGCCCACGACCACCACCGGATCCCCGTCCCTGGATTCGAAGTCGCGCAATTGCTCACGTGCCTGTTGCAGGTCGGCCGTCACACGCTTGAGATAGGACCGCAGCTTGTCTTCTGTGTTCATCGAGTCGAAGCCTCTCTGCCTCAGGCGATGCCGAGTTCGTTGTCGATCAGGTGGAACATCTCGTCATCGGTGGCTGACGCGAGGTTGTTGGCACGCGAATCCGACGCCGTGTCACCGGCGGAGTGCAGGTCGAGCAGTTTCCGGAGCTGTTCGGTGAACACGCGTCGGGAACTCTCCGAGGCTGTGTTCAGTGTGCTCTCGATCCGGCTGAGCTCGGCGAGGAGCACACCTTCGTCCCGAGAACTCCGCTCACCGAGTCGCTCCTTGAGATAGGCGGCTACGGCCGCCGCGCTCGGGTGGTTGAAAGCCAGGGTCGCGGGCAGCCGCAGCCCTATCGCTGCCCCGAGCCGGTTGCGGAAGTCCACGGCGATCAGCGAGTCGAACCCGAGTTCCTTGAGCGCGCGGTTCGGATCGATCTGCTCGCCTGTCACATGGCCGAGGGCGGTCGCGATGTGTACGCGCACCAGGTCGAGCAGCAGTTCGTCCCGCTCCTCGTCCTTGGCCTCGGCGAACCGCTTGGTCCAGCCGTTGCTGCCGGTGTCTGTGGCCCGCCTGACAGAGCGGGGCGCCAGGTCACGAAAGAGCGTTGGCAAGGATCCGTCCGCGACGTGACGGCGCAGTGTCGCCTGGCTCAGCGGCGCCAGCATCAGATGGGGCTCCCGCTCGGTCTCAAGCGCGGCATCGAACAGGGCCAGGCCTTCCGCCACCGACATCGGCGCCAGCCCGGTGGTGTCGAGTCGGTCGAGGTCGGTTTCGCTGAGTGTGTTGGTCATGTCGCTGGTGTCGGTCCAGAGTCCCCAGGCGAGGCTGGTGCCGGGTAGGCCGTGTGTTCGGCGGTGGTGGGCGAGGGCGTCGAGGTAGGTGTTGGCGGCGGCGTAGTTGGCCTGGCCGGGGGTGCCGAGGGTGCCGGCGGCGGAGGAGAACAGGATGAATGCGGCGAGGTCGGCGTCCTGCGTTAGCTCATGCAGATGCCACGCAGCGTCGACCTTTGGGCGCAGCACCTCGTGGAGCCGGTCTGCTGCGAGGTTGACGACTGTCGTATCCCGCAATACTCCGGCCGTGTGGATGACGGCGGTGAGGGGGTGCTCGGCTGGTACGTCCGCCAATACGGAGCCGAGCGCGTCCCTGCTACCGACATCGCAGGCGACGACGGCCACCTGAGCGCCCAGCGCGGACAGTTCCGTGCGAAGTTCTTCTGCTCCGGGAGCCTCGGGCCCCCGACGACTGACCAGGAGCAGATGGCGGGCGCCGTGCTGGGCGACCAGGTGCCGAGCCGTGTGCGCGGCGAGGGTGCCGGTACCGCCAGTGATCAGGACAGTGCCGTCCGGGTCGAGCCGGCGGCCGGCGCCCGGCGTCGTGGCCGTACGGCCAAGCCGGGCGGCCAGCGGCACCCCGTCGCGCAGGGTGATCTGCGTTTCGTCGCTGTTGCGGAACGCCGCGATGGCCGTTTCGATCGCGTGGACGGAAGCTTCGGCCCCGTCGAGGTCGAGGAGGGCGAACCGGCCCGGGTGTTCGGATTGCGCGGACCTGATCAGGCCCCGTACCGCCGCGGCGGGCAAATCGGATACCCGGTCCGACGGCGCCGTGGCGACAGCGCCCCGGGTGAGGATCACCAGGCGCGACTCTGTGGTGGTCTCCTCGGCTAGCCAGCGCTGCACGAGTTCCAGCGCGCCTTCGGTCAGCCTGTGGACCTCCGCTATGGGATCGGCTTCGCCGTCGGCCTGGAAGCAGGCCACCATCGTTTCCGGTACGGCCGATCCCTCTGCCGGTTCGGAGGGGTCGTTGTACGCGGGAGCCAGCCCCGTGTCGAACACGTCCTCGCCGAGTAGTGCCGTGGCCTCGACGGCGGAAGTGGGCTCGGCCTCGGCGGGAAGGAGTTCGCTCCAGCGAAGACCCAACAACTGCTCATGCCCAGCGGCCAGGCGAGCCGGATCGACCGAGCGCGTGGCGAGCGCTTCGACTGTGATGACCTGGCGGTTCTCGGCGTCCACACCGACGAACGCGAGCGTCGACTCGTCTGCCATGGAGATCCGAACGCGCAGGCTCCGTGTACCGGTACCGTGCACGCCGACTCCGGACCATGAGAACGGCAACTGAAGACTCTCGTCCGGCGCGCCCGGGCCGGCGGCGAGCCGCACGTGCAGCGCAGCGTCGAGGAGTGCGGGGTGAATGGCGAATCCGTCGGCGTCCACGTCTTCGGGCAGCTGGACCTCGGCGTGGAGCACGTCGCCCTCGCGCCACGCTGCCTGGAGCCCCTGGAAAACAGGCCCGTAGTCGTAGCCGCGCTCGGCCAGCCGCTCGTATAGACCGTCCAGCGGCACCGGGTCCGCGGCGGGCGGCGGCCACGCCTCCTCGGTCGACCTCTCCAAAGCCGTTGGCGACAGCGCACCGGTCGCGACGCAGATCCACTCGGCATCCTGATCCCCGACGAGTGACGAGTGGATGGTGAACACACGTCGCCCCTCTTCGTCGGGTGCGTTGACCTGCACTCGGAGCTCCGTGCTGCCCTTTGCCGGCAGAGTCAGAGCACTCTCCGATGTCAGATCGTCCAGCCGCTCGCAGCCGACGTGCGCGCCTGCGTGCAGGGCGATGTCGACCAGGGCGGCGCCAGGCATGAGCACTGTCCCGAAGACGGCGTGGTCGGCGAGCCAGGGGTGCGTGGCTGTGGAGACTCGTCCGGTGAGTACCAGCCCCTGACTTCCGGGGAGTTCGACGACGCCGGTGACGATCGGGTGGTTGGTTTGGTGGGGGTGGGTTGGTGTTGGGGTGGTGGGGTTGAGCCAGTAGTGGTGGTGTTGGAAGGGGTAGGTGGGGAGGGTGGTGT
>NZ_JBHYZO010000049.1:0-3861 GCF_042753785.1 Streptomyces sp. NPDC059256 | reverse complement strand
TCCCTGCATCCATCATACTGGGTCAAATCATGTTAGAATCAGGCGGTTCAAACCCGGGCGGATTGTCCGGGCTTGCCTACTACTCTAAGAACCTATTTGGAATAAAGGGAAGAGGTACAGCAGGAAGTGCCACGATGGGTACGACCGAAGTATATAACGGTAAGACCTATCACGTGAAGGATGGCTTTGCAAAGTACAACAGCTATCAAGATTCCATACGCGCCCACGCGGAACTATTATCCAAGCCGCGTTATGCGTCAAAGCTGAAGAACGCAAAAAGCGTTGAGGACTATGCGAAGGGAATCAAAGCTGGAGGGTATGCAACAGACCCTAACTATGTAAATAAGCTTCTCGGCATTATCAGCAGTAACAACCTTCACCAGTACGATGATAAGGACATTACATTCAAAGGAACGTCAGGAGCCGGGGCGACAGGTGGGGATTCTTCATCTTCAGGCACTGACGACAAATCATATTTATCAAATATCATGTTCGGCGTGTTCAGATGGTCTCTTATTCTCGGGCTTGCTATCATTGCAATCGTGTTCTTTATGAAAGCCTTCCCAGCAGTCGGAGACGTTGCGAAAGGTACAGCATCCACCGCAATGGATTTTGTTCCGGGTGGTCGTGCTGTCAAATCTGTTTCTAAGGGAGCCAAAGCCATTAAGAAAGGACGCAGCGCGTCAAACCACATCAAGAAAGCCGCTACAATAGCAAAAGGAGTGAACAAGAATGCCGGAACTAGTCAAACAGCCGGGGGATGACCATAAAAAGAGTACATGGCGTGAACAGACCGTCACCATGCTACCGGGCGACATTACAACGGTTTATTTTGACGACACAAAGCCGAACCATTCAGCCATAACAAATAACACAAGTCAGATCGTGTACGTACACGAGCGCCCGAGCGTGTCGCCTAACAATTATCTTTTAGCCGTAGCGCCGGGGTCAACAAAGCTTTTGGCGCGACCGCTCGGCTATCACACAATCTACCTTGACGCCGCGATCGTGCAGCCCGAAAAAGTCCGGGTCGAATCTTGGATTGAGAAATTTACAGCGTCATCTATACCACAGTCCATTGACACCGTTCAGCTTGGGCAGATGACAGGAACCGTAGATATATCAGCGTTACCGCCGCTTGCGGCAGGCGACAAGCATATTGGGAGTGTTGAGATAGATAAGCCTGTCACACTCGGCGGGTCTTCTATCCCGGCGACACAACCTGTACCAACTCGGGAAGCCGGAATGAATGACTTTAGGGTTGGTGGGGTGAGTGTAGGCGTCACGCCTGTAATGGCAAAGTCAGGTTCTAGCAAACTGACAAACCGCCGAGAGTTGACGATCTACCCGCCTAACTCGGGTGTCATTTATTGGGGTAAGCAGGGTGTCGAGACGACTACAGGTGCGCCGCTCACGTCTAACGACAGCCCGCTAACATTTAAGGTTCATAGCCAAAGCCCTGACGTGTACCTAGTCGCTGATACTGAGACAGTCGTCACAATCGTGGAGGTGTCCTAATTGATTGAACTCGGGTCAAGGCGGACGCCGCCCTATGATGATACAGGCGTCAAAACAAGTATTTCAGATTTAAAAGACAAGATGGCAAAGCTTCAGGACACCGTTGACCATATGGACGTGTCAGATGAGATAAAGAACGATATTCTGACGCTTCAGCAAAAAGTCCAAGCGTTAGAGGATACCGCGGACGGTGGGTCAACTGGTGCAACTGACCAACAAATTCAAAGTATGAAGGCTGACGTTGATTCATTCGGCCGAGTCTTGGACGCTCATGTAAAGGACACGACCAAACACGTATCGTCTGAAGACCGTACCAAGTGGGACGGTATGAGTGACAGGGTGACGACATCAGAAACAAACCTGAAGAACCATATCGCAAATGCTAAACCTCACGTCTCGGATTCTGAACGTTTGAAATGGAATCAAGCTGCTACGGATGCGACACAGCTGCAAAAGGATTTACAGACAACGAATCTATCGCTTCAGGATGTTATCGGGGTTCAAAACTTCTCACAGAAATATGCATTAACGGATGCTGAAGGAATGCGGAAACGGTTGGCTTCAGCTGACAGCATATTCACCGCACCACCCGGTTTTTATTATGGGACAGGATGGAATCAACTACCGTTACCGGGTGACGCTTCTTGGTACTATCTCGACATTCTACCAGCGCCAAACGGTCTGCGGAAATTGGTTCTGACACGTTCCTATGATAATACGTCATGGATTGGTGTTATACACACTGACAATGTATTCAGGGGTTGGCGACAGCTGTTTACACAAAATGATTTTATGGCGCTCACATGGTATAACCTTCCGTTATTGAATGGAGCAAAGGCGTCAGGAAGAACACCGCAGTATACCCGCTGGGGAAACATCCTCATGCTAAAAGGTGACGTGGCGTGTGACCTCGGCGTTGACTTTGCACAATTGCCCGCGTCATATTCACCGTCAGACAAAAAGGCGGTCATGGCAACAGCATACGGAACGACAGGCTTCACAAAATTTTATATCAACACTGACGGTAAACTGGCGTTTGTCGGCTTTTCAGGAAACAATCAGTCCGCCGTGTCCAGTTGGTCATTAGACGCGGCAGTGCCTTACTAGGAGGGTTGGAGCAATGGAAATGATACAAGTATTCGTATATGATTCGGATTTCATCTTCGACTATCCTGAAATTGTTCCGGCTGATTCCGTACCGGATAATGCGACAACCGTACAGCCGCCGGGATATTGGCGGGCGCAATTTCAGAAGGATAGAAAACTATGGATTGAATCCGCTTCAGACGAACAAATAAATGAAATGAGACAACAAATGAGGGAGAGTGTAAAAGAATGAGTTTCATGGAGAATGTTGCAAGTGAAGCACAAAAATTATACGGTGTAAGTCGAGTTTTACCTTCAGTTATCACAGCACAAGCCATACATGAGTCAAATTGGGGCAAATCCGGGCTTGCTACGCGTGCAAATAACCTGTTTGGTATAAAAGGTATCGGGAACGCTGGAACCGTTCATATGGGCACGTGGGAGGTTTTAAACGGGGTCGATAAAACAATCAAAGCAGGGTTCCGGGCGTATAAGTCTGTTCGCGATTCTATCATAGACCTTGTGAACCTCTATAACCGTCTTGACCGTTATAAGGCTGTTGTCGGGGAAACGAACTATGTACAAGCTTGTGCCGCCATCCAAAAGGGTGGATATGCGACAGACCCGAACTATGCGAAGAAGCTTATCGCCACAATCGAAGCCCACGGGCTGACGAAATACGATAAGGTCGGGAACAAAGCCGCAGTGAAGGCGAAACCTGCCAAGTCGTCCGGCTCGACATATACCGTTAAGGCGGGTGACACATTGACAGCAATTGCAAAGAAATATAATACGTCAGTGAAGGAGTTGGCGAAAGTGAACGGTATTAAAGATGTTAATATGATTCGTGTTGGTCAAGTCCTGAAGGTATCAGGAGCCGCACCATCCGGCGGTACATTCTACACCGTAAAGGCGGGCGACAACCTGACGAAAATTGGTAAGAAATTCGGTGTGTCCGTTAAGACATTGACCACAGTTAATCGTATCCCGGATGCGAATAAGATTTATGTCGGTCAACGGTTAAGGGTGAAATAATTTACAATATATACTAACATTTGTTAAAATTAAGTAGAATAGGAGCCGCGGAAGACTTCTATTCTATCTGTAACAATAGAGTCACGCCCGAGACACAACCCGCTGGAAAAATATCCGGCGGGATTTTTTATTATTGACAGTTCCCGGGTGACATGTTAATTAGCACAGAAATGTGGGATTGTCAAGGAAAATCAGTGAATTTAGCGGCAAGAATCGTACCTC
>NZ_JBHYZO010000048.1:0-4746 GCF_042753785.1 Streptomyces sp. NPDC059256 | reverse complement strand
CCGGATCACCCGTTGCTGGGCCGGTCCGTTCGGGGCTGACAGTTGGCTGCTCTGGCCGTCCTGGTTGACGGCGGTGCCGCGGATGATGGCGAGGATGTGGTGTCCGTTGCGTTCGGCGTCGGAGAGCCGTTCGACGAGGAGGAGACCGACTCCCTCGCCCCAGCCGGTGCCGTCGGCTGCCCCCGCGAACGACTTGCACCGCCCGTCCGGAGCGAGACCACGCTGCCGGCTGAAGTCGACGAAGGAGGCTGGCGTGGACATCACGGAGACGCCGCCCGCGAGGGCCAGGTCGCATTCGCCATTGCGCAGGGACTGAGCGGCCAGATGCAGGGCCACCAGCGACGACGAGCACGCGGTGTCCACCGAGATCGCCGGACCCTCAAGACCGAACGTGTAGGACAAACGGCCGGACACGATGCTCGCTGCGTTACCGGTGATCAGGTAGCCGTTGAGGTCCTCGTTCCCGTAGACCAGGGTCAGGTAGTCCTGGCCGTTGGTGCCGGTGAAGACTCCGGTGCGGCTGCCCCGCAGCGACTCCGGGGCGATGCCGGCGTTCTCGAACACTTCCCAGCCGGTCTCCAGCAGCAGCCGTTGCTGCGGGTCCATCGCCAACGCCTCGCGCGGACTGATCCCGAAGAACTCGGAGTCGAAGCCGCCCAGCTCAGGCAGAAACCCGCCGGAGCGGGTATAGGTCGTCCCACGCCGTTCGGGGTCCGGGTCGTACAGAGCGTCAAGGTCCCAGCCCCGGTCGGTCGGGAACTCGGTGATCGCGTCCCCGCCCTCGGCCACCAGCCGCCACAACGCGTCCGGCGAGACCGCACCACCGGGATAACGGCAGGCCATCCCCACAATCGCGATCGGCTCGTCGTCCACATCGGTCATCCGGAGGGCAGCGGTCTCCTGCCGGATGCCGATCACCTCGCCGCGCAGATGCTCTGCCAGCGCGTTCGCGGTGGGGTAGTCGAACAGCACAGTGGGGGGCAGCTTCAGGCCGAGGGCCGCCGCCAGCCGGTTGCGCAACTCGACTGCAGTGAGCGAGTCGAAGCCCGCCTCTTGCAAGGGACGTTCGCCCTCGACCGCCTCCGCGCTCCGATGCCCCAGGACGGAGGCGATGTGTGTCCGCACCAGCTGGCTTACGACCTGGGTCTGTTCGGCCTCGGAGAGGCTCCGGAGGCGGCGCGCGAAGTCCCGACCGGGGCTTGCGGCACGGCCTGTCGGGGTGCGGACGAGGCCACGGAAGACCGGTGCGAGCGTCCCGGCCTGCGCTTGTCGACGAAGTTCCGTGTGGTCGAGTTGGACCGGCACTACCCTTGATCGACCGCTCGCGAGCGCCTGGTCGAACGCGGCAAGGCAGTGCTCCAGCGTCGTCGTCTTCAGGGCGCCGAGCGCCCTGCGTTCGGTCTCGGACCTGATTGCCTCGTCCGACCGCTGACACGGGCCCCAGGCGAGGGAGACGGCCGGGCGGCCTTCGCCGGCGCGCTGATGTGCGAGCGCGTCGAGGAACGCCGCGGCGGACGCGGTGTGCGCCTGCCCGGGCACGCCGACCGTACCCGCGGCGGAGGAGAACACCACGAACGCGGTGAGATCAGCGTGGGACGTCAATTCATGGAGATGGAGCGCGAGTTCCGCGTGCTGGCGGAAAACTGCATGGACGCGATCGGGTGTGAGCGCGGTGAGCACACTGCCGTCCGACTCCTGGCCGGTGAGCATCACGGCCGTCAGCGGATGCTCCGGTGAGACGTGCGTCAGCAGTTCGGCGACCTTCTCCCGGTCCGCCAACTCGTTTGGGAAGAGGGTGACGTCAGCACCGAGCGCGACGAGATCGGACGTCTCCGGTGCCGTCGCACCCGGCGTTCGTCCCAGCAGTAGGCGTCGTACGCCGTGTTCGCGGACCAGATGTTGGATGAGCAACGTCGGCGGTTCGCCGGGGCCACAGACGATCAGAACAGTGCCGTCTTGGTCGAGCGTGCGCGCCGCACCGTCGGGCATGGCCGTTGAGCGGACCAGACGGGCTGCGTACGGGACGCCGTCACGTACGGCGAGCTGATCCTCGCTCGTGGCCAGCGCAGCTCTGACCGCGATCGGGGTGGCCCCCGTGTCGAGATCGACGACGACGAACCGGCCGGGGTGTTCGGCCTGTGCTGACCGGAGCAGACCCCATAGGGCGGCCTGCCCCGGATCATCGATGCGGTCGTCGTCGTGGACTGCCATCGCCCCGAAGGTGAGCACCACCAGGCGGGTGTCGGCGAGCCGCTCGTCGGACAGCCACGACTGGATGAGCTCCAGCATCCGGGCGAGCCGGGTGCTTGTGCCAACGCGGCTGTCCGGGCACGACACCAGGACGCCGTCGGGCATCGGAGTGCCCTCGTCGAGCAGTCGGCCCAGGACGTCGAGGTCGGCGACCTGCGTCCCGGGGAAGCCGGCGTAGTTGTCACCGAGGATCGCCCAATGCGACTCTTCGCTGGATGGCGCAACCGCAACCGCCGTCCAGCCCGGCTCGTAGCCCGGGTCGAAGTGGGCCTGTGCGAACTCACGAAGGTCGACAGGCCGGTGCGTGACCGCATCGACGGTGGCCACGACCGCGCCGGTCAAGTCGCTCACCACCATGGAGGTGCTCTCCGAACCAGCGGAGAGCCGGACCCGGAGTTCGCGCGGGGCGGCGGTCGCGGTGACACCCTTCCAGACGGCCGGAACCAATGGTGCTTCATCGCCCGCGCCCGCCGCCGACAGCGCCGTTTGGAGGAGCCTCGGGTCAAGGACGAACCCGCTCCGGCCCATGTCCTCGGTCAGCTGGACCACGGTGTGGAGGACATCTCCCGTACGCCATGCCGTACGCAGGCCGAACAGCGGGTCCTCGCCGGTGTGACCGATGTCGAGGAGCCGCTCCGCCAACTCTTCCGGATCGAGGGGAACGGCCCCCGCAGGGGGCCACTCGGCCGGAACGTCGGCGGCCGGGGCGACGGCGTGGTCGGCTGCCGTACCGGTCGCATGCCGCGTCCACGAGGCGTCCGGAGCGCCGGAGCGGCGGGAGTGGATCGTGATCCTGCTGCGGCCCTCCTCCACGGGGACTGCGGTGACATGAAGGCGCGCTGTGCCCGTGTCAGGCAGGACCAGGAGTGTTTCGACCGTGAGGGCCTCGACCTCCGCCAGGCCGATGTGGTGAGCGGTGTACAGCGCGAGGTCCAGCAGGACGGTCGCCGGGACGACGGCCACCCCGTGGAGGGCGTACGACGTCAGCCACGGGTGGGTGTCGGCCGACAACTGCCCAGTGAAAATGACCCCCTGATCATCGGGCAGTTCGATGGCTTCGGTGATCACCGGATGCCCGGTGGCTGTGCCACCGCTGCTACGCCCGGTGGGGTGGAGCCAGAAGTGCTGGTGCTGGAACGGGTACAGAGGGGTATCGATCCACTTACGCCGACCGAAGAAGGCCGCCCAGTCCACAACCGTGCCATGGGCGTGGGCCCGGCCCAGGGCAGCCACGAGCTGTGCAGTCTCGGACCTGTCACGGCGCACCAGCGGGATGAACACGGCCTCGGGCGCGCACTCGGGACCCGAGGCTGACAGCGCGGCGTCCGGACCCAGCTCGACGAAAGTCGTGACGCCACGGTCGCGCAACGTCCGCACGCCGTCCGTGAACCGTACGGTCGCTAGCACGTGCTGGACCCAGTACTCAGCGTTGGACCAGGCTTCGCTCACCTCGCCGGACACGGTGGATACAACGGGGATCGTCGGAGCGCGGTAGGCGACACTCTCGGCAACCACCCGGAAGTCGTCGACCATCGGTTCCATCAGCGGCGAGTGAAATGCGTGTGACACCCGCAATCTGCTCGTTCGACGATCCCGTGACGTGAGCTCGGCGGCGATGGCGGCGACGCCTTCCCCTTCCCCGGAGACCACGACCGAACGCGGTCCGTTGACCGCGGCCAGCTCCGTTCCGGGGCGCAGCAGCGCGCGTACTTCCTCTTCCGTGGCCTCCACGGCCACCATGGCCCCGCCTTCCGGAAGCGCCTGCATCAGGCGACCACGTGCGGCGACCAGCCGGGCTGCGTCGGCCAGGGACAGCACTCCGGCGACGTGGGCGGCAGCCAGCTCGCCGACGGAGTGCCCGGCCAGGAGGTCGGGTCGCAGGCCCCACGACTCGATCAGCCGAAACAGCGCCACCTCGAAGGCGAAGAGTCCGGCCTGCGCGAACTCCGTGCGATTCACTGCCTCGGCGTCGTCTCCCCACAGAACGCCACGGAGCGGGACGTCGAAATGCTGGTCGAGTTCGGCCAGGACGGCGTCGAAGGCGTCGGCGAACACCGGAAATGCGGCATGCAGTTCCGATCCCATGCCCGGCCGTTGTGCCCCCTGGCCGGTGAACAGGAAGGCCGTCTTGCCCGCGGACACCTCCTGCGCTGCGACGGAACCGCTTGCCACTGCGTCGAGAGCGGCAGCCAGGTCCGCACGGTCGCTGCCGGTCGCGACCGCCCGGTGACTCAGGCCCGCTCGACCGATGGCCAGCGCCCGGCCGGCGGCAGCGAGGTCACTGTCGGGCAGCGTTGCCAACATTGTGCGCAGGTCGGCCGCCCGTGCGCGGACCGCCTGTGGGTTCTGACCGGAGATGACCCACGGCACCGCCGGAGGCCGAGGTGATTCTGTTCCTTCCTCGGTTGTTGGTGGTTCTTCGATGATGATGTGGGCGTTGGTGCCGCTGATGCCGAAGGAGGAGATGCCGGCGCGGCGGGGTTGGTTGTGGGGTGG
>NZ_JBHYZO010000047.1:0-4979 GCF_042753785.1 Streptomyces sp. NPDC059256 | reverse complement strand
GCGGAAGCCGCACCGGAGTCTTCACCGGCGTCATGTACGACGACTACGGCAACCAACTCATGCAAGCCAGCCCCGACGGCTTCGAAGGATTCCTGCTCGCCGGAACCCAGACGAGCGTGGCATCCGGACGGGTGTCGTACGTGCTCGACCTGGCCGGACCCGCCCTGACGGTGGACACGGCGTGCTCGTCGTCACTGGTCGCCCTCCATTTGGCCGCCCAGTCCCTGCGCAACGGCGAGAGCGACCTCGCCCTCGCGGGCGGCGTCACCATCATGGCCACCCCCGCCGCCTTCATCGAGTTCAGCCGCCAACGCGGACTCGCCCCCGACGGACGCTCCAAATCCTTCTCCTCCGACGCCGACGGAGCCGCCTGGAGCGAAGGCGCCGGCCTCCTCCTCATGGAACGACTCTCCGACGCCCAACGCAACGGACACCGCATCCTCGCCATCATCCGCGGCACCGCCGTCAACCAAGACGGCGCCTCCAACGGCCTCACCGCCCCGAACGGTCAAGCACAGCGTCGCGTGATCCATGAGGCACTGGACAGCGCAGGGTTGTCACCATCCGACGTGGACGCCGTCGAAGCACACGGCACCGGCACCACACTCGGCGACCCCATCGAAGCCGAAGCCCTCCTCGCCACCTACGGACAGAACCGACCCACCGACCAACCCCTCCACCTCGGCTCCATCAAATCCAACATCGGCCACACCCAAGCCGCCGCCGGAATCGCCGGAATCATCAAAATGATCCAGGCGATACACCACTCACTCCTCCCCAAAACCCTCCACATCGACGAACCCACCCCCCACGTCGACTGGACCAACGGAAACATCCACCTCCTCACCGAAAACCACCCCTGGCCACCCCACAACCAACCCCGCCGCGCCGGCATCTCCTCCTTCGGCATCAGCGGCACCAACGCCCACATCATCATCGAAGAACCACCAACAACCGAAGAAACCAACCACACCCACGAACACACGGGACCAGTCGCCTGGTTGTTGTCCGCCAGAACTGAACCAGCTCTGCGCGACCAGGCCGACCGACTGCTCCACCACCTCGAAGCCAGTCCGGATCTCAACCCCATGGCTGTCGCCCGCACCCTAACGACGCGGGCCGCCCTCTCTTACCACGCGGGCGTCGTCGGCGCCGAGGTGGAAGACATGCGCTCAGGATTGGCCGCGCTCAGGGACGGCACAGCAGCCGCGAACCTGACACAGGGAGTCGAGATCCCCGGCAGAACAGTGTTCGCCTTCCCCGGGCACGGCGCACAGTGGCCGGGAATGGGTCTGGATCTGCTGGAGACGTCGCCGGTCTTCGCCGAACACGTCCATGCCTGCGACAAGGCCCTGCAGCCGCACACCGGCTGGTCGTTGCTGTCGGTCCTGCGCGGCGAGGCGGGCGCGCCCGAGCTGAATCAGGTCGAGGTAGTCCAACCTGCGCTGTTCACCCTCACGGTGGCACTCGCACGGGTGTGGGAGGCCCACGGTGTCCGGCCAGACGCGGTCGTCGGCCACTCCCAGGGCGAGATCGCCGCCGCGCATATCGCGGGCGCCTTGACGCTGGAGGACGCGGCGAAGATCATCGCGCTGCGGGGGCGGCTCGCCGCCACCATTGCGGGCAGTGGCGGCATGGCGACCGTGCCACTGCCTGTCGAGCGGGTCACCACCGATCTGGCCCGCTACGGAGACGCGCTCTCCATCGCCGGCGTCAACTCTCCGCGCGCCACCGTGGTGTCCGGAGACCTCGATGCCGTCGGCCGGCTGATCTCGGCGTATCAGGACGAGAACGTGGACGCCAAGGCCGTGCCGATCGGGTACGCCTCCCACTCGTCTCATATCGAACCGCTCCGCGACCGCATGTTCGAGGTGCTCGCCGACATCGAGCCCCGAGAGCCGGTCGTCCCGATCTACACCACGGCGCGCGAGAACGGTGCAGGCGTCCGGTTCGACGCCGGCACCCTCTACAGCGCCGAGTATTGGTACGACAATCTGCGGAACCCGGTCAGGTTCCAACACGCGGTCACCGGGCTGCTGGAGGCCGGACACACTCGATTCATCGAGGTGAGTCCCCATCCGGTGTTGACTTCCTCGATCGAACACACCGCAGAAGCGTGTGGCATACAGGCGGTGGCGGTCGGTACCCTGCGCCGTCGCCATGGCGACCAGCGCCAGTTGCTCAGCTCGCTCACCCGCGCTCAGGTGCACGGCATCGACGTGGACTGGAGTGCACTGTTCGCGGGGCCCTCTGGGACCTCCGCAGACCAGTTGGTCTCCCTGCCGACATATCCGTTCCGGCATCGGCGCTACTGGCTGCACCCGGCGGTGAGCCAACGGCAATCCGGAACAGCGACCGGCCACGCACTGATCGGTGCCGTGACCGAACTGCCGGACGGAAAGGGTCACATCCTCACCGGTTCGGTCTCCACCGCCACACACCCTTGGCTGGCGGATCACAGCATCCTCGGTACGACGTTCCTGCCGGGTGCCGCATTCCTCGACCTGGCCCTCCGCGCGGCTGTCGAGGTCGGCGGTGACCGGATCGACGGGCTGGTCCTGGAGAATCCCCTGGCCCTCCTTGGGGACGCACCCGTTCAACTGCACGTCAGCGTCTGCCCGCGCGAGGACAGCGAGGAGCGCGACGTCGTCATTCACTCGCGTCCGGCAGGGCGGCCCGAACATCCGTGGACCCGGCACGCCGGGGGCACCATCGCCGGCGCCGCTTTCGCCGCCGGGGACCGGGCGGTAGCCCCCGCCGTATGGCCGCCGGTCGGAGCGGAACCCATCAACGTGGGCGATGCCTACGGCCGGCTCGACGCCAACGGGTACGAGTACGGGCCGGCCTTCCAGGGGTTGCGGGCCGCATGGCGTTTGGGTGACGAAGTCCTCGCCGAGATCGCGCTGCCGACGGACGAACAGGCCACGATCGGAGGCTTCTGCGTGCATCCGGCATTGCTGGACGCCGCGCTGCACACGGTCGTACTCGGCCTTCTCGGCGACCGCGACGGGACGTGGCTGCCGTTCTCGTTCAGCGGAGTGTCCCTGAATGCGACGGGTGCGAGCAGCCTGCGGATACGGCTTCGTGCGATCGGGAGGGACGAGATCGCCCTGGACATCGCCGACGCGTCCGGCACCCCCGTCGCGAGCTTTGATTCCGTGGCTCTGCGGCCGGTGGACCCCGGCCGGATACGCAGCGCCGCTCAAGGAACGGGGTCGTTGTTCGAGTTGAACTGGACAACCCTCGACCGCAGCACGCTCCAGGGTGCGGGCTCTTCAGGCGCGGCAGGGGAGTCGGGCGAGGCCATGGCGTGGGACGACACCGTCCCTGCCGACGGCCCGATAGCGGAGGTGGTCTTCGCCGAGTGCTCCGCGCCTGACGAGAGCACCGGTGCCGAGGCGGCACATGGCCTCGCCGAACGGGCGCTGGAGCTGACACGGCGTTGGCTCGCCGAGGAACGTGCGGCCTCGTCCCGTCTGGTGGTCGTGACCCGGGGTGCGATCGTCACCGGGCCGGGCGACCGGCTCACGGACCCGGCCGGAGCCGCTGTGTGGGGGCTGGTCCGGTCGGCGCAGTTGGAACACCCGCACCGTTTCGTCCTACTGGACCTCGACGACGCCTCCGCCCGAGCGGTGGCGACGGCGGTGACGACGGCGGCAGCGAGCGGCGAGCCGCAACTCGCGATCCGCAACGGCCAATGCCGTGTGCCCCGACTCGCCAGGGCGTCGGCACTGGCCATTGGTGACGCCCCGTTCGCTCCGAACGGCGTCGTCCTGATCACCGGAGGCACCGGAACCGTCGGCGCGCGCATCGCCCGGCACCTCGTGGTGCGGCACGGGGTACGCCATCTGGTGTTGCTGAGCCGCCGGGGCCCGGGCGCGCCCGGGGCCGCGGAGTTGGGTGCCGAGTTGACCGCGCTGGGCGCGGAGGTCGTCATCACCGCCTGCGACATCACCGACCGCAACAACCTCGCCCGCGTCCTGACCGCACTACCGGAGGACCGTCCGCTGTCGGCCGTCGTCCACGCGGCCGGTGTGCTGGACGACCAGATGCTGACCGACCTGACTCCACACCAGCTGCACACGGTGTTGCGGACCAAGGTGGATGCGGCCTGGCAGTTACATGACCTCACTCTCGACCTGCCGTTGTCTGCTTTCGTTGTCTTCTCCTCCACTGCCGGCACACTGGGAGCGGCAGGTCAGGCGAACTACGCGGCGGCCAACGCATGGCTCGATGCGCTCGCCCACCATCGCCGTTCCCTGGAGCTGCCGAGCACATCACTCGCCTGGGGACTCTGGGCCGACGACAGCGACATGACCGCTTCTCTCACCGACTCCCAGCGCTTGCGTCTCCATCGCCAAGGGCTGCGGCCCATGGCCACCGAGTACGCATTGACGCTGTTCGACTCGGCACTCGCCGCCGGGGCACCGCACGTCGTCGCCGCCGATCTGGATCAACGCGCCTTGCAGAACCGCGCTGCCGAGGGCGATCTGCCGACGGTACTCAGCAGCCTGGTCCGGCAGCGGCCCCGACGTGCAGACGTGTCATCCGGTGACGACCTGGCCGGACGCCTGGCGGGACTGTCCGACAATGACCAGGACGCTCTGCTCGCCGGCCTCGTCCACAGCCACGTCGGCGGGGTGCTCGGCCACTCCAGCACCGTGGAGGGCTCTGAGGATCAGAGCTTTAAGGACCTCGGCTTCGACTCACTTACCGCCGTCGAGTTGCGCAACCGGTTGAACGCCGCGACCGGACTTCGACTCCCGACCACGTTGGTCTTCGACCATCCCAGCATCAATACACTGGCGCGGTACCTCAAGGAGCAGATGGGCACCGTCGAACCGTCGTCCTCGCCCATCACCGTCACGGTTCCCGCCCCGGTCGCCGAGCCGATCGCGATTGTGGGGATGGCCTGCCGTTATCCCGGTGGTGCGGTCTCGCCGGACGCGTTGTGGCGGCTGGTGGCCGAGGGCGGGGAC
>NZ_JBHYZO010000046.1:1994-5244 GCF_042753785.1 Streptomyces sp. NPDC059256 | reverse complement strand
TCAGAACCAACACAGTGGACGCGAGCCTCTATGGACAAGCCCTCGGCTTATTAGTACCAGTCACCTCCAGCGGTTACCCGCCTTCCAGATCTGGCCTATCAACCCAGTAGTCTCCTGGGAGCCTTAACCCCTCAAAGGGGGTGGGAGTCCTCATCTCGAAGCAGGCTTCCCGCTTAGATGCTTTCAGCGGTTATCCTTTCCGAACGTAGCCAACCAGCCATGCCCTTGGCAGGACAACTGGCACACCAGAGGTTCGTCCGTCCCGGTCCTCTCGTACTAGGGACAGCCCTTCTCAAGACTCCTACGCGCACAGCGGATAGGGACCGAACTGTCTCACGACGTTCTAAACCCAGCTCGCGTACCGCTTTAATGGGCGAACAGCCCAACCCTTGGGACCGACTCCAGCCCCAGGATGCGACGAGCCGACATCGAGGTGCCAAACCATCCCGTCGATATGGACTCTTGGGGAAGATCAGCCTGTTATCCCCGGGGTACCTTTTATCCGTTGAGCGACGGCGCTTCCACAAGCCACCGCCGGATCACTAGTCCCGACTTTCGTCCCTGCTCGACCCGTCGGTCTCACAGTCAAGCTCCCTTGTGCACTTACACTCAACACCTGATTACCAACCAGGCTGAGGGAACCTTTGGGCGCCTCCGTTACTCTTTAGGAGGCAACCGCCCCAGTTAAACTACCCATCAGACACTGTCCCTGATCCGGATCACGGACCCAGGTTAGACATCCAGCACGACCAGAGTGGTATTTCAACAGCGACTCCCAACACACTGGCGTGTGCTGTTCACAGTCTCCCACCTATCCTACACAAGCCGAACCGAACACCAATATCAAACTATAGTAAAGGTCCCGGGGTCTTTCCGTCCTGCTGCGCGAAACGAGCATCTTTACTCGTAGTGCAATTTCACCGGGCCTATGGTTGAGACAGTCGAGAAGTCGTTACGCCATTCGTGCAGGTCGGAACTTACCCGACAAGGAATTTCGCTACCTTAGGATGGTTATAGTTACCACCGCCGTTTACTGGCGCTTAAGTTCTCAGCTTCGCCCCACCGAAATGGAGCTAACCGGTCCCCTTAACGTTCCAGCACCGGGCAGGCGTCAGTCCGTATACATCGCCTTACGGCTTCGCACGGACCTGTGTTTTTAGTAAACAGTCGCTTCTCGCTGGTCTCTGCGGCCACCCCCAGCTCACCGAGTAAATCGGATCACCAAGAATGGCCCCCCTTCTCCCGAAGTTACGGGGGCATTTTGCCGAGTTCCTTAACCATAGTTCACCCGAACGCCTCGGTATTCTCTACCTGACCACCTGAGTCGGTTTAGGGTACGGGCCGCCATGAAACTCGCTAGAGGCTTTTCTCGACAGCATAGGATCATCCACTTCACCACAATCGGCTCGGCATCAGGTCTCAGCCTTAACGTGTGACGGATTTACCTACCACACGGCCTACACCCTTACCCCGGGACAACCACCGCCCGGGCTGGACTACCTTCCTGCGTCACCCCATCACTTACCTACTACCACCTTGGATCAGCGGCTCCACCACTCCGAGATTGTCCGAAGACGCACCCGGCGGTTTCACGGCCTTAGCATTAATGGGCTCGATATTGGGCGTTTCAAAGCGGGTACCGGAATATCAACCGGTTGTCCATCGACTACGCCTGTCGGCCTCGCCTTAGGTCCCGACTTACCCTGGGCAGATCAGCTTGACCCAGGAACCCTTAGTCAATCGGCGCACACGTTTCCCACGTGTGTATCGCTACTCATGCCTGCATTCTCACTCGTGAACCGTCCACCACTCGCTTACGCGGCGGCTTCACCCGGCACACGACGCTCCCCTACCCATCACAGTCCCCGTTGGGGGTATGTACTGCAATGACACGACTTCGGCGGTACGCTTGAGCCCCGCTACATTGTCGGCGCGGAATCACTTGACCAGTGAGCTATTACGCACTCTTTCAAGGGTGGCTGCTTCTAAGCCAACCTCCTGGTTGTCTCTGCGACTCCACATCCTTTCCCACTTAGCGTACGCTTAGGGGCCTTAGTCGATGCTCTGGGCTGTTTCCCTCTCGACCATGGAGCTTATCCCCCACAGTCTCACTGCCGCGCTCTCACTTACCGGCATTCGGAGTTTGGCTAAGGTCAGTAACCCGGTAGGGCCCATCGCCTATCCAGTGCTCTACCTCCGGCAAGAAACACACGACGCTGCACCTAAATGCATTTCGGGGAGAACCAGCTATCACGGAGTTTGATTGGCCTTTCACCCCTAACCACAGGTCATCCCCCAGGTTTTCAACCCTGGTGGGTTCGGTCCTCCACGACCTCTTACAGCCGCTTCAACCTGCCCATGGCTAGATCACTCCGCTTCGGGTCTTGAGCATGCTACTAAAACGCCCTATTCGGACTCGCTTTCGCTACGGCTCCCCCACACGGGTTAACCTCGCAACACACCGCAAACTCGCAGGCTCATTCTTCAAAAGGCACGCAGTCACGACATACCAAACAAAAGCCTGATATGCGACGCTCCCACGGCTTGTAGGCACACGGTTTCAGGTACTATTTCACTCCGCTCCCGCGGTACTTTTCACCATTCCCTCACGGTACTATCCGCTATCGGTCACCAGGGAATATTTAGGCTTAACGGGTGGTCCCGCCAGATTCACACGGGATTTCTCGGGCCCCGTGCTACTTGGGTGTCTCTCAAACGAGCCGCAATCATTTCAGCTACGGGGGTCTTACCCTCTACGCCGGACCTTTCGCATGTCCTTCGCCTATGACTACGGTTTCTGACTCGTCTCACGGCCGGCAGACCGCAAAAGAGAGATCCCACAACCCCGCATACGCAACCCCTGCCGGGTATCACACATATACGGTTTGGCCTCATCCAGTTTCGCTCGCCACTACTCCCGGAATCACGGTTGTTTTCTCTTCCTGAGGGTACTGAGATGTTTCACTTCCCCTCGTTCCCTCCACATGCCCTATGTGTTCAGGCATGGGTGACAGCCCATGACGACTGCCGGGTTTCCCCATTCGGAAACCCCCGGATCAAAGCCTGGTTGACGACTCCCCGGGGACTATCGTGGCCTCCCACGTCCTTCATCGGTTCCTGGTGCCAAGGCATCCACCGTGCGCCCTTAAAAACTTGGCCACAGATGCTCGCGTCCACTGTGCAGTTCTCAAACAACGACCAGCCACCCATCACCCCACCCAAACCTGAGCGAGTACACCGGGACCGGCAC
>NZ_JBHYZO010000045.1:0-9349 GCF_042753785.1 Streptomyces sp. NPDC059256 | reverse complement strand
AACCATGGCTGGACCGTAGGGCCTTGACACTAATGTCAACGTCAAGCGCTCGGGCGCCAGTTGTGTCGCGGAGGGGGTGGGCGGCGCCCTTTCGGGGCCCGGTGCGAGCGCCCTCGACCCGGCCCCGCACCCGGAGATCCGCTCGCCCCCGGGACCGCTCCTCGGCGCCACATGTCGCCCCCAGCCCCCCGCGCCGGCTCCTCCTGACCTCGTGCCGCACACCGTCGGCGCCGCCGCACCCGGCGCCCGGGCCTCGACGCGCGGCTCCATTGCCAATATCGCGCGTTTGAGTGATCCCCTCGGAGTGCCTTTCTTCTAATGTTCTCAACGCGGGGAACGAGTGCCCGTGTACGTGCTTGAACGTCCTGGACGGAGAAGCGTGGACATCGCCATTCGTAAGTACGGAGGCAGTTCGCTGGCCACCGATCGACAGGTGGCATCAGTCGCGGAACAGGTGGCACAGGCATACCGAAAGGGCGTCTCGCTCATCGTGGTCGTATCCGCCCGTGGAAAGACCACGGATCGGTTGGTCGACAGCGCCGGGAACTTGAGTTCCTATCCCGATCCGCTGGAGATGGACAAGCTTCTCGCGACGGGCGAGGCGGAGTCGGCCGCACTGCTCGCCATCACCCTGGTCCAGCTCGGCGTCCCCGCGCGGTCGCTCTCGGGGCCGCAGGCGGGATTGCGTGCCGATGGCCTCCACGGTGCGGGGGTCGTCTCCGCCGTCGATCCGCTGCCCCTGCGGGAGACTCTGGGCCAAGGGCGGGTTGCCGTGGTCGCGGGGTTCCAGGCGCTGAACCCCCAAGGCGAGTTGATCACTCTGGGCCGCGGCGGTTCTGACACGTCCGCGGTGGCGATCGCCGCCGGGCAGGGAATAGGGATCTGCGAGATCTACACCGATGTCGACGGCGTCCACCGGGCGGATCCGCGCGTGGTTCCCGATGCGCCACTGCTTTCCTGGATCACTGCCGATGTGATGGCGGAAGCGGCCTTCTCGGGAGCGGGTGTCATGCATCCGCGCGCAGTCGAACTCGCCGCCGCCCATGAAATCGACATCGTGGTGCGCAACTCCGCCGGATGGGAAAAGCAGACGACCATTGTCGGAAAGGGGAGAGGGATGCGGGACGCGGATTCAATGGAAGGGCGGGCCGGAATCGTCGCGGTGACCCATGAAAAGGACATCGCGCAGATAATTGTGAGAAACGGCTGTGGAATAGCCGTGGTAGACGCGCTCGCCCGCCTTCAGATTCCGGTCGATTCCTTCACCTGGTGGTCGGAGCCCGCCGACGATCTCCGCATCTCCTTCTGCATCCCCGACGCCGTGCTCGACAGGGTCCTCGGCGAGGTGACCACAGTCGTCAGCGACCACGGCGGATCGATCGAGGCGCGGCGCTCGGTCGCCAAGGTGTCGATCGTGGGCGTGGGGCTCCTGAGCAGACCGGGACTGACGACCCGGGCCCTCACCGCGCTCGCGCAGAGCGGTATCACCGCGCAGTGCGCTTCGACGACGCAGGCACGCACCACCTATCTCGTCCCCCGGGCGCGGGTCGAGTCCGCCGTGACCGTCCTGTACCAGCAGTTCCAACTCGGAGCCCACGACGGCAACGGGACAGAGCCCGTCCTGTTGATCGCGTAACTCCTCGACACACGATTCCCCACCGCTCGGCACCCCCGGTCGCGGTGCGCATCCCCGCGCAGCCCGACCGGTCCGGACCGATGCCCGCGGGCCCCTCCAGATCAAGCCCTTCAGATGACATGCACCAGGGATGGAGAATTCGTATGAGCAAGATCAGCTGGATCGACATCCGCTCGAAGGACGGGGACAAGGCCGCCATTCTGCAGGAGGCGGTGCACCAGCGCGTCGAGGCGGTCCTGGCCGACGACGCACAGGACCTCGTCGACCTTCCCCCGACTGTGAAGAAGGTCCTCTTCCCTGCCCAGAAGCCGAGTCCCGACGCCGTTGACGCCGTCGATCTCGTCATCATCGATCCCCGGCTCCACGGTGAGTTGGACAGCTACGCCCTGGAGTATCCGGACAAGGAGTTCGGCGAGTTCGTCGAGATCGTCGACGCGCCGTCCCTGGAGGAGGCGTGCCGGGCCGCGAGCACCCGCGGTGTGAGCCTGTTGAAGTTCCGGGACCCCACGAAGATCCCCCTGGAGATCGTGATCGCGGCGGCGGCGTCGGCCACCGGGAGCATCGTCACCGAAGCCCAGGACGTCGAGGAAGCCGAAATCATCTTCGGTGTCCTGGAACACGGGTCCGACGGGGTCCTCCTCGCGCCGAAGAAGGTCGGCGACACCACCGCACTACAGGCCGCGGCGACCGAACAGGCACCCGATCTGGACCTGGTGAAGCTGAAGGTCACCCGTACCGAGCACGTGGGGATGGGGGAACGGGCCTGTGTGGACACCTGCACCCACTTCGCCGAGGACGAGGGCATCCTGGTGGGCTCGTACTCCAAGGGCATGATCCTGTGCGTCAGCGAGACGCACCCTCTGCCGTACATGCCGACGCGACCGTTCCGGGTCAATGCAGGGGCCATCCACTCCTACACATTGTCGAAGAACGCCCGTACCAACTACCTGAGCGAGCTGAAGTCCGGCGGCAAGATCCTCGCGGTGGACGTCAAGGGGCGGACACGGGTCGTCACCGTCGGTCGGGTCAAGATCGAATCGCGTCCGCTGATCTCGGTAACCGCGGTGAGCGAGAGCGGTGTCGAGGTCAACCTGATCCTCCAGGACGACTGGCACGTCCGCGTGCTGGGCCCCGAGGGCGTGGTGCTCAACAGCACCGAACTCAAGCCCGGGGACATCGTCCTCGGCTTCCTGCCCAGCGAGGACCGGCATGTCGGCTATCCGATCGACGAGTTCTGCATCGAGCGCTGAGACCCCGGACATCCACGACGCGGGCCCGTCGCCCGGTACGTCCCCGAGATGAGGAGCGACATGTCACACGACCGCAGGTCGGTACTCGACCTTCCCGTCGACGGCACGGTCGAGCCCGAGGAGTTCATCGCCGCCGCCATGGACTGGCACTTCGGCTCGACCACGGGTTCGCCGTTCTGGCTGGAGCGGGCTGAGCGCCTGGACTTCGACCCGCGTCGCGATGTGCGCACCTTCGACGACCTCCGGCTCTTTCCCGACGTCACTCGCGAACTGAGGGACGTGCCCGCTGCGGACCTGGTGCCCCGCGGATACGGGGACCGGGCCGGGGCCGTCGTCGGCTACTACGAGAGCGGCGGGACCACCGGCGCTCCGAAACGCCTGCCCCTGCTCGCCGACTGGGCCGACCGGATCGTCGCGTGGACGGCGCGGAACATGGATCTGCGCGGCGACCCCCGCGGTGTCGACTGGCTGGCGCTCGTGCCGACGGGTCCGCACCTCTTCGGCGAGCTGGTCCGACGCCAGGCACGGCTGCGCGGCGGCCTGGTCTTCACCATCGACCTCGACCCCCGCTGGGTGCGCAGGTGCATCGCCGACGGCAGGACTGACGAGGCGTCGCGCTACTCGGCCCATCTGGTGGAACAGAGCGCCGATGTCCTGAGGACCCAGGACGTCGGTGTGCTCTGCGCGACACCTCCGCTCCTGGAACGCATGGCACGCGACGACGAACTGGTCGGACTCATCAACAAGAAGGTCAAGACCATCATGTGGAGCGGCACCCACATGGACCGGGACACCCGTCGACTCCTGCGCGAGGAGGTCTTTCCCGACGTCCGACTCCATGGCGGATACGGCAGCACCACCATGCTCGGCGGAGTCGACGAGCGGTTCACGGCCTCCGCCGACGGCCCCTGTGTGATCGATCCGTACGCGCCCTACATCACCTTCCAGGTCGTACAGCCGCAGGACAGGGTCCCCGTACCGTTCGGGGAGCGTGGGCAGGTGCTGATCAACCACATCAGCAGGGGTGTCCTGCTGCCCAACAACCTGGAGCGCGATCTGGCGACCCGGACACCTCCGCCGCCGGGCGTCCTCGGCGACTCGCTGGCCGACATCACACCGGCGCCGGCCTTCGACGACCAGGTCATCGTGGAAGGCGTCTACTGATGGCGCCCGGCGAACCGACGCCGGACGTCGTCCAACTGGACGCCCTCGCCGCTCGGGGCCCCTACCGCGGCCAACTGCGTGAACCCGTCATCGATGTGAGCGGCCGACTCCAGGCCGAACTGGCCCTGGTTCCCTCCCTCTTCGCCCATCGCGCCCTCGGTGCCCTTCGGCGTGCGGCGGCACCACCGCCCGAGCGGCGAGCCCGCGCGCTGGCCGAGGCGGGCAGACGCTTCGCCGAGGACGAGCTGGCGGGTCTCACACCTCAGGAGTACACCCACCGGGTGTGCAGGGTCTCAGGTCTGCCGGTGACGGCGGTCAGGTCGGCTGTCGGAGCACTCGCCCATGCCGCCGCGTACGCCTCGCACACGGTGGAGTACGGCCGCCCGCGCGGTGTGACGGCTCGCTGGGCGGACCTCCGGCCTGACAGTGTCGGCGCGGTGTGGACCCGTCGCGGTCGGACACTGGTGGTCAACGCGCCGGGCAATCACCCCGCTGTGCACGCCAACTGGCTCGGAGCCCTCGCCCTCGGCTACCGGGTCGCCGTGCGCCCGTCACGGCGCGAACCGTTCACTCCGCACCGCCTCGTGACTGCGCTGCTCGCCTCCGGTTTCCACGAGGACGAGGTGATGCTCCTGCCCACCTCCCACGGCGTGGCCGATGAACTGGTCCGGGAGGCGGATCTCGCGATCGTCTACGGAGGGGACGACACGGTGCGCCGCCACCGCGGTGACCCACGGGTGCTGACCCAGGGCCCCGGACGGTCGAAAGTGCTGCTGGGACGGGACGGTGTGCGCGCTGCGCTGGACACCGTCGTCGACTCCGTGGCCCACGACGGCGGAACCGCCTGCGTCAACGCCACCGCGGTCCTGGTCGAGTCCGACCCCGAGCCCGTGGCCCGAGCGATCGCCGAACGGCTGGCGGAACTGCCCCCGCTGCTGCCCCAGGACGAGCGGGCAGTGCTCCCGGTCTATCCGGTCGCGGTCGCCCGTGCCCTGGAGAAGACGTTCCAGGGCCATGCCCGATCCGCGCGCACGATCCTCGGCCAGGAGGGGCTGGTGGCGGAGTTGGGCGACGGCAGCGCGGCGCTACGGCCCTCGGTCGTCCTGGTGGACCGTCCGGATTCTCCGCTACTCGGTGTCGAACTCCCCTACCCCTGTGTCTGGGTGGCTCCGTGGTCGGCGAGCGACGGCACCGCCCCCCTCCGCGACACGCTCGTGCTGACCGCCGTCGGCTGCTCCGACGGGCTCCTGGAACAGCTCGCCGACGAACCCACCATCGCCACCCTCCACACCGGGCACCATCCCACCCGCTCGCAGTCGCCGGACGTCCCGCACGACGGCTACCTCACCGACTTCCTGATGCGGGCCAAAGGCGTCCGCAGGGGCTGAGCGCTACGACCGAGCCCACCAGACCGATTGGCAGAGCGAATGGCTGAGCAGAGAATTCTTGACGCACACGCGCATCTCGCACCCGGACCCGATGCGACCGAACGCATCCTCACCTCGATGAAGACCCACGGCATCGAGAGGACCATCGTGGTCGCCGGTGCCGCCATCAGCCCGGACCAGCTCTCCCGTCAGATCATCGAGGGCGGGCACATCGAGAGCGACGCCCACAACGACGCGGTGCTCGAAGGGTGCGCACGCTCCGACGGCCGACTCATCCCCTTCTACTTCGCGAACCCCCACCGGGTCGCCTCCGCCTACCGTGCCCGGGCGCACCAGTTCCGTGGGCTCAAACTCGCCCCTGGCGTCCATGGCGTACCCCTGAACGACCCGCGCACCAGCGCCCTGGTGGAGGTGGCGGCCGACATCGGCCACCACGTGTACCTCCACTGTCTTCAGCGCGCCGGATTCGGCGTCCGCGACCTGGTCCGCCTCGCCGGCCGCTACCGGCACGTCACCTTCGTTCTGGGGCACGCCGGAGTGGGCGACCTCGACTTCTACGGAATCGATCTGATCGAGCCGCTGGACAACATCCTCTTCGAGACCTCCGGCGGCTACACGAGTGTCGTCCGCGCGGCGATGGACCGACTGGGGCCGCGGAGGGTGCTGTTCGGCAGCGAGTACCCGCTCCAGTCCCCGGCCGTCGAACTCGCGAAGTTCGAGGCTCTCGACATCCCGCCGGACGAGTGGAACCTCATCGCCTGGGAGAACGCGATCCGTCTTATTGGAGAGGCCCCATGACGAAGGCATCCGCGCTCGAACTCCCCCGAGTCGGTCAGTGGCACGACGCGGACGAACTCCGAGCCCTCCAGGAGGAAAGGATTCCGCAGGCACTGGAGTGGGCCGCCGAGGCGCCCTACTACCGGCGCACGCTCGGTGACACATCCCGGGTGAGGACGATTGAGGACCTCACCGAACTGCCCACCATCACCAAGAACGACCTGAGGGCCGCCTACCCGCTCGGGCTGCTCGCCGTCAGCCGGGAGCGACTGGCGACCTACCACGAGTCCAGCGGGACGTCGGGACGCCCCACCTCCTCCTTCTTCACCGCGGGCGACTGGCTCGACGTGGTCGACCGGTTCACCCGCAGCAGCATCGGCCTCACCGCGTCCGACACCCTGCTGGTCCGCACTCCGTACGCCATGCTCCCCACGGGGCACCAGGCACACCAGGCAGGTCTCCACACGGGCGCCACCGTGATCCCCGCCGACAACCGCACCCTGGTCGTCACCCACGCCAGGATCGTGCAGTTGCTGCGTGACCTGGACGTCACCGTGGCCTGGTGCATGCCCACCGAGTGCCTGTTGTGGGCCGCCGCCGCACGCGAGGCCGGTCTGCGTGCGGACCGTGACTTCCCGGCACTCCGCGGGATCATGGCCGTCGGTGAACCCCTCAGCCCGGCTCGACGCGACCTGATCCAACGCGTGTGGGGCGGTGTCCCCGTCGTACAGGACTACGGGTCGACGGAGACCGGCAGCCTCGCGGGCGAGTGCGCACAGGGGCGACTGCACCTGTGGACCGACCGGTTCGTCGCCGAGGTCCTCGACCCCGCGACCGGCCGCAGCAGTGCGACCGGCACCGGCCAGCTGACGATCACCACGCTCTACCGCGAGGCCATGCCCCTGGTCCGCTACAACCTGGAGGACCAGGTGCGGATCTCGACCCCCGACTGCGACTGCGGCTGGCGGCTTCCCGTGATCGAGGTGCTGGGCCGTGACGCCACCAGCTGCATGCTCGGCGGCACCCGCATCACCCAGTCGGCGCTGGAAGGGCTGGTCTACACCCGGTTGGCCGACCAGGGGGTCATGTTCTGGCGGGCCCGAGCAGCCGGTACCACGCTGGAGATCGAGCTGGAAGTCGCCGATGAACACCGCGGGGGCGCCGAGGACGCACTCGACGAGGCGGTACGGGACCGGTTCGGCATCGACTGCCGCATCCGCGGCGTGCCGATCGGATCGCTCGTCCCGATCGAAGCGCTCACCCGGCAGCCCGAATTCGTCAAGCCCCGGAACCTGTTCGGCGCGGGCGAAGACTGGAACAAGGCGGTGACGTACTGGTGAGCCCCGTACGCACGGCCCCCGGACCCGTCGACGCCGAGAGTCTGCGCGCCTGTATGCGGCTCTTTCCCACCGGAGTCGCGCTGCTCACCGCGGGCCGTGGAGACCAGGCGATGGGCATGTCGGTCAACTCCGTCATCAGCGTCTCATTGGACCCGCCCCTGGTCCTGGTCTCCGTCCACCACTCCGCTCGCATCAACCGGCGGCTCCACGACGAGCCCGCCTTCGCCCTCAGCTTCCTGGCCGCCGAGCAGACCGATCTGACCACCGCGTTCGCCGCCGCCGATCGCCCGGTCGGCGATGCCGCGGTGCGACGGCTCGGTGCCGTACTGCGCCCGGGCGGCATCCCGATCGCCGCCGAGTCCCTCGGCGCGGTCGAATGCGAACTGCGCGGGTTGCTCAAGGTCGAGGACCACAACCTGTTGATCGGCCGGGTCGTGGCCCTCGGGCGTAATCCACTCCACCCACTGCCCCAGGTCTGCTACGGGGGGTCCTACACGACCGTCCGCACCCCGAGCGGCCATGCTCGACGAGGAGCGCGCCCATGAACGACAACACCGCCCACCATACGGACTGCTGTGTGGTCGGAGGCGGGCCGGCCGGACTGGTGCTCGCACTGCTCCTGGCCCGAAACGGCCGCCCGGTGACCGTCATCGACAAGCGTGAGCATCTGGACCGCGAGGGTGCTTCCCACGAGCCCTTCCTGTCGCCGCCGTCCCTCGAACTCCTCGACCGAATGGGCCTTCTGTCGGCGTTCGCACAGGAGGGGCAACCGGTCCGCGCCATCCATGAGCACCGGCTCTCGGGCGGTCACTCCACCGTGGAGTACGCCTCGGTACCCGGCAGCGCAGCACCGTACGCGTTGAGCGTGCCGCTGCGCGCCATGACCCGCATCCTGCTGGACGCGCTCGACCGGGAACCCCTCGCCACCGTGATGCCCGGCACCGGAGTGGAGGGGCTGGACATCGGGGACGAGGGCGTCGTCCTCTCTGTGGAGCGCGGCGGTGCGCCGGGACGTGTGGAGTGTCGCCGCCTCATCGCCAACGACGGAAAGTTCTCCGCGCTGCGGAACCTGGCGGGCATCGAAGCGGACGTCCGCGCCTTCGACCGTCCGCTGATCATGGCCGAGTTGCCCCTGCCGGGCGACTGGCCCGAACGGATCACCGCCCATCGGGACGCGCTGGGCACCCTGCTCGCGACGATGCCCGTCGCGGGCGGACTGCTCACCGTGATGTGGGCCGCTGACCCCGAGGAGTGGAAACAGGTGCGGTCCCGCGGCGTCCAGGCGCTTCGGGAGCGTTTGGCGCCCGCGCTGCCAGGTCGGGAAGGGCTGCTCGAACAACACGTCACCGACTGGGACCAGGTAGCGGAGATACACCACCATGTGATCCGCCCGGTGCGCTGGCAGCGTGGCCCCTTCGCGCTGATGGGCGACAGCGCCCACGGGGTGCACTCGCTCGGAGCACAGGGACTCAACCTCGCCTTCCTGGACGCGGTGGCACTCGCCGACCTGCTCACCGATCCGCTCCGCGACACGGGGCGCGAGCCGTTCGCCGACTACGAACTGCTGCGCAGGCCCCCCACCGAGCGGTTCCAGACGTTCCAGTTGACGCTGGGCGCCCTGTCCTCACGGCCTCGGACACCGGTGCGGCACGAGGGGCTCTATACGACCATCGCCGAGACCCTCGCCCTGGGCAGGCCCGAGGTGACGGCTCTGTACGAACGTGTCGTCGCACGACACGACGGCGCCGGGGTCCGAGAGGAGTCGACGACATGACCGAGACGGAGCACACCACC
>NZ_JBHYZO010000044.1:0-11567 GCF_042753785.1 Streptomyces sp. NPDC059256 | reverse complement strand
AGTCACCGGCCAGCAGCGTCAGCCGGCCCTTGGCCCGCTCCTTCGCCGCGTCCGCAAGCACCGTCCGCGTCACCTTGGTGCGCCCCGATGCCGCGTTGAGCCGTGTGATCAGCGCGGCATCGGTGATCGGGCCGGTCGGGATCTCGCCCCAGCCGTACTCGGAGGTCTCCAGGGGTGACGGCGTGCCGCCGCCGTAGCCGCGCGGCAGGTAGTTGACGTAGTAGCGGTACTCCAGATGCCCGGAGTACGCCGCGACCTCGGTGCCGTCCACCGAGACGACCGCTTTCGACCAGGAGGGGAATGACGCGTGTTCGATGATCGGGTAACGCGAGATGACTGCCGGATCGACCGGGTTCTCGTTGTCGAAGTAGGTCATCCCGCGCTCGGCGAGATCCGCCAGGAGATGGGCCACCCGCTCCGGGGTCGACTCGCTGAGCATCACCACATCCGGTTCGACCGCGGCTATGGTGTCCGCGATGCCCGCGCGCCCGCCGGGCACCCGGCTGCCGCCGAGCCAGATGTTGAACTGCAGGACCTTGAGCGTCCGATGTGAAGGCTTCGGGCGCTTCCGCTGCTGCGGCGCGGCCTCAGACGTCCCCACGGACAGCACTCCCGCTCCGAGGGACGCGCCGACCATCCCGAGCAGCTTGCGACGTCTGACCATGTGTGACCTCCATTGATTGCCTGCACCCATGGCCCGGTCTGGTTCACAGCGGGCCGGGACACAGCGTCGAGGTCATTCATGTATGGGGCATGAACCCGGGCGCAACGTCAGATGTTCGGTGATCAACAACGTCGATCCGTCGTTCCCTGTCGTCCGGCACCATCCGGTCGGACAGCCGTCGTGGATCTCCGTGGCCCTGCGGACCGCACGCTTGAGCGGCTCGGGCGGGTGGATCGAGGGTCGTGCCATGCCCCGGACCTCTGGGGGATCCGAGCCTCCGCTTCGTCCGGGCCGGTTTCGTGTTGCTGCCTCTGGTCTGCAGAGACGTGTCTGATGCGAACCCTGAACGGGCCCACACCGTCCTCGTCGGGCACCTCTCCAGGGGCCGATTCCGGCCGTCGGGCGACCGATATGACGATGCGTCAAATTGCTTGCCCCGCAGACCTTCTGCCAGAACGCGGCATGAGGCCCTGTCGAAATGACCATAGGGTGATCCCATGTCGCACACGCTGAGTTCCGCCAGATCCCGCGCCGCACTCCGTACATCGGCGCGGGTCTGCGGCGAACTGCTCGTGGTCCTGGTGATGGCCGCGGTGACCATATGGATACTTGGCCGGATGTGGTCGGTCATATGGCCGCTCATCATCGGCCTCCTGCTCACCACGCTGACCTGGCCCCCAACCCGCTTCCTGCGCCGCCACGGCTGGCCCTCCGCCTTGGCCGCCTCCACCGTGACCGTGCTGTTCCTCCTCTCCGCCGTGGGAGTTGTGGCGATGATCGCGGTTCCGGTGGCCTCACAGTCCGGGGAACTGACCACCGGAGTGGTCGAGGGAATCCACCAGGTGCGCGAATGGGCCGCCGGACCGCCGCTGAACATCGGTGATGATCAGATCACCGACGGCGTCGACGCCGCGGTCAGCCGTGTACAGGGCAGCGTCGACAGCATCCTCACCACCGTCTTCACCGGATTGAGCACGGTGGTCAACGGGGTGGTCACCACTGTTCTCGCGGTCTTCCTCATGTTCTTCTTCCTCAAGGACGGACCCCGTTTCCTGCCCTGGCTCACCCGTCAGCTTCCCGGCCGGCTCGCCACGGATGTTCCGACGCTGGCCGCGCGGGGGTGGGACACACTGGGCACCTTCGTCCGGTCCCAGGCACTCGTCGGTCTGCTCGACGCCGTCCTCATCGGCATCGGTCTGTGGACGCTGGGAGTTCCTCTGGTCCTCCCCCTGGTGGTCCTGACCTTCGTCTCGGCATTCGTCCCGATCATCGGTGCGCTGTTCGCCGGCCTGGTCGCGGTACTCATCACGCTGGTGTCGAATGGTCCGGCGGACGCGATGATCGTGCTCGCGATCATCATCGTGGTGCAGCAACTGGAGGGGAACGTCTTCCAGCCCATGATCCAGAGCCGTGGGCTCGGCCTCCATGCGGGCATGGTCCTGCTGGCAGTTACGCTCGGCGGCAGTCTGGCCGGGATCGTCGGCAGCCTGATCGCCGTACCCATCGCCGCGCTTCTCGCTGTGGCCTGGAACTATCTGCGTGAGCAGCTCAGCGATCCGCTGCCGCAGATCGACTCCCACCAGCCGCAGACCGCCGCCACTCCGCCCGCCAATGGATTGCAGGCCCCCTAGGCGGCCTTCTTCCCGGCCCTTTCCGCTTTCCCCGGGGGCCGGTGGGGCCCTCCGGCTGATGGACCAGAGCCAGGCCGCTGTGGACATTGAGGATGTGGAAGCGTGCTGGGTGCCGTGGTGGTCGACCTCGAAACGCCGCCGTTGATTGGTGCCGCTGTTGTGGGCGGAGACCGGCGGTAGATCCCGTCCCAGCATTGATGTGAACCGCGTACGCGCGCCACTCGGCGGCGGGCTCCCACTGCTGTCGGGTGGCGGTGTCGGTGGGGGCTGGCTTGTCGCTCATCAGGGCTTTCAGGGCGCAAACGGCTGTGTGCCTCCCACGGTCCCCACGGCCGCACGGTGGCCGTGGGGAACACTCGACTTCACCCAGAGCCTGAGGCGAGCGGCTGGGGCTCCTGCTACCTCAAGGCACCAGGTTCCGCGCACGTTCAAGGCACCAGGTTCCGCGCACGTTCAAGGCACCAGGTTCCGCGCACGTGCCCTCCGAGTCCAGGGGTGGCACGGGTCCCTGCGCTAACTGAGGGGTCAGGTCGCGGGGTTCTCCAGCAGGGTGACGCGGTTGCCGTCCGGGTCCTCCAGGGCGGCGAACCGGGTGCGGGTGCCGCCGGCCTGCACCGGTCCCGCAGTCAGACCGCGTTCCTTGAGCTGGGCAAGAGCCTCGTCCAGATCAGGGACCTCCAGGTTGAGGAGTGCCGAACCAGAACGCTCGGCGTCCTCGAAGACCGAGAGCCAGCCCCCCGTAGTGAGATGCCAGTCCGCCAGCGACGGCATCGGCCGGGAGTTCGCGGGACGTCCCAGCAACTGTTCGTACCAGACCACTGCAGCCTCAACGCTCGCTACAGGCGCAACCATCAATACGCGGGCAATGTTCACGGACGCCACCTTTTCTCGAACCACAGCTTCGTGTCTCTTCTCCAGACTGCTTGAGGCGACAGAACTCATCGCACGCTGCCAAACACACGCTGTCAACCACACGCTGCCAAACAGGCGGGCAAGGCCGGGTAGGGCCCGGTCGAGTGCCCGCCGCGCGGGCCAGTGGGGTCGAAGTGGGGTAACGGGGCGATAGCCGGCGGTGTTCATGCGCTGGCGCTGCGCAGCTTCGCACCATCGCGCCGGCCAGGGCGCCGCTGAACTGAACGCCCTCGCTGGAGACGGCGCACCCGACAACGATGGAGTGAGACCGGTCAAGGGAACTGCTGAGGGCTCGGGGTGCGCGGCACCCCCAGTTCCCGCCAGATCTCGTCGAGTGCCGCGACGAACTTCCGCACCTCGGACGGGTCGTGCACGGCTCCCGGAGCCGTTCTGAGGATCTCCTGGCCGGTGCGCACGCTCGGCGCGTTGATCGCCTGCACATAGGCGCCGTGGCGCTCCAGCAGAATGCTGGAGATCTGTTTGGAGAGGTCGTCGTCGCCTACGAATACAGAGACGATATGGGATTCGTCCGATACGAAGGGAATCCCGTGTTCCCTGAGTAGTCGGTGCATCAGGCGGGCGTTTTCCGAGAGTCTTTTGCGTTCCTCGTCAGAGGAGCGCAGATGCCGGACCGCGGCGAGGGCGCCCGCCACGACGGCCGGCGGGAGGGCCGTGGTGAAGATGAAGGAGCGGGAAAATCCGCGCACTGCGTCGATCAATTCGGCGGGACCCGCTATGTATCCACCGGTAGTACCGAATCCCTTGGCCAGTGTGCCCATGATGACGGTGAACTCGTCAGCCAGTCCCTGGCTCGCGGCGATACCGGCTCCCTGGGGCCCGTACATTCCGACCGCATGCACCTCGTCGAGGAAGGTCATCGCGCCGTGGTTGCGCGCTATCCTCGCTATCTCGGCGAGTGGGGCGACATCGCCAGCCATCGAGTAGACCGACTCCAGGACGATCATTTTGGGACGGTCGGGATCAGCGGCCGAGATCAACTCTTCCAGATGTGCCGTGTCATTGTGGCGGAAGATGCGCTTCTCCGCGCCGCTGTGCCGGAGTCCGTCGATGATCGAGGCGTGGTTCATCTCGTCGGAGAAGACGAGACAGTTCCCCAATCGGCCGGCGAGTACCGAGAGGGCTCCGTCATTGGCGGTGTACCCGGAGGTGAAGAGCAGTGCGTCGGTCTTGCCGTGCAGATCCGCGAGTTCCTTCTCCAGCAGGACGTGGTAGCGGTTGGTCCCCCCGATGTTCCGGGAGCCACCCGCCCCAGCGCCGTACTCGTCGAGCGCTTCCCGCGTCGCCGCCAGTACGAGTGGATGCTGGCCCATTCCCAGGTAGTCGTTGCTGCACCACACATTGATCTCGGAGACGACTCCGTCGCGGTGGTTCTCCGCCGCCGGGAATTGCCCGGCGAGCCGCCCGATCTCAAGGAACTCCCGTTTCCCCTCCGTGGACCCTAATTCCTGAATGTGTCGCGAAAAGAGCTCCAGGTAATGGTCCATGACGTCAACTCATTTCTCTGAGAACTGCGTCGATGCGGAACTCGGACTGGTTGAGGGGATTATCCCACAGCGGCATATCACTTCAATGTCGCGGGCTGCGACATTTTGATATCTTCGCCCCACCCCGCGAGGAATTTGCACTCCTGACACATCTATGCGTCGTGTTGTATGCTCCCCGAAAATCCCTCGCAGCGACACAAAAAGGAGTTCCGTATGCCGTCGAACGAAACGTATGTCAGTCAGATCCTCAAGGTAATCTCAGCCGAGCCGGAAAAGGTGGTCCTGTCATGGCATGACAAGACCCTGACCGCGGCGGAGTTAACCGCCCTGGTCCGTTCCGCCGCTCACACCCTGCGCCAGCACGTCGACGCGAACGGGAAGGCCGCCGACACGGTGGTGGCCATCCTCACCGTCACCAACACGGCCCCGACCTTGATCCTGCGGTACGCCGCGAATCTGATCGGGGCCACGGTGGTCCATTTGCACACCACCAACGCGGTCGACCCCGGGGATCATCTGATCGCCGATGCCAAACTCAAGATCCTCCAGGAGACCGGCGCGACGCACCTGGCCGTGGACGCGGAGAACCTCGCCGCCGCTCGTGCCCTGCGCGAGTTGCTACCAGCTCCCCTCGACCTCATCGGTCTCGGAGATCTCGGCTCCGACGTCCTCGACCTGACCACCGGGGACGGGAACGCCTTCGATCCGGCCGATGTCGACATCAGGCTCGATCAACCCGCGGTGGTGACCTACACGAGCGGCACGACCGGCAAGCCGAAGGGCATCGCCGTCGACTTCCAGACCCGTAACGGCTTCATCTCCGCCGGTCTCCAGATGGGCTGGCGGTCCGTCTATCTGGCCACCCTCCCGATGAGCCACTCCAGCGGTGCCACGACCGATGACTCGCTCGCGTCCGGCGGCTCGGTGTTCCTGCGGGACGGATTCGACCCTGGCGACGTGCTGCGCTCCGTGCAGCAGCACCGGATAACCCGGCTGCTGGTCTCACCTCCCCAGCTGTACATGCTCCTGGACCACCCCGAGGTGAGCTCGACCGATCTGTCCAGTCTCCAGATGGTCACCTATGTGGGATCTCCAGCGTCCCCGGAGCGGCTGGCCGACGCGGTCAAGGTCTTCGGTGACGTGCTCATCCAGGTGTACGCCACCAGTGAGGCGGGCTTCGTCAGCATGCTCTCGCCGGCCGAGCACCTCGACCCCCGCCTGCGGGTCACGGTCGGCCGGCCGATACCCGGCTGGGTTCAGATCCGCGATCAGGACGACCACCACGATCTGCCGGCCGGTGAGGTCGGCGAGATCTGCGTACGTTCGGCATTCACCATGAGCGAGTACGTGGGAGAACCCGAACTCACGGCCCGGACCGTACGGGACGGCTGGGTGCACACCGGCGACCTCGGCTTCATCGACGGCGACGGCTACCTTCACCTTCGCGGTCGGATCGGCGAGGTGATGAAGACCAATGGCATCAAGATCCATCCGGTGACGGTCGAGAACGCCTTCCTGGCCCACCCCGACGTCGTCCAAGCATGCGTCTTCTGTGTCCGCGACGCGGACCGGATCGAGCACATGCACGCCGCCGTGGTGCTCCGTGAGGCAAGCACCGCCACCGCCGCCGATCTGGCGGAGCACATCCGTGTCGCCATCTCACCGAAGCACATTCCCGAGGAGATCGGCATCCGGACCGCGCTGCCCCTGACCGGTGCCGGCAAGCCGGACAAGGCTCGGCTGGCCGCGGAAGCGAACGTGTGAGACCCGCATGTCTCTCTCGGTGGCCGCCGTACTTGCCGAGTCCGCGCTGCGGCGGCCGGAACACCCGGCGATCGTGTTCGACACACGGAAGACCACCTACCGTGAACTGTGGGACGGCGCGCGGCGGTACGCGGCCGTGCTGCGCGACCGGGGCATCGGCCCCGGCGACAAGGTGGCGCTCCTGCTTCCCAACACACCGCACTTCCCGCTGGCCTACTTCGGCGTACTCGCGCTCGGTGCGACCGCGGTCCCCGTCCACGCCCTGCTCCGGTCGGATGAGATCACCTACGTGCTCAAGGACTCCGGGGCCGCAGCGCTGATCTGTGCGGCCCCGCTCCTGGGCGAGGGCGGCAAGGCCGCGGAAGCAGCCGGGACACCCGTGCTCACCGTCATGGAGGAGGGAAACACCAACGCCCCCCGCCTGGACGCACTCGCCGCGCGGATGAGACCCATCGACCGTCATGTGCCGCGTGAACCCGACGACATCGCCGTAATCCTCTACACCTCCGGCACCACCGGCCAGCCCAAAGGCGCCCTGCTCACCCATCTCAACGTGGTGATGAACGTCGACACCACCATGCTCTCCCCCTTCGGCTTCACGGCTGACGACGTCCTCCTCGGCTGTCTGCCGCTGTTTCACACGTTCGGCCAGATCTGCGGAATGAACACATGCTTCCGGGCGGGGGCGACCCTGGTGCTGATGCCCAGGTTCGACGGCCCGCAGGCACTGGACCTCATGGTGCGTGAGAATTGCACTCTGTTCATGGGGGTTCCGACGATGTACGTGGCGCTCATCGACGTAGCCCGGGCCGATCCACGACGGCCGCCACTCAACCGGGCCTTCTCCGGTGGCGCAGCCTTGTCGGTGACGCTCCTCGACGCGTTCCGGGAGATGTACGGCTGCCCGGTCTACGAGGGGTACGGACTGACCGAAACGTCTCCCGTGGTGGCGTACAACCAGAAGGCGTGGCCGCTCAAGCCGGGAACCGTGGGCAGACCGATCTGGGGCGTCGAAGTCGAGATCGCCAGAGCTGAAGTGGCCGACCGGGTCGAGTTGTTGCCCGCCGGTGAACTGGGCGAGGTCGTCATCCGGGGACACAACGTGATGGCCGGCTACCTGAACCGGCCCGAGGCGACCGCCGAGGCAATCGTCGACGGTTGGTTCCGCTCGGGCGACCTCGGTGTCAAGGACGACGAAGGCTATCTGTCCATCGTCGACCGGAAGAAGGACATGGTGCTGCGCGCCGGGTACAACGTGTACCCGCGCGAGTTGGAGGACGTACTGGCCCGACATCCGGCGATCGCCCAGGTCGCCGTTGTGGGCTTACCGCACGCCGTTCACGGTGAGGAGGTGTGCGCGGTGGTGTTGACGCGTCCCGGCTCGGTGCCCGGCCCGGCGCTCGGTGCCGAGATCGTGGCCTGGGGCCGGGAGCGAATGGCCGCGTACAAGTACCCGCGTCTGGTGGAGTTCGTCGATGCCTTTCCGCTCGGGCCCAGCGGCAAGGTGCTCAAACGCGAGTTGGTCTCCCGGTTGAGCGGTGCAGCGGGCCTGGGGCCGTAGGACGCGCCACGACGCCCGCGGTGGACTCGAACCCTGGCGTGGCCGGGCTCACCGCGGGCTCCACGCCCGCTCGGCGAGCGCAGCGCGCACCGAGCGCCACTCCCGCTCCCATACGCCGGTTTCTCCTATCCGTGTCGCGGCCTGCGCTATCGGGCTGCTATGCGGCTCAGGAAGGATCTGAGCCGCAGGTCCGGTGGCGGTCAGCGCCGGGCATGACGAGAAGCGCCCCGGCCGGTGGGCGACCCGCGGAGGCGGGGCGTTCTACGCAGGTCCGGTGACTGATGGTCCTGCTCGCCGTGAAGGAGTACCAAAGACACGATGGCGCACTCAACCGGTACGGGATCGCCCTTGCTGTGGACGTTGGCCGGTAACGGCAGGGACTCGCTGGCAGCCAGAGCCCGCGCCCTGCGTGACAGCCTGGCCGGTCGAGACGACTGGCGACCGGAGGACGTCGCACTCGCCCTTGCCCGCACCGCCTCCTCGGGCATTCGACGTGCGGCGCTGGTGGCTGAGGGCCGAGACGGATTCCTGGAGCGGTTGGATGCCCTCGCCGATGGCAGGGGTATGCCCGGCCTGGTGGAGGGGGCGGTGGCCAGGTCACATCGACGCGTCGCATTCGTGTTCCCCGGGCAGGGAGCGCAGTGGCCCCGGATGGCGGTGGACCTGTTGGACGCCTCCCCGGCGTTCCGGCAGCGGATGGACGAGTGCGCGCAGGCCCTGGAACCCTTCATCGACTGGTCGTTGACGGATGCGCTCCGCGACCCGGGAGCGGCAGGCAGCCCTGGCCCCGACCGGGCCGATGTGGTGCAACCCGTGCTGTTCGCAGTGACGGTGTCGCTGGCTGAACTGTGGCGCTCCCACGGGGTGGAACCCGAGGCGGTCCTTGGGCACAGCGTCGGTGAGGTCACCGCCGCCGCGGTCTCCGGGGCACTGTCGCTGGACGACTCGGCGCGCGTGGTGGCCCTGTGGAGTCAGGCGCAGGCGACGCTGGCCGGGCGGGGGGACATGATCTCCGTCATGGCCCCGGTCCATGAGGTGGAACCACGGCTGCGACGCTGGGAAGGCCGCCTGGTCATCGCCGCGCTGAACGGCCCCAGGTCCGTGATCGTCTCGGGTGATTCCGACGCCGCGGCCCAACTCCTCGCCGAACTGGCGTCGGCCGGACTGCACGCACGGAAGATCGCGGTGGGGCTTGCTGCGCATTCCCCCCACATCGACGAGATCATCCCCCGACTCCGAGCCGACCTCGCGCCGATCCAACCGCTCACACCTCAGCTCCCGTACTACTCGGCACTGACCGGGGAACCGCTGGACGTTCCGGTGTTGGACGCTGACTACTGGTGCCGCAATCTGCGCAGCACGGTCAGATTCCAACAGGCGGCAGAGTCCCTGCTCCGGGACGGCTACGGCGCACTGCTTGAGGTCAGCCCGCACACCGTGCTGACTTCGGCCCTGGTGGACTGCGTGGAGCAGAGTGGATCGGAGGCAGCCGTTCTGGGGACGCTGCGCCGGGACCAGGGCGGCCCGGGCCGCTTCCTCACCTCGCTCGGGGAACTGTATGTGCAGGGTGTGACACCGGATCCGGAGGTGCTGTTCGCAGGGCAAGACACCCGCGTCGTGGAACTGCCGGCGCTCCTGGTGGAGTCCGAGCCGGCGGGCGCGGCCCAGGCGGGTGGCGGTGAAGGAGAGCGAGACGACGGCGTCGAGTTCCGTACCGAGCTGGCTGGGATGAACGTGCCGGAGCAGCGCGCCTTCCTGTTGCGTCTGGTCGGGCGGGAGATCGCCACTCTGACCGGGCGGACCGATCCGGTGCCCAAGGACCTGCCCTTCCTGGCCCTGGGGTTCGACTCCGTCACCGCGGTGGAACTGCGCAACCGCCTCGGTGCGGTGATGAAGCTGCGGATCCCGGCGACGGTGGTCTTCGACCGCCCGACCCCGGAGGCACTGGTCGAGTACCTCCGTAGCGAGCTGGTCGGAGACAGGCCCGACGGTGATGCGGACACGGCCCTGCCGATGCGGGCCGCGGACGACGACCCCGTGGTGATCGTCGGGATGGGATGCCGCTACCCGGGTGGGGTCAGCAGTCCGGATGCGCTCTGGGAGTTGGTGTCGACCGGAGCCGACGCAGTCTCCGCGCTTCCCACGAACCGCGGTTGGGACACGGCTGGCCGGTACGATCCCGCGCCCGGGACTCCGGGCCGGTTCTACCAACGCGAGGCGGGTTCCCTCGATGACGCCGGCCTCTTCGATGCGGAGTTCTTCGGGATCTCGCCGCGTGAGGCGTTGGCGATGGATCCGCAGCAGCGGCTGCTCCTTGAGACGACCTGGGAAGTGTTGGAGCGGGCCGGTATCGACCCTGCCACCCTGCGGCGAAGTCGAACAGGGGTGTTCGTCGGTGCGATGACCATGGACTACGGACCCCGCCTCGAACAGGGCGCCGAAGCCGGCGGCCATCTGCTGACCGGCAACACGGGAAGCGTCGCGTCGGGCCGACTGGCCTACACCCTGGGCCTGGAGGGTGCGGCGGTCACCGTGGACACGGCGTGCTCGTCGTCGTTGGTGGCGCTGCATCTGGCGGTGCGGGCGCTGCGGTCGGGCGAGTGCTCCATGGCCCTGGCCGGCGGCGTGACGGTGATGTCAACGGTCGGCATGCTGGTGGAATTCAGCCAGCAGGGCGGTCTTGCACCGGACGGTCGCTGCAAAGCCTTTGCAGCAGCGGCCGACGGCTTCGGTCTGGCCGAGGGCGTGGGGATGTTGTTGGTGGAGCGGTTGTCGGATGCGCGGCGTCTTGGGCATCCGGTGTTGGCGGTGGTGCGTGGTTCGGCGGTGAACCAGGATGGTGCGAGCAATGGTCTGACGGCGCCGAATGGTCCGTCGCAGCAGCGGGTGATCCGGGCGGCGTTGGCGGATGCGGGTCTGGTGGCGTCGGATGTGGATGTGGTGGAGGCGCACGGCACCGGTACGAGGCTCGGCGACCCGATCGAAGCACAGGCGCTCCTTGCGACGTACGGTCAGGGCCGGTCGGCGGAACGTCCGGTGTGGATCGGGTCGTTGAAGTCGAACATCGGACACACTCAGGCGGCTGCCGGTGTGGGTGGAGTGATCAAGTCGGTACTGGCGTTGCAGCACCAGATGATGCCGAAGACACTGCATGTGGATGGTCCCACGCCGAATGTCGACTGGACGGCCGGGGCAGGTCGGTTGCTGACGGAGGCCCGGGCATGGGATGACACGGGCCGTCCGCGCCGGGCGGGAGTGTCCTCCTTCGGCATCAGTGGCACGAATGCCCATGTGATTGTGGAGTCGGCACCGGTTGAGGGGCCGGTCGAGCTGGTGGATGTGCCGGGGCCCGGGACGGTGGTGTGGCCGTTGTCGGGGCGTTCCGATGAGGCTTTGCGGGATCAGGCGGTGCGGTTGTTGGCGTATGTGGGTGCTGGTGCTGGTGCTGGTGCTGGTGCTGGGGTGGGTTTGGGGGAGGTTGGTTGTGCTTTGGCTACGACGCGTTCGGCTTTTGAGCGTCGGGCGGTGGT
>NZ_JBHYZO010000043.1:0-12651 GCF_042753785.1 Streptomyces sp. NPDC059256 | reverse complement strand
ATGGACCCGCCCAGACCGCTACGCACCCACGCGCAGAACAGGCTTGATCACAGCCCCCGCCCGCGTATCCGCAACAGCCTCATTGATCTGATCGAACGCGTATGGGGTGACCAGCCGATCGAAGGGGAAGCGGCCCGCCTTGTAGAGGTCGATGAGCTGGGGGACGAACAGTTGGGGAATGGAGTCGCCCTGGGCGACCCCCCGGACCTTGCGACCACCGAGGAGCGCGTTCATGTCCACCTCGGCCCGGGCACCGGCGGGCGCACCTCCGATGAGTGCGGCAGTGCCGAGGGGTGCGAGCGCATCCACCGCGAGGGTGAGCATCTCCGGCCGGGCGGTGATCTCCAGAACATAGTCCGCACCGCCATCGGTGATCTCCGCGATGCGCGCGGCGACATCCTCCTCCTTCACATTCACCGTGTGGGTGGCGCCGAGTTCCGCAGCGAGCTCAAGGCGTTCGGCGACGATGTCGACCGCGATGATCGGGGACGCTCCCGCGACCTTCGCCGCCATCACCGCGGCGAGCCCGACCGTGCCCGTGCCCATCACCACGACCGATGCACCCGCGGGGACCTTCAGCGAGTTGAGGATCGCACCGGCTCCGGTCTGTAGACCGCAGCCGAGCGGGGCCAGCAACTCCATCGGCACATCGGGGTCCACCTTGACGACGTTGCGTTCAGTGGCCAGGGAGTGGGTGGCGAAGGAGGACTGTCCGAAGAAGTGGCCGTGGATCTCCTCGCCGCCGGCGCTCTCGCTCCGGTGCAGTGCATTGGTTCCGTCGAGGCGGGAGCCGCCGAAGTTGGCGGGGAAGGAGACCGCGCAGTACGCGGGGTTGCCGCTCAGGCACGGTCGGCAGTGACCACACGACTGGTAGGACATGACCACATGGTCGCCAGGTGCCACCGTGGTCACGGCGTCACCGACCCGTTCGACGATGCCCGCGCCTTCATGACCGAGGACGGCCGGCAGCGGTACGGGCAGCGCCTGGTCGCGCACATGGACGTCGGTCTGGCAGACCCCGGCCGCCACCACCTTGACCAGCACCTCGTCGGGGCGCAGCCGAACGTCGAGCTCCAGGTCTTCGAAGACGAACGGCGCGCCCTTGTACTGCACGACTGCGGCTTTCACCGCGAGGGAAGTGCGGCCTGAGCCGTCGGACGCCTGTGGGGAGAGGGATTCCCCTGCTACCGCCATGATCAATTCTCCCAACCGGATGTGCTCCCCGGGGACAGGGCGGGTGCCGCTGGCGGGGACGGTGATCCATCTGCCGCCTCTGCGGCCTGGAACGGAACGCGGACGAACAGTTACCGCGGCACCCCCGAGGGAGCACCTTGAAGCAATTTAGTTCGTTGCGCAACGAAGCATAGGCACGCTTCGATTCAAGGGTCAAGGAGCCCTGGAGGCCACCCGGCGGCAGGCGGGAATAGCTCGGCACACCCCGGCGCTATGAGTGCTATATTTCGTTGAAAGACAAACTATATTGAGGTGGTACCCCACTCTGAACAGGGGAGTCGTCCTCCGAGGCAGTGCTGAGATCGTTGCGTGGCCCGCAACAGCTCCTCTCCCCGGGATTCGACCCCAGCCACCAGATCAGCGTCTCTCCGAACCTCCGGGCACGCATCCCGGGGGGATCGCCGAGGGCCCGCTTGCCGCGGGGACATTCGCCCGGCCGAGCCCGGTCGAAGCGGAGATCGTCCACCCCGCACCACGCCTGAGCTGACCGGAGCCACCACCCGCCCGCACCGCCGACGACAGCTCCAGGAGGACACCATGGCCACCACCCAGATCGCTCCCGACGCCCAACAGACCATGCGGGCCTTCCTGACGGCCGCGCGCCTGCTGTCGGAGCAGTTGGGGCAGGGGCTGCGGCGGGAGAGCGGAATGTCGCAGATCCACTACGAGATCCTGGCCTGGCTCTCCGATTCGCCCGACCAACAGCTGCGGATGACCGAGTTGGCCCGGCGCACCGGGGTGTCGACGAGCAGGCTCTCCCACCTGGCCGACCGTCTCGAACAGCGGGGTTGGATCGAGCGGCTCAGCAGTGCGGCAGATGGTCGGGTCCATCTGGCCCGGCTCACGGGGGCGGGGCACGATGCCATGGAGGAGGCCGCTCCTTGGCACGCCGAGTGTGCGCAGTCGCGCTTGCTGGACCACCTCACCGAAGAACAGTTGCAGCAGTTGCGGCTCATCAGTGAGGTGCTCAGGGAACAGCTGACCGGGCGTGGTGTGCAACTGCCCGCACAGGGTCCGCGCCAACCGGCCGGTTGACCGTCCCGCGATCGATCCGCCCCGCATCACAACGTACCGCGCATCGCGACACACAAGGAGCAGGAGTACAGACCATGGCGATCCCCACCGGTTCCGTCGGCCTCAACATCGACCCCGCTGCGGCAGGTGCGGCATCAGCGCGCAGGCTCGCCCGGCTGGCCGATGAGGGCGGGCTGGACTTCGCCGGTGTGCAGGACCACCTGTACCACCCGGAGTTCCTGGACGCCTGGACCCTGGTCACCACACTGGCCGCCACCACCCGGCGTCTCACCCTGATGCCCAACGTCGCCAGCACCGTGCTGCGGCCACCGGCACCACTGATCAAGGCCGCCGCCACCCTGAGCACCCTCACCGAGGGGCGTGTGGCGCTGGGGGTGGGTGCCGGAGCCGCGCCACCCGCCAGCGCGGCCTACGGCGCTCCCCAGTACTCCCCCGGCGAGGCCGTCAGCGCCTTCGAGGAGGCGATGTTGGTGATGCGGGCCATGAGCGACCCGAAGCAGCGGTCCGTCCGATTCGACGGGGTGTACCACCGGCTCCAGGGAGCCCGACCGGGACCGTTCCCCGCAGAACCCGTTCCCCTCATGGTGGGCGCCTACGGACCGCGCATGCTGCGGATCACCGGCCGGCTGGGGGACGGCTGGTTGCCGACGAACACCTACGCCCCGCCCGAGCGGGTGGCAGCCATGCAGCAGATCATCGACGAAGCCGCCACGGCGGCGGGGCGCGCCCCTGGCGACGTTCAGCGGATCTACAACGTCATGGGCACCATCACCGATCCCGGCACCTCGCCCTCGGAAGGCCAGGGGCTGGTGGGACCACCGCAGTTCTGGGTCGACACCCTGTTGCGCTATCGCGGTGAACTCGGTTTCGACTCCTTCCTCTTCTGGCCCGTCAATGCGGACAGCGAGGACCAGTCCGCCCGCTTCGTCGAACACATCGCCCCTCATGTCCGTACCCCGAAGCCGGAAGGACGCCCGTGACCACCTCCCCCGCCGATGTCCGCACGGTCGACCGGCAGCTGCCCGCTCTACCGATGGGCACCTGGCACATCGACCCCTTGCACTCCACCGTCGGCTTCGTCGCCCGGCACCTCGGATTCGTCCGGGTGCGCGGTCGGTTCACGGACGTGGAAGGAGTGCTGCGGATCACGGACCCCGTCGAGGAGTCGACGGCGGAGGTGTGCATGGCGACCTCGACCGTCGACACGGGTGTTCCGGCCCGTGACCGTCATCTGCGTTCCGCCGAGTTCTTCGACTCCCGGCGGCATCCACGCATGGAGTTCCACGGTCGTGGAGTACGACCGAACGGCGACGGCTGGGTGATGGACGGTGAGCTGACCGTCGTGGGAACGACCCGGCCGGTGACACTGAACGGCGAGTTCCTCGGTGAGGACGTCTACCCCTTCACCGGAGGCCGTCGCATCGCATTCAGCGGCCACGCCCGGATAGATCGGCGCGACTTCGGAGTGTCAGCCCTGCCGCCGCTCCCCGGTGCCGCCATCTTCGTGGGTAACGAGGTGGACGTCCATCTGGAGATCAGTGCGGTCGACAACGAGACACGCCCCTTCAGCGAACAGATCCTCGGACGCCCGCTCGCCATCTGACGGCGCCCCCGAACCCGACGGGTGCCACCGCATCCGACCGGACACCCCGCAACAGGAACAAGGAACTGATATGACCAAGATCGCTATCGTCGTCGGCAGCACCCGCCCGGGGCGCGTGGGCGACACCGTCGCCCAATGGGTCCACGGCATCGCCAGCCAGCGGGATGACGCCCAGTTCGACATCGTCGATCTCCGTGACATCCAACTGCCCCTGCTGGACGAGGTCGCCCCGCCGTCGTTCGGGCAGTACGCCAACGACCACACCCGCCAGTGGTCGACTCTGGTGGACTCGTACGACGGATTCGTCTTCGTCACCCCCGAGTACAACCACTCCACCTCGGGTGCGCTCAAGAACGCCATCGACTTCCTGTACGGCGAGTGGAACAACAAGGCCGCCGGGTTCGTCGGCTACGGCAGCGCGGGCGGTGCACGGGCCATCGAGCACCTTCGCGGCATCATGGCCGAGGTGCAGGTGGCGACCGTACGCAACCAGGTGATGCTGTCCCTCTTCACCGACTTCGAGAACTTCACCACCTTCACACCGCAGGCGGTGCAGGCCGACGCGGTGGGTCCGATGCTGGACCAGGTGATTGCCTGGAGCACGGCGCTCAAGCCGCTGCGCACCGCCGCGCAGGAGACGTCCACTGTCGCCTGATGGCTGATGGCTGATGGCTGATGGCTCAGGATGACAACCGGTCCCCCGCCCCTCGGGTGGACCGGTTGTCGTCTGTCACGAAGGGGCTTCGGGCATCGCCCCGAAGGACCGATCAGCAGCCCGTTGGGGCGTCGCGGGAGCGCCTCGCGGTTTCGTACGGGACCGTGCCAGGGACGGTCGGCGTGACCCTGGCGCTGTACGGGCGCGGTGCAAGAAGAACGAGATGAACGCGGCGGACTCGACGAATGCCGAGGAAGAACGGGGACTTGGAGCAGCGACGCTCGATGGTCGGCGGACGCCGGTGTCGTTCACTGCGGCGCCCGCGCCACCTGGCTCTGTCGGCGGCGAACGGCGATCATGCCATCGCGGCCATCAGGAACGCGTACACCGCCAGGGCGACGATGCCCAGCACGATCCCCGCCTTCGCGATGCCCACACTGGATCGCGGCGCCTCGCGCAGCGCCAGGTATCCGGCCAGTATGGCGAGGGGGCCGAGGATCAGGCTGAAGAGGAAGAGGGCGAGGACTCCGCACACCAGGCTGACGATCGCCAGCCCTTGTGCGTAGGAACGGCTGCGAGGAGCGGAGGTACCGCTGAAGCTGTGCATGGCTTCTCCCGTAGGACATGGGGTCGGGGTTCGTACCTGTCTGTGCACGCGTGTTCCCGCGCTGACCCTCCTCAGTCATCGAAGGCGCGAATTCCACCCGGCCTTCCCTTGTCCCAGCTTGTCCCGGGGGCCGGCACTTCCATCCACTCGCCCCACCGTCAATGCCCAATGCCATGAGCACAGTTGGGGATCTCGCGGAAATAGCGGTGCACCATCGCGGCGTTACGTGGGAGGAAGCGCGACTGATGCGCACCGACGAAGGAGGCAGTCATGGCCGGCGACCGAGCGATCATCCATCTGGCCGATGGTGACCGGGCCGTGCGCATCGGTACCGAGGAGTCCGGGACCCATGTCGTGGCCGCCTCCTCCGTGGAAGCGGCAGTGGCACACGCGGTCGAGCTGGTCGATCGAGGGGTCGACAGCATCGATCTGTGCGGCGCGACCGGATACATCTGGACCGCAGCGGTCGAGGCTGCGGTCCGGGACAGGGCCCACGTGAACACGGTGCTCTTCGGCTTCGAATCGCTGACCAGTGTGGCCCATTACAAGGAGCAGGCAAATGCCGGTGCCGCGCTGACGGCGCTCTTCATCTTCGTGCAGGAGGGGGCCGGACCGGAGAAGGAGCACTTCGTCCACCACGAGGGCGACTCGCGTTCGGTCTTCGTCGCGGTCCCGCATCCGGATCGGGGGGCGGCGGTGGCGGCCGATTTCGCCGACCGCGTTCAGTTGATCGAGCTGTACGGAGGATTCGGGGCATCCGATGTGGCGGCAGTGATCAGCGCAGTGGACGGACGGATTCCAGTGGGAGTCGCCGCCCACTCCTAGAACCGCTCCGGGACTGGAGCCACACGATCAGCGGTGCCGCCGCGCGGTGTGATCGGACGGCCCCGGGGCGATCCGATCACATCGGGAGCGTTGGGTTTCTGATGGGGCCGATGGTCGCTCGCCATCGCTAATCGGCAAAATCGAACAGGTGTACCATTTCGGTTCATGGCTCTCTCCCCGTTCCCGCGCGACCTGCCCGATGCCCACCGGCGACCGCTCCAGGCTGCCGCCGTCACCCGCCCCGCGCCCGGTGTTCCCGCGAACAGCGGGGCCAGCCGTACCTTCCTCGCCGCCGCCTGACCCGCTTCACCATGAGCGATTCCGAACGGGCACGACTGCGGGGTGAGCTGGAGATGCTGCGGTTCCTGCGGCGGGTCCAGATCCAGCAGCTGGAGCAGACCGAGCGCTGGATCGGTCGGGCCGAACACCGTCTTGCGCGGAGCCGTCCGGACGGGACCGTCCCGCCCCGGTCCCGGCGTCCGACCCCATCGAATGCCCCGTCACGATGGGTCCTGGAGCAGAGCATCGCCGGGCCGGTCACCATCCACACCGGCGATTGCTGGATACCCATCGAAAACAGCCAACCGCTCACGCGGGCCCAGGCCCGCAGCGCATTGGCCGACGGCGCCATGGCCTGCCCGGGATGCCGGGCGGACAGGGCACTCGGACAGCTCGAATGATCACTCGGGCACTCCCCCGAGGCACGAACCACGGACAACTGGCAGCACTGGGAACACAGGGGACAACAGCTCATACCTCAATGCCCAACCCCTCGCACCAGCGGTTTTCAATATGGCTGGTTGCGATCCTGCGCCCCGCCGTGGAGTCCTAGGGTGCGTGGGCGTGACGCCCTCCTCGGATAGTTCCCCGCTCTGGCGCAACCCACAGTTCGCCCTGCTCGCCTCGGCACGTGGCATCTCGGTCCTGGGGAACGGCTTCGCCCGGGTGGCGCTCGCCTTCGCCGTGCTCGCCCTGCCCGGCGCCACACCGGGCGAACTCTCCTTGGTCCTGGCCTGCCAGGCACTGCCCCAGTTGGTGTTCATCCTGCTCGGCGGAGTCATCGCCGATCGCATGTCCCGGTCGCGAGTGATGGTCCTCGCCGACCTCCTGGGCATGACGTCCTACGGGGTGCTGGCTCTCCTGATCCTGACCGACCACGCACCCTTGCTTGCCCTGTGCCTCCTGGCCGTGGCGGCGGGGACCGCGACAGCATTGTTCTCCCCGGCGATGGACGGGGTGGTGCCGCTCGTGGTGCCGACCGAACGGCTCCAGCAGGCCAACGGACTGCTCCGCATGAGTACGAACATCGCCCTCCTGTTGGGACTGGACCCTCTCCGGTGTGACGGTCGCCGTGGTCGGGGCCGGCTGGGCGCTGGCGTTGAACGCACTCTCCTTCGGGGTCAGCGCGGTCCTCACCGCCCGGCTGCGCATCGCAGGTCGGCCACCCAAGGTCTCCTCCGGTTGGGCGGACCTCAAGGAAGGTTGGCGCGAGTTCTCCTCCCGGACATGGCTATGGGTAGTGGTCGCCCAGTACTCACTGGTGGTGGCCGCGCTGAACGCGTTCCTCGGAGTCCTCGGGCCGCTGGCCGCGGAGTCGGACCTCGGTGGCGCCCGGGCCTGGTCGCTGATCGTGGCGGCACAGGCGTTCGGGACCATCGCGGGTGCCGGACTGGCCAGTCGGGTTCGGGTTGCCCGACCGGTGTTCGTGGCGGTGCTGGCCACCTTCCCGGCAGCGGCCCCGATCGCCCTGCTCGCCTGGCAGGCACCCCTGTGGGTGATCGCCCTGGCCATGTTCGCAGCCGGTGTGGCCGCGGATGTGTTCGCCGTGCTGTGGGTGACCACCATCCAGCGTGAGATCCCCGAGGAAGCGCTCTCCCGGGTCAGTTCGTACGAGTGGTTCGGCTCGTTGGCCTTCGCTCCGCTCGGACTCCTGGTCGCCGGGCCCGTCGCAGAGGCCGTGGGAAGCAGCGAAGCCCTGGCCGGGTGTGCGCTGTTGGTGGTCGTGGCGACCTGCGCCGCGCTCCTCTCGCGCCAGGTGCGCACCTTGACTTCCAAGACTCCCGCTCCGACGAGCGAAGAAGGCCCCCGGGCAACCCCGGAGGACCGTCCGTCGAGCCAGGAGGCAGCGGGCTGAGGCCGGGCTCCGGCTTCCGGCTCCTGGCTTCTGGCTTCTGGCTTCTGGCTTCTGGCTCCTGGTAGGCGGCCCGCTGTGATGATGCACCGGCAGCGGCGCGGACACCATGGCGACGAAACCACGCCCGCCGGCCCCCGTCGGCGCTGTGGGACGGGAGATCGGCGGACGGGAGTGGCTGGAAGGTGGGGAAGGTCAGGAAGGACCGCCGGACAGGAGGAACCCCCGGTACCCGTCCTGGGCTACGGCCGTGCACTCCTTGCGGTAGCGGTCCAGCCCTCCGACGTAGGCCAGAAAGACCCTCGGCTTGCCGGGCACGTTGGCCCCCGTGTACCAGGAGGCGGCAGCCGGGTAGAGCGTCTGGCCCGCAAGTTCGGCAACGTGGGCGCCCCAGTTCCGCTCGGCTTCGGGGGTCGCATCGATCTCGGCGATGTCGTGGTGCCGCAGATGGGTGATGCAGTCGGTGATCCACTCCACGTGTTGCTCGATCGACACCATCATGTTGGTGAGAACCGACGGACTCAGCGGCCCGGTGATGGTGAACAGATTGGGAAAGCCCGCCGAGACCAGACCCAAATAGCTCTGCGGGCCGTCCGCCCACTTCTGCTTCAGGGGCAGGCCGTCCTTGCCGACGATGTCGATGGCGGTCAGTGAACCGGTGATGGCGTCGAACCCGGTGGCGAAGACGATCACATCGACGATGTGTTCCTGGTCGGTGGTCCGCACTCCCTTCGGGGTGATCTCCACCATCGGAGTCCTACGGAGGTCGACCAGAGTCACATGGGCCTTGTTGTAGGTGGCGTAGTAGTCGGTGTCGAGGCAGGGGCGTTTGGTGCCGAAGGGGAATGTGCGCGGGGAGAGGGCCTCGGCGGTCTCGGGGTCGACGACGGTCGACCGGATCTTGGACCGTACGAACTCGGCGACGGTCTCATTGGCCGCTTCGTTGACCAGGATGTCCGTGTAGGAGCGCATCATTGCGCTGAGTAGCCCGGTGTTCCAGGCCGCCTCGTAGGTGGCCGCGCGTTCCTCCTCGCTCACGTCCAGGGCGGACTGCGTCGGCATGTCACAGACCGAGCCGCCCTTGGAGAGGCGCTGGGCTGCCCGGAACTGTGGATAGCCCGCCTTGTGCTCGGCCAGTTCGTCGAGCGGCAGTGGACGGTTGAGGGCCGGCAGCGCATAGGCCGGGGTGCGCTGGAAGACGGTGAGCTCGGCGGCTCGCTCGGCTATGACGGGGATGATCTGTACGCCGGATGATCCGGTGCCGATCACGGCGACCCGCTTGCCCGTGAAGTCGACCTCTTCCTGCGGCCAGCGGGCCGTGTGGTGGATCTCCCCCGCGAAGGTGTCCACGCCGGCGATGTCGACCTTCTTGGCCACCGAGGAACAACCCGATGCCATCACCACGAACTGTGCGGTGATCCGCTCGCCCGTATCTGTGGAAATAAGCCAACTACATCTGTTCTCATCATATTCGGCGCCTGATACCCGGGTCCGCACGGTGATGTCCTTGCGCAGGTCGAATCTGTCGGCCACATGGTGGATATAGCGAAGGATCTCGGGTTGGGTCGCGTACTTCTCGCTCCACACCCACTCCTGATCGAGCTCGGGAGAGAAGGAAAACGAGTAGGAGAGGCTTTCGATGTCGCAGCGGGCACCTGGGTAGCGATTCCAGTACCACGTACCGCCGATGTCCTCGCCGGCTTCGAGCACACGGACCCGCAGACCCTTTTCCCGTAGCCGATGGAGCTGATAGAGGCCGGAGAGGCCGGCACCGACCACAACGACATCGACCGATGGAGAAGGGGACGGAACACTGTTCATGGAATTCTCCCGTGGGGGGGGTCCTCGCCCAGGCCATACGGGCCGGCGCGCCGATCTGGTGCGGGCCGCCGGTCTCACCGCCGTACGAGCGTCGCGGTGTTGGCGACAGTGGATCAGCCGCCTGCCTTCCCCTTGTTCGCCCCCTTTCGCACAACTATCAAAAGGAAGCGTCATTCCTCCCTCTAAGCTCCGGCGATTTCCGGGGACGATCCACTCGGCGATGATGGTGCGCCCCTTTGCGTCTCGCCGCCACCGATTGTGGTCAGGTGGGCGAAGAATCACAGGGAGTTGGCGTGATCGATGTGACTCCGCTCATGGGTCGGCCATCATCGAACCCACGCTCCCGAGGGATTTTTTGACAGCGCCTTGTTCGCCCGGAAGTGGCAGCGTTTTCCCATCCGGAGTGATTTCCCATCCAGAACACCCGCAGGCCGATGTACGTGCTCAGCAACCAACGGCCCTGCCGGGGAGTGTTATCAGCCGTCGTCCGGGACCGCCCCTATCAATTGAATGCGGCGAGTCGCTCACCATGGACGGTCGAACCCACGCATCGACTCCCCTCCGACGACCATTCGACCCGACGGGTCCGAGCGTGGGCCCCCGGTCTCATGTCCAGGTCATGCGTCGTCCCCCGGAGCCTGAGGCTCCGGGGGACGACGAAAGGGAGTGGCACCACCCATCGGGTGGCCCCTTCTGAACCCGAAGGGTGATGCCACCTGCCCGGTGCCTCCGTTCCATCCCTTGGCAGAGGCGCCGGGCGTGCGGGGAGCGTCAGCCCTGGTTGCCGCTCGCAGACGAGTGGCTGGCCATGACAGCTCCGTAGAAGGGCATGGCCAGGCTGCTGAAGATGTCAGCCGTGCCGGGACCACCGGGGTTCTTCCAGTCGCGCAGCAGTTCGGAGATGACACCCACGGTGCTGTTGAGCGTGGCACCGGCGTTCTGGAGACGCAGCAGGGAGGTCTCGCGAGCGAGCTTGTTGGTGGTGCCCGACGCATCCGTGACGGAGTGGACTTCATAGCCACGGCCGAGCGCGGAGAGGGAGGCGAACATCAAGCAAACGTCGGTGATGACACCCGCGATGACGAGGTTGGGGCGGTTCATGGCGCGGACCGCGTCATCGAAGTTCGGGTCGTCGAAGGCGTCGACCTCGCCCGAGCGGTGGATGATCGGTGCCCCCTCGGGCAGTTCGGCGACCAACTCGGGAAGGAGCGGCCCATTGGGCCCCTGGGGCGCCGACGTGGTGGCCACGATCGGAAGACCGAAGACCTTGGCGGTACGGGCCAGGGCCTGGGCGTTGCGCCGGACTTCGTTCTGGTCGTGGTCCTGCACGCCGAGGATCAGACCGGCCTGGTGGTCGACCAGGAGGATGCCCGTGTTCTCGGGGGTCAACCGGTTGGTCAGGTAGCTGTTGCTGCTCATGTCGCTGATTCCTTGGGGTGAAGCGGCCCGGGAGCCGCGGTTCAGGTGCCAACCACAAGCTTTTTGTTGCTTGCGCATTCATCTTAACCAGCAGCCTTCCGTAGGTATTTCCGCGACCATCCACCTCTTGGTGGTGATCTGGGTCACACGACGGTGTCGCACTCCCGAACGCCGTCCACCGTCTGGAGCGCATCGAGGGTGCCTCGAAGGGACGCCAGCTGGTCCGAGGAGAGCCGACTCGCGAAGGACCTCTCGACCACCTCGGCATTGGTCAGTACGGCCGCCCGCAACAGCGCCCGTCCCTCCTCGGTGAGCTCGATCAGCGCGCCACGCCCGTCCTCCTCGATCGGCGTACGGGCCACCAGCCCCCGCTGCGCCAGCCGATCGCAGAGCCGACTCACGGCGCTCTGCGTCAGCACGATCCGCTCCTTGAGGTCCTTGAGCCGTGCACCGTCCAGCGGGATGTTCACCAGGGCGTCGAACTCGCTCACCGAGAGTCGGTGCCGATCCGCCAGCTCGCGTTCGATCTCACGGAGCACCGCGTGGTGGATCTCCATGAAGGATCGCCACACTCCGACCCTGAAGGACCGGGACGCCGTGGCAGGGTTTGACTGGGACATGGGCCGCCTCCTCGTTGCATGCGTACACAACATTTTCGCAGATCGTGTACGCAAACCACGCACCCCGCGCAGCCCGAACCCAACCACTCCGGCGCATCCCTGGCGCTGCTCCGTTCAAAGACCCCGAGCCGTCCGGATCCTGAGGTGTGGAGCCCGCCACGCACCGTTACGAGAAGGCACGGAAGAGCCACCTGAACACACCTAGCACGGTGGCGGTCCACGCCACTCCGAAAGCGCCTATCACCGCCGGCTGGGAGCTGATCACCCCCGCGACCAGCAAGATCATCGACAGCACCGCCATCAGTGGCAGCAGCGCTCTTCGCCAGCGAGGGCGCGCCGGACTGGCGGCGACCCGGCGTTCAAACCGCCGGTCGCGCCGCAAGGCGCTCTCCAGCTCTGCCCAGGCTTGCTGTTCGCGGTCCGTCAACGGTCTGGCCGACATGGTGACCTCCCAGAAGCGTGAGGGAAACCTCCCACTTCATGGCGTCCCTTGGCACAGGGTTGCGACACCCTCGGGTCCATGGGCATCCATCAGCGGACACCCCCTCCAATGTCGCTCAGCTCCCGTGGACGCGCCAGTGCCGGGCACGAACCCAGCCGCTCTCGCGCGTCCGGGGGGGGGGGGCCGGCGCGCCCCCGCCCGCGCCCACGAGGACCGTGAGTCGCTCACAGCGGTCGGCGGCGGTCGTTACCAGGTGGTGG
>NZ_JBHYZO010000042.1:0-13573 GCF_042753785.1 Streptomyces sp. NPDC059256 | reverse complement strand
GTCCCCGCCCTCGGCCACCAGCCGCCACAACGCGTCCGGCGAGACCGCACCACCGGGATAACGGCAGGCCATCCCCACAATCGCGATCGGCTCGGAGGCTGAGTCCGAACGTTGTTGCAGCTGCCGTCGCAGGCGCTTGTTCTCCAGCAGCGACGTACGCAGCGCTTCGACGACCTTCTCGTCCGGCATGGTCATTCGTCGGCTCCGTCGGTTCGGGGCGGTCACAAGTCGGTGTCACTGAGGGCGATGCGGACGAGGTCCTCGACGTCGGCGGCGAGGAGGTTCGCTTCGTCGTCCTGGTGCTTGCTGTCGGATTCGGCAGCCGCCGCGGAGGCTCCTGGGTTGTCGACCAGGGCGAGTACCGCCTCCAGCAAACCTGCCGCGCGCAGCCGCTCGGGAGGGACGGAGGCGAGTGCCCTCCGAATCGAGGCGTCCGGCTCCTCGGCCGGTTCGAGCAACTCACGCAAATGCGCGGCGAGGCGGCGAGGGGTGGGGTAGTCGAACAGGATCGTGGCCGGCAGTCGCCGGACGGCGGCATCGCTCAGCCGGTTGCGCAGTTCGATCGCGGTCAGGGAGTCGAGGCCAAGTTCGAGGAAACCCCGGTCCGGTTCGACCGCCCCGGCATCGGTATGGCCCAGCGTCACGGAGATCTCCTCCCGGATGAACTCCAGCAGCAGTCCGAGCTGTTCGGATTGGGGGCGGTCGGCCAGTCGTTGCGGCAGCGCGGGCTGTCCGCCCGATCCCGCGGGTGGGCGTACCGCGCCGCCGACGAGGTCCCGCAGGAGCGATGGTGGCGTGCCGCGCTCAGCCTGTGCGCGCAACGAAGGCAGATCGATCCTGGTGAGCGTCAGCGTGGCGCGGTCGCCCACGAGTGCGGAATCGAACAGCGCGAGACCGTCCTCGACGTCGAGCGGCAGGATACCGCCGCGACCGAGGCGGGCCCGGTCGGTTGCCCCGAGGTTCTCGCCCATGGCTCCTCCGGCGGCCCACAACCCCCAGGCGAGGGAGACAGCGGGACGGCCCTGGGCTCGTCGTTGCCCTGCCAACGCGTCGAGGAACGCGTTGGCCGCAGCGTAGTTCGCCTGGCCCGCGGCACCGAGAACCCCGGCGGCGGACGAGAACAGCACGAAGTGCGTGAGGTCCAGGCCCGCGGTGAGTTCGTGCAGATACCAGGCGGCCTCGGCCTTCGGCCGCAGAACGGCGTCGATCCGTTCCGGAGTGAGGCTGGGGACAGTGGCGTCGTCCAGAACCCCCGCAGCATGGATGACAGCGGTGAGCGGGTGCTCGGGCGAAACGCCGGCAACGACGGCGGCGAGACTCGTGCGGTCGGCGACGTCGCAGGCCGCGATGACGACCTGGGCCCCGAGCCCGCTCAACTCCTCGGCCAGTTCCGCCGCGCCAGTCGCGGCGGAGCCCTGCCGGCTGGTGAGGAGCAGGCGCCGGACTCCGTGCCGCCGCACGAGGTGCCGGGCAACCAGCGCGCCGAGTGTTCCGGTGCCGCCGGTGACTAGCACGGTTCCCTCCGGGGGGAACGGCGCGACGATGTCTCCGTCCCTGTCGGCGGGGACGGGTATGAGGCGGGGCGCGTAGACCCGTCCTGCGCGCAGTGCGAGTTGTGGTTCGTCGGCGTGCAACGCGGCGGGGAGGGCCTGGACGGACTCCTCGGAGTCGTCGAGGTCGACCAGTACTATCCGGCCCGGGCTCTCGGTCTGCGCCGAACGGATCAGCCCGCCGACGGCTGCACCCGCGAGGTCCTCGGCCGTGTCGCCACTCACGGCGGCGACCGCCGACCGGGTCAGTACGACCAGCCGGGCTGTTGCGAACCGGTCGTCAGCGAGGAACGTCTGTACGGCCTTGAGGACGCGGTGCGTCAACCGGCCTGTCCGCTCGACCTGGTCACTCACGCCGCCTTGGTGCGTCGTGCAGTCCAGAAGGAGCAGTTCCGGCACGGGCGTGTCACCGTTCGACGTGTGCGGAGCCGCGACGCCGGCGAGGGCGAGCAGCATGCCGGGCGCAGGTTCGTCGAGCCAGTCGAACCGTGCGCGGGGCCCGCCCTCCGGGCGGGTCGTGGTCGTGATCCCGGTCCATGAAATCGTGAACCTCGACCGTTGCCGCCTGTGCTGGCCGGAACCGAGTTGATCGGGGGTCATGTGCCGTACCGAGAGGGACTCGATCGCCGCGACCGCGGCACCGCTTTCGGTCGTGAGACGCAGCGCGAACCCATCTCCACCTGCACTGAGCCGGACGCGCAGGACGTCGTCCGATGCGCAGCCGGGTCCGCTGACGCCTGACCAGGAGAACGGCACCGGAACTCCATCGGCGCTGTCCAGATCCGGGTAAGCGCAGGCAAGGGTGTGAAGGGCGGAATCCAGCAGCGCCGGGTGGATGTGGAAGCCCTGCGTTGTCGCCTCGGGCACATGGACCTCGGCGAAGATCTCCGTGCCGTGCCGCCAGACCCTCCGCAGTCCCCGGAACGCGGGCCCGTAGCCCAGCCCGAGGTTGGCCAGTTGCGCGTAGATCTGCTCGATGTCCTCCTCGGTCGCGTCGGACGGCGGCCACGGTGCGACTGTGGAGCCGGTCGTCGCGTTGGTCGCCACGATCTTTTCGCCGGGGCCCAGTTCCCCGTCCGCGTGTCGATCCCATTCGCTGTCATGGGCACTGGTGCCTCGTGCGGGACGGGACCTGACGATGACACTCCGGTGCCCGGACTCGTTGCACGGGCCGGCGACGACCTGGACGTGAACTGCCCCGGCCTCGGGCAGGACGAGCGGAGCGGATACCGTCAACTCCTCGATCCGACCGCAGCCGGAGCGCTCGCCCGCGTATCGGACCATCTCGACCAGAGCACTGGCGGGGACGATCGGTGTGGCGTGAACGGCGTGGTCGGTGAGCCAGGGCTGGGCATCCGTCGAGATCCGGCCGGTGAAAAGTAACCCACCGTCGGGGAGTTCGGTCTCCGCGCTGATGAACGGGTGCGTCGTCCCGTGCAGCCCGAAGTCCGTCGGTGCGTCGCCGGCCGGTCGGCTGAGCCAGTACCGCTCCCGCTGGAACGGATACGTGGGCAGATCCACACTGCGGGCGTCCGGAAGCATCGCCGCCAGATCCACCGGGGTGCCTGCGATCCTGGCCCGGATCAGCGCGGTGACCAGGGAGTCCGGCTCGCTCGTCCCCCGACGGAGGACGGCGCCGACCAAGGGCCGGGCATCCTGGTCGGGCAGGCAGTCCGGCGCCAGCGACGCCAGCGCGTCCGAGCCGAGTTCAAGATAGGAGCGGACGCCCGCCTGGTACAGGGTCTGGACGGCCGCGGCGAACAGGACCGGCTGGAGCACCTGGTCCACCCAGTATCGCGCCGACGTCATCGTGCCGGCCGAAAGGACTTCGCCAGTGACGGTCGAGACGATCGGTATCGAAGGCTCCGTGAACCGCAGACTCTCGGCGACCTCCCTGAAACCGGCCACCATCGGCTGCATCAGGGGCGAGTGGAAGGCGTGGCTGACCAGTAGCCGCTTGGTCCGGCGACCACGCTTTTCCCACTCGTCGACGACAGCCATCACGGCGACTTCGTCACCGGAAACAACCGTTCCGGCCGGCCCGTTCACCGCGGCGACGCCAATGGCGTCCTCTCGGCCGGTCAGGGATGCGCGCACCTCTTCGACGCTTGCGCCGATCGCCACCATCGCGCCGCTGACCGGCAGCTCCTGCATCAACCGGCCCCGTGCGGCGACGAGCCTGCACGCGTCCGAGAGAGACAGAACCCCCGCGACGTGGGCTGCGGCGAACTCGCCGACCGAGTGCCCCATCAGGTAGTCGGGGACGACGCCCCAGCCCTGCAGCAGCCTGTACAGCGCGACTTCCAGTGCGAACAGTGCGGGCTGGGTGTAGCGGGTCTCATGGAGCAGGTCTTCCTCAGGCGAACCGGCGGGCGCGAACATCAAGTCGCGCAGCGGTCGGTCGAGCAGTCCGTCGAAGTGAGCCCACACCTCGTCCAGCGCACGCCGGAATCCGGGGTACTCCGCGTAGAGGCCGCTGCCCATACCCGGCCGCTGCGACCCCTGACCGGAGAACATGAAGGCGGTGGCGCCGTCCTGACCGGTGACTCCGCGTAGTACGTGGGGAGCGGTTCGCCCGGCCGACAGCGTGTCCAGCCCCGACAGCAGTTCCTCCCTGGTACGTCCGACCACCGCCGCGCTGTACTCGAAGACTGACCGTGCTCCGAGTGCGCGGGCCACCTCGGCGGGCCGGTATCGGGGTTGTTCGCGCAGGAAGCCCTGGAGCTGATCAGACTGCGCGACGAGCGCTGTGTCGGTCCTGGCCGACATAACCCACGCCACGATCGGCCCGGCCTGCTCCCCATCCGGCTGATCCGGCTCGTACTGATCCCCGGTGTCTGGGGCTTCGACGATCACGTGGGCGTTGGTGCCGCTGATGCCGAAAGCCGACACCGCCGCGCGCCTCGGCCCGTCGTGATCCGGCCAGTCCACCGCCTCGGTGAGGAGGGCGACGTTCCCCGCCGTCCAGTCCATCCGCGAGGACGGAACGTCGATGTGGAGGCTACGGGGAAGACGGCCGTTGCGAAGTGCCTGGACGGTCTTGATGACCCCGGCGACTCCGGCGGCGGCCTGGGTGTGTCCGATGTTGGATTTGACCGAGCCGATCCACAGGGGGTGGTCCGCGGGGCGGTCCTGTCCATAGGTGGCGATGAGCGCCTGTGCCTCGATCGGGTCACCCAGCGGAGTGCCGGTGCCATGTGCCTCGACCATGTCCACGTCGGACCCCTGCAGCCCCGCGTCGGCCAGTGCCTGCCGGATCACCCGTTGCTGGGAAGGGCCATTCGGCGCGGTCAGCCCGTTGCTGGCACCGTCCTGGTTGACGGCGGAGCCACGCACCACCGCCAGCACCGGATGGCCGTTGCGGCGCGCGTCGGAGAGTCGCTCGACCAGCAGCAGACCCGCGCCTTCCGCCCAGGCGACCCCGTCTGCCCCTGCGGCGAACGATTTGCACCGTCCGTCCGGGGCCAGCCCGCGCTGCCTGCTGAACTCCACGAATGGCGCCGGCGTCGCCATCACCGTGACGCCGCCCGCCAACGCCAGATCGCACTCGCCGTCGCGCAGCGCCCTAACTGCCAGGTGCAGGCTGACCAGGGACGAAGAGCAAGCGGTGTCCACGGTGATCGCCGGGCCTTCGAGGCCGAAGGTGTAGGCGAGGCGGCCCGAGGCGACACTGCCTGCACTGCCCGTGCCCACGAAACCCTCGTACTCGCCAGGGGTCGCGCTCAGCAGTCGGCCCCCGTAGTCGCCGTACATGACGCCCGTGAACACCCCGGTGCGACTGCCGCGCAGCGATCCGGGGTCGATGCCCGCGCGTTCGAAAGCCTCCCAACCCGTCTCCAGCAGCAGCCGCTGCTGGGGGTCGGTGGCCGTTGCGTCGCGCGGACTCATCCCGAAGAAGTGCGGGTCGAACCGGGCTGCGTCGTAGAGGAAGCCGCCCTCGCGGGTGTACGACTTCCCGGTCCGCTCCGGTTCCGGGTCGTACAGGTCGGCGACGTTCCAGCCCCGGTCGTCAGGGAAGGGACCGATCGCGTCCACCTCGTCTGCGACGAGTTGCCATAACTCCTCCGGGGACCGCACGCCACCGGGGAACCGGCAGGCCATCGCGACGATCGCGATGGGATCGTCCTGCTTCACCACCTGTACGGCCGTACGAACGAGGGCCTCCCCACCGGTGCCCAGAAGTCTGTCGCCGAGGTGTTCGGCGAGCGTCTGTGGGTTCGGGTAGTCGAAGACCAGGGTCGCCGGAAGTCGCTGACCGGTCTCGGTGGACAGCCGGTTGCGGAGGTCCACCGCGGTCAGTGAGTCGAATCCCAACTCGGTGAATCCGCGGTCCACGGGGACGCGTTCCGCGTCGTCGTGGCCGAGGACGAACGCCACGTGCCTACGTACGAAGCCCAGCAGCAGTCGGTGCCGCTGCGCCTCGGCGAGCCCGTCGAGTTGCTGCGACAGCGAGGCGCGCCCGACCGGCGGACGTGATGGGGCGACGAAACCCTTCAGCATCGGTGGGAGCGTCGTCGAGTCCGCCGAGCGCAGCGCGGCGCGATCGAAACGAAGCGGCAGCAGTACGGGACGGTCCGCAGCGAGGGAGGCGTCGAACAGGTCCAGATGGACCTCCTCCGCCAGTGGGACCAGGGACGCTTGCCGGAGACGCCGCTCGTCGGCCGCCATCCCGTTCGCGGACAGCCAGGGCCCCCAGGCCAGGCTGATGGCCGGGAGCCCGGCCGCGCGACGGTGGTGGGCGAGCGCGTCGAGGACGGCGTTGGCGGCGGCATAGTTGGCCTGGCCGGGAGTGCCGAGCGTCCCGGCGGCGGAGGAGAACAGCACGAACGCCGCCAGGTCGGCGTGCTGGGTGAGTTCGTGCAGATACCAGGCGGCATCGCTCTTCGGTCGCAGGACGGTGTCGAGTCTGTCCGCCGTCAGATTGGTCAGGGCGGCGTCGTCCAGAATCCCCGCCGTGTGCACCACGGCGGTGAGCGGGTGTTCGGGAGGGATGCCGGCGACGACCGCGGCGAGACTCGTGCGATCGGCGATATCACACGCCGCGATGGTGACGTCGGCGCCACACTCCGACAGCTGCGCCCGCAGGGCGTCCGCTCCTGGAGCGTCGGCTCCGCGTCTGCTCAGCAGCGTCAGGTGACGGACACCGTGCCGGACCACCAAGTGGCGGGCGATGACCGTCCCCAGAGCGCCGGTACCCCCGGTGACCAGTACGGTGCCGTTCGGGTCGAGCGGTGACGTCCCGGCGGGGGACATCGGCGTCACAGCGGCACGAGGTACGAGAAGGCGGCCTGCACACAACGCGACCTGGGGTTCTTCACATCCGATCGCGGCGGCCAGGGCCCCAGCCGACACCGCGTCGTCGTCGAGGTCGATGAGTGCGAACCGTTCCGGATGCTCGTTCTGGGCACTGCGGATCAGGCCCCACACGGCCGCCCCTGGCAAGTGCACCGGGGTGTCCTCGGGGCCTGCGGGGACCGCGCCCCGGGTGACTACCACGAGCCGGGAATCCGCTGTCCTCTCATCGGCCAGCCACTCCTGCGCGGCGAGCAGCACTCCGGTGACGGCCGTGCGCACCCCGTTAGGGTCGTCACCCAGTGAGGCGTCGACGGGCAGCACCACAGCTCCCGGCAGCGGACCGGCCGCCGAGAGCAGCTCGTTGAGGTCCCGGTGGAGCCCGATCGGGATGTCCGTGTCGACGGGCGACATCTTCGCCCCGGGCCGCAGGAGCCAGGTGCGCTCCCCGAGCACCGTCAGGGAGGCCGGAGTGGATGTTGGACGGTCGGGAACGGTGACCCAGTCGAGCCGGTACGCCTCCTGGCGCCGGACGCTGATCCCGCTCACCGAGACCGGCCGCACCATCAGCGACTCGACCGAGGCGACCTGGACGCCGTCCGCGTCGGTGATGGCGACGGCGAGCGTGTCCGGCCCGGTCCGGGTCAACCGGCTCCTCACCGAGGTGGCTCGCCAGGTATGCGGTACGACGCCGCGCCAGGAGAACGGCAACAGGATCTTCTCGCCTGACACCAGCGACGGGTGGTCACCTGCCAAAGCGTGCAGAGAAGCGTCGAGCATCGCCGGGTGCAGCCCGCCCGATGTGTCCTCCTCGTGGACGTGCGCTTCGGTGTAGACCGTCGAGCCGACGCGCCAGGCAGCTCGTAGCCCCCGAAACGCCGGGCCGTATCCGACGCCGATGTCGGAGAGGGCATCGTAGATCCCGTCGATGTCCATCGGTTCCGCGTCCTGCGGCGGCCAGACCGGGGAGAAGTCGTCGAAGGGCTCGGCCGAGTGCTCGCCGAGCGTTCCGGAAGCGTGCCTGGTCCATGGACGCTCGCCGTCGACCGGGACGGTGGCGGGGCGCGAGCTTATGGTGAGGGACCTGAAGCCGTTGATGTCCGGAGCGGACACGGCCACCTGGAGATCGACCGGTCCGCTCTCCGCCAGAGTCAGTGGTGCCTCGACCGTCAGTTCCTCTATTCGGCCGCATCCGCTGACCGTTGTCGCGTGGACGGCCATGTCGAGGAAGACCGTGCCGGGCACCAGGGCGGTGCCGTTGACGGTGTGCTCACCGAGCCACGGGTGGGTGCGCATGGAGATCCGGCCGCTGAGCAGCAGACCACCGGTCTCTGCGATGGAGGTTGCAGCCTTCAGTAGATCGTGTGCGCCGCTGTCCAACCCGAGGGAGGAGACGTCTGGTGCGAACGCCGGCAGCCAGAACCGCCGCCCCTCGAAGGGGTAGTTGGGAAGGATCACCGGCCGCGCGTTCAGTCGCGCGAAAAATGAGGACCAGTCCACGTGCATGCCCTGCAGGCCGGCCTCTGCGACCGCTGCCACGAGGGTCTGCGCCTGCGGTTTGTCCCTGCGCTGTACCGCGATCCGGTGGCCCGCGCCCTCGCCCGAGGGCAGGGCGGTGAGCGCCGCGTCCGGGCCGATCTCCAGGAAGGTGGTGACCCCCAGTTCACCGAGCGCGCCGACCGCGTCGTGGAACCGTACGGGATGCCTGACCTGACGCGCCCAGTAGCCCGGATCGCCCAACTCGGCCGCACTGGCCAGACTGCCAGTGACGCCGGAGACGAGTTGTAGGCTGGGCGGGCGGTAGGTGAGACGTTCGGCGACCTGGCGCAACTCGTCGAGTACGACGTCCATGTGCGGAGAGTGGAACCCGTGGCTTACCCGCAGCCGCGTCGTCTTCCGACCGCGCTTCGCCCACAGTTCGGCGACGCGGTTCACGGCCTCCTCGTCGCCGGAGACCACGGTCGAGTCCGCGGCGTTGACCGCCGCGATCGCCACGGCGTTCGCCGAACCGCGCAGGGAATCGGCCACTTCGTCCTCGCTCGCACGGACCGCGACCATCGCGCCATGCGCCTGCACCGCCTGCATCAAGCGCGCGCGCTCCAGAACCAGTTCGCAGGAGTCCGCGAGGTCTAGGACACCGGCGACGTGCGCGGCGGCGATCTCACCGATCGAGTGCCCGAGCACAACGTCGGGATGTCCGCCCCAGGACTCGACCAGCCGGAACAGCGCGACGGAGACGGCGAAGATCGCGGGCTGGGCGTATCTGGTCTCGGCGAGGAGGGCGGAGTTCGGTGTGCCTTCCTCGGCGAACATGACCGATTGCAGTGGGACGTCCAGCCGCGAGTCCATCCGGGCGCTGATCCGGTCCAACTCTGCGGCGAACACCTCGAATCGGCTGTGGAGCTCCCGGCCCATGCCTGGGCTCTGGCTGCCCTGCCCGGAGAACAGGAAGGCGCTCTTCCCACCTCCGTTGCGGCCAACGGCCACGTTGGGGGCGACACCTCCGTTCGCCAGGACGTCGAGTCCGGAGAGGAACTCATCGCGTGTCTGACCCGTCACGACCGCACGGTGCTCGTGCACTGTTCTGGTGGCCAGTGAGATACCGATGTCGGCGGGGCGGAGGTCCTCCTCGTTGCGCAGGTGCTCGGTGAGCCTGCGTGCCTGCGCGGCGAGGGAAGCCTCGGTCCGACCGGACAGCACCCAGGGCACGGGGACACCCGTGGGTGCGGGTGTGGGTGCGGTGCGGTGGTCCTGGGTCGGGACGTTGGCGGTCGTCGCATCCCATTCGAGGACGACGTGGGCGTTGGTGCCGCTGATGCCGAACGCTGAGACGGCGGCGCGTCGCCGGTGGTCGGTCTCGGGCCATGGGACTGTTTCGGTGAGTATCGCGACTCCGCTGTCCTCCCAGTCGACGTGCGGGGTCGGTTCGTCGACGTGCAGGATTCGGGGGAGTCGTCCGTGTCGCATGGCCTGCACCGTCTTGATGACTCCGGCGACCCCGGCGGCGGCTTGGGTGTGTCCGATGTTGGATTTGACGGAGCCGATCCACAGGGGGTGGTTGGTGGGGCGGTTTTGTCCGTAGGTGGCGATGAGGGCTTGGGCTTCGATGGGGTCGCCGAGTGTGGTGCCGGTGCCGTGTGCTTCGACGGCGTCGATGTCGTGGGGTGTGAGGCCGGCGTTGGTGAGGGCTTGTTGGATGACTCGTTGTTGGGAGGGGCCATTGGGTGCAGTGAGTCCGTTGCTGGTGCCGTCGGAGTTGATGGCGCTGCCGCGGATGGTGGCGAGGATCGGGTGGCCGTTGCGCCGTGCGTCCGACAGCCGCTCCACCAGGAGCAGACCGACGCCTTCACCCCAGGCAGTTCCGTCGGCCGCGCCCGCGAACGGCTTGCACCGTCCGTCAGGGGCCAGCCCGCGCTGACGACTGAACTCGACGAACAAGGTCGGGGTGGCCATGACCGCGACACCGCCGGCCAGGGCGAGGTCGCAGTCGCCGTTGCGGAGCGCCTGTGCCGCGAGGTGCAGCGACACCAGCGAGGACGAGCAAGCGGTGTCGACGGTGATGGCCGGCCCCTCAAGGCCGAGGGCATAGGCGATGCGACCCGACGCGACACTCGTCGTGGAACCGGTGATCAGATAACCCTCCGTTCCGGTTCCGTCGAGCTGTGCGTTGATCCCGTACTCCTGTGCGGCCGTGCCGATGAACACCCCGGTACCGCTGCCGCGCAGCGACGTCGGATCGATGGCGGCGTTCTCCAGCAACTCCCAGGCGGTTTCCAGCAGCAGCCGTTGCTGAGGGTCGGTCGCGAGAGCCTCGCGTGGGCTGATCCCGAAGAAGTCCGCGTCGAACAGATCCGCGTCGTGGAGGAACCCGCCCTTGTCGACGTACGACGTTCCAGGGTGGTCGGGGTCCGGGTGGTGCAGTTCGTCGATGTTCCAGCCACGGCCCGTGGGGAAGTCGCCGATCGCGTCGGCGTCGCTGGTCACCAGCTCCCACAGGGCATCCGGTGTCGTAACGCCGCCCGGGAACCTGCATGCCATCGAGACGATCACCACCGGATCGCTGTCCCGGCTGGCGACCACGGAAGTCGGGTGCACGGTCTCCGCCCGGGCACCGAGCAGCGCTCCGCGCAGCTCGCTGGCCAGAGCTCGCGTTGTCGGATGGTCGAAGATCAGGGTGGCGGGGAGCCGCAGACCGGTGGCGCCCTTCAACCGATTGCGGAGCTCGACAGCGGTGAGGGAGTCGAAACCCAGGTCCCGGAAACTGCGGTCGGTCTCGATCGCGCCCTGCCCGATATGGCCAAGTACCGCCGCCACGTTGGTACGCACCAGATCCACCAGCAGTTCGAGCTGCTCGGTCTCGTCGACCGCACTCAACCGGGCCCCCAGGTCCTCCGCAGCCGTGCGCCGGGCCGGACCGCTCGCGCGTCGGACCACTGCCCGCCCGATCGTGCGCAGGATCGGAGGGATGTCCTCGTCGTCCGCGCGGATCGTCGCCGGGCGCAGCGCGGCCATCACCAGTGGCACGTTCCCCTGGAGCGACAGCCCGGCGTCGAAGAGCGCGAGACCCTGCTCAGTGCTGAGCGCCGAGCTGTTCCGGGTGAGTCGGGCCTTCCCGATGTTGTCCAGATCAGCGGTCATTGAGCTGGTCTCTGCCCATAGGCCCCACGCGAAGCACGCGGCGGGCAGCCCCAGGGACCGCCGGTAGCCGGCCAGCGCGTCCACGAAGCTGTTGGCCGCCGCGTACACCGACTGGCCAGGGTTGCCGATCGTGCCAGCTGCCGATGAGAACAGGATGAACGCGTCGAGCTTGAGGTCCTTGGTCAGCACGTGCAGGTTCCACGCCGCGTCGGCCTTGGGCCGCAGGACGGCGTCTGCCTGCTCGCCCGTGAGCGAGGTGAGCACGCCGTCGGCCAGCACGCCCGCGGTGTGGACGACCGCCGTGAGTGGATGCTCGTCCGGGATACCAGCGAGCAGTGCGGCCAGTGCACCCCGGTCGGCGGTGTCGCACGAAACAACCGTCACCTCCGCGCCGATTGCACGCAGTTCGTCCGAGAGCTCGGCCGAACCAGGAGAGTCCGGGCCCGAGCGGCTGACGAGCAGCAACCGTCGCACGCCGTGCCGGGCAACCAACTGTCGGGCCACATGGCGGCCGATCGTCCCCGTACCACCGGTGATAAGGACGGTACCGTCCGGGTCGAAGGCGACCGCCGCGCCTGTCGGCGCAGAGGTGGCGGCTACCAGTCGCGGCAGATGAGCCGTGCCGTTGCGCACCAGCACCTGCGGTTCGCCGGAGTCGGCCGCGGAGGCCAGAGCGCGTGCCGACGCATCCGTCCTGTCGAGATCGACGAGAGCGAACCGGCCCGGCTCCTCCCACCACGCGGCGCGCAGCAGCCCCCACACGGCCGCGCTTGCCAGATCGCGCACCGGTTCGTCGACGTCCACCGGGACCGCGCTGTGCGTCACCACCACCAGCCTCGACGTGGCGAGCCGGTCTTCCAGCAGCCAGTCCTGAATCAGTTGGAGCAGGTGTCGGGTGATCTCATGGGCGCGGGTGGCAGGGTTGCCGTCTTCCGGCGTTCCACCGTCGCAGGGGAGCAGCACCACGTCCGGTACGGACGCACCGGCGTCGATCGCGTGCACCAGGTCACTCAGCTCCTGATGCCGCGGCAGGTCGGTCCAAGGGGTGCCCAAGGAGTGGGATCCGTCTCCCAGCACTGCCCAGCCGTCCGGGAGAACGGGAGGTGCTTCGGCCGCCGACGCCGCCCAGTCCACGCGCCAGAGAGCGTTGTGCAGGTGGCGGGATCCGTCCAGCCGGTCGACCGGCACTTCGCGGAGCTTCAGTGCCGGGACGGTGACAACCGGCCGACCTGCCTCGTCAGCCGTGTCGAGCGCCACCGTCGACTCGTCCTGAGGCGTCACCCGGACACGCAGTACGCTCGCGCCGGTGGCATCGAGCGTGCTCCCCGACCAGGAGAACGGCAACCGGACCGGGTTGTCGGGCCGGTCGAGGCCGGTGCAGAGCGCGATGGCGTGCTGGGCGGCGTCGAGGAGTGCGGGGTGAATCGCGAATCCGTCGGGGTCCACGTCGTCGGGCAGCCGGACCTCGGCGTAGAGCACGTCGCTCTCGCGCCACGCTGCCTGGAGCCCCTGGAAGATCGGGCCGTAGAGATAGCCGAGACCGGCGAGCCGGTCGTACAGGTCCTCGACGGGCACCGGCGTCGCAGCGGGTGGTGGCCACACTTCGGCGAACTCCGCCTGAGAACGCATAGGTTCTGGAGCATCCGCGACGATCGTGCCGCTCGCGTGCCGCGTCCATGGATGGTCCGGCTCGCCGTCCGGGCGCGAGTGAACGGTGACGGAGTAGTCGTCGCCCTGACCCTCAGGGGTGACGGTGACATGCAGTTGCACGGCCGCGGTGCCGGAGAACGTCAGCGGGTTCTCCACCGTCAGTTCTTCTATGTGCCGGCGCCCGAGGTGCGCGGCCACGTGCAGGGCCATGTCGAGGAACCCGGTTCCCGGCATGAGCACCGTGCCGAGCACCGCGTGGTGGGCGAGCCAGGGATGGGTGAGGGCCGAGACGCGCCCCGTGAAGACGTGTCCGTTCCCTTCCGGCAACTCCGTCGTGCTCCCGATCAGCGGGTGGTTGGTTTGGTGGGGGTGGGTTGGTGTTGGGGTGGTGGGGTTGAGCCAGTAGTGGTGGTGTTGGAAGGGGTAGGTGGGGAGGGTGGTGT
>NZ_JBHYZO010000041.1:0-13812 GCF_042753785.1 Streptomyces sp. NPDC059256 | reverse complement strand
TCGCCGCCATGCACAACCTCGCCATGACACGGTGAAACAGCAGGCCAAGCACCACTCCGGCCTGCCCGAAACGGACCTTCTGCAACACCCTTTAGCAAGCGCCTGACCCGCGCCCTTCACCGGAACCGACGTCACTACCCCGAACGGCGGCAGCTGAATGGCCATGAGGGCCGGCGCGGGGTGCCCTGGTCCTAGAAGGTCCTTTCCGGCGTCCTGAAGGGTTCCGGAGCATCCACCGCGATGACGAGTCCAGCGGCCCCGCGCCCTGTGACGGCTCCGCGTTGCTCCAACGCCCTCCAGCCACCCGCGCCGAACGGAACTTCCGCTCAACCAGCGACAGCCAGTGCGCCCGTCGTACGGCCCTGTACCGCCGATGCCGATCTCCGAGCCAACCGCCCACCGAGCCGACCGCCAGTCGACACCAGCCAGCAAGGACGTCCCAGCATGAAGGCTTCCCTCAGCCGCGGTGGACGAATAGCCGCCGTCACCGCGACCACCGCTCTCGCCGTCGCCCTGCCCCTGTGCGGCACCGCCACCTCTCCCCCGCCCGGTGGCGGCCCTCCGAGCGGCCTGGCCGGGCCGCAGAACAGCCGGCCCGCCCCAGCCGAACGGGAAGCGGCCGAGCAGGGACCGGCCGAGCAGGCCAATACCGCCCCACCCAGTGCATCGAAGCCGGACGGCCCCATCGAGTCGTCGCTCTCCGTCATGGGTACGGGAGTGGTGGCCGGGGCTGCGACCGTGATGATCGTCCGCCGCCACCAACGCCGCAGCCGCAACGGCCGCCGCTAGGAACTCCCCGTACGACCCCACCGCCCTCGTGCTGCCCGTCCCGGTACCGCGGGGCCGTTCCGTACTGCGCGCAGGAACAAAGAAAGAACCCACCTACGACGAACGGCCATCGCATGAGCCCGTGGGGCACATCGCGATGACCGTCACCGATCAGGGGCCGCAGACCTAGGCGGCCAGATCCTTCTCTCCGGTGCCCTCGGCCCGGGGCTCCGGGATGCCGAGCGGCTCGGCCCGTCCGCCGTCCCGGTCGAGGAGCGGCGAGCGGACGAGCCAGCCGGCTCTGGATGCGGCGATCGCACCGACCAACGGGGTCAGCAGCGCCATCGCGAGGGGCGCCAGCAGCAGCGTGATCGCCGTACCGAGGGCGAAGCCGCCGATCACGTCCGTGGGGTAGTGCACACCCATGTAGACGCGCAGGAAGCCTTCAGCCAGCGCGAGCCCCAGCGCGGCGTACCCCAGCGAACGGTGGGCGAGGAAGATCCCGACGGCGATCGCCATGGCCATGGTCGAGTGGTCGCTGACGAACGAGTAGTCCGTCTTGCCCAGGACGAGAACTTCCAGGTCCTTGTGGTCAACGAAGGGTCTTGGCCGCTCGACGAACCCCCGGATGGGGATGTTGACAACGATCGCCAACGCGGCAGCGAGCGGCGCCCAGGCAAGGGCTGCGAAGCCGGTGATCGAGTCCTCCGCGGTACCGCGGCGGCGCATCGCCCACCAGCTGAGCAGACCGACGACGACCAGGCCGAACATGATCCCGTACTCGCCGACGAATCCCATGATGCGATCGAACCAGGGGGGTGCGGCCTTGGAGAGGTCGTTGATGTCGTAGAGCAGGGCGACGTCGGGACTGGCCCCACCGCCCGACTCCGCGAGGTGGGTACTCGTCTCCGCGGTGGGAAGTCCCGTCCTTGGCTCCGCCAGGGGAATCCCCGATGCGAGTCCAGCCATCTGCTGCGGCCCCTGCCTTCTGTTGCCCTGTAGTGCCCTGTGTCCGCCGCGGCACACAGTGGTGCACCGCTTTCTGCCACCCCCGTGATCAGTGTCATGTGACTGCTGCATGGTCAGTGCGGCTGCTCAGTCCAGGGAACGGCCTGTTCCCCGCAGAGGTTCCACACTCCACCGAACGATCACCATGACGTTACCGAAGAGAAATACATCGCCGCAGCTCAGCGCCTTGGCTTAACGGAGAGTTCCGGCCACGCGACAGCCCTGTCAGGCCGTCGGAGGGTGCGTGGGAAGCGAATTCGCGCCGTCCTCGGTAACCCGGGTCGCGCCAAAATAGTCTGGGGTGTCGATTTTGTCGAAACGAATCACGGCGCCCGGACGCGGCGCGTTGATCATGTAGCCGCCGCCGACGTACAGACCCACATGCCGGATCGCCCGTGAGTTGGTGAGGTCGTCGGAGAAGAAGACCAGGTCACCGGGGAGCAGTTCACCACGTGAAGGGTGCGGGCCCGCGTTGTACTGGTCGTTGGCGACGCGGGGGAGATCGATGCCAACCGTTTTGAAAGCGGCCTGAGTCAGCCCGGAACAGTCGAACCGCCCGTCCTGCTCCGGTGTGCCGTTGCCGCCCCAGAGGTACTTGGTGCCCAACTGCCGCTGCGCGAAGTCGATGGCTCCCGCGGCCTGCCGGGAAGGGTCCACCCGCCCGATGGGCCGGGCGAAGCTCTTCTCCAACGTACGGATGACCTTCACGTAGTTCTGGGTTTCCTTGTACGGGGGAACACCGCCGTACCGGATCACCGCGTAGGCACCGGCGTTGTAGGCGGCGAGCATGTTGTTGGTGGGATCGCCGCCGGCCTTCTTCACATATCCGGCCAGTTTGCAGTCGTAGGTGGCTGCGGACGGAATGGCGTCGGCCGGGTCCCACACATCGCGGTCGCCGTCCTTGTCGCCGTCAACTCCGTGCGCGGCCCATGTGCCGGGGATGAACTGGGCGATGCCCTGGGCGGCTGCGTGGCTCTGCGCCCGGGGGTTCCAACCGCTCTCCTGGTACAGCTGGGCGGCGAGGAGCGCGGGGTTGATCGCGGGGCAGAGGTTGCCCCACGTCTGCACCAGCGCCTGGTAGCGGGCGGGCACGGCGCCCTTGGCCAGCCCCACGGCTCCTGACTTGCCGTTGACGCCGCCCCCGAAGAGTCCCGAGGCGGCGGAGAAGGTGCCCACGACCAGCAGGGCGATGAACAGAAGGCAGGCCCCGACGGACATTCCCGCGATCAGCCACGCCTTACGCACCGTCAACCACCCTTCACCCCATGGGAGTACGCCCTGCGCCAGTGTAGGCGGCGCAGGGTCATTTCAGGAGATGGCCCAGGAGGGCGGTACGGGGGTGTTGGGCGGCCGGATCCCGGCCGGTGGCAGCCGGACGTCACCCCTCACCCGAGGGCCCCACCCACCCCTTCACGACATGAGCCCTTCCCCGAACGGTCCGGCGTCTTCGCGCATCTCACACCCCACCCGTCCCTTCACGGCTTGCGCCCCACCCCCGCGTACATGGCCACCTCGGCCGCCCCCTCGTCGCCAGGGCCGGGGCGCCACCGCGAACACGGGACCACGCCGGGTTCGAGCAGTTCCAGACCGTCGAAGTACCGCTCGATCTGGGTCGGGGTGCGCTGGGTGAGTCGGGGTGTCCCGTGCTCGTTCCAGAAGGCGACCGCGGCATCGACCTCGGGCATCGAAGCACTGGTGATCGTGTGCGACAGCACGAGATGACTGCCGGGCGCCAGCGCGGACATCAGTCGCTGTACGAGGTCGTACGTCTCCTCGTGGTCCTCGACGAAGATGACGACGCCCAGCAGCATCAGCGCGACCGGCCGGGACAGGTCGAGCGTCTTGGCCGCGCGCTCCAGGATCAGGTCCGTATCGCGTAGATCGGCATCGAGGTAGTCGGTACGGCCCTCCCTGGCGCTCTTGAGCAGCGCACGGGCATGGGTGAGGACCAGGGGGTCGTTGTCCACGTAGACGATCCGCGACTCGGGCGCCACCCGCTGCGCGACCTCATGGGTGTTGTCGCCGCTGGGCAGTCCCGTCCCGATGTCGAGGAACTGGCGCACCCCTGCCGTCGTGACCAGATGGTTCACGGACCGCCCGAGGAAGAGCCGGTCGGCGAGGGCGTACTCCCCGATACCGGGATGGATCGATCGGATGCGATCGCCCGCCTCACGATCGACGGGGTAGTGGTCCTTGCCGCCCAACCAGTAGTTCCAGATCCGGGCGGTGTGGGGCCGTGTGGTGTCGATCCGGACGAGGCTGTCCTGATATTCCGTCACAGCACTCACCGTATCCAAGTCGCCACTCTCAGACAGGCGTTGCGGAAAGCAGGGGCCGCACCGAGAACCGGGGCCCTGGAGGACGGCACTCCCGCCTCACTCCCGCACCCCGACGCAGTCCGGGGACCCCATCCGCATCCGCCACCGCACCACCGGGACAGACGTGACGCAGTCGGCCTCAAAGCGGACAGCGCGCGCCGGAAACGTGAGGAACGCCCCAAAGGTGGAACAACGACAGTCATTGCCCGGAGTCACTCTCCGTGATACACAGAGTGACGGTACGGGCTCCTCGCAGCGGATTGGTCCACCTCTCCGCAGGTCAGGGCTGGTGGGATCGGTCATACGTGCGGAGATCGGGTAAAGAGACCAGCCAAGTCGGCATACGCGGACGGTTTCATCAGCGAAGATAGAGCGATGACCCATGCCGAGGGGCACGGGCGGCTAACAACCCGACAGGGGCGGTGACTTACACATGATCCTGGCAGCCGAAAAGGGCGACATCAACACCATCATCGGCGGAATCGCTCCAAATTGGGGGCCTTTCGGCGACCTGGGCCAAGAAGCCCGGGTGATGATCGAGGTAGTGATGGCCGTGGCCATCTTGCTCTGCCTGGGCATCGCGATCTGGGGCGCGGCAAAGCAGCGCATCGGCGCGACCGCGCTCCGCGACACCTTCAGCGCCGAGCAGGGCAAGGGCCTGATCGTCGCCGGTCTGACCGGCGTCTTCATCATCGGATCACTGGGGACCGTCTTCACCATCGTGTACGGGATGGCCGTCTGACCCGCCCCGTCCGCCCCGACCTCATTCGTCCACGCCCCGCACCCATTCCTCCCCTCTCCTCAGAGGTTGCGTCTCCCTGATGTCGAGTCACCACACCGCGCCCACGCGGAACCCAGCGCGACTACCGTCGTCGTACGACACGGAGTACGACTCGGATTACGACAGGCAGTGCGGCACGGAGTCGGTCTCCGCGGATCTGCACACGGTTGGGGGAGGACGTCTCCCGCAGCGGAGCGAGGGGACGGGCACACGATGAGCCACGGGGACGAACACGGATACCGCGGCGACCCCGGCAGCCGTACCGACGACGACTTCGGGGGTACGGGCCAGACCCGCACCCGGCTGCCGGGCGCCGGCGACACCGACGAGTACGGAGCGGCCCGCCGCCCCGCCCACAGCTCCCGCTCACTGATCACCGTGATCGGGATCGTGGTGCTCCTCATCGCCGCCATCGCCTTCGTCAACCGGGGCGACGACAGCGATGAACCCGACAGCTCACCGAAGGGCGCCGACGCCCAGCCGACGTCGGCCACGGGCGTGGACCCCGTCAAGGGCAAGACCGCGAACATCCCCACCGGCTACGCACGCGACGAACAGGGCGCCCAGAGCGCGGCGGCGAACTACGCGGTGGCACTGGGGTCTGACGGGATGTATTCCCAAACCAGCCGCGTCGACATCGTGAACACCGTGTACGCACCCGAGGTCGCCGAAGCGCGCAGAGGCGATCTCGACAAGGTGTATTCGGACGAGAAGTTCCTCAGCGGCATCGGGTTGAAGCCGGACGGATCAGCGCCTGAGGGAATGACCTTCGTCACCCGCACCAACCCCATGGGCTCCAAGGTGGAGAACTTCAGCGCCAACACCGCGAAGGTCTCCGTCTGGTACTCCGAACTGTTCGGGCTAGCCGGCGAATCCTCCAAGACTCCGGTCACCCAGAGCTGGTACACGAACACGTTCGAACTGAAGTGGGTCAACGGTGACTGGAAGGTCGCCGACTTCACGCAGAAGGACGGCCCGGTTCCCGTCGGCCGCGATCAGACCGCTTCCGGCGCCAAGGAGATGGCGGATGCCGTCGAACAGTTCGGAGGGTTCACCTATGCACGCTAGTCGCCGCACTCTCTCCGTCGCCACCGCGTTCGCCGGAATCCAGACCGCGGTGGTCCTCCTTGCCTCCCGAGCAACCGCCGCGCCGACGCCGAGCCCGTCGCCCAGCCCGAGCAAGAGCAGCGACTCCTGTGAGCTGGTGCGCGGTCCGGCCCGCGACTTCTGTGACAGCGGCGAACCGGGTGGAGCCCGTCGGAGCAGTCCCCTCGACGACCCCGCCAACGCCGCCGACCCCCTCGGCGCCCTCGCCCGCGGCTGCGCCGACGCCGCCTCGTGGACCGTGGAGACCCTCTCCAAGGCCGTGAAGTCCACCGCGACCGTCGACTTCACCAACACCACGTTCCTCTCCCAGTACGCGATCGTCTTCGCCGCCGCCACGATCCTCACGCTCATCCTCTGGCTGCTCGCCGTGGCCAAGCGCGCCATCCGCGGCGTTCCGCTGATGACCGCAGTCTCCGAGGCCATCGGATTCCTCTGGCTGACCGTCCTCGCCTCAGCGTTCACCCCACTGATCCTCTACACCTTGGTCTCGGCCACCGACGGGGTCACCGACGTCATCGCGGGCGGCACCAGCAGGGACACGGACGTGTTCTTCGGGACCTTCTCCGAGGCCCTGAAGAAGGGCGAGGGCATCGGCGGCGGCCCGATCATGCTCATCGTGGTCTCCCTGGTCACCATCGTCGCCGCGGGAGTCCTGTACCTGGAGCTCTTCATCCGCGCGATCCTGCTGTACGTCGGCGCCCTCCTCGGCGTCGTCGTCTACTCAGGGCTCGTCGACAAGAACATGTGGGGCAACGCCCGCCGCTGGGTGGGCATCATGATCGCGATCATCCTGGTCAAACCGGTCATCGTGATCGTCCTGGGACTGGCGGGCGCGCTGTCCGCCGACGACGGACCCGACTCCTTCTCCGCCGTGGTCTCCGGACTCGCCATCATCATCCTGGCCATCGTCGCCTCCGCGATGATCTACCGGTTCGTCCCCGGCTTCGGCGACGAGATCGCGGCCTCCCGGAACAACCGCCTCCAAGGCGGTGTCGAGAACCGGGCCGCCGCCGTCATCAGCTCCCCCGCCGCCCTCGTGTCACAGGGCATCAAGACCCATAGCGCCCGCGGCAACCCCGGCAGCGAAAGCAACAGCAGCAGCGCAGCCCGTCCCGCGAACGCCGTCGGCGGGGGCATGGCCGCCCACAGCAGCCGCCCCACCGGAGGTTCCGGCGGAGCCGCACCGCCGCCCCGTAGCGCACCCCCCGGCACCGGCTCCCCGCACGGCAACCGCAACAGCACAGGAGGTGCAGGGCGTTGAGCACCCAGGCCCACCCCATCACGCCCCGCCGTACGTATCTCATCGGCCGGGCCCGGCCGAACGCGATCATCGGCAAGAACCGCGAGACCGGCGAGATCGCCCTGATCATCGCCGGCGCGTTCCTCGGCATGATGAGCGGGCTGCTGGTCCCCCTCCTCACCCTGCGGATCGTGCTGCTGATGGGCTTCCCGATGATCGCGCTGGCCGCGGTCTATGTGCCCTACAAGCACCGGACGTTCTACAAGTGGTTCGAGATCAACCGCAGCTTCAAGCGCACCGTCCGGGCCAACACCGTCTACCGCTCCGCCGCCGCCGAAGCGGGCACCCGACTCGACGGACGTGAGGTCGAAGTCGGGCCGCCGCCGGGCATCGGCAGGATCAACTGGCTCGCCGCGCCCTTCGGCCCCGACGAGATCGCCGTCCTCCTCCACGCCGACCGACGCACCGTCACCGCCGCCATCGAGATCGAGGGCCCCGGAGTCGGTCTGCGCGACAGCGAGGACCAGGAGGCGCTCGTCGACCGCTTCGGCACCCTGCTGAAGCACGTCGCCAACGGCGACGGATTCGTCACCCGCATCCAGATGCTCGCCCGTACGTTGCCCGCCGATCCGGACGCCCACGCCAAGGACGTCGCCCAGCGCGGCGACATCCACTCGCCGGTCTGGCTGCGCGACTCCTACGACCAGCTCCAGTCGATGGTCTCCACATCGAGCGAACAGCACCGCGCGTACCTGGTCGCCTGCATGCACTACACCCGCGACCTCGCCGCCGAAGCCCAGGCCATGGCCCGTGCCGCCCGCGCGGCCACCAAGTCCCGCAAGCTGGACAAGGACGCCGGACTCGCCGTCGTCATGGCCCGCGAACTCACCGACATCTGCGCCCGGCTCGCCGAAGCCGACATCCGCGTCCGCCAACCGCTCGGCCAGAGCCGACTGGCCTCCCTCGTGCACTCCATGTACGACCCCGACCACCCCATCGACCACATCCAGGCCATGACCAAGCGCAACGCCTGGCCCGCGGAACTCGACGCCATGCAGCCCACCTACCTCCAGGCCAAGACCCGCGAGTCCTCCACCCGCGCGCCCTGGTGCCACTCCACCGCCTGGGTGAAGGAATGGCCGATGACGCCGGTCGGCGTGAACTTCCTCGCGCCGCTGCTCGTCCACACCCCTGATGTGATCCGTACGGTCGCGGTCACCATGGACCTCGAACCGACCGAAGTCGCCATCGAACGGATGCTCACCGAGAAGACCAACGACGAGGCCGACGCCAGCCGCGCCGCCAAGATGAACCGCACGGTCGACCCACGGGACATCGCAGCCCACGGTCGACTCGACCAGCGGGGTGAAGATCTCGCCAGCGGTGCGGCGGGCGTCAACCTGGTCGGGTACATCACTGTGTCGTCCCGTTCGCCCGAGGCCCTGGCCAGGGACAAGCGGACGATCAGGGCCTCAGCCGGCAAGTCGTACCTCAAGCTGGAGTGGTGCGACCGCGAGCACCACCGGGCCTTTGTGAACACCTTGCCGTTCGCGACCGGCATCCGGCGTTAAGGGGCCCCTGTGCGAGATCCGATGACCGTCCTCACCGAGGCGTTCACCTCCTTCGTCTTCGGGAAGGTGGAAACGACCCGGATGCCCGTCCGCACCTCCACCGGACAGGCCCAGGCCGTCTACCTCCCGACCGCGGCCCCCGGCCTCGGCGACTCGGGCGTCATCATCGGCCGCGAGGTCTACAGCGGAAAGGGCTACATCTACGACCCGTTCCAGCTGTACGGTCAGCAGCTACCCGCCCCGCACTGGCTCGTGCTCGGCGAATCCGGCAACGGAAAGTCGGCGCTGGAGAAGACGTACGTCCTACGGCAACTGCGGTTCCGGGACCGCCAGGTCGTCGTGCTCGACGCACAGGGCGAAGACGGCGTCGGGGAATGGAACCTCATCGCGCAGGAGCTGGGAATAACCCCCATCCGGCTCGACCCGATGACCGCCATGGACGACGGCATCCGACTGAACCCGCTGGACCCTGCGATCGCCTCAACGGGGCAGCTCGCCCTGCTGCGCACGATCATCGAGGTCGCCATGGGCCACGGTCTCGACGAACGCTCCGGCTTCGCCCTCAAGGTCGCCCACGCCTTCGTCAACGAGACCATCACCAACCGCCAGCCGGTCCTCACCGACATCGTCGAGCAGCTGCGCCACCCGGAAGCGGAGTCGGCGGAGGCGATGAACGTCGACATAGACGACGTACGCGCCTGGGGTCTCGATGTCGCCCTGGTACTCGACCGGCTCGTCGACGGTGACCTCAGGGGCATGTTCGACGGCCCCACATCCGTGGGCATCGACCTCGACGCGCCGCTGATCGTCTTCGACCTCTCCCACATCGACCGCAACTCCATCGCCATGCCGATCCTGATGGCGATCGTCGGCGTGTGGCTGGAGCACACCTGGATCCGCCCCGACCGGAAGAAGCGCATCTTCCTGGTCGAAGAGGCATGGCACATCATCAATTCGCCGTTCGTGGCCCAACTCTTCCAGCGCCTGCTGAAGTTCGGCCGTCGGCTCGGCCTCTCGTTCGTCGCCGTCGTCCACCACCTCTCGGACGTCGTCGACGGAGCGGCGGCCAGAGAAGCGGCAGCGATCCTCAAGATGGCGTCCACCCGAACCATCTACGCGCAGAAGGCGGACGAAGCCCGAGCCACCGGCCGGGTCCTCGGTCTGCCGCGCTGGGCGGTGGAGATCATTCCCACCCTCACACCGGGCATCGCCGTCTGGGACGTGAACGGCAATGTGCAGGTCGTCAAGCACCTGATCACCGAGGCGGAACGGCCGCTGGTCTTCACCGACCGGGCCATGACGGAGTCCTCGGGACCCACGCTGCCGGAGGACCTCGCAGCCGCGGAGTGGGAGACGGAGCAACGCGCCGCCCGCATCGAGCAGCAACGCCTCAACGGGGCGACCGAGTCATCCGAGTCGACCGTCGCCTGATGGGGGTGTCCGAGCTGAAGGAGTGAGATGAGAACGCACGAGCAGCCCCAACGGACCGGTGGAGTCCCCGACGGTCTTCTCGTGGGCCTGCTCGGCCTCTTCCTCGGATCACTGGTCATGGCGTGGACGGCGACCGGGCTGGCCGGGCTCTTCGCGCACGGCGCCTGGCCGACCGGAGTGACCTTCAAGAACACCCCGCAGGCGTTGCGTTCCCTGATCTCCGCTCCCCAGGACCTCGCCGCCGCCTGGCCCGCCACCCCTGCGAAAGAACTCTCCGGATACGGAATGTTCTGGGGCATCCTCATCGGCCAACTGATGGTGCTGGGAGTCCTGGCGGTCTTCGCGGTGGGCACCCTGGCCCGTTGGAAGTCGGTACGAGCGGCAGCCCGACGCGATGGGCAACCGGCCCGGGCAGCAGGTCCCGACGAGCACGAACGGCAAACCAAGGGCGGCCAGGAGAGCGAGCCCGACCAGGGTCCGGCCCTCGGCGTCTGGGACCCCTACGGTCCGACGTCCGCGACTCCGGAGAACGCCACCACAGCGCCGAACCCGGTGGAACGACCCACGGAACCCACAGCACCGACCCCACCGGCCACCGCCGTCGCACCGCCGGTCCCCGTACCCGTACCGGTGCCCCGCACTCCGCGACTGTTCTACGGAGACGCCGCCACCCGGCGCCCCAGCGCGGTCCAGGCCGTCCTGGAGGCAGCGGGACCGGTACTCGTCATCACATCCGACCCCACCGTGTGGGCGGACACCAAGGACGCACGATCCAAGTTGGGCCCCGTGCACATCTACGACCCGGGGCATCTCTGCGACACCCCGGCCCGCCTCCACTGGTCCCCGCTGGCCGGTTGCGACAACGCCGACACCGCCGCGGCACGTGCCACCGCGCTCCTGGCCCCCGTACGTCCACGCGCCCTGCTCGACACGGCCATGGCCGACACCGCGGAAACTCTCCTGCGCTGCTGGCTCCACGCCGCGGCGATCGACAGCCGTCCGTTCAAACAGGTCCTCCGCTGGTCCCAGGGCGGTGGCACCCGGGAGGCCGTACGGGTCCTCCGTACGCATCCCAAGGCAGCAGCGGGCCAGGCGGGGCTGTTGGAATCCGCCCTCACGGCTCACCCCGAACGCCGAGACATCGCACAGCAGTTGACGCACCGTGCGCTCTCCGCACTGTCGTCGGTCCACATCCGCGAGGCGTGCACACCAAATCGAAATGATTCGCTCGCCTTGGAATCATTCTTGGACGAAGGGGGAACCCTGTACCTGGTGGGGGAACCCATCGAAGACCCCCGCTCCGCCCCAGGGGCGATGCCACTGCTCACCGCTCTGGCCTCACACGTGGTCGAGCACGGCCGCCGCATGGCCGCACGGTCATCCGCCGGCCGGCTCGACCCACCAATGACCCTCGTCCTCGACGATGTCGCGGCCGTGGCTCCCGTTCCCCGTCTCCCAGCGCTCCTGGCACACGGTGAGGAACAGGGCATGATCACTCTGGTGCTGCTGCGCTCGGCCGAACAGGCCCGGGCCCGCTGGCCTGAACCGCTACCGCAGTAGCGCATGTCCCCAGAACCCGTTGGCTTCGGCCGCGTGTCTCACAGCTGGGCGTTGAGTCGGGCCGCCTGACGCATCAGATGGTCGCGCTCGGCAAGGTTGGGGGCCTTCCGAGCCGCCTCGGCGTACAGCCGTGCCGCTGTCACCGGGTCCCCGTCGCGTTCATGGAGGTACGCGGCCACTGCCGCATGGCGGGGCAGAGTGTCGTCCAGCACCGCGAGTTCCGCCAGTCCGGCCCGCGGCCCGTCGGCCTCGCCGACGGCCACCGCACGATTGAGCCGGACGACCGGACTCTCCGTCAACCGCACCAGTTCGTCGTACCACTCAACGATCTGCACCCAGTCGGTCTCCTCGGCGGTGAGCGCGTCTGCGTGCAGTGCGGCGATGGCGGCCTGGGCCTGGAACTCCCCCAGTCGATCGCGGGCGAGCGCCGTCTGAAGGATCTCAACGCCCTCCGCGATTGACTCGGTGTCCCACCGACCGCGGTCCTGCTCAGCAAGCGGAACCAGGCTGCCGTCCTGTGCGGTCCGGGCAGCACGCCGGGCGTGGTGCAGCAGCATCAGCGCAAGCAACCCCGCCACCTCGGGATGGTCGATCGCGGCGGTGAGCTGTCGGGTGAGCCGGATCGCCTCGGCGGCGAGGTCGACATCACCGGAGTAGCCCTCGTTGTAGACCAGGTAGAGGACGCGCAGAACGGTCGCCACATCCCCCGGCTGATCGAACCGTACGTCGGAAACGGTGCGCTTGGCCCGGCTGATGCGCTGCGCCATGGTCGCCTCGGGCACCAGATACGCCTGAGCGATCTGGCGGGTGGTCAGCCCGCCCACGGCGCGCAGGGTGAGTGCGACCGCTGACGACGGTGTCAGCGAGGGATGCGCACACAGGAAGTAGAGCTGGAGAGTGTCGTCCACGGCGGAGGCTGGCCCGGGTGCAGGCTCATCGTCCACAAGCCCCTCGCGCCGACGACGGGCAGCGTCCGCCCTGGTCGCATCCAGGAACTTGCGCCAGGCAACGGTGACCAGCCAGCCCTTCGGATCCCGCACCGGGGTCTGGTGGGAGGAGCTCGGAGACGGTTCCGTCGGCCAGTGGCGGACCGCCTCGATCAGCGCATCCTGCACTGCGTCCTCGGCCGCCGCGAAGTCTGCTCCGCGGCGGACGAGGATTCCGAGCACGCTCGGGGTGAGACTCCGGAGCAGAGCCTCATTCATCGGAGACGTCATTCGCTGATGGTGGGCGGCGCGGACAGGAACGGACGCAGCTCAAGCCACTCATGGATCGGCTTCCCGCCCGCCCCGGGGGCGGCCGAGAGTTCGCCGGCCAGTTCAACGGCGCGCTCATAGCTGTCGACATCGATCACCATCCAGCCGGCGATGAGGTCCTTGGTCTCGGCGAACGGCCCATCAGTGACCGGCGGGCGGCCCTCGCCGTCGTATCGGACGAATGTGCCCTCGGGGGCGAGCGCCTGACCGTCGATGAACTCGCCGGACTTCTCAAGCCGAGCCGCGAAGTCGTTCATGTACTGCACATGGGCTGAGATCTCCTGCGGTGTCCACTGGTCCATCGGTACGTCGTTGACGGCAGCCGGGGCGCCACGGTAGTGCTTGAGCAGCAGGTACTTGGCCATCGTGCTTCTCCTCGATGCTGTACGACCCATCGTGGTCGCGTTCACTACGGGGACGGAGCCAGTCACGGGTTCTCGACATCACCGACGACTTTTCTGACCCGCATTTCTGATTTCCTGACCCGCATTTCTGGTCCACATTCTGGTAGATGCGCCCCAGATACACTTCACGCAACGAGGTAAGCACACAGAGTCACTCTTCGAGATCTGCCGCGGCCGTCAGATGCCACGAGTGACAGCCTGGTGCTCCTTCCTTCTGCTCCCGTTCAGGGCACTTCGGAAATGAACACGAAGTCCCGACGGGAAAATATCTCTGGAAATGCGAAAAGGGCCCTGTACCTAGCCGGTACAGGGCCCTCATCACAATAATTGTTCGGCGGCGTCCTACTCTCCCACAGGGTCCCCCCTGC
>NZ_JBHYZO010000040.1:0-19998 GCF_042753785.1 Streptomyces sp. NPDC059256 | reverse complement strand
CCACCACACACCACACCCGACGCCGGAACCCCCCGCGACAACGCCCCCACACCAGCCAACAACTCCCCACGATCCGCCCCCACCACCACCGCACGGTGTCCCAGCACCGCACGTCCCGTGGCCAGTGAGAACGCCACATCGCCCGCAGATACACCCGACGCGCCGGCGAACTCGCTCAACAGCGCTGCCGCCTGGTCCCGCAGCGCCTCGGGGCTCCGGGCGGAGAGCAGCCAGGGCAGGGCGGCGGGCGCACGCTCCGGTGTCGACGGTCGGTCGACCGGCTCGGCAGCGGGTGCCTGTTCCAGGATGACGTGTGCGTTGGTCCCGCTCACTCCGAAGGACGACACACCCGCCCGGCGCGGACGGCCCGTGTCATCCCATGCCCGGGCCTCCGTCAGCAACCGCCCCGCCCCGGCTGTCCAGTCGACATTCGGCGTGGGACCATCCACATGCAGTGTCTTCGGCATCACCTGGTGCTGCAACGCCAGTACCGACTTGATCACTCCACCCACACCGGCAGCCGCCGAAGCGTGTCCGATGTTCGACTTCAACGACCCGATCCACACCGGACGTTCCGCCGACCGGCCCTGACCGTACGTCGCAAGAAGCGCCTGCGCCTCGATCGGATCGCCCAACGTCGTCCCCGTACCGTGCGCCTCCACCACATCCACATCCGACGCCACCAAACCCGCATCCGCCAACGCCGCCCGGATCACCCGCTGCTGCGACGGACCATTCGGCGCCGTCAGACCATTGCTCGCACCATCCTGGTTCACCGCCGAACCACGCACCACCGCCAACACCGGATGCCCAAGACGCCGCGCATCCGACAACCGCTCCACCAACAACATCCCCACGCCCTCGCCGAAGCCAGTGCCGTCCGCAGCCGCCGCGAAGGACTTGCAGCGACCGTCCGGCGCAAGACCGCCCTGCCGGCTGAACTCCACGAACAGTTCGGGGCTGCACATCACGTTGACACCGCCGGCCAGCGCCATGGAGCACTCGCCGGACCGCAGAGCCCGCACCGCCAGATGCAGTGCCACCAACGACGACGAGCACGCCGTGTCCACGGTGACCGCGGGGCCTTCGAGCCCGAAGACATAGGCCAGGCGACCGGAGACGATGCTTCCCGAGTTGCCGGTGCCGAGGAATCCCTCGACCTCGTCGGGGATGCGAGGCAGTAGACGAGCCGCGTAGTCCTGCTGCATCAGGCCGACATACGTCCCGATGGGGGCACCGCGCAGGGTGGACGGGTCAATGGCCGCGCGCTCGAACAGTTCCCAGGTCGTCTCAAGGAGCAGCCGCTGCTGCGGATCCATCGCCAACGCCTCACGCGGCGAGATCCCGAAGAACTCCGCATCGAACTCGGCCGCATCGTAGAGGAACCCCCCATTCCTGGTGATGGAGGTGCCGGCGTGGTCGGGATTCGGGTCAAAGAGTTCGTCCAGCCCCCAGCCCCGGTCCGTCGGGAATTCGGAGATGCCGTCGCGGCCCTCGGCCAGCATCCGCCACAGGTCCTCGGGCGAGCGGACACCCCCGGGAAAGCGGCAGGCCACGGAGACGATCGCGATCTGATCATCGTCGCCGCCCCGCTCTCTGCCCGCCGTAGCTGCCGGAACCACGGCGGAGCCTGACTGAGCATCCGTCAGCCCGTCCCGCAGGAACTCCCCCAGGGCCGTCGGCGTCGGGTAGTCGAACACCAGGCTCGCGGGAAGCCGTAGGCCGGTGGCGGCGTTCAGACGGTTCCGCAGTTCCACCGAGGCCAGCGAGTCAAAGCCGAGTTCGCGAAATGCCCGCCCGGCATCCAGCGCGTCCGGGGAGGCGTGGCCGAGGACCGCCGCCGCGTGGGTCCGGACCAGTTCCACCAGCACGCGCATCTGTCCGGCACGGTCGAGGGCCACGAGACGCTGACGCAGGGCATGGTCGTCGACCGCCGCCTCCGTGGCCGTCGCCGCCCGCCTGAGCGGTGTCCGTACGAGACCTCGCAGCAGCGGCGGCAACGTTCCGGCCGCCGCCGCGGACCGTAGGGCGACGGTGTCCAGGCGGATCGGCACCAGCGCGGCCCTGTCCACCGTGAACGCGGTGTCGAACAGCGCGAGCCCCTGCTCGGTGGTGAGCGGCGGCATCCCTGAACGGGCGATGCGTCGCACCTCGGCATCGTCCAAATGACCGGTCAGGGCGCTGGGCTGCTCCCACAGGGTCCAGGCGAGGGACTGGCCGGCTCGTCCGGTGGCCCGGCGCTGCTCGGCGAGTGCGTCGAGGAAGGCATTGGCGGCGGCGTAGTTGGCCTGTCCGGGGCCGCCGAAGGTGCCTGCGGCCGAGGAGAAGAGGACGAAGGCCGCGAGGTCCATATCGCGGGTCAACTCGTGCAGGTTGAGCGCCGCATCGACTTTGGGGCGCAGCACATGGTCCACCCGCTCGGGGGTGAGTGCCGTGACGACACCGTCGTCGAGGCTGCCGGCGGTGTGGACGACGGCGGTCAGCGGGTGCTCGGGCGGCAGGTCCGCGAGCACGGCCGCGAGGGCGTCCCGGTCGGCGGCGTCGCAGGCGACGATCCTGACCTCGGCCCCCAGCCCGATGAGTTCGGTCCGGAGCCCTTCGGCTCCCGCGGCGGTCGGGCCGCTGCGGGAGAGCAGCAGCAATCGTCGAACACCGTGCCCTGCGACCAGACGACGGGCGACATGGGAGCCGAGCAGGCCGGTGCCTCCGGTGATGAGGACCGTGCCGGCCGGGTCCAGTGCCCGGACGGGTGCGGCTGATCGATCCGACTCGCCCTTCGCGACCCCGGCCAGCCGCGGAACACGTACGTCCGCGCCGCGCACGGCCGACTGTGGTTCTCCCGAAGCGAGTGCCACGGCCACGCCGGCCGAGGTGCCGGACTCGTCTTCGCCCGGGTCGACGTCGAGCAGGGCGAATCGCCCCGGGTGCTCGGACTGGGCCGAGCGGACCAGGCCCCAGACGGCGCTGTGCGCCAGGTTCCGGACGTCCGCCCCCGCGCTCACGGCACCTTTGGTACGGAAGACAAGACGGGAGCCGGTGAAGCGCTCGTCCGCGAGCCAGGTCTGCACATCTGCGAGGGCCTGGTGCACGGACGCCCGGACCGCTTCGGCCGCCTCCTCCGTGTCCTCGTGCTCCGCGCAGTGCAGCAGTACCGTCTCGGGCACCGGCGTCCCGGCGTCGACCTCGGCGATCAGTTGAGCCAGATCTGTGCTGAGGTGCACCGGTGCACCGGCCCCGGTCGAGCGTACGGGTGCCCACTCGACCTCGAACAGGTCCCGATGGCGGCTGCCGCGACCACCGCGGTCGGCGGCGAACTGTCCGACGACGGCCGGCCGGAGCACCAGCGAGTCCACCGTCGCCACGGCGCGGCCGGTCGGGTCGGCGATCTGGAGCGAGACCGCATCGGATCCCGCCGGGGTGAGCTTGACCCGTATCGCACCGGCCCCCGTGGCGTGCAGGGTGACACCGTTCCAGGAGAACGGCAGCCGTCCGCCCGGGCGCTCGTCCGCACCGGCGGTGCCGGGCAGTCCGGTGGCGTGCAGGGCCGCGTCCAGCAGCGCCGGGTGGAGGGCGAAGCGGTCGGCGTCGGGTGAGGGTCCACCGGGCAGGACGGCTTCGGCGAAGACCTCGTCACCCCGCTGCCAGACCGCCCGCAGACCCTGGAATCCGGGGCCGTAGGCGAATCCGCCCGCCGCGAAGAGGTCGTACAGCCCATCGACAGCGATCGGTTCGGCGCCGGGCGGCGGCCAGAGCGTCAACTCGCCGTCCTCGGAGTCCAACGCGGTCGACGATGCGCTCTCCTCGACCAGTACGCCCTCGGCGTGCCGGACCCACTCGCCGCTCTCCGCGCCCTCCTCGCCCCGAGTGTCCGGGCGGGAGTGCAGGCTCAGTGGGCGGCGCCCCTCCCTGTCGGGTGCGCCCACGGCCAAGCGCAGCATTGTTCCGCCGTGTTCGGTCAGCACCAGGGGTGCTGCCAGGGTGAACTCCTCGACCCGGGGGCAGCCGACGCGGGCCCCGGCCTGTAGCGCGAGTTCCAGGAAGGCGGTTCCCGGGAGCAGCACGCTGCCCTGGACGGCATGGTCGGCGAGCCACGGGTGGGTCGAGGTGGACAGTCGACCGGTGAGCAACAGACCGTCGCTGTCGGCGAGCACCACGACCGCGCCCAACAGCGGATGATCCGCGGGGGCCAGTCCAGCCGATGTCACATCGGCGACGGGCCCGGCGCCGTCCGCCAACCAGTACGGCTCCCTTTGGAACGCGTAGGTGGGCAGATCCACCGGTACGGTTCGTCGGCCGACGAAGACGGCGTCCCAGTCCAACGGCACTCCGCGCACATGCAGTTCCGCGAGCGACTCGGTGAACCTGCGCAGGCCGCCCTCGTCCCGGCGCAGCGAACCGACAGCTGTGGCGTCTGCGCCTGCGGCCTCGACGGTCTCCAGCACACCGACAGTGAGTACCGGGTGGGGGCTGCTCTCCAACAGCACCTGGTAGCCGTCCGCCAGCAGGGCCCTCGTCGCCTGTTCGAACTGGACGGTCCCACGGAGGTTGCGGTACCAGTAGTCGGCGTCAAGGTCGGATGTGTCGTCCAGCAGGCCACCGCTGACCGTGGAGTAGAACGGGATCTCGGACCGACGCGGGGTCAGCCCGGCCAGCTGTGTCAGCAGATCCGCGTGAATGTCCTCGACGTGGATGCTGTGCGAGGCGTAGTCGACGGGAACCCGTCTGGTGCGTACCTGGCGGGACGTCGCCTGCCCGAGGAACTCCTCCAGTGCGTCCGGGTCCCCGGACACCACGGTGGACGCGGGGCCGTTCACCGCCGCGACGGACAGTCGACCGTCCCACTCGGCGAGCCACTCGTCGACCTGTGCGGCCGGCAACGCCACGGAGGCCATCCCGCCGCGGCCGGCCAGGGCCCGGATGGCCCGGCTACGCAGGGCGACCACCCGCGCCGCGTCGTCCAGCGAGAGGGCTCCCGCCACCGCGGCGGCGGCGATCTCTCCCTGCGAGTGGCCGACCACCGCGCCCGGGATGACACCGTAGGAGCGCCACAACTCCGCGAGGGAGACCATCACCGCCCACAACACCGGCTGCACCACGTCCACCCGCTCCGGCGGGGGCGTGCCGGGTGCACCGCGCAGGACGGCTTCCAACGACCAGTCGACGAACGGCGCAAGTGCCCGCTCGCACTCCGCCAGGCGGGCGGCGAAGACCGGCGCGGAGTCCAGTAAGTCCACCGCCATCCCGGCCCACTGCGACCCCTGCCCTGGGAACACCAACGCGACCTCGCCGCCCGATCCCGCGATGCCGCGCACCAGGCCCGGGACCGGAGTGTCCGCTGCCAGGGCGTCGAGCCCGCCGCGGAACTCGTCCAGGTCGGCGCCGATCAGGACGGCCCGGTGCTCGTGCGAGGCTCGGGTCGTCGCCAGGGCGTGCCCGATCTCCGCCGGGCCCGGCCCGCGGCGAGCGTCCAGGTGTGCCCGGAGCCGTGCGGCCTGCGCGCGCAGCGCCTCGGCGGTGCGGCCGGAGAGCACCCAGGGCAGGACGGCTGGCCCGGCGACGGCAGTGGGAGGGGTCCCCTCCGCCGCATCGGCGATCTGCTCGGCCGGGTCGTCGGCCTGTTCCAGGACGACGTGCCCGTTGGTGCCGCTGACTCCGAAGGACGATACGGCTGCCCTGCGCGGGCGGCCGGTCTCCGGCCACGGAGTGCTCTCGGTGACCAGGCGTACCGCGCCCGCGGTCCAGTCGATCTGCGGTGACGGTTCATCAGCGTGCAGGGTCGGCGGGACCGTTCCGTGTCGCATGGCCAGTACGGCCTTGATGACGCCGCCGACCCCGGCTGCCGCCTGGGTGTGGCCGATGTTGGACTTCAGCGACCCCAACAGCAGCGGGTGCCCGTCCGCCCTGCCCTGCCCGTAGGTGGCGAGCAGCGCCTGAGCCTCGATCGGGTCGCCCAGCGGGGTGCCGGTGCCGTGCGCCTCCACCAGGTCCACCTCGGCGGGGGTGAGACCGGCGTTCGCCAGCGCCTGACGGATCACCCGCTGCTGTGCGGGGCCGTTGGGGGCGGTGAGCCTGCTGCTCGCGCCGTCCTGGTTGACGGCGCTGCCGCGGATCAGGGCGAGCACCGGATGCCCGTGGCGGCGGGCGTCGGAGAGCCGCTCAAGCAGCAGCATCCCCACGCCTTCGCCCCAGCCGGTGCCGTCCGCGGATGCGGCGAAGGACTTGCAGCGGCCGTCCCTGGCCAGGCCGCCCTGCCGGCTCATCTCCACGAACGGGACGGGCGTCGACATGACCATGGCGCCCCCTGCAAGCGCCAGCGTGCAGTCGCCCTGCCGCAGCGCCTGCGCGGCGAGGTGGATCGCGACCAACGAGGACGAGCAGGCCGTGTCGACGCTCACCGCCGGGCCCTCCAGCCCGAACGTGTACGCGACACGGCCGGAGGCGACGCTGTCGGAGCTGCCGCTGCCGATGTAGCCTGCCACGTCGTCGGGGACCTGGCGCAGCCGCACCGCGTAGTCCTGGTACATCACTCCCGCGAAGATGCCCGTCCTGCTGCCGCGCAGTGAGGCGGGGTCGATGCCGGCCCGCTCGAACGCCTCCCAGGTGGTCTCAAGGAGCAGCCGCTGCTGCGGGTCCATCGCCAGCGCCTCGCGCGGGGAGATACCGAAGAACCCGGGGTCGAACCGTTGCACGCCGTCGAGGAAGCCGCCCTGCACGGCGTAGCTGGTGCCGTTGCGCAACTGGTCCGGATCGTCCAGGTGGTCGAGGTCCCAGCCGCGGTCGGCGGGGAAGCCGGTGATCGCGTCGGTGCCGTTGGTGACCAGCCGCCACAGGTCCTCCGGCGACTGGACCCCGCCCGGGTACCGGCAGCTCATCGCGACGACCGCGATCGGTTCGCGGCCCGCGGCCTCCGCCTCGGTCAGGCGCTGCCGGGTCCGGTGCAGGTCCGCCGTCACGCGCTTGAGGTAGTCCCTCAGCTTGTCGTCGTTCACCATGTGCCTCGCCACCTTGGTTCGCATGCCTGGGTCGGCGTCATGACATGCCGAGTTCGTTGTCGATGAAGTCGAAGATCTCGTCGTCGGTCGCGCCGTCCATGCGCTCCTCGATCCCGTCGCCGTCCGCTGCGGCGCCGTTGATCGCGCCTGCGGTCGGATCGAGGCGTCCCAGGAGTTCCTGGAGCCGGCCCGCCAACTGCTCCCGGGCCGCACCGTCGCTGATGCCGCCTCCGAGGGCGAGTTCCAACTGATCCAGTTCGGCGAGCCCCGGCACCGGGTCGGACCCGGGTTCGGGGGCCATCTCGGCGGACAGGTGTCCGGCGATCGCGGCCGGGGTCGGATAGTCGAAGAGCAGGGTCGCCGGGAGTTGGAGTCCGGTGGCGGCGCGGAGTCGGTTCCGCAGCTCCACCGCGGTCAACGAGTCGAAGCCGATCTCCAGCAGCCCGCGTCCCGGCTCGACCGCGGCGGGCCCGCTGTGGCCCAGCACCATCGAGGCGTGGGAGCGGACGAGGTCGAGCAACACCCGCTCGCGCTGTGCCCCGTTGAGCGATCCGAGCCGCTGCTTCAGCGCCCCTGCCTGGTCCGGTCCAAAGTCGGTGCCCCGGCCTGCCGTACCGCGCCGGGCCGCCGGGCGCACCAGGCCGCGCAACAGCGCCGGAACCCCGCCGGTGGCGGCCTGGGCCCGCACCGCGGCCGTGTCCAGCCGCAGTGGGAGGACGACGGTCTCGTCCAACGTCCCGGCCGCGTCGAACAGCGCGAGCCCCTCCGCCGGGGTGAAGGCGACGATCCCGCCCCTGGCGATCCGTTGCAGGTCGGCCTTGGTGAGGCCACCGGTCATTCCGGTCCGGTTGGCCCACAGTCCCCAGGCGAGGGAGCGACCGGCCAGACCGCGGGCCCGGCGCTGGTGGGCGAGTGCGTCCAGGAAGGCGTTGGCGGCGGCGTAATTGCCCTGGCCCATGCCACCGAAGACACCGGCGATGGACGAGAACAGGACGAACTCGGCGAGGTCCAGGTCGGCGGTCAACTCGTGCAGATTGACCGCCGCGTCCACCTTGGGGCGCAGCACCATGTCGAGTTGGTCGGGCGTCATGGTGGCGACCACGCCGTCGGCCAGGACTCCCGCGGCGTGCACCACTGCGGTCAGCGGGTGCTCGGAGGGAAGATCGGCCAGGAGGGCTGCGAGCGCATCACGGTCGGCCGCGTCACAGACGGCGATCTCCGCCTCCGCGCCCAGCGCGGCGAGGTCGGCGAGGAGTTCCGCCGCCCCTTCGGCGTGGGGACCGCTGCGGCTGGTCAGCAGGAGGTGCCTGACGCCGTGTTCGGCGGCCAGATGACGGGCCACCTGGGCGCCGATGGCACCCGTACCGCCGGTGATCAGGACGGTTCCTCTCGGGTCCCAGCCGGGCTTGCGCTCGGTCGCGGACAGCGGCACTCGGGCCAGCCGGGCGATGTGCACCTGGCCCGCCCTGATGGCGAGTTGGGGTTCCCCGGAGGCGAGGGCCTCGGCGAGCGCTGCGGGCGAGGCGTCGTGCGTGTCCAGGTCGAGCAGGACGAAGCGGTCGGGGTTTTCCGTCTGTGCCGAGCGGACCAGTCCCCACACCGCTGCCAGTGCCGGGTCCGGGACGTCGTCTGCGACCACGGGGACCGCGCCCGAGGTCACCAGCACCAATCGGGAACCGGCGAGGCGCTCGTCCGCCAGCCAGTCGCGCAGCAGAGCGAGGACCGCACCGACGCCGCCGTGCACCGCTTCGCGGAGGTCTCCGGGGGGCTCGGCCGAGGCCGTGGCGGGCGGGCAGGCCGCCAGTACGAGTCGGGGTGGTGGTGTGCCCGCGTCGATCTGTCCCGCCAGGGTGGCGAGGTCCTGCACGGTCCGGCCCGGGGACGCCGGGGTATCGAACCACCAGGGCGTCCGGGTGCCGAGGACGGTCCAGGACTCCGGGCCGAGGCCGCTGCCCGCCGCCGTCCGGGCGCGCTCGGGGAGAGCGGGCCACTCGGGACGGTACAGCTCCTCGTGGTGCCCGGTCCGCTCGGCCTTGAACTGATCGGCCGAGACCGGTCGGAGCACGAGGGACCGCGCCGAGGCCACCAGTTGTCCGGTGCTGTCGGTCGCCAGCACCGCGACGGCGTCGCGGCCGGACGGGGTCAGCCGCAGCCGGAGTTCGGACGCGCCCGAGGCATGCAGCCGCACCCCGTTCCAGGAGAACGGGAGCCAGCCCTTGGCGGGACCTTGGAGCACGTCGAACACCAGCGAGTGCAGTGCGGAGTCCAGGAGGGCCGGATGCAGGCCGAACCTGGCCGCGTCCGACTGCTGTTGCTGCGGCAGCCTCGCCGCTGCGAAGACCTCGTCGCCGAGCCGCCAGGCCCCCCGCAGCCCCTGGAACGCGGGGCCGTAGGCGAATCCGCCCTCCGCGAAGCGTTGGTAGAGCCCTTCCACATCGAGCGGGACGGCTCCCTCCGGCGGCCATTGGGCGAGGTCGGCAGGGTCGGCCGGATCGGGCTCGTCGCCGGGGGTCAGCAGGCCGCTCGCGTGTCGGGTCCAGGGCGCGTCGGGTCCGGATTCATCCGACCTGGCGTGGACGCTCAGTGTGCGGGCGCCGGAACCGTCGGGGGCTCCGACCGTGAGCTGGAGTGCGACCGCTCCGCTCGCGGGAAGCACCAGCGGTGCTTCCAGGGTGAGTTCCTCGACCTGGCCGCAGCCGACCTCGTCGCCCGCGCGGACCGCGAGTTCCAGGAAGGCGGTGGCCGGGAACAGTACGCCTTCGAAGACCCCGTGGTCGGCCAGCCACGGGTGGCTGCGGACCGAGAGCCTGCCGGTGAACAGGAAGCCTTCGGAGTCGGCCAGTTCGGAGCCGGCGCCGAGCAGGGGGTGGTCGGCCCTCAGCAGTCCGGCCGAGGGCAGGTCCGCCGTGGCGGAGTTGCCCTCCAGCCAGTAGCTCTGGCGCTGGAAGGGGTAGGTCGGCAGTTCGGTGGAGTCGGCCCCGCTGCCGGCGTGGACGGACGTCCAGTCCACGGGGACGCCGTGGACGTGCAACCGGGCCAGGGCGGCGGTCGCGGTGGCGGCCTCGGGCCGGTCCTTGCGCAGCAGCGGCACCAGCGCGGCTCCGTCGGTGAGGGCAGTGCGGTCGGTGAGGCTGGCGAGGCTGGTGAGATCAGTACCGCTCGTCAGGCAGTCCTGGCCCATGCTGGTGAGCGCCCCGTCGGGTCCCAGTTCCAGGAACGCGGTGACGCCCTCGCGTTCCAGACGACGCATCCCGTCCTGGAAGCGCACCGTGCCGCGTACGTGTTCGACCCAGTAGTCGGGCGAGCCGAGTTGCTCGGCCGTGGCGGGCTCCCCGGTCAGGTCGGAGATGATCGGGACGGTGGCTTCGCCCCTGTCGATCCCTGCCGCGACCTTGCGGAACTCGGCGAGCATCGGTTCCATCAGGGGTGAGTGGAAGGCGTGGCTGACCCGCAGTTGACGGGTCTTGTGCCCACGTGCGGCAAGTACGGCGGCGAGCTCGGCCACCGCCGTCCCATCGCCGGAGATCACGGTCGAGGCCGGACCGTTGACGGCTGCCAGACCGACGGCGATCTCCCGCCCCTCCAGCAGCGGCAGCACTTCCTCCTCCGCGGCTGCGAGGGCGAACATCGCGCCTCCGGCCGGCAGGGACTGCATCAGCCGGCCTCTCGCGGCGACCAGGGCTGCGGCGTCGGGCAGCGAGAACACTCCGGCGACATGGGCTGCGGCCAGCTCCCCCACCGAGTGGCCGAGGAGGTAGTCGGGACGCACACCCCAGTGCTCGACCAGTCGGAACAGCGCGACACCGAGAGCGAACAGGGCGGGCTGGGTGTACCCGGTGAGGTCCAGCAGGCCGTGGTCGGGATGGTCGGGGGCCGCGTCGATCACCTCGCGCAGCGGGCGGTCCAACAGGGGGTCGAGCTCCGCGCAGACCGCGTCGAAGGCGTCGGCGAAGACCGGGAAACGCGCGTACAGTTCCGCGCCCATGCCGGATCGCTGGCTGCCTTGACCGGGGAAGAGGAAGGCGGTCTTCCCGGTCGCGCCGGCGATGCCCTGCACCAGATCCGCGGACGGCTCGGCCGAAGCGAGGGCGGTGAGCCCGTGGAGCAGGGTTTCCCGGTCCGTGCCGGTGACGGCGGCCCGGTACTCGAAGGCGCTGCGGTTCAGCGCCAGCGAGTAGCCGAGGTCGGCGACATCGAGTTGCGGGTTCCGCTCCAGGTGGCGAAGCAGTTGCCCCGCCTGGTCCCGCAGGGCGTCCGCGCTCCGGGCGGACAGCAGCCACGGTAGGGCCGACGCAGCCCGGGCGGTCGCCGCGGGGGGCGCGAGGGTCTTGCGGGGGGCGGCGACAAGGTCCGGGTCCGGGTCGGTGGGCTGTTCCAGGATGGTGTGGGCATTGGTGCCGCTGACGCCGAACGACGACACCGCGGCTCGCCGGGGGCGGCCGGTCTCCGGCCACGGAGTGTCCTCGGTGAGCAGCCGTACCGCGCCGGCCGACCAGTCCACGTAGGGCGTCGGCTCGTCGATGTGCAGGGTGCGGGGCAGCGCCCCGTGCCGCATGGCCTGCACCATCTTGATGATCCCGGCCACTCCGGCGGCGGCCTGACTGTGTCCGATGTTCGACTTCAACGACCCCAGCCACAACGGCCGGTCCGCCACGCGCTCCTGACCGTAGGTGGCCAGCAGTGCCTGTGCTTCGATCGGATCGCCCAGCTTCGTCCCGGTGCCGTGCGCCTCCACCGCGTCCACCTCGGACGCCGCCAGCCCGGCGTTGGCGAGGGCCGCCCGGATCACCCGTTGCTGCGAAGGCCCGTTGGGTGCGGTCAGGCCGTTGCTGGCACCGTCCTGGTTGACCGCCGAGCCACGTACGAGGGCGAGCACCGGATGTCCGTTGCGCCGGGCGTCGGAGAGCCGTTCGAGGACCAGCAACCCTGCGCCCTCGGCCCACGAGGTGCCGTCCGCGGCGGCTGCGAAGGGCTTGCAGCGCCCGTTCTCAGCGAGGACACGCTGCCTGCTGAACTCGACGAACGCCCCCGGCGTCGACATCACGGTCACTCCGCCGGCGAGTGCGAGCGAGCACTCCCCCGCCCGCAGCGACTGCGCCGCCAAGTGCACCGCGACCAGCGATGAGGAGCACGCCGTGTCCACGGTCACCGCGGGTCCTTCCAGACCGAGGCTGTAGGAGATCCGACCGGACGCCACGCTGCCCGCACTTCCGATGCCGAGGTATCCCTCGAATTCTTCGGAGGGCTCGGTGACCCGCGATCCGTAGTCGTGGTGGCTGCAGCCGACGAAGACGCCGCTCTGGCTGCCCTTGAGCGACAGGGGGTCGATGCCGGCGCGCTCGAAAGCCTCCCAGGAGAGTTCGAGCAGCAGCCGCTGTTGGGGGTCGATGGTCAGCGCTTCGCGCGGTGAGATCCCGAAGAAGGCCGGGTCGAAGCGGTCCGCGTCGTGCAGGAAGCCGCCCTCCTGCGCATAGGTGCTGCCGACCTGCTCGGGGTCGGGGTCGTAGAGGCCCTCCAGGTCCCAGCCGCGTCCGGTGGGGAAGGCGGAGATCGCGTCCTGTCCGGTGGCGATCAGTTCCCACAGTTCCTCGGGCGTGCTGACGCCACCGGGGTAGCGGCAGCTCATCGCGACCACGGCGATCGCGTCGTCATCCACGGCGGCGGGCGTCACCGGTGGCTGTTCCGGGGCGGAGTCCGTCGCAGTGACTGAGGCCCCCAGCAGTTCGGTGCGGAGATGGCCGGCCAGCACCGTCGCGGTGGGGTAGTCGAAGGCCAGGGTCACGGACAGCCGTAGCCCGGTGGCCTCGGCGAGCCTGTTGCGCAGTTCGACGGCGGTCAGCGAGTCGAAGCCGATGTCCTTGAACACCTGGTCGGGTTCGACCGATTCGGGTCCCGCGTGGCCGAGCACCGCGGCGACTTCGAACCGGACCAGGTCCAGCAGCGCCCGGTCCCGTTCCGCCGGGGGCAGCCCGGCCAACCGCAGGGCCGGTGGCTCGGCGCCGCCGGTGTCCCGGGCCGGGCGGGCTGCCGCGAGCACCTCCTGCACTTCCGGCAGGTCCCCGATGGCCGCGCTGGGCCGGAGCGCGGTGAACGCCCGGGTGAAGCGGTCCCAGGCGAAGTCCGCAACCAGCACCGCCGTGTCGTCGTGGTCGAGTGCCTGCTGGAGTGCGGCCGTCGCCAGTTCGGGGTCCATGGCCGGCAGGCCGTTGCGGACCAGCCGTTCGGCGACCGCTCCCGAGGCGAGGCTTTCGCCACCCCAGAGGCCCCAGGCGACCGAGGTGCCCGGCAGCCCGAGGTCGCGGCGCCGCCGGGCCAGGGCGTCCAGATAGGCGTTGGCGGCGGCGTAGCTTCCCTGTCCAGTGCCGCCGAGCGTTCCGGCCAGCGAGGAGAACAGGACGAACGCGGTCAGGTCGAGTTCGCGGGTGAGGGCGTCGAGATTGCGGGCGCCGTCCAGTTTGGGTCGCAGGACTCCGGCCGCGCGCTCGGGAGTGATCGAGTCGATCACTCCGTCGTCCAGGACTCCTGCGGCGTGCAGTACGGCGCGCAGCGGGCGTTCGGCCGGGATGCCGGCGAGCAGCTCCGCCAGTTGGTCCCGGTCCGCGACATCACAGGCCGCCACGGTGGCCTCGGCCCCGAGCTCGCGCAGTTCGGCCAGCAGTGCGTCCGCTCCGGGTGTCAGGGTGCCTCGGCGGCTCGTCAGCAGCAGGTGAGCGGTACCGGTGCGGGCGAGCCTTCGGGCGATCTGAGCGCCGAGGCCGCCGGTTCCGCCGGTGATCAGGACCGTGCCTTCGGGCGTCCAGCCGCGGACCGGGGGCGCGTCGCCGAGTCCGGCGTGGACGAGCCTGCGGCCGAAGACGCCGGAGGCCCGTACCGCCAACTGGTCCTCTCCGTCGAGACCTGCCAGGGCCTGGGCCAGCCGGGCTCCGGCCCGGTCGTCGAGCCGCTGTGGAAGGTCCACCAGTCCCGCCCAGCGCTGCGGGTACTCGACTCCGGCGACTCCGCCGAGGCCCCAGACCAGCGCCTGGAGCGTGCTGTCGATCCGGTCGGAGCGGCCGACCGACACCGCGCCCTTGGTGGCGCACCAGAGCGGGGAGTCGGCGCCGAGGTCGCCCAGTGCTTGGAGCAGCGCGACCGTCAGCACAAGGCCGAGCGGAAGCGCTGAATCCGTGCCGTGGGGTTCCTCGGCCAGGGCGAGCAGGGACACCACTCCAGCAGGTCTTTCGCCGATCCTGCCCTGGAGGTCGTGCAACAGCTCGCCGAACACGGCCCGGTCGACCGCGTCAGGGCCCGCCTCGATCAGAACGGGTGCGGCCCCGTGTGCGCGCAGGGAGTCGAGGACGAAGGTGACGGTCGGGTCGGCGGCCGTGCCGGTCGGCGCCACGACCAGCCAGGTTCCGCGGAGCCCGGGCTGTCCGGGGGTGGGGAGGGGCTTCCAGGCGACCCGGTAGCGCCAGCCGTCGGCGGTCGTGCTGCCGCGCCGTTCGCGCAGCCAGTCCGACAGAGTGGGGACGAGGGAGGCAAGGGAGGCCCGTAGTTCACCGTCTTCGACGCGCAGGGTGGTGGCGAGTGCGTCCAGGTCGCCGTGGTCGACCGCTTCCCAGAACCCGGTGTCGGCCGTGTCGGTACGGGGCACGAGATCGGCGGTCCGGTCCGGGGCGTTGGTGTCCAGCCAGTACTGCTGCCGCTGGAAGGCGTAGGTGGGCAGGGGCCGCTTCCGTGCGCCGGATCCGGCGAAGACCGCCTCCCAGTCCACTGGCAGCCCGTGCACCTGTAGTTCGGCCAGCGCGGCAAGGAAGCGGGCAGGGCCGCCTTCGTCACGGCGCAGGGTTCCGACGACGGCTCCGTCACCGACGTCGGCCGCCTCGACGGCCTGTTGGAGCCAGACCGTGAGCGCGGGGTGGGTGCTGCACTCGACGAAGGTGTGGTGCCCGTCGGCGATCAGTGCGCCGATCGCCCGCTCGAACTCCACGGGCCGGCGCAGATTGCGGTACCAGTACTCGGTGTCCAGTGCTGCGGTGTCCAACAGGCCACCGCTGACCGTGGAGTAGAACGGAACGTCGGACGTCCGCGGTTCGATCCCGGCGAGCAGGGTGAGCAGTTCCTGCTGGATCTCCTCCACCTGTGTCGAGTGGCCGGCGAAGTCCACGCCCGGGACGGGCCAGGTCAGCACGCCCACCTCGGAGTACTGATCTCCCAGCTCGGCCAGCGCCGCCGGGTCACCGGAGACCGTCACCGAGGTCGACCCGTTGACGGCGGCGACGTCGAGTGCCCCGCCCCAGGCTGCGAGCACTTCCCGTACCGCCTCTGCCGGCTGTGGCACGAACAGCATGCCGCCGCGTCCGGTCAGGGCGAGCAGGGCCCGGCTGCGGAGGGCGACGATCCGCGCGGCGTCGTCCAGCGAGAGGGCTCCGGCCACACAGGCGGCGGCGATCTCCCCCTGCGAGTGACCCACGACGGCGTCGGGGACGACCCCGTGGGAACGCCACAGCTCGGCCAGGGACACCATCACGGCGAACAGCACCGGCTGGACCACGTCCACCCGGTCCAGCGGGGGCGCGCCTGGCTCATCCCTGAGAACGGCGAGCAGAGACCAGTCGAGGTGAGGGGAGAGTGCGCGTTCGCAGGCGGCGATCCGTTGTGCGAAGACGGGGGCGACGTTGAGCAGTTCCTGTGCCATGCCGGTCCACTGGGAGCCCTGGCCGGGAAAGACGAAGACGGTTCTGGTGGACCGGGCGACGGTGCCGCTGACCAGGCCGGGGTCGCGTTCTCCGGTGGCCAGCGCCGCCAGTCCGCGCAGCAGGGTGGCGCGGTCGTCGCCGATGACGACGGCGCGATGCTCGAAGGCGGTTCTGGTGGTCGCCAGGGAGTAGCCGACATCGGCGGGCGAGATCACCGAACGCTCCGTCAGATACTCGTGCAGCCGCGCGGCCTGGACCTTCAGGGCGTCGGAAGTGCGCCCGGACAGCGCCCATGGGACGGTGACCGGTGCGACGGACGTCCCCAATTCTGCAGACTCAACGGGCTCAACGGGCTCAGCAGACTCGGCGGGTACGGCGGGCGGCTGCTCGATGATGACGTGGGCGTTGGTGCCGCTGAGCCCGAACGAGGAGACCCCGGCCCGGCGTGGACGCCCGGTTTCCGGCCAAGCGGTGGCCTCGGTCAGCAACGAGACGGAGCCGGCGGTCCAGTCGACGTTCGGAGACGGTTGGTCGATGTGCAGCGTCTGCGGCAGCAGCCCCTGGTCCATCGCCAGCACCATCTTCATGACACCGGCGACACCGGCGGCGGCCTGGGTGTGGCCGATGTTGGACTTCAGCGACCCCAGCCACAGCGGCCGGTCCTCCGGCCGGTCCTGGCCATAGGTGGCGAGCAGGGCATCGGCCTCGATCGGGTCACCCAGTCGGGTGCCGGTGCCATGCGCCTCGACCACGTCCACGTCGGCGGCCGTCAGCCGCGCGTTCGCCAGCGCGCCGCGGATCACCCGCTGTTGGGCCAGTCCGCTCGGCGCCGTCAGGCCGTTGCTCGCACCGTCCTGGTTGATCGCCGAGCCACGCAGTACCGCCAGTACGGGATGGCCGTTGCGGCGGGCGTCGGAGAGCCGTTCCAACACCAGCACACCGACGCCTTCGGCCATGCCGAAGCCGTCCGCAGATGCGGCGAAGGACTTGCAGCGCCCGTCCTCGGCCAGCCCGCGCTGCCGGCTGAAGCCGGTGAACGACAGAGGTGTTCCCATCACCGTCGCGCCGCCGGCCAGCGCCAGTGTGCACTCTCCCGAGCGCAGCGACTGGGCCGCGAGGTGTACGGCGACCAGTGATGAGGAGCACGCCGTGTCCACGGTCACCGCAGGCCCCTGTAGACCCAGTTGGTAGGCGACTCTCCCAGACAGGACGCTGGTCGAGATGCCGGCGATGAACAGACCCTCCAGTGCTTCTGGGACATCCCGCAGGGTGCCGCCGTAGCCCTGGTAGGACGCGCCGGCGAAGATCCCGGTGGTGGTGCCGTGCAGGGACCCGGGGTCGATGCCGGCGCGCTCGATCGCCTCCCAACTCGTCTCAAGGAGCAGCCGCTGCTGTGGGTCCATCGCCAGGGCCTCACGCGGCGAGATCCCGAAGAACCCCGGGTCGAACAGGCCGGCGTCGTGGACGAATCCGCCCGCGGCGGCATAGCTCTTGCCTGGCCGGTCGGGATCCGCGTCGTAGAGGCCGTCCAGATCCCAACCCCGGTCGGACGGTAGTTCGGAGACCGCGTCGCGACCCTCGGCGACCAGGCTCCACAGCTCCTCAGGGGTGCGCACACCGCCGGGGTAGCGGCAGCTCATGGACACGATCACGATCGGGTCGTCGTCCGCGGCGGCCAGGTCCTGCGGGGGCGGGGAGGCGGCAGCGGGCTGCTCGACGGCTCCCAGCAGCGCGGTCTCCAGATGCTGCGCCAGTGCGGAGGCCGAGGAGTAGTCGAAGACCACGGTGACCGGGAGTCGCAGCCCGGTGGCGGTGTTGAGCCGGTTGCGCATGTCCACGGCCGTCAGCGAGTCGAAGCCGAGATCGCGAAAGGCACGACCCGGAGCGACCGCGTCTGCCGAGTCGTGGCCGAGGACGGCGGCTGCCTGGGTGCGGACCAGGTCGACGAGCACCCGTGTCCGCTCGGCCGCCGGGAGCGGGCGCAACCGATCGCGCAGTTCCGATGACGTGCCGGCGGTTGCATCGGGACCGGCGACCGGTTCGGCGGCCAGCGCCCTGCGCACCTCGGGCAACTCGGCGATCAGGGGGCTGGGACGTGCGGAGGTGAACACCGCCGCGAAGCGGTCCCAGTCGATGTCGGCGACCAGCACCACCGTCTCGTCGTGGTCCAACACCTGCTGGAGCCCGGTGATCGCCACTGCGGGCGGCATGAACAGGACTCCGTGACCACGCAGGGTCTCTTCGACGAGTTCGGCCGCCATTCCGGCACCGTCCTCGGGGTTCCAGATCCCCCACACCACGGAGGTCGCCGCCAGACCGCGGCTTCTGCGGTTCTCGGCGAGGCCGTCGAGATAGGCGTTCGCGGCGGCGTAGGCGCCGTGGTCGGCGCTGCCCCACACTCCGGAGATGGACGAGAACAGTACGAATGCGTCGAGCGAGTCCCGATCGAACAGGAGGTCCAGGTTGCTGGCGCCGCCGACCTTGGCGTAGAGGGTGTCGGCGAACTCGTCGAGGTCGGTCGTGGGCAGCGGCACCAGCAGCCCGGCCCCTGCGGCGTGGAAGACGGTGCTGATTCGATGGCCGTCCCGCTCCAGGCCGTCCTTCAGGGCGCGCAGGGCCTCCAGGTCGGCAACATCGCAGGAGACCACGGTGACCTGGGCGCCCAGTGCCGCCAACTCCTCGGACAGCTCCGGCGCGCCGGGCGCGTCCGTGCCGCGTCGGCTGACCAGCACCAGGTGCTCGGCTCCGCGTCGGGCCAGCCAGCGCGCGATCTGTGCGCCGATCCCGCCGGTGCCACCGGTGATCAGTACGCTGCCTCCCGGCCGCCAGGCCCGACGTGGAGCCGTGTCGCCCAGGGCCGACCTGACCAGGCGTCGGCCGTGGCTGGCGGTGGCCCGCACGGCTATCTGGTCCTCGGCTCCGACGCCGTTGGCCAGCACACGGCACAGCCGCGCCGCGGTGTCAGCGTCCAGGGTCTCCGGAAGGTCGACCAGGCCGCCCCAGCGCTGCGGGTACTCCAGCGCGGCCACTCGGCCGAGGCCCCAGAGCAGGTTCTGCGCGGCACTGACCGGGCTGTCGACGTCGGCGACTGAAACCGACACCGCACCCCGGGTGGCCCACCACAGGGGCGCGTCCACACCGGCGTCTCCGAGGGACTGCACGAGCGCCAGGTTCAGCGCCGTGCCCAACGGGACGGTGGAGTGCACGGAGTGGGCGTGCTCGTCGAGGCCGAGCAGCGACAGCACCCCGGTGACCGGTTCGGGCAGCTGGGCCAGGGCTGCTCGGATTCGATCGGCCAGTACCGCACGCGCGGCCTCCGCTTCGGTGAGCGGTATCTGCACCACCGTGGCGCCGGCCTGCTCCAGGGCGTGTACGGTCTCGGCGGACCGAAGTGCCTGGTGCTCGGGCTGCCCGGCAGACGACAGGACGAGCCAAGTGCCGGTCAGTTCGGTCGCGGGGCCATCGGGCAGCGCACGCCAGGTCACTCGGTAGCGCCAGGAGTCCACCACTGAGCGCTCCCCGCGCTCGGTGCGCCACGTCGTGAGCGCAGGGAGCACCACGTTCAGCGGATCCTCGGGGGTCACTCCGAGCGCTGCGGTGAATCGGTCAAGGTCGCCGCCGCCGAGGGCCTGCCAGAAGTCCTCCTCCGCGGAGGACTGGCCGAGGCTGGTGTCCGTGGCCGTGCCGGTGTCCTCCAGCCAGTACGGGCGACGTTGGAAGGGGTAGGTCGGCAGGGACACACCGTGCGATGTGTGTCCGGCGAACACCAGGTCCCAGTCCGGGGACAGGCCACTCGCATGGGCTTCGCCCAGTGACAGCAGAAAGCGGTCGAGGCCGCCCTCGCCTCGCCGCAGCGTTCCCAGTGCCACCGCCGGGCCCTGTGCGGAGTCGGCGATGGCAGCCGCGTCGGCGGTCTCCTGGATGCCGAAGCCGAGTACGGGGTGCGGGCTGGGTTCGATGAAGAACCGGAAACCCTCCTCCAACAACCCCCGCGTCGCCTGCTCGAACTCGACGGTCTGACGCAAATTGCGGTACCAGTACTCCGCGTCCAACGAAGCCGTGTCCAACCAGCCACCCGTCACCGTGGAATAGAACGGCACCGAACCCGAAACGGGGGTGATATCGGCAAGGTCGGTCAGGATCTGTTCCCGCACCTCCTCCACATGCGCCGAATGCGACGCGTAATCCACCTCGATCAAACGCGCCCGTACCCCCTCACCCACCAACTCCTGAACGAACTCCGCCACCGCGTCCGCATCACCCGACACCACCGTCGACAACGGACCATTCACCGCCGCCACCGACAACCGACCACCCCACCCAGCAAG
>NZ_JBHYZO010000039.1:0-29030 GCF_042753785.1 Streptomyces sp. NPDC059256 | reverse complement strand
GTGCGGGAGCAGATCCTGACCGATCTGGCCGATATCACCCCTGTCACGGGTTCGGTGCCGTTCTATTCCACGGTCACCGGCGGCTGGTTGGACACCGCCTCGTTGGACGCGGAGTACTGGTATCGCAACCTCCGCCAGACCGTCGAGTTCGAGCAGGCGACGCGGGGGTTGTTGGAGGAGGGCTTCCGGTTCTTTATCGAGCCGAGTCCGCATCCGGTGTTGTCGGTGGCTGTGGGGGAGTCGGTGGAGGCTGCTGGGGTGGATGCGGCGGTGTTGGGGACTCTGCGACGGGGCGAGGGTGGTCTGGAACGGCTTCTGCTCTCGGTGGGCCAGGCATATGTGCAGGGCCTGCCGGTGGACTGGTCCGCAGCGTTCGCCGGGACCGGTGCCCAACGCGTCGAGCTTCCCACCTACCCCTTCCAACACCAGCACTACTGGCTGATGCCCCCCGCCCCCGTCCCGACTTCCCCCGCCATCGAAGACCGCTGGGACGACCTGGAACGACAGGACCCCGCTCAGCTGGCCGAGGCCCTGGGCGTCCGGCGGGACGCACTGGACGAAGTCCTGCCCGCCCTCGCCACCTGGCGCTCCGACAGAACCCGTGCAAGGCGTGCGGACTCCTGGCGCTACCACGTCGCCTGGTCGCCTCGGCCGACCGTGCTGGCCGACGGTCTCGACGGCCGTTGGCTCGCCCTATGCCCCGAGGTCGACGCCTCAGCGGCCGTCCTGGACGCCCTCAGCGACATCGGAGTCGACCTCCTTCGGTGTGCGGTTGCCGATCCGGGAGCGACCCGCGAGCAACTGACCGCGCTGCTCGGAGAGGTCGCGGGGGAGCAGCCGATCGCCGGAGTGCTGACACTGCTGTCCTGGGAGGAGCGTCCCCATCCCGAGCACCCCGATCTCCCCGGCGGCCCGGCGCTGACCCTGGCGCTGATCCAGGCGTTGGAAGACGCCGGGATCGATGCACCCCTTTGGATGTTGACGACGGGAACAGCGGTCCTGGGCGGCTCGGAACGGCCCGGACATGTCGGTCAGGCGGCCTCCGCCGCTCTGGGGCGGACGCTGGCCCTGGAGCACCCGCACCGCTGGGGCGGTCTGGTCGACGTACCGGAGGCGTTGGACACGCGGGCCGCCCGCCGGTTGTGCGCAGTGCTCGCGGGTGCCCTCGCCGACGAGGAGCAGATCGCCGTGCGGTCGACCGGGGTCCACGGGCGCCGCCTTCGACCCGCCCCAGCCTCGGCGAATGCCCGTACCGACAGCTCGGCCGCCCCGGCGTCGTGGAATTGGCGCCGGCGTGGCACGGTCCTCATCACCGGGGGCACCGGCGGGGTCGGCTCGCACACGGCGCGTTGGCTCGCCGGCCAAGGGGCGCAGCGGCTGCTGCTGGTCAGCCGTCGCGGTGCACACGCACCCGGTGCGGACGAACTGCGGACGGAGCTGACGGCGCTGGGCGTCGAGGTGGCGTTCGCCGCCTGCGACGTCGCTGACCGGGCCGCGCTGGAGGCGCTGGTCTCGGACATACCGACGAAGCACCCGCTCACCGCCGTCGTTCATGCGGCGGGCGTCCTGGACGACGGTGTGCTCGATGCCCTGAACCCCGCGCGGCTCGCCCTCTCCCTGCGCGCCAAACTGAGCGCCGCGCAGAACCTCCATGAGGTCACCGAGGGCCTCGACCTCTCGGCCTTCGTGGTGTTCTCGTCGGTGATGGGCGTCATCGGCAGCGCCGGGCAGGGCAACTACGCGGCTGCCAACGCAGCCGTCGACGCCCTCATCGCCGCACGCCGGGCCGCAGGGCTCCCCGGCACGGCCCTGGCCTGGGGCGCCTGGGCCGGACGCGGAATGCTGGCGGACGGTGTCGCCGAGCGTCTGCGGGACTTCGGCATGCCGGTGATGGAACCCGAGTCGGCGGTCGCCGCGATCGGTCGTGCGCTCGCGGAGGACGACGCACTGGTCCTGGTGGCCGATGTCGACTGGCGACGCTTCGCCGCGGGCATGGGAGTACGGTCTGCCCTGCTGGAGGGAGTACCGGAGCCGACGGTGGCGGCGGCAGGCCCGCTGCCCGTTGCGCCGCCGTCGCAGAAGGCCGACGCTGCCCAGGCGCTGCGACAGCAGGTGGCTGCCCTACCCCGCCGCGAGGACCGGATCGGGACGCTCACCGAGCTGGTGCGCACCCACGCGGCGGCGGTTCTGCGCCACTCCGGCGTCGAGGCGGTACTGCCGGAAAAGGCGTTCTCCACACTCGGCTTCGACTCGCTGACGGCCGTGGAGCTGCGCAACCGGCTCGCCGGAGCGACCGGGCTCAAGCTGTCCGCCACCGTACTGTTCGACCATCCCACGCCGTCGGCGCTCGCCGACCGGTTGCTCAGGGAACTGCATCTCCCGGACACCGCAACCGAGAGTGCGGCACCCGTCGATGCCGCCCGGGTGGAGGCGCCCGGCCGCAACGAGCCGATCGCGATCATCGGCATGGGCTGCCGCTTCCCCGGTGGGATCGAGAAGCCCGAGGACTTCTGGCGCCTCCTGTCGGAGGGCATCGACGCCGTGGGCGACTGGCCGCCGAACCGGGGCTGGGACACCGAGGGCCTGTACGACCCGGACCCCGACCGGACCGGTACCACCTACACCAGACAGGGCGGCTTCCTCCACGACGCGGCCGAGTTCGACGCCGAGTTCTTCGGCATCTCGCCACGTGAGGCGCTGGCGATGGATCCGCAACAGCGGCTGCTGCTGGAGACTGCCTGGGAAGCGGTCGAGGGCGCCGGTCAAGACCCGAACTCGCTGAAGGGTCGTCAGGTCGGCGTCTACATCGGCACCAACGGCCAGGACTACCCCACCCTGCTGGACGGGGCCGAGGGAATCTCCGAGGGTCATCTGCTCACCGGGAACACGGCCAGCGTCCTGTCCGGGCGGCTGTCCTACGTCCTTGGCCTCCAGGGTCCCTCGCTCACGCTGGACACCGCCTGCTCGTCCTCGCTGGTCGCCCTGCACCTCGCCGTACAGGCGCTGCGGCGCGGCGACTGTGAGCAGGCCCTCACGGGCGGGGTGACGGTGATGACCACCCCGAAACTCTTCGTCGAGTTCAGCCGCCAGCGCGGGCTGGCCGCCGATGGGCGGTGCAAGGCATTCTCCGCGGACGCGGACGGGACGGGCTGGGGAGAGGGCGCCGGAGTGCTCCTGCTGGAGCGCCACTCCGATGCCCTGCGCCACGGCCACCCCGTGCTTGCGCTGATCAGCGGCACCGCGGTGAACCAGGACGGTGCCAGCAATGGTCTGACCGCCCCCAACGGTCCGTCCCAGCAGCAGGTCATCAGGGCCGCCTTGGCCGACGCGGCGCTGCGCGCCGACCAGATCGACGCCGTCGAGGCCCACGGCACCGGCACGAGACTCGGCGACCCCATCGAAGCGCAGGCGCTCCAAGCCGTCCATGGGCCGGAGCGTTCGGCGGACCGCCCGTTGTGGCTCGGCTCGGTGAAGTCGAACATCGGTCACACCCAGGCGGCGGCCGGTGTGGCCGGTGTGATGAAGATGGTGCTGGCGATCCGTCACGGCGAGTTGCCGGGCAGCCTCCACGTCGGTGCGCCGAACCCGCACGTCGACTGGTCGGGCGGTGAGGTCCGTCTGCTCACCGAGCGAACCCCCTGGCCGCAGAGCGATGGACCGCGCCGGGCGGGCGTGTCGTCGTTCGGCATCAGCGGTACCAACGCGCATGTCATCGTGGAACAGGAATCCGCCGCAGCGACCGTGCCCTCCGAGGCCCCCCTCGCTCCTGTCCGCCGTACCGGTGCGCCCGCGCCGCTGCTGCTCTCGGCCAGGACTCCGGAGTCGTTGCGCGCACAGGCCGCACGATTGCGCGACCGGCTCGAAGCCGACCCAGCGGTCGAACTGGCCGACGTCGCCTACTCGCTGGCCACGGGACGCGCCTCGCTCGAACACCGCGCCGTCGTCCTGGCACCGGACCCGGCCTCCGTACGGCGCTCGCTCACCGCACTGGCGCAGGGCAGAAGATCGGGCACGGTGCTCGTCGGCGACATCGGGCGACCCGGTCGGACGGCCTTCCTCTTCCCCGGGCAGGGCAGCCAGCGGGCGGGGACCGGCGCAGAGCTCTACCGCGACGACCCCGTGTTCGCCGACGCCCTCGACGAGGTGCTCACCGAACTGGACCCGCATCTCGACCGGCCGCTGCGCGACATCCTGTTCGCCGAGACGGGAACCCCCGAGGCGGAACTGCTCGAACGCACCCGCTACACCCAGCCCGCACTGTTCGCCCTGGAGACGGCGTTGTTCCGGCTGGTCCAGCACTGGGGCGTACGGCCCGACCTGCTGATGGGGCACTCGATCGGTGAACTCGCCGCCGCTCATGCGGCCGGCGTTCTGAACCTCCACGACACCTGTGTGCTGGTGGCCGCCCGCGGACGACTGATGGACGCCCTGCCCGGCGGCGGGGCGATGGTCGCGGTGGAGGCGACCGAGGTGGAAGCTCGGCAGGCGCTCCTCGACGACCAGGCCGCTCGCGGGGCTGAGGTGGGCCCGGCCGCGGTGGACATCGCCGCCATCAACGGTCCCACCTCCGTGGTGCTTTCCGGCGACGACGATGCGGTGCAGCGCCTGGCCGAGGTGTTCCGGTCCCTCGGCCGACGCACCCGGGCCCTGAGCGTGAGCCATGCCTTCCACTCCGCCCGAATGGAGGAGATGCTCGACGAGTTCCGGCAGGTCGCCCAGGGCCTGACCTACCACGCGCCCAGGGTCGCGGTCGTCTCCAACCTGACCGGGCGGACCGCCACGGCGGAAGAACTCTGCTCGCCGGACTACTGGGTGCGCCATGTCCGGGGCACCGTGCGCTTCCTGGAGGGCGCCCGACGGCTGCGCTCCGAGGGCGCGACGACATTCCTGGAACTCGGCCCCGGCGGTGTGCTGTCCGCAATGGTGCACGCCTGCCTTCCGGACCCGGACGACTGCGGGACGATACCGCTCCTGCGCGACGGCCGCCCCGAAGTGGGCGCGGTCCGCACAGCGCTCGCCTCACTGCACCTGCGTGGCGTCCCGGTGGACTGGTCCGCGAGCTGGAGCGGCGCCGCCGTCCACAGGGTCGACCTGCCCACCTACGCCTTCCAGCGCCGCCGCTTCTGGCCCGGGACCACCCCCGCCGCCGTCTTCCGTCAAAAGCCCGAGGCCCCCACCGACCTCCGCTACCGGATCGACTGGCAGCCGCTCACCGCATCTGCGTCGACCCGACTCCCCGGACGGTGGCTCGTGGTCACCCCGGACGGCCACGACGGCGAGGACACCGCCCTCGCCTGTGAGCAGGCCCTCGCCGAGCATGGCGCCGACGTCGTGGTGACCCGGGTCGGAGCCGCCACCGAACGCGGTGAATTGGTCAAGCAACTGGCGGAGTTCGACGGGCTCACGGGCGTCCTCTCGTTGCTGGGCCTGGCCGAAGGACCCCATCCGCGCCTGCGCACGCTCGACGCCTCCCTGACCGGGACGTTGTCACTCCTCCAAGCACTGGGCGACAGCGGGACCACCGCACCGCTGTGGTGCGTCACCCGCGGAGCCGTGTCGAGCGGCGCGGCCGACCCGGTCGCCGACCCGACCCAGGCCCAGCTCTGGGGCCTCGGGCGGGTGGCGGCGCTGGAGCACCCTCAGCGTTGGGGCGGCCTGGTCGACCTGCCGGAACTGTTGGACGGTTCGGCGCTGGACGGGCTGTGCGCGGTGCTGGCCGGACTGGACGGCGAGGATCAGGTGGCGGTGCGTCCGCCGGGGCTGCTGGGCCGCCGGCTCGTCCGCGTACCGGCGTCCGAGGTCTCCTCCGGGACACCCTGGACGCCGCGTGGCACGGTGCTGGTCACGGGAGGTACCGGTGGTCTCGGCGCCCAGGTGGCCCGCTGGCTGGCGGAGCGCGGCGCGGAACACCTGGTCCTGCTGAGCAGGCGTGGACCCGAGGCGCCGGGAGCCACCGAACTGGTCGCGGCCCTGGCCGCACTGGGGGCCCGAAGCACGGTGCTCGCCTGCGATGTCGCCGACCGCTCCGCGCTGGAACGGGTCTTGGCGGGTCTGCACGACAAGCACGACACGGTACGGGCGGTGGTGCACACCGCAGGGCTCACCACGGACACCGCGCTCGCGGACTGCACCCTGGAGGAACTGTTCGAGCGCACGGCCGCCAAGGCGCGTGGCGCGGCGCATCTCGACGTCCTCTTCGAGGACCGCGAGTTGGATGCCTTCGTGCTGTTCTCCTCGATCTCAGCCATCTGGGGCAGCGGCGGCCAGGGGGCGTACGCGGCGGCGAACGCCTATCTGGACGGGCTGGCGGCGGCGCGGCGCGGCCGGGGCCTGACGGCGACATCGGTGGCCTGGGGTCCCTGGCTAGGCGCGGGCATGGCGGACGGCAGGGTCGGCGACGGTCTGCGCCGCCACGGGCTCGTGCCGATGGCCCCCGAGTCCGCGCTCGCCGCGCTCGGCCTCGCGCTGGACCTGGACGAAGGCGAACCGGTGGTCGCCGCCGTGGACTGGAGCCGCTTCGCGCCCACGTTCGGGTCGGTACGGCACAGTGCCCTGCTGCGCGGGCTGCCTGAAGCAACATCGGCCGGCGGCTCAGGGACGGTTGACGCCTTCGCCGCATCCGGCCCGGGCATCGGCGGCGACCCGTCGTGGCGGCGCAGGCTGGAGCAGCTCCCCGAGAGTGAGGGCCGGAAGCTGCTGCGGGAACTGGTCAGGAGCGAGGCTGCCGACGTACTGGGCCATGAGTCCGCCGACGGCTTCACATCCGACCGTCCATTCCGCGAGGTGGGCTTCGACTCACTCACCGCTGTCGAGCTGCGCAACCGACTGGTCGCTGCCACCGGCCTGCCGCTCACGCTCACTTCCGTGTTCGACCACCCGACCGCCGCCGCTCTCGGCGAGCACCTTTTCGCCGGGCTGAGCGCCCCGCGTGACGTCGCCGACCACTCGACCGTATCCGCCCCCGCTCCCGTGGCGGCTGACGAACCGCTCGCGATCGTCTCCATGGCCTGCCGCTTCCCAGGTGGCGTCCGCTCGCCCGAGGACCTGTGGCAGCTCGTGGCCGACGGAGTGGACGCGGTCGCGGAGCTGCCGACCGACCGGGGCTGGCCGATGGACACGCTCTACGACCCGGACCCCCTGCACCCGGGCACCTTCTACACCACCGGCGGCGGATTCCTGGACGGAGCCGCCGAGTTCGATGCGGAGTTCTTCGGGATCTCGCCGCGCGAGGCGTTGGCGATGGATCCACAGCAGCGGCTGCTCCTTGAGGCCGGCTGGGAGGCACTGGAACGGGCCGGCCTCGATCCTGCCTCGGTCCGTGGCAGCGAGGGCGGTGTCTACGTCGGCGTCGCGGGCCAGGGGTACGGCACCGGTCCGCAGGACCCGTCCGCCGATGTCGAAGGGCACCTGCTCAGCGGCACCGTGACCAGCGTCGCCTCCGGCCGCATCGCCTACACCCTCGGACTCGGCGGCCCCGCCGTCACCGTGGAGACGGCCTGTTCGTCCTCGCTGGTGGCTCTGCACCTGGCAGGCCAGGCGCTGCGCTCGGGGGACTGCTCGTTCGCTCTGGTCGGCGGTGCCGCGGTGATGGCGAGCCCGGACGTCTTCGTCGAGTTCAGCCGTCAACAGGGACTGTCGCCCGACGGCCGCTGCCGGTCCTTCGCCGAGGCCGCGAACGGTACGGGCTGGGGCGAAGGGGTGGGCGTGCTGCTCGTCGAGCGGCTCTCCGACGCCCAGCGACTCGGTCATCCGGTGCTGGCCCTCGTACGCGGCACCGCGGTGAACCAGGACGGCGCCAGCAACGGTCTGACCGCGCCCAGCGGCCCGGCGCAGCAGCGGGTGATCAGGACCGCGCTCGCCACGGCCGGGGTGTCCGGCGCCGACGTCGACCTGGTCGAAGCCCACGGCACCGGCACCGTGCTCGGTGACCCGATCGAGGCACAGGCACTGCTGGCCACCTATGGCCAGGACCGGCCGCAGGACCGACCGCTGTGGCTGGGGTCGCTGAAGTCCAACATCGGTCACACCCAGGCCGCCGCGGGGGTCGCCGGGGTCATCAAGACGGTGATGGCCCTACGGCACGGAGTGCTCCCTCGGACACTGCACGCGCAGGAGGCGTCGAGCCGGGTGGACTGGTCGGTGGGCGCGGTCCGGCTGCTGGCTGAGGCCCGCCCCTGGGACGCACCGGAGGAAGACCGACCGCGGAGGGCCGGAGTCTCCGCGTTCGGGATGAGCGGCACCAACGCCCACGCGATCCTGGAGGCGGCACCTGGCGCCGGCTCCAGGACGGCTCCCGTCGACACATCCGACGTACCGTCCGCAACGCTTGAAGCGGCGGTGCCATGGCTGCTCTCCGCCCGAACACCCGCGGCGCTGCGCCGCCAGGCGCGGCGGCTGGGCGAGCATGTGCGGGCCAACCCCGCCCAGGGACACGCCGAGTTGGCCCGCGCGCTCGCCGTCACCCGCCCCGCTCTCCCCTGCCGCGCGGCTGCGATCGGCCGCGACCGGGAAGGGCTCCTCACCTGGCTGGATGCGCTGGGTACCGGAGAACCCGCGCCAAACGCGGTGCAGGACCGGGTGCGCGGCGGCCGTACGGCATTCGTCTTCCCCGGCCAGGGCTCGCAGTGGGTCGGCATGGCGGCGGAAGCACTCGGCGCATCAGAGGTGTTCGCTGACGCGGTCGCCGCCTGTGAGCGCGCCCTGGCCCCGCACACCGACTGGTCCCTGACGGAGGTGCTGCGCGGCGCCCCCGGGGCACCGTCGCTCGACCGGGTGGACGTCGTCCAACCGGTGCTCTTCGCCGTGATGGTCGCGCTGGCGGCACACTGGCGCAGCACCGGGGTCACGCCGGACGCCGTCGTGGGTCACTCGCAGGGGGAGATCGCCGCCGCCTGTGTGGCCGGAGCTCTTTCGCTGGACGACGCCGCGCTGGTGGTGGCGTTGCGCAGCCGGGCCCTACTGCGGTTGGCCGGCAGCGGAGGCATGGTGTCGGTCGCCGCCTCCGCCGAACGGACCGAGGCGCTGCTGCCCGACGACGGAAATATCTGCGTCGCCGCCGTGAACGGCCCCGACGCCGTGGTCGTGGCGGGAGAGCCGCAGGAGTTGGCCGCTCTGCTTGCGGCGTGCGACCGGGAGGGCCTGCGGGCCAGGACGATCCCGGTGAACTACGCGGCCCACTCGGCCCAGGTCGCCCAGATCGAGGACGAGCTGCGCGGCGCGCTCAGCGGGATACGGCCACGGGCCTCGGCGGTACCGCTCTACTCGACGGTGACGGGGAAGCCCATCGCCGGGGAGTCCCTGGACGCTGACTACTGGTACCGGAACCTTCGCGAACCGGTCGACTTCCTGGGAGCGACCCGCACCCTGCTGGAGACAGGCCACACCCTGTTCGTCGAGGTCAGCCCGCATCCGGTGTTGCTCGCCGGGATCGAGGCGGTGGCCGAGGAGGCGGGACGGCAGGTGTCGGCGGTCGGCACGCTACGGCGTGGCGACGGCGGCCGGGACCGACTGCTGGCGTCGCTGACCGAGGCATGGGCGAGTGGCGGCGGCCCGGTGGACTGGCCGGCCTGGACGGCGCCGCCCGGGCCGCCGGGCATGGAGCCGGTCCTCTTGCCGACCTACCCCTTCCAGCGCGAGCGGTACTGGCTGCCCACACCGGGCCGGAGCGGTGCTCCCGCCGTCGCTGAGGCATCGACCGCAGACTCCGACGAAGGCGCGGAGACGGCACCGGACGACGAAGCCACGCCCGCCTCACTCCTGGCCGCACGGTTGGCGCCGTTGGACCGGCAAGGACGCCGCCAGGCCATCCTCGACCTGGTCATCGGCCATGCGGCGGCGGTACTCGGCCACACCGGAGCCGGTCCGGTCCGACCGGAGCGCTCCTTCTCCGAGGTCGGCTTTGACTCGATGCTCGCCGTCCGGTTCAGGAACCGGCTGTGCGAGGCCACCGGACTGCCCGTCCCACCCACGGCCGTCTTCGACCATCCGACGCCCGAAGCCCTCGCCGACCACCTCGACGCGGAGCTGTCCGCCGCGCCCGAACCGCTCTCGCCGGTGCTGGCCGAACTCGACCGGCTGGCAGCGATCCTCGCGGCGGTTCCACCCGGAACAGCGGGCGCCGACGAGGTCGGCGACCGACTGAACGAACTACTGCGCGGCTGGGGGCTGCGCGCCACGCCGACCAACGGCACGGGCCCCCCGCCCGAACCGGTGGACGTCGCCGCGACGGCGACGGCGGACGAACTGTTCGCCCTGCTCGACAACAACTTCGGTACGGCCTGAGAGAGAGCTGGCACTGATGTCCGACGACAAGAAGCTGCTCGACTACCTCAGGCGCGCCACCGCGGACCTCGGTGACGCCAGGAGGCAGTTGCGGGAGGCCGAGCAGGCCCGGCACGAACCGATCGCGATCGTCTCCATGGCTTGCCGCTATCCCGGCGGGGCCACCTCGCCCGAGTTGTTGTGGGACCTGCTGTCCCGTGGCGCTGACGCGGTCTCCGAGTGGCCGGTCAACCGTGGTTGGGACGTCGAGGCGCTGTACGACCCGGACCCCGACCGCCCCGGCACCTCCTACACCCGGCACGGCGGCTTCCTGCACGAGGCCGCCGAGTTCGATGCGGAGTTCTTCGGGATCTCGCCGCGTGAGGCGTTGGCGATCGACCCGCAGCAGCGGCTGGTGCTGGAGACCGCCTGGGAGGCGGTGGAGCGGGCGGCGATGGATCCCCGCGCTCTGCGTCGCACCAGCACCGGTGTCTTCCTCGGGGCCATCGGCAATGGGTACGGCGCGGGCTCCCGCCACCTTCCCGAGGTTCAGGGCCTGCTGGACACGGGGACCGCGAGTAGCGTGGTCTCCGGACGGATCGCCTACACCCTGGGCCTGGAAGGGCCCGCGGTGACCGTGGACACGGCCTGCTCCTCCTCGCTGGTCGCCCTGCACCTGGCGATCCGGGCCCTGCGGGCTGGCGACTGCTCACTGGCACTGGCCGGCGGAGTCTCGGTGATGGCGACCCCCGACGCGTTCGTGGCGTTCAGCCGCCAGCGTGCGCTGGCGGTTGACGGCCGTTGCAAGGCGTTCGGAGCCGACGCGGATGGCACCGGTTGGTCCGAGGGCGTCGGAGTGCTCCTGCTGGAGCGGCTGTCGGACGCCCGTCGCAACGGCCACCGGGTGCTCGCGGTGGTGCGTGGTTCCGCAACGAATCAAGACGGTGCGAGCAACGGTCTGACCGCGCCCAGCGGCCCGGCGCAGCAGCGGGTGATCCGGGCGGCGTTGGCGGATGCGGGTTTGGTGGCGTCGGATGTGGATGTGGTGGAGGCGCACGGCACCGGTACGAGGCTCGGCGACCCGATCGAAGCACAGGCGCTGCTGGCCACCTACGGTCAGGGACGCACGGGCCAACATCCCCTGTGGCTGGGGTCGTTGAAGTCGAACATCGGCCATACCTCGGCGGCTGCCGGGGTCGGCGGTGTGATCAAGATGGTGTTGGCGATCCAGCACGGCGAACTGCCCCGGACCCTGCATGCAGAGGTGCCAACGCCGATGGTGAACTGGTCGACGGGGGCTGTGGAACTGCTCTCCGAGGCCCGCCCCTGGGATGACACGGGCCGTCCGCGCCGGGCAGGTGTCTCCGCCTTCGGGGTCAGTGGCACCAATGCGCATCTGATCCTTGAAGAGGTCCCGACCGAGGAGAACGAGCCCGCGATCGCCCCGGTGCAGCAAGGCGGTTCCCTGCCCTGGGTGTTGTCGGGGCGTTCCGATGAGGCTTTGCGGGATCAGGCGGTGCGGTTGTTGGCGTATGTGGGTGCTGGTGCTGGTGCTGGTGCTGGGGTGGGTTTGGGGGAGGTTGGTTGTGCTTTGGCTACGACGCGTTCGGCTTTTGAGCGTCGGGCGGTGGTGGTGGGGGATGACGTGGGTCGGATGCTTGATGGGGTGAGGGCTCTGGCTGCTGGTGAATCGGTGCCGCAGTTGGTGTGTGGTGGTGGGTTGTCTTCTGGTCGGTCGGTGTTGGTGTTTCCGGGGCAGGGGTCGCAGTGGGTGGGGATGGCTGGGGTGTTGTTGGATGAGTCGGTGGTGTTTGCGTCGCGGATGGCTGAGTGTGAGCGGGTGTTGGGGTCGTTGGTGGGGTGGTCGTTGTCGGGGGTTTTGCGTTCGGGTGGTTTGTTGGGTGGGGTGGAGGTGGTGCAGCCGGTGTTGTGGGCGGTGATGGTGTCGTTGGCGGAGGTGTGGCGTTCGTTTGGGGTGGTGGTGGATGGGGTGGTGGGTCATTCGCAGGGGGAGATTGCGGCTGCGTGTGTGGCGGGTGGTTTGTCGTTGGAGGATGGTGCGCGGGTGGTGGTGTTGAGGAGTCGTGCGGTGGGGGTGTTGGGGGGTCGGGGTGGTATGGCGTCGGTGTCGTTGTCGGTGGGTGTGGTGCGGGGTCGTCTTGCTGGGTGGGGTGGTCGGTTGTCGGTGGCGGCGGTGAATGGTCCGTTGTCGACGGTGGTGTCGGGTGATGCGGATGCGGTGGTGGAGTTCGTTCAGGAGTTGGTTCAGGAGGGCGTGCGGGCGCGTTTGATCGAGGTGGATTACGCGTCGCATTCGGCGCATGTGGAGGAGGTGCGGGAACAGATCCTGAGCGACCTGGCCGATATCACCCCTGTCACGGGTTCGGTGCCGTTCTATTCCACGGTGACGGGTGGTTGGTTGGATACGGCTTCGTTGGATGCGGAGTACTGGTACCGCAATTTGCGTCAGACGGTGGAGTTTGAGCAGGCGACGCGGGGGTTGTTGGAGGAGGGTTTCCGGTTCTTCATTGAGCCGAGTCCGCATCCGGTGTTGTCGGTGGCTGTGGGGGAGTCGGTGGAGGCTGCTGGGGTGGATGCGGCGGTGTTGGGGACTCTGCGACGGGGCGAGGGTGGTTTGGAACGGCTTCTGCTCTCGGTGGGCCAGGCGTGGGAGAGCGGTCTTTCGGTGGACTGGTCCGGAGCGTTTGCCGGGACCGGTGCCCAACGCGTCGAGCTGCCCACCTACCCCTTCCAACACCAGCGCTACTGGCTCGACGTTCCGACCACGAGTTGGGATGTGGCCTCCGCAGGGCTCGCCACGACCGGACACCCATTGCTCGGTGCGGCGATGCAGGTTGCGGCTTCCGGTGAACTGCTCCTCAGCGGTCGGTTGTCCGTACGCACGCATCCCTGGCTGGCCGACCATGCGGTGTCGGGAGTCGTACTGTTCCCCGGCACGGCCTTCCTCGAACTCGCGCTGCGCGCGGCCGATGAAGCGAACTGCCCGGTGGTGGAGGAACTCACCCTCCGTTCGGCGCTCGTCCTACCGGCCGAGGGAGCCGTCCTCCTCCAAGTACGCGTCGGAGCGCCGGACGGCGACGGCCGCCGGGCCCTGAGTGTGTTCGCCCGCACCACACAGGATGACGACCGGCCATGGACCGAACACGCCACCGGCACCCTGGCGTCCCAACTCCCCGGGGTCGAAACAGGGGCCGGTCTGCTGAGCTGGCCACCGACCGGTGCCGAGCCCGTGGACACCGATGACCTCTACGAACGCTTCGCCGAAGCCGGCTACCACTACGGCCCCGCCTTCCGCGGCATTCGCGCCGCCTGGCTCCGCGAGGGCGAGGTCTTCGCCGAGGTGGTGCTACCACAACCGCAGCACGCCGACGCGGCCGGATGCGCCGTGCACCCCGCCCTTCTGGATGCCGCCCTCCAGACCGCCGCACTGCTGCCCCACCAGGACGGTCAGGCCCGGTTGCCCTTCAGTTGGACCGGTGTGACCAACAGGATCACCGGTGCCACCACACTGCGCGTACGGCTCGCCGCTGACGGCCCCGACACGGTGACCCTCTCCGTCCACGACCTGGCCGGTCAGCAGGTGCTCACCGTGGAGTCGCTGGTCCTGCGACCACCTGCCCCCGACGGGCCCGTCTCCGCCGCCGCTCACTCCGATCTGCTGTTCCACCTCGACTGGACACCGGCCACCTCGTCCGTCGATTCGCCCGTGCCGACCTGGACCGCGCTCAGCGGTGCGGTCCCCGGCGTGGACACCTGGCGGGACCTCGACGCGTTGGGTGCCGCCCCGGGATCGGGCATCCCCCTCCCCGACGTGGTCGTGGCGACGGTTCTCACCCCTGACCTCTCCAACCCGTCCGACCGGGTCCACGCCACTGCGCACACCTGCCTCGCCCTGATCCAGCAATGGCTGGACGACGAACGGTTCGTCGAGACGAAATTGGCCCTGCTCACCAAGGACGCGGTCCGTACGGGACCGACGGACCGTCCCGTCGACCCTGCCCAGGCAGCTCTGTGGGGCCTGATGCGGAGTGCTCAAGCCGAACACCCCGACCGCTTCCTGCTCATCGACCTGGACAGGGCCGACTCGGCGGCTGACGTACTGCCCGCCGCACTGGCCGGAGGCGAACCGCAACTGGCCGTACGGGCAGGAGAGGTGCTCCTGCCACGCCTCGCCCGCAATGGCCGGTCCGACGGAGTGCTGCCCCTGCCGCCGACCGACACCGCCTGGCGGCTCGCCACCGAAGGCGCGGGCTCCCTGGACGACGTAGCACTCGTTCCCGCTCCCACCGCCCTGGCCCCTCTGGGCAAGGGCGAGGTCCGGATCGCGGTGCGTGCCGCCGGGCTGAACTTCCACGATGTCATCGCCACCCTCGGGCTGGACCCGGACCCCGAGCAACAGGGCCTGGGCAGCGAGGGAGCCGGAACCGTCATCGAGGTCGGCCCCGGCGTGGACGACCTGGCGGCGGGAGACCGCGTGCTGGGGATCTTCGGGGGCGCCTTCGGCCCGGTCGCCGTCGCCGACCGCCGCACCATCGCCCGGATACCGTCCGGCTGGTCCTTCGCCCGCGCCGCATCCGTGCCGGTGGTGTTCCTCACCGCCTACTACGGTCTCTTCGACCTGGGCGGACTGCGGCGCGGGGAGTCCGTGCTGATCCATGCCGCGGCCGGAGGTGTCGGCATGGCGGCGGTACAACTCGCGCAACACGCCGGTGCGCAGGTGTTCGGCACCGCCAGCCCCGCCAAATGGGACGTACTGCGTGCGAATGGACTGGACGACGGGCACATCGCCTCGACCCGCACCGTCGACTTCGCCGAGAGGTTTCTCGCAGCCACCGCCGGCCGGGGTGTGGACATCGTCCTGGACAGTCTGGCGCGGGAGTTCGTCGACGCCGGCCTACGACTGCTCCCGAACGGCGGACGGTTCATAGAACTGGGCAAGACCGACATCCGCGAGCCGGAAGTGATCGCCCGGCAACACGCCGGGGTGCGGTACCGGGCCTTCGACCTGATGGAGGCCGGACCGCAGCGCATCGGCGAGATGCTGGCCGAAGTTCTGAACCTGTTCGAACGGGGTGTGCTTCGCCCCCTACCGGTCACCGGTTGGGACATCAGGCGAGCCCCGGCGGCACTGCGGTCGCTCAGCCAAGCCAGAGGGATCGGCAAGAACGTCCTGCTGCTCCCCGCCCCGCTGGACCCGCAAGGCACCGTCCTGGTCACCGGGGCCACCGGCACGCTGGGACGGCTGCTGGCCCGACACCTCGTCGTCGCACACGGCGCACGGCATCTGCTGCTGGCCGGGCGCCGGGGCGGGTCCGCCGTCGGGATGCCGGAACTGGTCCGGGAGTTGACGGAACTCGGGGCCACCGTGACGGTTGCCGCCTGTGACGTGGCCGACCGTGCCGCGCTCGCCGCCCTGCTCGTGGCAGTCCCCGACGCCCATCCGCTGACCGGTGTCATTCATGCGGCGGGGGTCCTGGACGACGCCACGATCACCAGTCTGACGCCCGACCAACTCGACCGCGTCCTGCGGCCCAAGGCCGACGCGGCGCTCGCCCTGCACGAGCTGACCCGGGACCTGGACCTCGCCGCCCTGGTGCTGTTCTCCTCGGGCGCCGCCCTGTTCGGCGCAGCCGGGCAGGCGAACTACGCCGCTGCCAACGCGGTACTCGACGCCGTCGCCGTCGAACGCCAGGCAGCGGGACTGCCGGGTCTTTCCATCGGCTGGGGCCTGTGGGAGGAGCGCAGCGCAATGACCGCAGGGGTCACCGGCGGCCGTGGAGCGAGGTCAGGTGCACTGACCTCGGCGGAAGGTCTCGCCCTGTTCGACGCGGCGCTGAGTTCTCCCCATGCCTACCGACTCGCGGCCCGGATCGACCCGTCCGTACTGCGCGCGAATGATCGACTGCCGGCGGTACTGCGCGGCCTGGTCCGCCCGGCCCGTGCCACAACCACCGCCCCCGTTGCACCGACACGTTCCCTGGCGCAGCAACTCGCCGCGCTCCCCGAAGCCGAGCTGTATCGGACCCTGCTCGACCTGGTGCGTGGCCATGCGGCTGCGGTGCTCGGACACAGTTCCCCGGACCTCATCCGGGCGGCCCGTCCGTTCAAGGAGATCGGCTTCGACTCCCTCACCGGGGTCGAACTGCGCAACCGGTTGGTGTCGGCGACCGGGCTGCGGCTTTCGGCGGCGCTCGTCTTCGACCACCCCACGCCGCAGGCGCTGGCGGCCCATCTCGCGGCCCGTACCGCTGCCGGACGCCCGGCGCCCGAAACGGCGGTCAAGGCTGGACTCGACAGCCTGGAAGCCCTGTTGGACGCGATGCCTCCGGACGGTGTCAGCGACGAGTTGGCGGCCCGTCTGCAGGAGGTGTTGTCACGCTGGCAGCCGGGCGGATCGCCCTTCCCCAACGCGGGTGCGGGCGGTGCGGACGACCTGGCCCCCGACCGGATCGAGTCGGCGAGCGACGACGAGGTCTTCGACTACATCGACCGGCAGTTGGGACTCACATGACCCCGGGACCGATCTTCGCTGCCCCAGCATCCCGAGACGAGAACGGCGGTGTCCTGTGAGCGACCAGAGGCTGCGCGACTACCTCAACCGGGTGACGATCGATCTCCAGAACACCCGGCAGCGGCTCAGGGAGGCCGTGGCCAGCAGCCATGAGCCGATCGCGATCGTGTCGATGAGCTGCCGCTTCCCCGGTGGCGTCCACACGCCCGATGAGCTGTGGGAACTGCTCGTCGCAGGCCGCGACACCATCACAGCCGTCCCCGACGACCGCGGCTGGCAGGCCGCTTGGCCGGCCGATGGAGATGTCCCCGGCCAGGGGGCGTTCATCGACGGCGCGGGCGACTTCGACCCGGAGTTCTTCGGCATCTCGCCCCGCGAGGCGGTGGCGATGGACCCACAACAGCGGTTGCTGCTCATGGCGTCCTGGGAGGCGGTCGAGCAGGCCGGCATCGATCCCCTCACCCTGCGGGGCAGCCGAACAGGAGTGTTCGCCGCGGCCATCGACCAGGGCTACGCGACCCTGGGCGCAACCGCGTCGGAAGCCGTGCAGGGCTTCTTGATGACGGGCAACTCGATGAGCGTGATGTCCGGACGGGTGTCCTACGCGCTCGGTCTCGAAGGCCCCGCCGTCACGGTGGACACCGCCTGCTCGGCGTCGCTGGTGGCACTGCACCTCGCGGCGCGGGCCCTGCGCGCGGGCGACTGCTCGCTCGCGCTCGCCGGGGGAGTCAGCGTGATGGCGCTGCCCGCCGTGTTCGTGGAGTTCAGCCGACAGGGCGCGATGTCCGCCGATGGCCGCTGCAAGCCCTTCGCAGCCGCCGCGGACGGCACCGGTTGGGGCGAAGGCGTGGGGATGCTCCTGCTGGAGCGGCTCTCGGACGCCCGCCGCAACGGGCGTCAGGTGCTCGCCGTGCTGCGCGGATCGGCGATGAACCAGGACGGTGCCAGCAACGGGCTGACCGCCCCCAACGGCCCGTCCCAGCAGAGGGTGATCCGGGCGGCGCTCGCCGACGCGGGCCTGACGACCGGGGACGTGGACGCGGTGGAGGCCCACGGCACCGGCACCACCCTCGGTGATCCGATCGAGGCCGACGCCCTCCTGGCCACCTACGGCCAGGACCGCCTCGCCGACCGGCCCCTCTGGTTGGGGTCGCTGAAGTCCAACATCGGGCACACCCAGGCCGCCGCAGGGGTCGCCGGGGTCATCAAGACGGTGCTCGCACTGCGGCACGGCGTCCTGCCCCGCACCCTGCACGTGGACGCACCCACCCCGCACGCGGACTGGGCCTCCGGGTCCGTCGAGCTGCTCACCGAGGCCCGTGACTGGCCCGCGACCGACAGGCCCCGCCGGGCCGGTGTGTCCTCGTTCGGGATGAGCGGCACCAATGCGCACGTCGTCCTGGAGCAGGCGCCGGAGCCGGATGCGGCGGTCGACTCGGGTACGGGTCCCGAGCCGCTGACGGAGTCCGGACAGGCGTCCGGGTCGGTGCTGCCCTGGGTCCTGTCCGGCCGCTCCCCGTCCGCGCTCAGGGACCAGGCGGTCCGGCTGGGTGGCCATCTCGCCTCGGACACTTCCGTACGACCGCTCGACGTCGGGTTCTCGCTGGCTACCGCCCGCTCCGCCTTCGAACACCGATCCGTGGTGATCGGCGGCGGACGCCCCGCCCTGCTGGACGGGCTCGCCACCGTGTCCACGGGGGACGCCGGCGTCTTCGCCGGCACGGTCGGGGGCGCGCCCGGTGGAGCCGACGTCGTGTCAGGCAATGGACGGGTCGTCGAGGGCCGCACAGCACTGGTGTTTCCCGGTCAGGGCTCGCAGTGGGTCGGCATGGCGCGGGACCTGCTCGCCACCAGCCCCGTCTTCCGGGACCGGATCACCGCATGCGGCACCGCTCTGTCCGCCCATGTCGACTGGCCACTCCTCGCCGTCCTGGAGGACGAGCCCGGCGCACCCTCGCTGGAGCGGGTGGACGTGGTGCAGCCGGTGTTGTGGGCGGTGATGGTGTCGTTGGCAGCGCTCTGGGAGTCCTGGGGCGTCCGGCCGGACGCCGTGGTGGGCCACAGCCAGGGGGAGATCGCCGCCGCCGTGGTGGCGGGGGCGCTGACGTTGGAGGACGGGGCCAAGGTCGTCGCCCTGCGCAGTCGGGCCATCCGGGCCCTGGCCGGCCTCGGCGGCATGGCCGCGGTGTCCCTGCCCGAAGAGCGGGTCGAAGCGGAGATCGCCCCGTGGGCGGAGCGGCTGTCGGTCGCCGCAGTCAACGGGCCGGCCGCCGTGGTGGTCTCCGGAGAGGCGGCGGCCCTCGCCGAACTCCTCGCCCGCTGTGATGCGAACGGCGTGCGGGCCAGGGCCGTACCCGTGGACTACGCCTCGCACTCGGTCCAGGTCGAGCGGATCAGGACGGAGGTGCTGGCCGCCCTGGCGGACGTACAACCGGTCGCGGGCCGGGTGCCCCTCTACTCCACCGTCACCGGGGACTGGCTGGACACCACGGTCATGGACGCCGACTACTGGTACCGGAACCTTCGGCAGACCGTCCGGTTCGAGCCGGCCGTCCGCTCCCTGGTCGAGCAGGGCTACGAGGTGTTCCTGGAGGTCTCGCCGCACCCGGTCCTCACCATGGCACTCCAGGACACCGTCGAGGACATCGGCACCGGAGACAGTGCGGTGGTCATCGGCACCCTGCGCCGGGACGACGGCACCCTGCGCCGGGCGCTGACCTCGGCCGCCGAGCTCTGGGTGTCGGGTGCGGCGGTCGACTGGGCCGCGGTCTTCGCCGACTCCGGTGCCCGCGCGACGCACCTGCCCGGATACCCCTTCCAGCTCCAGCGCTACTGGCTGGAGTCCGAGGCGCCGAAGGAGGCAACGGCGATCGGCGCCGACCCGCACGAACCGGCGTTCTGGAACATGGTCGAGCACGACGCCCCCGCCGAGGTCGCCGCCCGACTGCGCGTCGACGAGGACACGCTCGATCGAGTGCTGCCGGCCCTGCGCGGCTGGCGGAAGCAGCAACAGGACGAGGCCATCATCGACTCCTGGCGCTACCGCATCGGTTGGCAGCCGCTGCCCGAACCGACAGCGGCCTCTCCCACGGGGCTCTGGCTGGTGGTGTCGCCCACCGGATACGGGTCCGACGAACGGGTCCGCGGCCCGGTCCTGGCCCTCACTGAACTGGGCATCGCGGTCGAAACGGTCGAACTCACGCCGGGTGATCTCCCACGCCAGGAACTCGCGGACACGCTCACCACCGCCCTCGACGGCCGTCTTCCGGCAGGAGTGCTGTCGCTGCTCGCCGTGGACGGCCGGCCGCACCCCGATCATCCCGGACTGCCCACGGGAACAGCGCTCACCGTCGCCCTGCTCCAGGCACTGGGCGACCTCGGCCTCGCCGCACCCCTCTGGTGCATCACCAGTGGAGCCGTGTCGAGCGGCGCCGACGATCCAGTCACCGACCCGGCCCAAGCCCTGATCTGGGGCACCGGGCTGGTGGCGGCGCTGGAGATGTCCGGGCGCTGGGGCGGGCTCATCGACCTACCGGCCGAACTCGACACACGCGCCAGGGCCCGACTGGGCGCCGTGCTGACGGCCACCCGAAGCGAACACGGCACCGACGGCTTGGGCGACGAGGACCAACTCGTACTGCGTACCTCCGGCCTCCTCGCCCGCAGGCTGAACCACGCACCCAGGAACGGCGGCCCTACGGAGAGCTGGAAACCCCGAGGCACGGTGCTGCTCACCGGTGGCACCGGGGCCGTCGGTCCGTACATCGCCCGCTGGTTGGCCCGGAGCGGCGCAACCCATCTCGTCCTGCCGGGCCGCCGTGGCGCCGAGGCACCCGGCGCCCCGGAACTCGCGGCGGAGCTGGGCGAACTCGGTGCGAGGCTGTCGCTGCCGGTCTGCGACCTGTCGGACCGCGACGCGGTGGAGGCGATGCTGACCGGCCTGGAAGAATCGGGCAGCCCGGTCACGGCGGTCGTCCACGCAGCCGCGTTCATCGCGCTCGCGCCGCTGGACACCACACCGATGTCCGCGTACGAGCAGATCGTCGCAGCCAAGGCCGCCGGGGCCAAACACCTCGATGCCCTGCTCGATCGGGAGCTGGACGCCTTCGTCCTGTTCTCCTCGATCGCCGGTGTCTGGGGCAGTGGCAACCATGGCGCCTACGCGGCGGCCAACGCCTACCTGGACGCCCTGGCCCAGCACCGCCGGGCACGCGGTCTGACCGCCACCGTCGTGGACTGGGGCGTCTGGCAGGCCGAGAACCCTTGGCAGGCCCCCATCGCCGCCGATGACGCCGATCTGTTCAAGCTGGAGCAACACGGCCTGCCCCGGATCTCCCCCGACCTCGCCGTCCGCGCCCTGCAACAGGTACTGGACGACGACGAAACCATGATCGCCGTCGCCGACGTCGACTGGGAGCAGTTCGCGGCGGTGTTCACCTCCACCCGCCCCAGCCCACTGCTGACCGGAATTCCCGAAGCCCGTCGCGCCCTGGAACGGCCGAGCGGCGACAGCGGCGCAGAGGCGCCCGCAGCGACGGTGTTGCGCGGACGGTTGGCCACACTGGGCGAGGTCGAGCAGCAACGCCTGCTCCTCGACCTGGTCCGCACCCATGCGGCTGCCGTACTCGGCCACGCCACGGTGGACGCGATCCGGCCGGGCAAGGCGTTCCAGGACATGGGTTTCGCCTCGCTCACCGCCGTGGAACTGCGCAACCGGCTGAACACCGCCACGGGTCTTCGGCTGCCGTCCACCCTCGTCTTCGACCACCCGTCATCGACGGCGCTCGCGGGAGAGATCCGCACACAGCTGCTGGGCCGGCAGCCCGCCGCGACAGAACCCTCCCCCCAGCCCGTGGCCGCGCACAACACTATCCTGGCTGACGATGAGCCGATCGCGATCGTGTCCATGGCCTGCCGTTTCCCGGGCGGGATCGGCACCCCCGAGGACCTGTGGCGACTGCTCGCCGAGGGCGGCGACGCCGTCTCGGAGTTCCCCACGGACCGAGGCTGGGACACCGCGGCCCTCTATGACCCGGATCCCGACAGCCCCGGCACCGCCACGGCACGGCACGGCGGCTTCCTCCACGACGCGGCCGAGTTCGATGCGGAGTTCTTCGGGATCTCGCCGCGCGAGGCACTGGCCATGGATCCCCAGCAGCGGCTGCTCCTTGAAACGAGTTGGGAGGCGATCGAACGCGCGGCCATCGACCCGGTGACGTTGCGGGGCAGCCGTACGGGGGTGTTCACGGGCGTCAACTATGCGGATTACGCCGCCGTGGTCGCGCAGTCGGACGAAGGGGACGGCCATCTGCTCACGGGCAGCGCGCCCAGTGTGGTCTCCGGTCGGGTGGCCTACACCCTGGGCCTCGAAGGCCCTGCGGTGACCGTCGACACGGCCTGCTCCTCCTCGCTGGTCGCGATGCACCTCGCAGGCCAGGCACTGCGCGGAGGCGACTGTTCGCTGGCGCTAGTCGGCGGTGTCGCGGTGATGGCGACCCCGGGGGCCATCGTCAGCTTCTCCCGTCAGCGAGGACTGGCCGAGGACGGGCGCTGCAAGGCGTTCTCCGACGACGCCGACGGGATGGGCATGGGCGAGGGGGCGGGCGTCGTACTGCTGGAACGCCTCTCGGACGCCCGGCGTCTTGGGCATCCGGTGTTGGCGGTGGTGCGTGGTTCGGCGGTGAACCAGGATGGTGCCAGCAACGGCCTCTCCGCGCCGAACGGTCCGTCGCAGCAGCGGGTGATCCGGGCGGCGTTGGCGGATGCGGGTTTGGTGGCGTCGGATGTCGATGTGGTGGAGGCGCACGGTACGGGGACGACGTTGGGCGATCCGATCGAGGCCCAGGCGCTGCTTGCGACGTACGGCCAGGACCGGTCGGCGGATCGACCGTTGCTCGTCGGCTCGCTCAAGTCGAATCTCGGTCACTCCCAGGCAGCGTCAGGCGTGGCGGGCGTGATCAAGACCGTGCTGGCCATGCGGCACGGGCAGGTGCCCGGCACCCTGCACGTCGGCAAACCGTCCAGTCATGTCGACTGGAGCCGCGGGTCTCTATCGCTCGCGACCGAGTTGCAGCCCTGGCCGCACAACGACCGCCCGTTCCGGGCAGGAGTGTCGTCCTTCGGCCTGAGCGGCACCAACGTCCACACGATCCTTGAGCAGGCGGCCCCGGTGGACGGGGAGCCGGCGCCCGAAAGGGGCCCCGGTGCCACCGTGGTGCCCTGGCTGCTCTCGGCAAGGAGCCCACAGGCCCTGCGTGACCAGGCCGACCGTCTGAGCCGCCACTTGGACAGCAGGCCAGGGCTGGACCCGCGCGACATCGGACTCTCCCTGAATGCACGCACCGCTTTCGACCACCGAAAGGTACTGGTCGGAAACGAACAGGAGTTGCGATCCCTCTTGCGCAAGCTGGCTGACGATGGCTCAGGGGTGCTCGCCGAGTCGGAGGAGCGCACCTTCGACGGTCGGTCGGTGTTGGTGTTTCCGGGGCAGGGGTCGCAGTGGGTGGGGATGGCTGGGGTGTTGTTGGATGAGTCGGTGGTGTTTGCGTCGTGGATGGCTGAGTGTGAGCGGGTGTTGGGGTCGTTGGTGGGGTGGTCGTTGTCGGGGGTTTTGCGTTCGGGTGGTTTGTTGGGTGGGGTGGAGGTGGTGCAGCCGGTGTTGTGGGCGGTGATGGTGTCGTTGGCGGAGGTGTGGCGGTCGTTTGGGGTGGTGGTGGATGGGGTGGTGGGTCATTCGCAGGGGGAGATTGCGGCTGCGTGTGTGGCGGGTGGTTTGTCGTTGGAGGATGGTGCGCGGGTGGTGGTGTTGCGGAGTCGTGCGGTGGGGGTGTTGGGGGGTCGTGGTGGTATGGCGTCGGTGTCGTTGTCGGTGGGTGTGGTGCGGGGTCGTCTTGCTGGGTGGGGTGGTCGGTTGTCGGTGGCGGCGGTGAATGGTCCGTTGTCGACGGTGGTGTCGGGTGATGCGGATGCGGTGGCGGAGTTTGTTGAGGAGTTGGTGGGTGAGGGGGTGCGGGCGCGTTTGATTGAGGTGGATTATGCGTCGCATTCGGCGCATGTGGAGGAGGTGCGGGAGCAGATCCTGAGCGACCTTGCCGATATCACCCCTGTCACGGGTTCGGTGCCGTTCTATTCCACGGTGACCGGCGGTTGGTTGGATACGGCTTCGTTGGATGCGGAGTACTGGTACCGCAACCTCCGCCAGACGGTGGAGTTTGAGCAGGCGACGCGGGGGTTGTTGGAGGAGGGTTTCCGGTTCTTTATTGAGCCGAGTCCGCATCCGGTGTTGTCGGTGGCTGTGGGGGAGTCGGTGGAGGCTGCTGGGGTGGATGCGGCGGTGTTGGGGACGTTACGACGGGGCGAGGGTGGTTTGGAACGGCTTCTGCTCTCGGTGGGCCAGGCGTGGGAGAGCGGTCTTTCGGTGGACTGGTCCGGAGCGTTTGCCGGGACCGGTGCCCAACGCGTCGAGCTGCCCACCTACCCCTTCCAACACCAGCGCTACTGGCCCGAGTCGGCGACCACGGCGTCGGCCGATGTGGGGGCGGCCGGACTCGACTCCGCCGATCACCCCATCCTCGGAGCGGCGATCGAGGTGGCGGAGACGGGTGAACTGCTGCTCACCGGCCGGTTGTCACTGCGCACCCACCCTTGGCTCGCGGACCATGCCGTGGCCGGAACGGTCCTGCTCCCCGGCGCGGCCTTCGTGGAACTGGCCGTACGTGCTGCGGACGAGGTCGGACACCACACGGTGGAGGAGCTGACGCTCCAGGCACCGCTGTTGATTCCCGCTGACAGTGCGGTCCGACTGCAAGTGCGGGTCGGCGCCCCCGACGAACAAGGAAGGCGCTCCCTGGACCTGTTCTCCTGCCGAGAGGACGCAGCGGCACCGCACTGGACCGCGCATGCGACCGGTGGACTCGCTGCCGCCCTGACGACAGAGAATCCGGGGCCCGCCCCCATACCGGCGGGCGATGTCAGTTCCTGGCCCCCACCCGGCGCTGTCCCGATCCCCGTCGATGACCTGTACGAGCGTTTCCACGCCTCCGGTTACGGCTACGGCCCCGTTTTCCAAGGGCTCACCGCCGCCTGGCGTCGCGGAGACGAGGTCTTCACTGAAGTGGGACTGCCACCGGAACATCATCGGTCCGCTGCCGCCTTCGGTCTGCATCCCGCCCTCCTGGACGCAGCGCTCCAGGGACTGTTTCTGGGCACGAGCACGGAAGAAGACCCACAGCAGGGACGGGCATCCGCTGGACTGCCCTTCTCCTGGAGCGGTGTCAGACTCCATGCCTCCGGTGCCACCGCCCTACGGGTACGACTGGGTTTCGGGCCGGACGGCTCGGTCTCGATCGATGCGACCGATCCGGCCGGCCTCCCGGTCGCATCGGTCGAGGCGTTGGTCGTTCGTCCCATCGATCTCGACGTGCTCCGACAAGGAGCCGGCCCGGACTCCCTCTACCGCGTGGAATGGTCCGCAGCGCCGATCGGTGCGCCCGCCGATCCCCTCGGACCCTGGGCGGTCATCGGCGGCCAAGAGCTGTTTTCCGACAGCCACCCGGATCTCTCCGCGCTCCGCACCGCGGTGGACCGGGGAATGCCGCTGCCCGCCACCGTACTGGTGTGGTGCGACCACACCGCACCACACCCGGCCGCCCTCGACGCCGCATCCGTACACACCGCACTGGACGACGCCCTGCGGCTCATCCAGGACTGGCTGGCCGACTCCCGTTGGGACGATGACACCCGACTCGTGCTCCTCACCCGTGGCGCGGTCTCCACGGACGTCGGCGAAGGGGTCGCCGACCTCACGGGAGCCGCGGTCCGCGGCCTCCTACGCTCGGCCCAGTCCGAGCACCCAGGGCGCTTCGTTCTGATCGACACGGATGACCCGGCCGCCGTGACCGGCCTGCTGCCGGCAGCTCTGGCCGGATCAGAACCGCAACTGGCGATACGTCAGGGCAGGCTCCTCGCCCCTCGGCTCACCGGGGTGACCGTCTCCGCGGACGCGGCCCCGAAGCTGCCGGACATCGCCGAAACCGGGGGAACCGTCCTGGTCACCGGGGCCGGCGGGGCGATCGGAAGTCTGGTGGCACGTCACCTCGTCGCCGTGCACGGGATACGCAGCCTGCTGCTGGTCGGCAGGCGAGGTGCCAAGACCCCGGGGCTCCTGGACCTTGCGGCCGAACTTCGCTACCTCGGAGCCCTGGTGACCGTCGCCGCCTGCGACGTCGCGGACCGCGAAGCCCTCGCCACCCTGCTCGCCGACATCCCCGGTGACCGTCCGCTCAGCGCGGTGATCCACGCGGCCGGTGTCCTGGACGACGGGATCGTCGAATCGTTGACCTCCGAGCAGTTGCACCACGTGCTCCGCCCCAAGGTCGACGCAGCACTGAACCTCCATGCACTCACCCACGACCTGCCGCTGACGGCGTTCGTCCTGTTCTCCTCCGCGTCCGCCACGGTCGGCAACGCCGGACAGGGCAACTACACGGCTGCCAACGTCTTCCTCGACGCCCTCGCCCAGCAGCGCCGCGCACAACACCTGCCCGCGCAGTCGCTGGCCTGGGGCCTGTGGGCCCAACGCAGCACCATGACCGGGGCTCTCGCCGACGCGGACCTGCGGCGGATGGTCGGGGGCGGCACCGCCGCGCTGAGCAACGACGATGGCCTGGCACTCTTCGATGCGGCGCTCGCCATCGACGAACCGCTCCTCGTCCCGGTCAGGATCGACCTCAACCGCCTGCGGACTGCTGCACGAACCGCACCCGTCCCAGCCCTGCTCTCCCGCCTCGTCCCCCGCAGCGCGCGCCGCCCGGCCTCCGGGACGGACGCAGCCGAGGCGGGCTCGCTGCGCCGCCGACTGGCCGGACTCGAACCGGCAGAACGAGTCGCCGCCGTGCTCGAACTGGTACGCAGGCGGGTCGCGGATGTACTCGGTCACGGCAGTGTCGAAACCGTCGACCCACAGCAGGCGTTCAAGGACCTCGGCTTCGACTCGCTCACCTCGGTCGAACTCCGCAACCGGCTGAACGCGGCCACCGGTCAACGGCTGCCTGCAACCCTCGTCTTCGACCATCCCACCCCGGTCGCGGTCGCCGCCTATCTGACCGGGCGACTCGTGCCGGACGAGGCGGCTGCCACAGGCCGCGTCCACCGAGCAGACCGGGCGGACCGGCGGGATCCGGGGGATGGGGAGATACGTTCCCTGCTCGCCACGATCCCGCCCGCCGAGCTGCGCAGGGCCGGCCTGCTCGACGCGCTCCTGCGGCTCGTCGACCGGCCGGAGGCGCCGCCGATCCCCGCCGACGACATCATCGGCATGGATGTCGGAGACCTCGTCCGGATGGCGCTGGGCGGCGAACGTGACTGACCAACACGGACAGATGGAGAGGCCGAACAGCATGCCCACGGACACGGACCAGGTCGTCGCGGCCCTACGTGCCTCGCTGCTGGACAACCAGCGGCTGCGGCTGGAGAACCGACGGCTCCTCGACGACTCCGCCGAGCCCATTGCGATCGTGGCCATGAGCTGCCGTTTCCCCGGTGGTGTACGGACCCCGGAGGACCTGTGGGAGCTGTTGGTCAAGGAACGTGACGCGGTTTCCCCGTTCCCCACCGACCGCGGCTGGGACATCGAGGGGCAGTTCGACGCCGACCCCGACGCGCCCGGGACCTTCTACGTCCGCGAGGGAGGCTTCCTGCACGACGCGACCGAGTTCGACCCGGGCTTCTTCGGCATCTCGCCGCGTGAGGCACTGGCGATGGACCCGCAGCAGCGGCTGCTGATGGAGGCGTCCTGGGAGGTGCTGGAGCGTGCGGGGATCGACCCGTCGACGCTGCGCGGCAGCCGTACCGGCGTCTACACCGGAGTGATCTACAACGACTACGGCTCCAGGCTCGGCCGGGTTCCCGAGGAACTGGAGGGCTTTCTCGGCACCGGCACCATACCTAGTGTGGCCTCGGGCCGTGTCGCCTACACCCTGGGCCTGGAAGGGCCCGCGGTGACCCTGGACACCGCCTGCTCCTCCTCCTTGGTCGCCATCCACCTCGCCTGTCAGGGGCTGCGCTCAGGCGATGCCACGCTGGCCCTGGCCGGTGGGGTGACCGTGATGTCCACGCCCGGACCCTATGTTGGATTCAGCCGCCAGCGCGGCCTGGCACCCGACGGACGCAGCAAATCCTTCTCGTCCACCGCGGACGGGGCGGGATTCGGCGAGGGCCTGGGCCTGCTCCTGCTGGAGCGACTCTCGGACGCACTGCACGAAGGGCACCCCGTGCTCGCCGTCATCCGCGGCTCGGCCGTCAACCAGGACGGTGCCAGCAACGGGTTGACCGCCCCGAACGGCCCGGCCCAGCAGCGCGTCATCCACGCGGCCCTCGATCGCGCCGGACTCACCCCGGGCGAGGTGGACATGGTGGAGGCGCACGGTACGGGGACGACATTGGGCGATCCGATCGAGGCGCAGGCGCTGCTCGCGACCTACGGTCAAGGGCGCCCCGCTGCAAGCCCCTTGTGGTTGGGATCGTTGAAGTCCAATCTGTCCCACACCCAGGCCGCCGCCGGGGTCGGCGGCGTGATCAAGACCGTACTGGCGATGCGCCATGGCCTGCTGCCGCGCACCCTGCACGTCGACCGTCCCTCGGACCAGGTCGACTGGACCGAGGGGGCCGTGTCCCTGCTCACGGCGGCCATGCCCTGGCCTGAGACCGGCCGTCCGCGTCGGGCGGGTGTGTCGTCCTTCGGTGTGAGCGGGACGAATGCCCATGTGATTGTGGAGTCGGTGCCGGTCGAGGCGTTGGCGGAGGCGCCGGAGAGTGTTTCGCGGCCCGGGGTGGTGGTGTGGCCGTTGTCGGGGCGGGATGGTGCGGCGTTGCGTGGTCAGGCGACGGCGTTGTATACGCGGATGGTGTCGGATCCAGGGCTGGATGTGGTGGATGTGGGCTATTCGTTGGCCACGGGGCGTTCGTGTTTTGCGGAACGTGCGGTGGTGGTGGGGGCGGATCGTGGGGAGTTGTTGGCTGGTGTGGGGGCGTTGTCGCGGGGGGTTCCGGCGTCGGGTGTGGTGTGTGGTGGTGGGGTGGTGTCTGGTCGGTCGGTGTTGGTGTTTCCGGGGCAGGGGTCGCAGTGGGTGGGGATGGCTGGGGTGTTGTTGGATGAGTCGGTGGTGTTTGCGTCGCGGATGGCTGAGTGTGAGCGGGTGTTGGGGTCGTTGGTGGGGTGGTCGTTGTCGGGGGTTTTGCG
>NZ_JBHYZO010000038.1:0-34371 GCF_042753785.1 Streptomyces sp. NPDC059256 | reverse complement strand
TCGACGTCCAAAACCCCCCAGACGCCCATCTACACCACTACCCCCCTACCCCCCGCGTGTGGTGTTTGGCCGGTTGGTGGCCGCACCGCGGTGGGCCCCCACAACGACCTCGGTCCCGTCCCAACACCGAGCCGCGCTTCACTTCCCATCCGGTCCACCGGGCCCGGTTGGAGGCGGCCTGATTCCTGTACGTACCGGCCGGGGCCGGCGAATCATTCGGCCGCCTCGTCGGGGCACCACCCCACCGTCATATCCTGGGCGAACCGCCCAGGGCTGATGCGCTCCGGGTCGACTTCAGCCGCCACTTGCGGTGCCGTCCATCGGGACCCGTTGAGCAGGTTATGGGTGAAGTGTCCGCGTTCAACAGCCATACCCAACACTTCATTGCCGGCTGACTTCTTCCGCTTCACGGTCGTGGCCTCGGCAGCGGTCTCCATCCAGTGTGCGGCACAGGGCGTCCAGTCCGCGGCGAAGGGCGTAGGGGTTCTCCAACTCATCGACGGGCAGGGCATTTTGTGCCCATCAGGCCCGGGCCTTCCGCACTCCCCCACGGGCTCGGCCTTCCAGGCGTTCTGGTTGAACGACGGACCCAGCCTGCTGGTAGCGGGTCGGTGGTCTCTGATGGTGTGTCGGCCCCAGCTCCCGCCGGTCTCCTTGGGTTGGCAAGTCGAATGGCGGTGGGAGGCAACCTCCAGGGCCGGTTGTCCCTCTCTCTCGCTGGAAAGATCATCGGGTCAACGGCCCTGCTGATGTGGCCAGATGGCGGTACCACTCATACCGGGAGATGAGGAACAGCGTGAGAGTGAGAGCGAGTGTGACCGGACTCGGTCCGGCCCTGCGCTCGTACAGGCAGGTTCTCACCCGGGCGTACAACCGCCTCATCCGTCCCGCAGAGAGCCACCGACCAATTTCGGAGTAGAGCAGAACCCCTTGCGCGGAGGAGATCAAAGCCCCCGCGCGGGCGGGGCGGACGACAGTACGCCCCAGCAAGTACAGCAATTCCCTGGTCGAACTGGAGTGTGCAGATGTCCCCTACCCGTCGTGACGTTCTGAAGTGGGGAGCCGGTGCCGGGGGCCTCGCCACCGCCGCGGTGCTCGGCATTCCAACGGCAGCCGCTGCAGCGAGCTGGGCCTACCGCTCCTGGATGAGCTCCCTGTCCAGCAGCCTGCCCATCACCAGTCTGACGATCCCCGGCACCCACAACACATGCTCCATCACGGGGGGAGCCATCCCCAAATGCCAGGACTGGAACCTGCCGACCCAGCTCGGCAACGGTATCCGATTCCTCGACATCCGCCTCAACGGCCTGGCGGGCACCGCGAACGAGATGGGCCTTTACCACGGCCCTGTCTACATGTACAAGCGTTACCAGGATGTACTCAGCGACTGTAGAAGCTTCCTGCGCAACAACCCGGGCGAAGTCGTCATCATGCGCATCAAGAACGAGCAGAGCGGCGGCAACAAACTCAACGCCGAGGAATTCAAGCGCCGCTTCAACTGGCACCTGGACGACCCGTCCATGGGGTTCCGTTCGCTCTTCTGGACCAACCCGTCATGGCCCACCCTGGGACAAGCCCGCGGAAAGGTCGTGCTCCTCACTGACTTCACCCACGATTGGGCGACGCTCAGGTGGAACGACAACTGCGATATCCAGGACCAGTACAACGTTTCGGACGATGCGAAGAGGAGGGCGATCGTCGCGCACTTCGACAAAGCCTTCTATGACCAGAGCACGTCCAAGATGTTCATCAACTTCACCAGCACCGCCAAGGGCCCCATCCCCAATCCCTCTATCGGGGCCGAGAAGATCCTTCCGAGCGTCTACGCATACCTGGACCCCAGAAGGAATCAGCGAGCCCGCTTCGGCATCGTGCCGATGGACTTCCCCAACTACCGCACCGACATTCTGGACCTCCTGATCAACAAGAACTTCATCTAGGCACTGGTTGGGTCCTTCGACGTACGTGGGGGGGGTGGCGCCAGACTGGCTGTACGGGCCGTGGAGATCGGACGCATGCGGAGTGGGAGCGGCTGGAGTCGCTCTTACCTCCGGCTCAGAACAGGATCCGAGAAACAGTGCCCAACCCTGAAGTGGCGCCAACCTCCTCACCACGTCCATGGCCCTGACCTACCGCTCTGGTGCACCAGACTGAGCCCGCCCCGACGGCCCCGCGCTCTCGCTCTGCGAGCCGCGTCTGAAGATCAGGGCACGAACCAGCGTCTGCTTCCAGTCAGGATGATCGCCGCCGACGGTCAGCAAGTTGGAGCGCACCTGCTTTCGGTCCGTCCTAGCCTTCACACCGGGCCGCTTCTGCCCTCCGGGTGAAGTGCAGATAGGCATCGAACGGTTCAACCGGGTGTCTGGGCGAAGGCCGTGAGAAGGGAGACGAGGACCGTGACGCCCGCGAGGGTGACCATAGCGATCCGGTGGCCCGCCATCCGGCGCGGGGCCACACCGTGCGTGCCCTCCAGCGAGCAGCCCGCGGCGCGGTCGGTACGGTGCCTGGCTTCCTCCTGTGGTGGGTGGGGTGTGCCGGTCAGGTTGAGGAGGCGGGCGACGCTGAGGGGTGGTCGTCCGGTGAGTGTGAGGGGGATGCCCGCGTCGTTGGCCTGGTGCTGGGCGGTCTTCAGTACGGAGACGCCGGCGCGGTCGAGCAGGGTGAGGCGCGTGAGGTCGATGGTGATGTGGGCGGGTCGGATGGTGACACACAGTTCAAGGACCGCTTGGGCGTTGCGATGTGATTCGAGGTTGAGTTCTCCGGCCAGATGTACGGTCGCCCGCTCTTGTCCGCCCTCCGGGCCGGGGGTGAAGCGGGTGTGGTGGGAGAAGCGCGCCCTCACGCTTCCCGCCCCCTGCGCTTGCTCGGGCAGAGGCCGGCCGGTGCCTGTCGAGGAGAGCGGCGGGATACGCCGGAAGGGCTGAGTGGTCATGACCTTCTCCTGGTGAGGTGTGTTCGCGGGAGCGGTCCCAGCGGATCCTGCGGGTCCGTGAAGAGGCGTGTGCCCCCACTGGGCACGTCCATGTCAAGCAAGGAAGACTCCTGTCCAGGCAAGAGCGGCGTCGAGCTGCCCGGCTGACCCTCGACGGATCCTGGGTGCGGTTCCACGGGTCGAGACCATGGACGCGCCGATGGCCGGGGGACGCCACGGGCCGGGATGCAAACCCGTGGCCATCCCATGAGCAGCGGAAGCAACCCGTTCCCGCGCACCTGGGCTGCTCCCCACAGTGGCCGCCGACTGTGCTCAGGTCAGCGGCATCCCCAAATCGCCGAGAAGTATCCGCGCTCGGGGCTCGTGCTCCGCCAACTGGCGCCCACTCCAGAAACTGACCGACGATGACCAGGCCGACGGCCGCTGGGGGAAAGTCGCCGCCGGATTCCACAACTACGCATGCATAGGCTGACGGACACCACGCCAACGCCCGTCGCCATCACGACATGTGCCACGGGCTCACCGCCCCCACGGGCGGTGAGCCCGTTGACGTTCAGGCGGCGTCGACGGTTCGCGCGGGCTCACTGTTGAGGGGAGGAGTGGGGCCCGGGCGGCCGAGGAGGCCGATCAGTGCGGTGAGGACCGAGAGGGCTCCCATAGCGGCCCAGCCGGCACCGTAGCCTGCGGCGGGGACGACCTTCCCGAAGACCACGGGGACGACGAAGCCGCCGACCGCCGCGAGGGTGAGCATCAGACCCACCGCGGTGCCGATATGTTCCGGGTCGACGCGCGACACGTCGGATGGGACGCACAGCCAGGCGGGGAAGCTGAAGAGGAACAGGAACCCGATCAGCGCTGAGAGGAACCACAGCAGCGGCGCCGAGCGGACGGGCAGCAGGAAGAGGGCGGCGCTCATCGCAAGAAACGGCACGACCATGATCAGTCGGTAGTTCTTGAGACGGTCCGCCAGGTGCCCGCCTATCAGGCTGCCCGGGATTCCCGCCAGGGCGAAGACCGCGCCGAGGAGCCCTCCTTGGCCGGTGCTGAATCCGAATTCGTCGATCGCGTACTCACCGAGCAGCTGTGAGGCGGTGATGTACGCGCCGTACACCCCGATCATGGCTCCGCCGTAGATCCACAGCTGTCGGTCCCACAGAGCCTTCGACAGTCCCTCCCGGGTGATCTCGGCGCCGGCGAGGCCAGCCACGTCCGACGGGGTTCTGAACCACGCAGCTGCGGCAGCGGCCACGATGAGGTTCAGAACGCCGCAGGTGATCAGCATCGCCCGCCAGCCCACCATGTCGGTGAGGGCGACGCATCCGTACAGACCCAGTGCCGTGCCGATGCTGAAGGCGGCTCCACCGGTGATGCCCAGGGCGAGGTTGATCTCGTGGTGACGGAACCAGACGGTGACTGCCCCCACCGAGACCGAGAGGAAGATTGATCCGCCGATTCCGGCCAGGACGCGGTAGATCGCGAGGTCGGTGTATTCGACGGCGATCCCGGAGAGGATGCCGCCGACGCTCTCCAGCACGATGCCGAGGACGAGTGTGCGCTTGAGACCCAGTCGGGTCGCGAGGAGTCCTGCGGGAATGTGGACGACGCCGTATCCGATGAGGAAGAGCGCGATCAGGAAGGCGAGTTGGGTGAAGGAGGCCCCCAGGTCCTCACTGATCGGGGTGAAGGCGGACGCGATGTTGAACCAGTTCAGCGTCAGGCCCACGTACCCGGCCACCAGGAGTGCGAGCATCCGCCATCGGGCGGTGTAGATCTCTTCGGACATGGGCTGGAACATCCCTTCTCGAAGGTGCGGTGCCCCGTGAGAGCGGCGGGTGGGGGACCGACCGACCGCCGAGCTGGCCGGAGTGGCCAAAGTGGGCGAACGGGGGATGCCGCGGACGGATGACTGCGCGTGCCCCGGCGCGGCTTCGCGGCGGACGGGGGCGCGGGTCGATGTGTGGTGTTGCTGCCGGGGGACGTGGTTGACGGCTGGTGTGTGGATTGCCGCGGATGTCCGGCGTGGGGTGTGTGGGTGGCAGGGTGGCTGCGAGGTCCGGCACTCGATGTGGCGAGGCGACCGAGGAGCGGACGGGTGCGAGGGCCAGCGCACCGGGCCGAATGCGTTGGGGACGGTACGGGCTGTCGGGACTGCTCTACCACCCGGGGCAGTGCTCGGTGGGTGTGCGGGCGGTGACGGGTGCCTCCCCTGCCGCTGGGCTGGGGGAGGCACCCTCTGCGCTAAGGCTTCTTCACCGCGATCGCTTCGAACTCGACCATGAGGTCGTCCTGTACGAGCCCTGCGACGAACACGAAGGTGGAGGGAGGGCGGGTCGGTAGCCAGCGGTCACGGACGGCCCTGATCTCCTCCAGTGCCTCGGGTTTGGCGATGAAGCCGGTGATCTTGACGATGCGGTCCATGGAGCTGCCGGCGGCGTCCAGGGTGCGGGCCATGTTGGCGAATGCCTGCTCGGTCTGGGCCGTGGGATCGTCTGGCCCGACGGTGTTTCCCGCTTCGTCCCAGCCGATCTGCCCGGAGGTGAAGACCAGTTGGTCCACGGTGCCCGCCCAGTGCCAGGCCGTTCCTGACAGGACGCCGGGCACCTCGGTGATGAGGTTGAGGTCGGCGGCCATGTCAGTCCTCTTCGACGAGTGCGATCGCGCGTACGGGGCCGGCAGTGCCGCCTGCGATCTTCAGGGGCATGGCGATCACTTGGAAGCCGTGCGGGGGCAGTTGGTCGAGGTTGGCCATCTTCTCCATGTGCACGTACTCCTTCTCCAATCCGAGGAGGTGACAGGGCCAGAGGAACTTCGGGTCGTGGCCGTGCTCGTGGTAGTCGGCGGCCCATGCAGCGTAGGGTCGGTCATAGCTCCAGGCGTCGGTTCCCACGGTGGTGACCCCCTGGTCGAGCATCCATTCCAGGGCTTCGCGGCTCATACCGCCGCCGCGGTTCATATAGGCGTCGGTGCCGAAGTACTTGTCGTTGCCGGTCATCGACAACACGATGTCGCCGGGCTTGAGCGTGTAGTCGATGTCACGGAACTTCTGCTGGAGCTTGTCCAGTGACACCTCTTCGCCGTCCGCGCAGTCCTGGATGTCGATGACGACGCCGTCACCGATGCAGCGTTCGAGGGGCCATTCCTCGATGGTCTTCGGTCGGGAGCCGTCGGCCATCTGCGGACCGAAGTGCCATGGGGCGTCCATGTGGGTGCCGGTGTGGTCCGTGATTTCGAGGTTGCAGATGGCGTATGCCTCACCAGGAGTGGGCCAGTCCTGGGGGTCGATGTCGTAGTTGTCCTTGTTCCACTTGGCTCCCTCCGAGTGGGGGACGAGTGTGACTCCCTTGCCGTCGAGGGTCGGATCGGTGTCCACGGTCATCGAGAGGTCAACGATGCGTCGGGCCATGGGGTTTGCCTACTTCCCTTCGGAGATTCCTATCCATATAGTGGATATGAAATCAACTGATCGGATAGTGTGTCCGAGACATTAGGTGGGTCGAAGAAGTCTCGTCAATGGGTGTGCGGCTGCTGTCTCGACTGACTTGTCTCGCCGCTGCGACCCCGGTGAACAGCGAAAACAGGGGGTTCCCGCAGCGGATGGCCCCTTCGACGCGTGGAGTGGACGGCGGGCGTCAGGGCGGGTCCAGTCATGTCGGCGCTCGGCGCAACCCTGGCCACGCTGGGCCGGGGCCCTAGCGAGCGGCAGCTCACGGCTCGGCGCCGCAAGGCTCACCTGCGCCACACCGACGGACGGCGAGGGGAGCAGCGAGCGGCGAGGGGCGAGCTCAGTGCTTCACCGCGACGGTCAGCAGGGGCTCACGGCGTTCGTCGAGTGTCGTCGATCGAGCGCACCGCACGGCTGCGCAGGAACGCATCGATGCCGGCGCGCAGTTCACCGTCCGGACCGAAGCACGCCTGGCGCAGGGCGGCGGCGTCGAGCGAGGGGCCAACGGGAGCTGGGGCGGGTGTGCCGCCGATGATCCGCTTGTTGGAGGCGGTGGCCCGGGGCGCGAGTCGGGCTGCGCGCCTGGCCAGTTGCAGTGCCGTCTCGACGTGGGCGCCGTCGGGGGTCAACTCGGCGATGGCTCCGACCTGCCATGCGCGGTCGGCGTCCACCCGTCGTCCCAACAGCAGCATTTCGCGTGTGAGCGAGCCGCCCCAGACCGATGCGAAACGGCGTACCCCGGTGTCGGAGTAGACCAGGCCGAGATCACCGGCCGGTATGGCGAAGTACGCATCGCGGGTGGCGACTCGGGCATCACAACAGGACGCCAGTTCGAGTCCGCCTCCGAGGGCGGCGCCGTCGATCGCAGCGATGATCGGGAACGCGGAGCGCTCCATCACGTCGAACACTGCGTGGCGGGGATGGGCGATCAGTTGTTCGGCGGACTGTTCCCACCGGGGCCCGCCGATGCTGCGAAGGTCATATCCTGCGCAGAAGGCGGGACCATCGCCGGTGAGGACCACGGCGCGTGCGTCGAGGGCGTCAAATGCCCGGGCCAGTTCGTCCAGGGTCGTGGCGTCGAGTGCGTTGCGCCGCTCGGGTCTCGCGAGTGTCACGAGGGCGACGCCCTGGTCCACTTCTTCGATGCGCAGGGACGGGTGCTCCGTCAGGTCACTGCCCACATCGGTCCCGTCTCTGTTGGGCCAGCCGTAGAAAGGGATCCAATGCATGTGGGTTGACCACGGCATCGCGGTCCACCACGTCGTCGAGGTCGGCGCCCATGAGTAGTCGTTTCATCGGGACCTCCAGCGGCTTGCCCGATCGGGTCCGGGGGACTTCGTCGATTCGGTGGACGGTGTCGGGGATGTGTCGTGGCGAGCAGTCTGTGCGCAGCCGGGAGGTGATCGCGCGCTTCAGCTCGGTATCGAGTTCCTGCCCCGCGGCCAGGACCACGAAGAGCTCCAGCCTTGAGGACGCATCCGGTTCGATCACGTCCAGGGCGAGTGCGTCCACGACCGCGTCCAGGCTCAGGACGGAGCGGTACAGCTCGCTGGTGCCCATGCGGATGCCACCGCGGTTGATCGTGGAGTCGGATCGGCCATGGATGACCACGCCTGCCCCGGGTGTGATCTCGATCCAGTCCCCGTGGCGCCACACGGGCGATTCGGTGGGGTAGTGGTCGAAGTACGCCTCGCGGTAGCGCGTGCCATCGGTGTCACCCCAGAACTTCACCGGCATCGAGGGCATCGGTGCTGTGAGGACCAGTTCCCCCACTTCGCCGATCAGGGGGTGGGCGTCGTCGTCCCAGGCGGCGATGGGCGCGCCGAGGGATCTGCGTTGCAGCTCTCCTTGGATGACGGGCAGGGTGGGAACTCCTCCGATGAAGGAGGTGCAGACGTCCGTGCCGCCGCTGGAGGAGAACAGCCACAGGTCCGGGCCCAGTTCTGCGTAGACCCAGTCGAAGACCTCGGGGGTGAGCGGTGAGCCCGTGGAGCCGACCGCGCGCAGTCGTCGCAGGTCCCTGTCTTTGCGTGGCTGGACGCCGTCGGCGCGGCAGGCGGTCAGGAAGCCCGCGCTGGTGCCGAAGCAGGTGGTGTCGGTGGCCTCCACCACGTCCCACATGGCCGCCTGGTCCGGATGGCGGGGGCTGCCGTCGTAGAGGACGATTGCGGCGTCGGTGAGCAGACCGCCGACGAGGAAGTTCCACATCATCCACCCCGTGCTGGTGAACCACAGGATGCGGTCGTCCCGACGGGCGTCGACATGGAAGTGGAGCTTCTTGAGGTGTTCGAGGACGATGCCGCCGTGCCCGTGGACGATCGGCTTCGGGGCACCGGTCGTGCCCGAGGAGTAGAGGATCCACAGTGGGTGGTCGAAGGGCACTCGTTCGAATGCCAGGGGTGGCCCTGCGGCACAGAAGTCGTCCCAGGTGACGGCCGCGGTGATGCCGGTGAGGGGTCGGCCGGGGCTCAGGTGGTCGACAACGACGACCCGGCCGAGGGTCGGTAGTTCGTCGACGATCTCCCGCACCACCTCCAGGCGGTCGAACTCCCGTCCCGCGTGACGGTATCCGTCGACGGTGATCAGCACGGTGGGGTCGATCTGCCGAAAGCGGTCCAGCGTGCTTGTCGCTCCTGTCTCCGGGGCGACGATCGACCAGATGGCTCCTAGGCTTGCCGTCGCCAGGAGGGCGACCACCGCCTCGACGGTGTTGGGCAGATAGGCCGCGACCCGACCGCCGCGACCCACGCCGGCGGCTATGAGGCCGGCTCGGGCGCGGGTCACGCGGTCGATCAGTTCGGCCCAGGTGAACTCCTGTGGGGCCTCGGACTCGCAGACGGACACGATCGCCACGCGTTCGGGATCGCGGTCGGCGAGGATCTGTTCGGCGTAGTTGAGCTGCACATCGGGGAACCAACGCGCGCCGGGCATGGTTCGGTCGGTGAGCACACTCGTCGGATCGCCGTCGGCGCGTACGTCGAAGTAGTCCCAGATCGCCTTCCAGAACCCTTCGATGTCCTTCACCGACCAGTGCCAGAGCGCATCGTAGTCAAGGCACTCGACACCGCGTTCACGCGCCAGCCAGTGCCGGAACCGCGTCAGCTCACTGGTTGTCGTCCACTCTTCGGACGGTGTCCACATCACCCGTCGCGTCGGGTCGGTGGCCTTCAGCATGTGAGGGCCTCCCACAGGTGTTCGGCGTGGTTCATGAGCTGGTGGTCCTTCCCTTGGGGGGCGATCAGTTGGAGTGCGCTGTCGTGGGGGCCGGTGCCGAGTGGCAGGGAGATCGCCGGCCAGCCGTAGGCGCTGGCCGCGCGGGTGAACCGGGAGGCGTCGAGAACGGCCGCGGGCTCGGAGACCGCCGGTGGCAGGAGGGGGGTGGTGGGCAGTGCGATCACGTCGACGTGAGTGAACACTGCGGCTGACCGGTGCGCCGCGTGTGCCACATCCTGCCGGGCCTGCGCGTAGGTGGCGGGGGCCATGCGGGTGCCGCGGTCAAATGCGGTCAGCAGGTCGGGCTCGTCGGGGGCGATGCGACCGGCCCACTGCACTGCCGCCTCACGGGTCAGGATGCGCCCTGTGCCCCGTGGCCGTAGTTCGAAGTCGATCTCGACGATCGGGTGTCCGAGGTCCGCGAGTCGGTTGAGTGCGGCTTCGAAGGTTGCGGCGACTCGGGGATCCATGGGGCCGTGCTCCAGGAGGCGGGAGGGGACTCCGATGCGCGGGAGTGCGACGGCGCGGTCGGGTCCCGTCACGCCCAGGACTTCGGCGGTGGTCCGGCAGTCGCGTACCGATGCGGCGAACACTCCGACGCAGTCCATCGAGGGCGCCAATGGAGCGCAGCCGTCGAGCCGGACGCTGGCGTGGGACAGTTTGAGACCCACCACGCGGCACCAAGCTGCCGGGACCCGTACCGATCCGGCCGTGTCGCCGCCGATCGCCAGGGGGACGATTCCGGCGGCGACGGCTGCGGCGGACCCGGCGGACGAGCCCCCGGGCAGTGTGTTCGGCGCGGTGGGGTTGGGACAGGGCGGCCTTCCCGGGGTCTGCCCGGTCATGCTCCAACCGAGTTGGTCCATCGAGGTCTTGCCGATGATCACGGCGTCGGCGGCGCGTAGTCGTGCGACGACCTCCGCGTCCTTCTCGGCTCGGTGGACGGGGGTTCGAAGCCCGAGTGTGGTGTCCAGTCCCGCGATGTCGAAACTGTCCTTCACCGCGATCGGTACTCCGGCGAGGGGTCCCAGGGGATGCCCGTGTGCAGCACGGCGGTCGATGTCACGTGCCGCTTGCAGGGCGGCGGGGTCAACCGTCCAGAAGACACCGTCGGCCTTCTGAGCGGCTGTCAGTGACTGGCGGCACAGTTGCTCGGCAGATCGGGTTCCGGTCCGCACGGCGTGGGCGATCGCTGTCGCGTCGGGGAGCGGATGTTCGTCGGTTGGGCCGTCGCGAGTCATCGATCCTCCTGAGGGGGCATGGTGCGCCTACGTCGTTGGTTTCGGCGACATTCGTGTGGTGGTTCTGGGGGGTGTCACACCGGTGCGGTGGTGGTGGCCGCGAGGGCGTCGCGCGCAGTGAGGAACGGTTCCATGGGGAGGCGGGTGAGTCCCGCACCGACCTGGCCGATGCCCGGCTGACGGTGGGCGAATCCGTTGTTGACGATGGGGGTGATGCCGGTTTCGCAGACGAGGTCGACATCGATGCCCACCGGTGTGCCGGCGAAGTTGTCGGAGGGGATGAGGAACCGGTTGCTGCTGCCCCGGCAGATCTGGCGCATGGCATGCACGACTTCGACCGCCTCTTCATGGGTGCCTCCGACGAAGGAGCTGATCGCCGGCGCCGCGGTGAGGGCGAACGCGCCGAGGCCGATGGTCTCGGTCATGAAGGAATCCCCCATCGCGGGGCAGGCGTCCGCAATGGTGAAGCCGGAGAACACCTTCGGTTGTCCGGTGGGAGCGGGGGCGGTGATCCAGCCGTCGATGCCGCTCACGCGCAGTCCGAGGCGTCGGCCGTTCGCGCAGATCGCGGTGACCAGCCCGGGGGTGTCCTGTACGGCGTGGGCGGCATCGCCAACGACTTTGCCAGCGGCCATCGAGAAGGCCAGGAATGTGTGGGGGTTGCCCGCGAGGAACTCCAGGACGGACGCTGCCGTCTGAGCGTCGGGGGTGTTGCGGACCACGGCTGGTGCGAGCTGGGCGAGCAGGGCGGCCGTGCTGGCGACGTTGCGGTTGTGGCATTCGTCGCCGCGCCGCAGCCCCTCCGCCTGTAGCGCGATGATGTCCATGCCTCCTGCCGCGGTCAGTGCGGCGTCGAGGGTGGGGGCGAGCACATCGCTCATCCACCGAAGTCGGGCTATCACCCGGTCGCTGGTCGAGCCGAACCGCAGGGCTTCGCCGAGACCTTCGTTGAGGGGAGCGAACGCCGTCCTTGCGTCCGCTCCCTCGACCTGGACAACGGGGATGCTGGGGGAGATGACGCCTGCCATCGCCCCCACAGCGTTGGCCGAGTGGCAAGGTGCGAGGGATACGGCGCCGGAGTCGAGGAGCTCTTCTGCACCTCGCAGGTCCGGGGCTTCGCCTTCGAGGACGAGTGCGCCGAGGACGGCACCGCGCATGGGGCCGACGAGTTCGTCCTGCTCCAGCGGGGGGCCCGCGTGCAGGAACCTCCGGGGGCCGACGGCATTCATCACGTCGCCAGCCCGTCTCACTCCGGTCGCCACCGCTGGGGCCTCGGCCAGCATGGTCCATCCCTGGCTGTCACGCATAGCTGATCATTCCTGCCGTCTCGGGGGTGGGAAAGCGCTCGGGCATTGCGGACCCGCCGTGTTGGCGATGCCCGCCCTGGACATCGGAGGTGACGGGCCCGCGGCGGGGGCAGGTCTCGGCCTCGCGCGGGGACTGTTCGCAAGTGCGCAAGGGAACGGAGAACACAACGTCATATCCATATAGCGGATACAATATCTGGATTACGGATAAGCTATCCATCACAGGAATGACCCGTCAAGCATGCAGAGCACCCCGACCGTCAGCCACTCCCGATCGGACGCCCACATAGTGGATACACTGTCCGCATTGATAGTGTGCAGACATGTCACAGACGAAGGAATCGGCCTCGGCGCCCACTTTGCAGAGCATGGACCGGGGTATGCGGATCCTCGAACTGCTCGCCGAGCGGCCCCTGCGGGCGAAAGAACTGGCCGACGCCCTGGGTTCCAAGTGGGCGACGACCCACCGCACCCTGACGTATCTCCGCAACAGCGGGTACGTACGCCGGGATGAGGACAGCGGGCTCCACTACGTCGGCCGGCGCATGTTCTCGATCGGTGCCGCCTATCTCGACAACCACGCTCTCCTGAACAACGCGCTGCCCGCCATGCGTGCCCTGTCGGACGAGTTGGGGGGCTTCGTACAGATCGCCGAGCGCGACGGTGCGTTCTCCACGGCGATCGCCAGCGTCGAGCCCCGCACACCGGCCGACTCGATCACGGCATCGTCGATGCTGGGCAGGCGCTACCCGCTGCACACCGGCGCCCGCAGCCAGGTCCTTCTCGCCTACGCCGGCGAGGAAGCCATCGAGGACTACCTCGCCGGCCCCCTGAAGCCACTCACCAAATTCTCGATCACCGACCCACGGGAGTTGCGGGAGCGGCTTGCGGAGACGCGGCTCAACGGCTACGCCGTGACCGCGCAGGACGTGACGGTGTGGAGCAAGTCGGCGGCGGCTCCGATCCGCGACCAGCACGGAGCCGTCGTCGCTTCCGCCGCGATCATCAACTACCACGAGGACGGTGCGCACTCGGCCGCGGCACCCCGGGCGGTTGTCGAGTTCGCCCGGTCGATGTCCCATGCGCTGGGCTGGCGACTGGACTGAGCCGGACCGTGGTTCCCACAAGGCCCGCTCGGCCCCGGGACACATCACCGGGGCCGAGCGAGGCACGGGAAAGCGCCGTCAGATGCTCGGCGGCGCCCACAGGACGGGGTCGTTCGCCGGTGACATCTTCGCGAGGATCAACTCGTCGAAGGCGTTGGCCGTGCCCCACTGGTCCTGCTCCTGGGGCGAGGTGCCCCACACCTTGGGGGTCCAGCCGTGCTCCTCGTCGATCTGGATCAGTTCGGTCGTGTATTCCATGACGAACCCGCTCGACGGCTCCTGGAAGTACGAGTACGTGTTGTCCCCGGCGCCATGCCGCCCCGGACCCCACAGGGGCTGGACACCGGCACGCATCAGCCGCCCCGTCCCACGCATGAACTCGTCGATCCCGTTGAGCTCGAAGGACACATGGTTCAAGCTGGTGTGCGGCGAGTTGGCAAACGCCAGGATGTGGTGCCAACTCCCGGTGCGCAGGAAGCAGAAGAAGTCCTGGAGCCAGTCCGAGACCTTGAAGCCCAGTACCTCGCCGTACCACGCAACAGCCCGGTTCACATCGGTGGTGTTGAAGACGACGTGGCTGATGAACTTCGGCCGCGATTCGCCGCGCTCGACCGGGCGGTGGGCACGCTGTTCGACCTCGGTGGCGAGCTCGATGGCCCGGCCGTCACAGTCGAAGAACGCGCACGCGTAGCCGCCGCCGTAGTCGGCCCGCTCCCCCGGCTCGCGAATGACCTTCGTGCCGCTGCGCGCAACGCGCTCGAAGAGCTGGTCCACTCCGGCCCGGTCACGGACGTCGAAGGTGGTGAGCTCGATGCCCGCGACATCGTTCTGGCGCAGCTTGATGATGTAGTTGCTGGGGCATCCGGAGCCGAAGTAGCTCCGGCCGTGTTCCTCGGTGACCAGATCCAGTTGCCAGAGGTCACGGTAGAAGCCCCTGGCGACGGGCAGGTCCTCGACCGCTATCGCGACCGACCGTACGCTGGTGATCGGATGTGGAGTGGGGATGGACATGTGATTCTCGCTTTCTTCACCGAGAAGTCGGGGGTGGTCGCCTTCCGCGGCGATCGTGGTCACCAGGAGGTGGCGATGTACTTCGACTCCATGAATTCGAGCATTCCTTCGGTGCCGCCTTCGCGGCCGAGTCCGCTCTCCTTGACACCGCCGAACGGGGCCGCCGGGTCCGAGAGGAGGCCCCGGTTGACGGCGACCATGCCGGCTTCGAGCTCGCCGGCCATGCGCAGGCCGCGGCGCAGGTCAGCCGTGTAGACGTAGGCGGCGAGCCCGAGGTGGGTGTCGTTGGCTGCTCGGATGACCTCTTCGTCGGAGTCGAAGGCGATGATGCTCGCAATGGGGCCGAAGATCTCCTCGCGGACGATGTCCGCCTGCGGTGGGACGTCGACCAGGACGGTCGGCGCATAGAACGACCCTTCGCGTGGGGGCCGTTCGCCGCCGGTGAGGATCCTCGCGCCGGCGGCCACCGCCGACTCCACCAGACTGTCGATCTTGTCCACCGCGCGGTCGTTGATCAGTGGCCCGCACTCGGTCGCGGGATCGGTCCCCGGGCCGATGGTCAGTGCGGAGAACCGGTCGGCCAGGAGGCCGGAGATCTTCTCAACCAGGGATCGGTGCACGTAGATGCGGTTGGCGGCGGTGCACGCCTGTCCCCCGTTGCGCATCTTCGCGATCATCAGTCCGTCGATGACCTCGTCCGGTACGGCGTCGTCGAGGACGATGAAGGGTGCGTTTCCGCCCAGCTCCATGCTGGTCTTGAGGACCGTGTCCGCGGCTTCGTGCAGGAGTGCGCGTCCCACTTCGGTGGAGCCGGTGAACGACAGGGCCCGGACCCGTGGATCGTGGAGCATCGCGCGCACCACCTCACCCGAGCGGCTGGTGGTGACGACATTGACCACCCCGTCGGGGACCCCCGCATCCGCACAGATACGGGCGATGAGGTAGCTGGTGAGCGGGGTTTCGGAGGCGGGTTTGAGGACGACGGGGCACCCGGCGGCCAGGGCAGGTGCGATCTTTCGGGTGGCCATGGCCGCGGGGAAGTTCCACGGGGTGACCAAAACGGCGACGCCGATCGGTTCGTAGGACACCATGATCTGGTTGGCCCCGTTCGGCGAGGAGCCGAGCTGGCCCGTCGCCCGGACCGCCTCCTCTGCGTACCAGCGGAAGAACTCCGCGGCATAGGCGACCTCGCCCAGGGCGTCGGAGAGGGTCTTGCCGTTCTCCGACGAGATGAGCGTGGCGATCTCGTCCTTGCGTTCGTTCATCAACTCCCAGCAGCGCTGGAGTACTTCGGCCCGCTCCCGTGGGCTGCGCGCCCGCCAGGACCCGAAGGCCAGGGCTGCCGCGTCGACGGCGGCCAGTGCGTCTTCGACGGTGGCGTCGGGGACGCTGCTCAGCGGCTTGCCGCAGGAGGGGTCGAACACGTCGATCGTGTCACGTCGGCGGTTCGGGGGCGCCGTGCCGATGATGAGGTCGGAGTACGGCGAGGGGATGGTCGTCGTCATCGGGGATCCTTCGCTACATGGACTGCGGACAGAACGTCAGGCCGGGTTGCGGCCGGCGAAGAACTCGCTGTCCGGAGAGTCGGTGACGTCGAGTCCGGCGGCCACTGCGGCGGCGCGGAGCTGTGCCATCTGCCCATCGTTGATGCGCGACAAGGGCGCGCGCATGGGGCCGCCGTTGAACCCGTTGAGCCACCCCTGGTACTTCCACAGGTAGCGGTGGACCATGGCGGTTCCGGCGACAGCCTGGCCGACAGCGGCGGAGTCCGCTTCGCGGACGGGGTGGATCCTCCAGTAGATCTCCATCGCCTCGTCGAACTTCCCCTCGCGCATGAGGTTGAAGTAGCGCGCGACCCACGGGCCGTACGCCTCGTAGTTCGAAGTGCCCATCCACTGCATCCCGTACATCGAGTGCCACGCCGGGGAGTTGGACTCGATCGGGTCCATGACGATGACCTGGTCGCGGTACTTGTGGAAGATCTCGGCGATACCGCCCACGCCCGGCCCGCCGACCTCGCTCTTCACGGCGACGACATTGGGGATCTCGTCGATCATCCGTCCGATCAGCTGGGGTGAGAAGTGGCTCGGGTGCAGTCGGCGGAAGTTCCACAGGTGCATCGCGAAGATGATGATGCCGAGGTTGGTGCTGTCGGCGATGGCTTTGGTGTAGTCGAAGACCTCCTGCTCGGTCTGCGGGTAGAAGGTCAGCGGGTATGACAGCAGTACGTAGGTCGCGCCCCGCTTCTCCGACTCCTGGATCAGGCGGATGTTGTCCTTCAGGGTCGGCAGCGCGGCATGGACCACGGTCTGCAGTGCGTCCCCGGCCTCGTCGATCGCGATCTCGGTGGTCTGCAGGAGTTCGTCGAAGGTCGTACCGCACTCCGACACGATGAGCGTGCTGGACATGCCCATCTTCTTCTCCATGTCGATGTCGTGCCGGATCGCGCGTTCGTTGATCCGGGTCAGATCGCTGGTGAAGGTCGGCATCACGCATCCGCAGATGCCCGTCATGTTCTGCTGGGCCCACTCGCGGGCTTCGAGGCGCGAATAAGTCATGGGTGGACGCTCCGTTCGATGAGGGTCGGCGCGGCTCTACGAGCCCGCCACACATCCAGATAGTGGATATGATGACCACTTGCTGGATGTTTGCGGAGGCTAGCAATCAGCCCGATGCGGGTCAATGGGGTACCAACGGATACCCCTGCGACTCACCGCACCGACACGCGCCCACCGATCCGGCAATCGACGACCCCGTAGGGCCCGAGGCGTAAACCAGGACCTTTTCGCCCATGCGCCGGGGCGTTGACACCCGACATTCACGGTTGTAGCTTCACCGAACCCACTAAGTGGATGAGCTATCCACTATTTGGATAGAGCCTGCATTGTGTTGGACGACAGGAGTCTGCAGATGATCAGGGCAGAAGTGACCGACACCCGGGTGAGCCGGCAGTCGTACTGGGGCGAAGAAGAGTTCCAGGTGGAGATGGAGCGCATCTTCCGCAGATGTTGGCTCTTCGTGGCACACGAGAGTGAGATCGCCGAACCGGGTGACTACGTCACACGGAACCTGGGCGGCGAAGACGTCATCGTCACCCGTGACGAGAGCGGCGAGATCCGTGCATTCCTCAACTCGTGCACCCACCGGGGAACCCAACTGTGCCGCGCCGACCTCGGTAACTCATCGCACTTCCGGTGCAGTTACCACGGATGGACCTTCGCCAACTCCGGCGAACTCAAGGGGGTCCCCGAACGCAAACAGGTCTTCGACCCGTCGTTCGACAAGTCGGCGTTCGGCCTGGTGCGCGTGCCCCATGTGGAGAGCTTCCACGGGCTCGTCTTCGCAAGCTGGAACCCCGAAGCCCCTCCCCTGGTGGAGGAACTGGGGCCGGCCGCGTGGTACCTCAAAGGGGTCCTCCACAAGGCCGGTGACCTGGTGGCGGTTGGCCCACCGGCCCGCGCAAGGGTCCGAACTAACTGGAAGCTCGGTTCGGAGAATTTCGCCGGAGACGGGTACCACCTCGCCACGACCCATCAGAGCCCGATCGAACTGGGCACCTACCTCAACACCGACGCCTTCCCCCAACTGGACGGCGTCTCCATGGCCGATATGCGGGGCCGATGTGTCGTCGCGGGCAATGGGCACGCGTTCCGCGTGCAGCACTACGACCTGCCCGGCACCGAGCCGATGTTCTTCGGCTACCCGCAGGACAAGTGGCAGGAGATGGCCGAGGCCCTGGAGCCGGCCCAAGTCGACCTGATGTCACGCCAGTCCGTCCTCCACGGGAACATCTTCCCGAACCTGTCACTCATCGACGCAGCCTCCCTCGACTCCGGTGACGACACCCCGGCCGTGTCCTACGTCCAGTTCCGCGTCTGGCACCCGATCGACAACATGCACAGCGAACTCATGCTCTGGGCGCTCGTGCCGAAGTGGTACGACGAGGAGCAGCGCGCGCACTCGCTGCGGGCCAACCTGCGCATGGTCGGCCTCGCCGGCATCTTCGACACCGACGACCTACAGAACTGGACGAGCGTCGCGGACATGAGCCGCGGATCGGTCGCCCGCGCGACGGACTTCGTCTACGAAGGCGGCCTCTCCGCGATGAAGGACACGGAGACGGACTGGCCCGGGGACGTCTATGACATCGACCACTCCGAGACCAACCAGCGCGAGCTGTACCGACGCTGGGCCGAGCTGATGAACGACGAATCGTTCGTGTCCGCCGGAGCGGGACGGAGGAAGACCCGATGAACATCCGGACGAGCCCGCTCCCCCGGTTCCGCACGGTGGACGCCGAGACATCGAGTTCACTGCGCCACTTCTACGACATCGAGGCGCGACTGCTGGACGCCTACGACTATCCGAACTGGCTTCCACTGCTGGAGGACGAGTTCGTCTACCGGGTTCCCGTCACCGTCACTCGCGACGATCCCTCGCTGGGGCCGACCGTTCCCGGGGTGTATCTCGTCGATGAATCCCGGGATTCCCTGGCCTCGCTGTGGGCGCGCCGATTCGAGCCGGACCACATCGACTTCGCCTGGGGCGAGGTGCCGTTGCATCGCATCCGGCGCTTCGTGACCAACGTCGTGGCGCAGCCCGGTGAGGAGGAGGGCGAGTACGTGGTCGACAGCAATGTGCTGATCAGCGTCGTCCACCAAGCGCACCCCGCTGTCATCGCCCCGGCGGGGCGACGCGACCTGGTGCGGCGACGCCCGGAGGGTTGGGGCCTGGTGCGCCGCACGAGCGTCTTCGACGAGAGCGTCATCCGGCTGCCGCATCTGCGGATGGTGATCTAAGTGTCCGCCGAGACCCCCCAGGACGCCGAGGCCGCGCTGCCCGCGGAGGGCGTCGTCGATGCGGAGTTCACCGTGATCAACGAGTTCACGGCCGTGCGGGTCAGCAAGATCAGGACCCCGAACGGCCACCGGGTGGAAATCCGGTCACTGCGACTGGGTCATCGCATCCGCCTCGATCCCCTCGCTCTTGAGAGCGTCACCTGGCAGTCGCCGGACGTCTTCTCCCATTTCCTCGACCAGCCCTTCGGCCCTGGGCCGAGCCCGTCCCCGTGACCCGACCGTGGCACCGCCACGATCGAGAAAGTTGTCGAACATGCTTCTCCTGACGGACGACCAAGTCCGCGCCTGCCTCCGCATGGACCGCCTCGTCGACGCCTTGCGCGATGGGTACCGGGTCGAGGCCCGAGGTGGTGTGCAGCTCCCCGACCGCATCAACCTGAGTGCGCAACCGGGATTCTTCCGCCTGATGCCCGGAATCGTCGGCGGCGCCGGCGTGATGGGCTTCAAGGTGTTCAACGAAGTCGCCGCCGGTGGCGTCCAGTACCTGATCGGCCTCTACGACGAGGCGTCCGGCGAACTGCTGGCCCAACTCGACGGCGCCTACCTCACCGCTGCCCGCACGGGCGCCGCGACGGGCGTTGCGGCCGGCGTCCTCGCCCCGAACGGCGCCATCAACGTCGGACTGATCGGTTCCGGTCTGGAGGCCGAGACCAATCTGGAAGGTGTCTGCGCCGCCATCGAGGTCGCCAAGGTCTCGGTGTTCAGCCCTAACGCGGAACGACGCACACGGTTCGCGCAACGTATGGCCGAGCGGCTCGGCATCGATGTCGTCCCGGTGGACGCGGCCGAGGAGGCAGCCTCGGCACCAGTCGTGGTCGTGGCGACCAACACCGGAATCGGCACCGGACGCACCGCCCTGCGCGGCCAGTGGCTCAACCCCGGCGCGACTGTGCTGTCCATCGGTTCCACCATGCCGGCGCTGCGCGAACTCGACGTCGATGTGATCGCCCGCGCCTCCCTTGTCGTCAGTGACGCACCCGAACAGGCCCGAGGGGAGTCAGGTGACCTGATCGCCGCGGCCGAGGCCGGTGTTCTGGGTGACAAGATGCGACCGCTCGCACAGCTCGCCGCCGAGGGCGCGCACCGCGAGAGCCCCACGGACATCGCCGTCTACAAATCAGTCGGAACCGCGCTACAGGACCTCGTCGCCGCACATGTGGTGTACACCAGCGCCCAGGCCAGCGGCATCGGAACGACGATCGACCTCCTACGAGTCAAGAAGCCGGCAGGATCATGAGCACCTCCGCCACCCGGCGCGGCGCGCTGGTCACCGGAGCCGGCAGTGGGATCGGAGCCGCAGCCGCCCGTGCACTGGGTCGTGCCGGGTACGCGGTGGCCGCCGTGGACCTGTCGCGGTCCGGTGCGCAGAAGACTGTCGACGGTATCCAGTCGTTGGGCGCGTCAGCCGCAGCGTACTGCGTGGACGTCACGGACGAGGCCGCCGTCACCGAAACGGTCCGCGCGGCGGAGCACGAGCTGGGCCCCCTGGACGTGGTGGTCCACGCCGCGGGCATCTTCGACCAGAACCAGACCTTCGCCGAACTCAGCTCTGCTTCCTGGGAGTTGGTCCTTCGGGTGAATGTCCAGGGAACCGCCAACGTCCTGCGGGCCGCGCTGCCCGCCATGGCCGAGCGACGCCGGGGCAGCATCATCACGGTGGCCTCGTCCGCGGGTCTCGTCCCCCGCGGCGGAGGCGCCGCGTACATCGCTTCCAAACACGCGGTAGTGGGCCTGACCCAGAAGGTGGCCGCCGAGGTCGCGGCCCAAGGCGTCCGCGTCAACGCAGTCGCCCCCGGCTGGATTCCCACCCGGCTCTTCGAAACCAGCGCGGCGGCGCTACAGGCCGACGCGCGCTGTGTGGATGTCCCGAATGAGCCGGCTCCCGTCGGCGGTGTGGTGCCCATGCAGCGTCCCGGCACCGTCGACGAAGTCGCGGACACCATCGTCTTCCTCGCCGGTGACGGGTCCCGCTACATCACCGGCACCGTCCTGCCGATCGACGGCGGCTATCTCCTCGGCTGACCGTGCCGCATCCCCCCACGTCGTCCCCCGGTCGCCCGGCGCGTCCGCAGACGCGCCGACGTATTCGAAAGCTCAGAGGTACTGCTATGAAAGTGATCGCCCACCTCGACAAGTGCCGTGGGTACGGCAGCTGCATGCTGGAGTCCCCCGCCGTGTTCGACCTGGACGAGGACGAGAACAAGGTCATCGTGCTCAACGACGAGCCGGCGGATGAACTGCGGGCCAAGACCGAGCGCGCCGTGCGTTCCTGCCCTGCGCGCGCCCTCCAGGTGACCGGCTGATGGCCCCGCCCGAGCATGTCCTGGTTGTCGGCGCATCCCTCGGCGGGATGTCCCTCGCCCAAGAGCTGCGCCGGCTCGGCTACGACGGACGAGTGACGGTGATCGGGGCGGAGAAGTCTCACGCGCACTACGACCGGACCCAGTTGTCCAAAGACCTCCTCACCGGTCGCGCGGCGCCCGATTCGCTGTACCTGATGAGCGAGGAGGAGGTGGCGGGCCTCGCGATCGACCTGCGTACCGGGCTCCGTGCCACTGCGCTACGGGTCGATCGGGGCGGGAACACGGTGACGCTCGACGACGGGTCGTCCCTCACGGCGGACGTTGTCGCGATCGCGACGGGCTCGTGTGCGCGTCGGCCACCGTTCCCCGCGGACCTGAGGGGTGTCCACGTCCTGCGCACCATGGAGGACGCACTCGCCATCCGCGCCGAACTGCCCGTCGCGGCGAAGGTCGTCGTTCTGGGTGCCGGGTTCATCGGCTGCGAAGTCGCGGCCAGTGCCCGCGCGCTCGGCCGCAGCGTGACGATCGTCGATGTTCAGCCCGCGCCGATGTTCACCGCCCTGGGGCCCGTCGTCGGGAACCACTTCGCCCGACTGCATACGGCACGGGGCACGGTCCTCGAACTGGGCACCGGTGTGGCGGGGCTGGTCGGCGATGGCCATGTCACCGGCGTCCGGCTGGCCGACGGCCGTGTCCTCGACGCGGACCTGGTGGTCATCGGGTTCGGCGGTGTCCCCGAGACGCAATGGCTGGTGGGGGCGGGCATCGACGTGGACAACGGTGTGGTCTGTGATGACGGAGGTCGCACCTCCGCACCCGGGGTCCTGGCCCTCGGGGACGCGGCCAAGTGGTACTCCCTGCGCCACGCTCGTCCTGTGCGGTCGGAGCACTGGAATCACGTCAACCTACAGGCGACCGTCGTGGCGGAGAACATCATCGCCGGTGCGGTGGCCGCCGAAGGGAGCGCCGTGTCACGGCTGGATGCGCTGCCCTCCTTCTGGACGGATCAATTCGGCACGCGGATGCAGATGGTGGGGACACCACATCCCGACGACCAGGTCGACATCCTCGCCGGCCAACCGGGACAGTCCGGACTCGTCGCCGTCTACAGCAGGGACGGACGAGTCACGGCCGCCGCGGCCGTCGACGCGCCCCGCGCCCTCGTCCGCCACCAGGCGCTCGTCGCCGACGGCGCGCCCTGGCCACAGGAGGACCTCACCCACTGACCGCGTGTCAACAGCCCCTCCCTGCCTCGCAGGGGCGGGTTTGATCGGCCGACGACTTCGGCTTGCAGGAACAGCCCACCGGGTGGCCCTTGCCAGTAGCTCCCGCAAGGGCCACCCGGCCGGCCGCCTCCATGAGAGTCGGAGGCTCTACGGGAGGCCGGCGACACACCGCACCTCATCTGGGCCCCGATCCCACCGACAGACGCTCAGGCACCTATCGGGGAGCGACCTTCCCTCGCCACCCGAGCAACTGGGACAGCGAGGTCGCCAGGCCCAGCGCGACGTCCCGGACCACGACAGGATCATGCCCGTCACCCCGTCCGTTCACAACGGACGCCGACGCCACCACCACCCCCTCGACATTGCGCACAGGAGCAGCGGTCGCTGTCGTCGCCGTGGTCATGTCCTGGTCCGTGGTCACGACTCCCGAGGTCCTCGCTCCCTCCAGGGTGGCGTGCAGCGCGGCGGCGTCGACGATGGCGTTCTCGCCGTCCTGCACCGACGTGTAGTGGTCGATGTAGGCATCAGTGAATGCCGCCGGAGCGAAAGCCAGCAGGACCAGTCCGCGGGCACCGATGTGCAGAGGGTACGGGCGGTAGGTGTTGGCGTAGGAAAGACTGGGAACCGGATTGCGCGGTTCGACGCTCGCGATCGCGATGGACGCATACGCGTCACGCTCAGCGATCTGAACGAATCCGGCCACGCGATCGGAAGCGTTCCGCATGAGCGGTTCGCCGGTGTGGAACAGCGGGTGCTCGCTCAGGTACGACGATCCGAGTGCGAACAGTCGGCGACCGACGTAGTGCAGCCCGGTCGCCTCGTCACGATGCACGAACCCGTGCTCGCGGAGATACGCGAGGGTTCGGTGCGCGGTCGCCCATTTCGTGGAGGTACGCTCCGCGAGTTCTGTTGCTCGCATCGGCTTTTCGGCGAGGTACTCCAGCATCTGCATGGCTCTGTGCATGCTCTGCATGGAGCTGGATGTGGAGGCGCGGGCCGTATCGCCACTTTCGAACATCAGCGAAATCTACCACGCCCGATATCGCGGATGATCATTCGAACGCGATTGCCGCCGCCCCGCGCTCGCTCCGGTGGATAAAGGGGGTCGCGGCGGCCCCACCAGGAGGATTATGCGAGCGGTGGCCTGTCAGATATCCCTCATGCCCGGTACGTACGTCTCCCTCGGGGCGGGGCTGATGCCCGCCCCTGCGGCACGCCAGCCTCACCCCCTGTCGAGCCTTGCCTACCGGCTCGGCGGGGGTTCGTCTCACCCCGAGCAGCTACGCCGCGTGGCTGAGCAGGGAAGGGCCGAGGACGAGGACTGCGGCTACGGTTCAGGCATCGGCGTTGTGACTCGGTAAGGCACCGAAGAGTGTCAGGAAGGCACGTGCACCACGGCGGCCTCAGCGCTGGCATCACAGATTCATCGCCCGAGAGGACGGAGGAGGACGCATGCGGTTGGTCATTCCCGACTATCTGGCCGAGGCCCTCGGAGATGTCGAGTCGAACAGGTCTGGGCAGCTGGCGGACTACATCCCTGAGCTTGCGGCAGCGGACCCTGAGCGCCTCGGTGCGGTCTTCGCCACCGTTGACGGCGAGATCTACGGTGCCGGCGACATCGATACCGAGTTGACGATCCAATCGATCTCCAAGCCGTTTATGTACGCGCTGGCACTGGCTGATCGCGGCTTCGCCCCCGTGCTTGCCAAAGTCGGTGTCGAGCCATCGGGAGAGGCGTTCAACCAGATCTCCCTCGAAAGTGCTACTGGGCGCCCTTTCAATCCCATGATCAACGCTGGTGCGATCACCGCCCACTCGCTGGCCGGTTCGGAGGGCATGAGTCCGACGGATCGCGTGGAGCGCGTGGTCCGCGGTCTTTCGGCGTTTGCCGGTCGTAGGCTGAGGATTGATGAGGCGGTGTGCGTGTCGGAGATGGAGCATGCGCACCGCAACCTCGCCATCGCGTACATGCTCCGCGGCTACGGCATCCTGACCGAGGACCCCAGGACCATCGTCGAGGGCTACACCCGCCAGTGCTCTGTGCTCGTCACCGCGCGAGATCTGGCCATGATGGCCGCGACGTTGGCCAATCGCGGCGTAAACCCTCTCACCGGTGAGCGAGTGGTGCACGAGCCGGTGGTACGTCAGGTGCTGAGCGTCATGTCCACCTGCGGAATGTATGACGCGGCCGGTGACTGGGCGACCCAGGTCGGCATTCCGGCGAAGAGTGGCGTGGCCGGGGGCCTGATCGGAGCTCTCCCCGGCCAGATCGGCATCGCCACCTTCTCACCACGACTGGATGCCCACGGGAACAGCGTTCGCGGAGTGTCGCTGTTCGAGCGGTTCTCCTCCGACATGGGTCTCCATGTGATGGAGGTCCCAGCCGCTGCGCGTGCCATCGTGCGGTCCAACCATGTCGTCGGCGGCGGACCGAACGCGGCCCGGGTCATCCAACTGCAAGGTGGGATCGGTTTCGCCGGAGCCGAGAGAGTTGTCCGGGAAATCGTGAACACTGCCCCCGCAGAGGTCAGGGTGGTTTTGGACCTCACGATGGTCTATGCGATCGATGACGTGGCACGGCGCATGCTGCTTGAGGTCGTGCGTCGGCTCACGCTGGATGGTCACGAGGTGTACCTCGTCGACCCGGAATCGATCGTGCCCGATCCCGATCCCGGCGATGGTGGCCGAGTCACCGTCGTAGGGAGGTGGAACGAGCCGTGACCTCACCGCACAAGGTGGCCCAGCACGGGAGCCGCCCGACGAAGAGAGAGGTTTGACGCACGAACAGCGAGCGCCCGTCCGTTCCGCGCCGGGTGGAGGCGAAACGTCCTGCCTTCGAAGGCGGGGTTCTCGTCGGCGCCCAACTCGGTGTCAGTGGCGCGGGGCACTTGCAGAGGTACCACCCCACACGGTCGAGGTCTCAGCTGCCGCTGTCGCGGTGCGGTGGCCCTGAGGAGCGATGGAGCCTTTCCCCGCGAGGTCTGCCGCGTCAGCTGCGGAAGGTGACCCATGGCCTCCGGTGGGGGCCGCGTGCGTGGGGGTTGCGTGGAACCAGTGCGTTGGACAACGGCTGTGCACCGTTTCACGTCCAGTCCATGCCCGCTGGGAGTTTTGACCTGACGGGTTGTTGACGAGGCTGGTGACGTCGAGTGTGAGGGTTCGCCGCCGCAGGCGCCAGGCGCCCTTACGAGCAGCTACCAGGCCCCGGGGTATGCTGCTCCGCTCCGTCCTGACTGGAGGTCATGTCCGTGTTCTCCACACGGGGACTTGCCGGCGCTCCGTTGGCGCTGGCGTTTCTCGCCCTATCCGGCTGTTCCTCTTCCTGGGGTTCCTGGGGCTGCACCGACACGACGGCGGAGCGCGGTGCGGCCGGTGTCAGGGTGCAGGTCGAAGACACGGACGGGCGGCCTCTCGGCGTCACCGCCGAGGTCGTTGGCTGGCGCCTTGAACCCCACCCACAGGTGCCCTCCGAAGGTGACCGGGTCCACTTCCACTTCCGATTCGACCGCGCCGACGGGATAACCGAGCCTGCGGTGGACGCCTGCGCGGTCGACGAGGAGCGTGTGGCGCTGGGGTGTCAGACGGTCCACTGGTACGAGGCGTTCGGGCGAGACGGTGATCTCACAGGCGACGGCTGGCTCGCCGTCGAGCACCCTGAGCAGGTTGCCGCAGTGCTACTGATCCCCAATGATCAGTCGTCCCTCGACCGACGAACCTGCGAGCAGGACCTCAAGGACGGCGGTGGGCGGCATCCTCCGGAACCAGCCACGGTGGGCGACGAACTGTGAGCCGCCATCACCGTTGATGAGCCGCGGCACGTTCACCACCGCCCTCTCGGTCTCGGGGAACAGCCTGCAGTCCGCCGAGGCGCTTGTGGCCGTGGCGCCGCTCCAGGACTGCGGTGGGGCGGTGCCGAAAAAGCGTTCGCATTCATCCCGGAGCCGTTGTTACCCTCGCGGAGTTCCTTCGACCCGCTCTGGGGCTTGTGCCCGAGGAGAGAGATTTATGTTTCGGCTCGCGCCGCGCGCGCCTCGCGGCACCGTCTAGCCAGTAGTCCGTCTTCTGATGCCGTCCCCTGCCGGACGGCGACCGGACGTGACACTCTCCGGTGCTCTGAACCAACCCATGTCCTGGCCCACGCGCATGTCGCGGCGCCTGGAGTGGGTGCCTTCTTCGTCGAGGCCGCTCGGCCTGCTCTTGCTGTCATCTCACACTCCCAGCAAGGAGCACCCCGGGTGTCCCACACCAACAAGTCTCTCTCCAGCACTCCACCGACCATCCTGACCGGCACTTTCGCCTGCCACCGGCGATAGGAGCCGTCATGCGTCCCATGACCAGGGAAGAGGTGCGCGGCGCGATCGTGAACCTGGACCCGACCGAGAACAAAGTACGACTGCCAGCCTGGTTCGACGACACCCCGTGGCACCGGATCGACTACCTCGGGTGGCGGGATCTGCGCGCCGCGAAGTGCGCCTACCTCGTCACCGAGGTGGACGGCCAGGCGTTGGGAGTGCTGCTGCGGCAGGCCCCGAACCACGCGGTACACGGATCGCGCGCGGTGATGTGCGACCTATGCCGGTCCACCCGGCGGTTCAACGAGGTTTCGCTGTTCACCGCCCGACGACCATCACGCGACAAACGTGAACGTCTAAACGCGGTCGGCCTCCTCCTGTGCACCGATCTCGACTGCGCGGTGAAGATGCACACCAAGCCGATCCGCCAAGCCTTCGATCCTCCGGACGACGAAATCATCGCCACCCGCCGCGAAGGCATGCGCTCGCGCACGATCGCCTTCATCCGTTCGGTGTCCGACACCGAACGAACCACACGCCGCAGAAGGTGAGGTGGTCCTCCCCTGAGAATCCTCAGGGGAGGACACACTTGCCGCCGGACGATCGGTGCGTAGGGCCGAGGGGCGCGGTGGTGTCAGGCCCTGCCGGTGCCGGACTGTGCGGTCCAGTCGCCGACCGCCTGGTGCACGGTGGAGAACCGTGCACCGTGCTCCTTGGCCCGGCGGATGATCCGTTCCAGGATGCGGATGCGCCCGGCGCGGCCGATGGACTGCGGGTGGAAGGTCTGAGTGAACACGCCGTGCGGAACCTCCTCCACCATGAAGTCGAGATCCGCCAGCCAGCGGTTGGCGAGCCCTTCAACGTCGGTGGAGGCGGGCATCAGCATCGGCGGGGCGAGGGCGAACTCCATGAAGGGGAAGTCGTCGAGGGTCCAGGAGACGGGCACCTCGACCAGGTCCAGCTCGCGCCCGAACTCCACGGCCCGGTCCCAGTGGACGATGTCACCGGTACGGCAGCGGTACAGCTCGAAGTCGTGCCCCATCATGCTGCTGTCATAGGTGAACCCGAAGTCGGACAACAGCCGTGTGGAGTTCTGGGAGAGATCGAACGCAGGGGACCGATATCCGGCCGGGCGGACTCCGAGAACCCGCTCCAGAGCGTCGAGTCCACGCTCCAGCACCTCGGATTCGGCCGCTTCATCCAGGCTGGTAGGGCCCTCATGGGCGTAGCCGTGGTGGCCGATCTCATGGCCCGCGTCGCGGATGCGCTTGCACACGTCCGGGTAGGTGTCGACGTCCAGGCCAGGGATGTACCAGGTGGACGTGACTCCTTCCCGCTCCAGCAGATCGAGGATGCGCGGGGTCGCGACATTCGCGGCGAACTCGCCGCGCGAGACATACGTCGGTGTGGACAGGCCCATGGTGCCCAGCCAGACGGAGATGGCGTCGAAGTCGAAGGTCAGGCATACAGTCGGCTTGGTCATGGCTGCTCGTCTCCTTGATCGGGATGGTCGGTGGCAAAACTCGGGCTCAATGGGAGGGCCAGGCCCGGTAGAGCTCCGCGCGTCGGCGGCGGTCCGCGAAGGTCGTCGCGGCGCCCGTCTTCCGGTTCTCGGCGAGCCACTGAAGATCGACGTCGGCCACGGCGACCGCGTCGACGTTGGCGGCGGTCTCGGCGAGGACTCCGTTCGCGGGCCAGCCCGCGTCGCAGGGGCCCAGGACCGCGCTGCGCGCCCAGGCTCCTGGCCAGGGCCCCCGGGCGGGGCTGGCGACGCCGGAGTGCACGGTGTAGATCTGGTTCTCGATGGCGCGGGCGGCGGCGCAGTGACGGACACGCCAGAATCCGGCCTCGGTGATGGTGAGTGAGGGGACGAGGACGATCTGTACGCCCTGCTCGGTGAGCGACGCCGCGCATTCCGGTATCTCGGCCTCGTAGCAGATGTTCACGCCGACGATCCCGAAGGGAAGTTCCACGACCGCCATGTCGTCTCCCTCGCCGATATCGAGGGAGGATTCGAGCGGGAAGAGATGGGTCTTGGCGTGCTCGTGCAGCAGCGCTCCGTCCGGCCCGAAAAGAGGAGCGACGTTGAGCAGGCCGCCGTCCACGGTGCGGACCAGATGCGAACCGGCGAGGATGTGCTGACGGCGCTCCGCGGCCTCGCGGGCCATGAGCTCGCGGTAGCGGTCGGTGAACTGTACGGTCTCGACCGCAGGCTCCAGATCCACGGCGTCACGCCAGCCGGGTACGGCCGTCATGAGTTCGAAGGTGATCAGCTCGGGCAGTACGACGAGGTCGGCGCCGGCCGACTGGTCGAGCAGATCCCGAATATGTGCGGCGAATTCCTCGAAATCCGCGACTTCACGGAACGCTGAAGTACAGCTGGCGATTCTGGGCATCAGGGCTCTCCCTTGAGTCCGGGCGATGCCCGCATGCTGTCAGCGAGAAAGTCCGAATTCGTCGGTCAGATGACCGACAGGCAGAGACCAGGACCTGCGGTTACGATGCCCCGGTGAGCACGTATCCGCCGCGTTCGTCCGAGATGATCGCCGTGGTGTCCCGCACGGGTGAGATCCGGGAACGCCATCGCGGCGAAATCACCGTGCACGCCGGCCTTTCCCGCTATCTGCGCACGGCGGCCCGTGTCGAGCTGCCCACCCCCGTGTGCTTCGCCTGGGACACCAGCCCCGACCCGGCCACCCTCCCCAAGGAGCCCGACCCGGACCGTCCCCGGATACTGCGCGTCCGTATCGCACCGGCCGGGCGTCCGTCCGGGGGCTGTCACGTCGAGGTCCGGCCGTTCACGCCGGAGGAACGTTCCGGACTCACCGGGCGTGAACTCCAGGTGCTGACCCTGGTCGCCTGCGGACTGACGAACCCCGATATCGCCACCCGTCTGACGGTTTCCCGGCGTACGGCTGCCACCCACGTCGAGCGGCTCCTGCACAAGCTGGGCGTCACCAGCCGTGCTGCGGCGACGGCGATCGCGCTGGACCGGGACCTGTTCACCCTCCCGGTACGGGGCGACCTGGTGGGCCTCCCGTCACTCGGCCCGCTCAGGCTGGAAGCGGCGGTACGCGACAACCCCGGGAGCCCGTCCCACCCCACTCCACGGCGGCGCGTCACTCGGCCGAGGCCGCTGATGATCGGTGCCGTCTACCCCTCCGCCGGGGACTGGCGCGGTGACGGCCTCCAGATGGAACAGGGCACCAGGCTCGCCGTGGACGAGATCAACGAACGCGGCGGTGTAGCCGGCCGCAGGATCGAGCACGTCCCGCTCCGGGTCAACATCCAGGACGGCCGGGCGATACAGCACGCGATCGAACGACTCGTCGGCGAGGACGTCGACGCGATCACCACCGGATACACGCTCCAGCGGTCCCGAGATTCGCTCAGTGCGCAGTTCCTCCCCGCGGCCTCCGCGGGCTCTCCCCTCCTGCACCATTCGACGTCGGCGAGCGCCGCCGATCTCATCGCCGACGAGTCCGACACGTTCAGCAACGTCTTCCAGGTATGCGGTCCAGAGAGCGTGTACGGAATCGGCTTCGTCCGTACGCTCACCACATTGCGCGACTCAGGCGCGTGGCGCCCGACCTCGAACAGACTTCAGGTCTTCGACACCGACGACACCGATATGAGGACGTTCACCCCATCCGCGATGGAGGCGGCCGAGCGAGCCGGATGGCGGCCGACCGTCGAGCACATCAATTCCTTCTCGCCGGACTGGACCACGGTCATTCAGCGAATCCGCGACCTGGACCCCGCCGCCGTCATGGTCGCCCACTTCACCGCCGCCGAGCTGGCCGCCTTTGTCCGCAAATTCCGGCGAGATCCGTCCGATGCCCTGCTGTACGCCCTGTACTCGCCCTCGGTTCCCCAATTCCTCGACCAAGCCGACGGGCTCGCCGAAGGAATGCTCTGGGCGACCGTCAGCGGACTGTACGGCGACGACTTCGGCCATCAATTCGAGCGACGGTTCCTTCAGCGCTTCGGGAGCACATCCGGAATGTCCAGCGCGGGAATTCGCTACGACATGATCCATCTGCTGGCCGCGGCATGGTCGCAGTGTGACTCGCCGCACGACACCGAAGAGGTCAACCGTGTCCTGCGCCGCATCGTCCATCGCGGGGTCAACGGCTCCTACCACTTCGGCTCCGTAGACCAGACCAATCTGGTCTACCCGGATCAGACGACCGACCCGTCCATCGCGCAGGCCCACCTCGTCTACCAGGTCCAGGACGGCCACCACCACATCATCGCCCCCGCGCCGTACTCCACCGCGCCCTTCAGGCCGACAGCCTGAGACCGGCGTCTACTACGCGGACAGGTGGTCGGGGCGGAAGGGCCGGCCCGGCCCGATGCCCGGGGAACAGGGCGGCGCCACCGAGGTACGGGGGCGGCGCCACCCTGCTCAGCCGGTCACCGCCTCAGCCGATCGGTGAACCCATCTCCCCACGTGCGGGGCGATTCTCACGCTTGGCGGAGATGGACGGGATCGTGCCGTTGGCGATGAGCTGTCGCACGCCTGCCGTATCGAAGCCGACCAACTTGCCCTGGTCGGCGGTTGTGGTGTAGCCGCCGTTCGGGCTGCACATGATGGGCTTAATGCCGTACGAGGTGGCTACGCACTCGCCCGCCGCCACGGTGCCGTCGCCGTTGAGGTCCTTGTTGGGGTGGTCCAGGCCGAGAACGTGAAGCATCTCGTGGGGGAAGACGTTGTTCAGCATGTACGTGGGCAGATACCACCCGGTCCAGTACTCCGAGTTCATCTGGACGTGTCCGCCCCATGCTGCGTTGTCGCCGGTCCAGCAGGGCAGGGCGCGGGACATGCCCGGCTGCCCGTTCAGAGGCCGGTAGACCTCGGCGAACTGGATCGTTCCCTTGGTGGGAGGACACACTGCGGGATCGACGTTGGTGACGCCACCGATGGATATGTTCACGCCTTCGGCCTGGAGCTGCGCGATCGACCGGGTGAGATACGGCGTGTACTTGGTCTTGAGCGCCGTTGACGTGAACGTGACGGTGAAGACGGTGCCGGGCTCGATGCTGGTCACGCGGTGCTGGGGCAGAAGCTTCCAACCGTTGCCTTCCAGAGGCCGCTCGGCCGCTACCGCGGGTTGGGCGGATAACAGCAACGCGACTGCCGCCACCATGGCGCCGATGACGGAAAACCTAGACTTCATCTCTTCCGATTCCTCTGGTTCGTTCAGACCCGGACGAGACCAGCGAGAAGATGCTCCCACCGGTCCCGTATGTCCAAGTAGCTTGGTAATCAGGGGGCTTGATGCTCCTGCGACCGCCCATGCTAATCGGCAATCCACTCCCGGCATGAAGCCCCACCAGCCGGCTCACCACGCCCGATGGCCGCACTGGTGGGCGTCCTGGCCGCCACGCGGCCCCGCGCACAGCGCCGCCCGGCTCAATGCACTCACGGCCGTCAAAACGGAGCAGCCACCTCCGGCCAGCCCGGCCCTTCGGGGCGCGCCATGAGAATCCGGCCTTGATCACCCGGCCAGGACGACGAACCGAGGGCCGGGAGCATGCACCCCGACCGCAGCCCGTCGATACCACCTGGATACGAGCCACTTCGACGGCCTGTCGGTGACCAAGGTGCTGATAGCCGCCCGAAGCGACCTCCCCACCGTCCTCCCCACCGATTCGACACGCACCGTTGATGCGACACGCACCGTTTGACCGGTTTCCAGAACCGCTATATAGTTCGTTGTTCAACTAAATACCTGGGGCTGTGTGCTCCACCCCGCAGCAGCCCGCCCCACTGACGGTCGGCTCGTACGGGCCGAGGGCGTTGCGGACCACCGGCCGTCACGGTGACGACTGGCTGGCCGGCCACGGCTACCCACTCCCGGAACGCGTCCCCGGCCTACAGTGCATGATCGACGAGGCCGCCGTGCCAGCCCCCGGTCTTGCTGGCGACGCGTCCCAACGGGCTGGCGAAGCCATGTCGTACCGCCCCAGCCGCCCACGGCCGCTCTCGCCCCGCCCGCACGAGCACAGCCCAAGGCGATCCCAGCCCCGAGGAGCCACCATGAGCAACAAGAGGACCGGCGGCCGTCGGCGCGGGGACCGCACGGAGAGCGGCCGAACCGGAGCCGTACCGGCACCCGCGCCGAAAAGACGTCACGGCACCAAGAAGGCGGCCCACAAGGCTGGCCGACCCACCGCCGCGAAGACCACCCGGGACGGTGGTAGCCGTCAGGGCCGAGGCGAGGCCCGCCGCCTGGTCGAGGTGCACAACCACTACCGCCGCGAACTCACACAGGTGCGGGAGATCCTGCGTCAGGTCAGGAAGGGCAGTGCCTCCATCGACCGGGCCCGCGGCCGGATCAACACACTCGCCCTCGCCACCGCCGACGGCGGATTCAGCGAGATCTGCCGCGCTTCCTGCCGCTCCTTGGCCGAGCACCACCGGCTGGAGGACCGCACCGTCTTCCCCCATCTGCGCCGCAGCCAGCGCAGTCTCCAACCGGTACTCGACCGGCTCGACAAGGAACACCGCACCATCCACACCCTCCTCAAGGATGTGGACCGGGCCCTGGTCCACCTCGCCCGCAACCCCGGCGACCACGCCCCCGTCAACCGAGCGATCAACCTCCTCACGGACGCCGTCCTCTCCCACTTCGCCTACGAGGAACGCGAACTCCTCGGCCCCCTCGCCCGCTATGGATTCGCCCCCGGTCCCCGCAGGTAACCCCCTGTCCCCACTCCCCGCCCAGGCATCCCCCTGATCTCAGTCGGCGTTGCCGTCCCGGTGGTCTGCGGTGGTGGAGCGGGCGCCGATACGGAGGGCGAGGCCGTCCAGATAGATGTCGAGCTTGTCGGTGAACCAGCCGCGGCCGTGCCAGGTGGCGTCGGCGGTGAACTCGGCTGCGAACGGGATGGTCTCCGACCAGGTGTCGCGGTACTCCTGCCGTACCGTCCGGCCGTTCCCCGCGCTGGTCTCCCGGTCGAGATGGCGCATGGCGACCCAGGTGGTGAGGACGAGTTCGGCGACGAAGTCCACCGAGACGACGGCCTCGCGGTCGGTCAGGCCGGCCGCGACCAGACTGCGGGCGTACCGGACCAGCCGTTCGATGATGGCTGGGGGGGTGCCCGGCGTGGTGAGCACGGCCTGGGCGAACCCCGGGTGGGCGTCGCACAGTTCCCAGATCCGGTCGGCGAACTCCCCCAGCAGCTCGCGCCAGGGCAGCTCGCTCTCCGGCCACCGGGAGCGTTCCACGGCCAGGCCGATCGCGGTGCGGACCAGGTCGTCGCGGTCGTGTACATAGCGGTAGAGCGTGGAGTGGCTGACACCGAGACGGGCGGCGACGCTGGGCATGCTGAAGTCCGCCAGGCCCTCGGCGAGGGCGGCCTCGGCGACGGCCCTGGTGGTCAGAGAGCGGGAGGGGCCGGGGCGGCCGGGCGGGGGCGAGGCACCCCCCCCC
>NZ_JBHYZO010000037.1:0-41589 GCF_042753785.1 Streptomyces sp. NPDC059256 | reverse complement strand
ACCAAATCCTCACCAAACCCCCGATCACCCGAAGCATCCGGCACATACTTCACACACACCACAATCCGCAAACTCACAACCAAACCTCCTACTGACCACCGACGAGTCGGATCGCTTCGTACACTGTCCTCGCGACCATATGGTACGCAGTACCCCCTGTAAAGGTACGTAGTGCCAAATGGGGGGGCGCGGTGTTACGTTCCCCGTATGACTGAAGTGCAGAGACGACGCAAGGCGGCCACCGGCCCCGCCGCCGCGCCCATCGCCGCCAAGCCGCCCATGCGCGAGGTGCTGGCCGAAGCTGCCTTCCAGCTGTTCCTGGAGCGCGGTTTCGAGCAAACCACGGTGGATGACATCGTCGCTCGCGCCGGTGTCGGTCGCCGGTCGTTCTTTCGCTACTTCCCGTCCAAGGAGGACGCGGTCTTCCCCGACCACGAGCGGTGCCTGGCCGAAATGACCGCCTTTTTGGAGGAGCGCGCACCGGATGCCTCGCTCGACCCGGTCGACACGGTGTGTGATGCGGCGCGACTCGTGACACGCATGTACGCGACGAACCCCGAGTTCTCCGTACAGCGCTATCTCCTCACGCGTGAGGTACCCGGCCTGCGCACCTACGAGCTTTCCGTGGTGCGCCGGTACGAACGCACCCTCGCTGGGTTCCTTCGGCGCCGATACGTCGATGACCGGGGTGGCGACGAGCCCGAGGGCGCCCTGCGCGCCGAGGTGATCGCAGCCGCCGTGGTCGCCGCACACAACAACGGCCTGCGCAGCTGGTTGCGTTCGGGCGGTCGCGAAGACGCGGATGCTTCCGTCGACCACGCCTTGGCATTGGTCCGAACCGTGTGGGGGCGCGGGAGTGAGTCCACACCATCCCCTGCCACCGCCGTCGCCGCCACCGATGACAAGGACAGATCAGTCGACGAGGGCGAGGTCATCGTCATGGTCGCCCCTCGGGGGGCTCCGTTGTGGAAGGTCGTGCAGCAGATCGAGTCCGCACTGGGTGAGGATGCCTAGGCCCCGAAACTGGCACTGAGTATCGCCGATTCCCCTTGCACTCTTTACTGTGCTGCACTCGGTGCCATATGGTGCCGGTGCGCCAACGTGGTGGCGTGCTGTTTTCCGAGTCGAGTGCAGGGGGTCGAGTCGTGTCCCAGCCAGCAACCCGCATTGCGCAGATTCGTCATTCACCGAGATGGACCGTCGGACCGCCGACGGAGCAGACGGCACGGCCAACGACGCAGCAACCGTCCTCGCAGGAGAGCCCGGGATTGATCCACCAGCGCTGTCGCTGGTGCGGCACCACATCGTTTCGGCGACTGTTGTGCCCCGTCTGCGCCGCCAGTGATCTGGAGACCGTCCGGAGTGACGGCCGTGGTGTTGTCATCGAGTCCCATGTGGTGCACCGGCACAGAGGAGTCGCGCACAATGAATCCCTCGTGCGCTTCGACGAGGGATTCGTCTTCCGGTGCCGTGTGGTCGGAGCGGCTCCCCATATGGTCTGGATCGGTGCGCGGGTCCGTCCCGTACCGGGATCCGACCCGTTGAGCGGGGAACTCGTCCTCAAGCTCTGCGAAACCGATCAGCGTACGGACAGCTAGCACTCGCTGACGGGACACTCGCTGACGGGACGCCCGCCCAATCCTCGTCGACGCCACCGCCTCGTACGCATCCCGCTGCCAGCAGGTCAGCGAACCGATATTCGGTTGTCTCTCGGTGAAGGCGATGGATGCAATGCCCTCATGGTCACTGAGATGCGCTCGCCACGGCGAGCCAAGATCAACGCGTACCACCGGGCCTTGCCGTTCGGCGAACAACACCGCACACGGCAACCGAAGCGCCACACGGGAGATGCCGACGCATGAGTACGACACCATTGTCAGCCGAAACGGCGCCGGCTGGTGGACCAACCGTCCGGATCGGCGTTCTCGTTCCGCTCACCCGGCCTGGTTGGGTGGAGGCGGGCCAGCACCTGCTCGCTGGACTTGAGTTGGCGGCTCGCGATGTCAATGACGCCGGAGGGGTCGCCGGAAGGCCGATCGAGCTGGTGGTCCGGGACACCGCGGCTGATCCACGAAGGGCCGCGGCGGCCGTGGACGAACTGGCCCAACTGGGCGTGGCTGCCCTGGCGGGCGAGTACCACAGCGTCGTCGCTCGCACCGCAGCCGCCAGGGCCGATGCGCTCGGGCTGCCGTTCCTCTGTTCGTCAGCGGTTCTCGACGCGCTCACCGAACAGCCGACGCCATGGGTCGCGCGCCTCGCCCCACCGCAGTCCCACGGCTGGCGGACTTATGCGGACTTCCTCCTCGGCGCGGGGCATCGCCGCATCGCCGTGGCAGCACAGTCGAGTGTCTACTGGGCATCCGGGATCCGTATCCTGCGGGACCACTTCGCCTCACACGGCGGCACCGTCGTCGAGTTCGACATGGGCGATCTTGCGCCCAACGCCCTGTGTGATGAACTTGTCGACCAGCGTGCGAGTGCCCTCCTTCTTCTGGTCGGCAGTCCCGAGCCGGCGGTGTCGATCGTCAAGGCCGTCCGTGGTGACCAGCGGCTCGCCGAGCTGCTAATCGGTGCTCCCGCAGGGCAACCGGAGTTCGCTGAGTGGACGGGGTTGCTGGGCGACGACGGCGCTGCGATCCCGTTCCTGCGCTATCTGCCCGAGCACCTCAGCCCACTCGGGACCCGAGTGGAGAAGGCACTGCGCGAGCGGTTGGCGACATCGCCCTCCTTTGTCGGCTTCGAGGGCTACGACACGGTCGCCGTCCTCGCCGACGTACTGCGTTCTCACGGTGGAGACCGGGCACGCATCGCTGAATCCTGGCCGCGCGTCGCCGTCGAAGGCACCCGCGGAAGGATCCAGTTCTCCCGCACGCCGGGCATCAGCGTTTGGCAGTGGGCGCGGGCACCGATCCAAGTCGTCGATCGAGACCCAGCAGAACCCGAGCGCCTTCGGGTCCTTCACGTCGGCTGAGTACCCAAAGGTCCGGCTGTCGGGAGAGCTGCCCCGGGCCGCTGAGGAAGCGTGCGGGCCGGGGCAGTGATGAGCTGGCGGGAGCGGCTCAGTGGCCCCCACCGGAGGTGACGTCGAGCCGCTTGGTGAAGGTCTTGCCGCCGTCCTTGGATTCGTAGACGCCGTCCTGGCTCGCGGCCACCAGATGGGTCGCGCTGACCGCCGTCAGTGCCTGGGGGCCACCTCCCGGTACGGTGCCGACCTTGGCCCAGGTCTTGCCGGCGTCGGCGCTCCGATTGAGGGCACCGGCCGGGTCGATTCCGTACAGGGCGTCAGGAGTGACCCAGGACAGGAATGCCATGACGGGCTCTCCCGCCGTGCCGAAGCTCTTGCCGCCGTCGGTGCTGCGGATGATTCCGGACTCGGTGGTGGCCAAGATCGTCTGTGCGTCCTGTGGGCTGACGGCGATGTCCAGTGCGGTCAGTTTGCTGCGCTTGCCCCAGGTGGAGCCGTTGGCGCTCACCCGTAGCAGGCCATTCGTGCTGTCGTAGCCGTAGATCGTTCCGTGGGCATGGTCCAGCGAGTGGAAGTCGACCTCTCCGACGAGTGATCGGTCCTTCCAGGTCTTTCCTCCGTCCGTCGATTCGATGAGGCCGAGGTTGTTCGGCGCGTCCCGGCCGGGGGCCGGATGGCCACTGGCAAGGAACGAGCCGTCGGCTGTGACCGTGAAGCCCATGAAGTCGTCCTTGCGGTCACCGACCAGTTCGGGGCGGCCTTTCTGGTCGGGCGTGTAGATGCCCTCATGGGTGGCGACGTAGAGCTTGTTGTCGGACGGGCCGACCTCCACTCCGTGGATGTGGCTGATCGTGCCGCCGGACGAGCCCTTCGTTTCGTGGTCGTCGGATTCGGTGCTGCCCGAGCAGGCGCTGAGGACAAGGGCCAGTACGGCCGCTGCCGTGGGGGCGGCGAGATGACGCTTCTTCATGGGGTCCTGATCATGTTGGGGGGTATGGAGGCCCGAAGAGGCCGGGGTGGACGGGACGCTGTCCGCTCCGTGGTGACGGGGAGCGGACAGCGTCCCCGGGGGGAGTCAGAGCCGAGCGACGATCTTGTTCAGCTGGTCGATCTCGGCCGACTGGGTGCTGACGACGGCATCCGCCAACTTCTTCGCCGTGGCGTTCCTGCCGTCCCGCTGCTCTTCCTCGGCCATCTCGACGGCACCCCGATGGTGTTCGATCATCAGCTGGGCGAACTTCTTGTCGAAGTCCTTGCCCTTCGCGGTCGTCAACTCATCGAAGTCCTTCTCGGACATCATTCCGGCCATGCCGCCGGATGTCCCGGAGTCCTCGGAGGAGGACATGTCGTGGCCTCCGTGATCCGTTCCATCGCCCCCGGACTCGGGCTTGCCCCATGCCTTCAGCCAGGACTTCATCTTCTGGATCTCCGGGTCCTGCGCCCGGGCGATCTCCACCGCGAGCTTCTTGACCTCAGGATCCTCTGCTCGCCCCTCGGCGAGTTGCGACATCTTCAGGGCTTGCTCGTGATGGGGGATCATCATCTGCGCGAACATCACGTCCGCGTCGTTGAATGCGCCCGGTGCGGGGTTCTGCCCGGCCGGCGCACTTGCGGCACGGGAGCTCTTGCTCCCGTGGTCCATACCGTCCATACCATCTGAATCACCGCAGGCGGCGAGCACGAGTCCCGCTGCGGCGACCGTACTGACGAGGGAGATACGACGGCGGGCCCGTGTGCCGCGCTTGTTGTTCTTTTCGATTTTGTCGGTTGAGCTTTGGGCACCCGTGGCGCCCCGGATACCGGTGTTGCAGGTCATGGTGAACCCTCACTTGCTGTCCGTGTCGGGGAATCCCTACCGATGTATGCGTGGACGGGCAGCGCGAACCGCCCGCGGTGGCATTCGGCCTAGATCCGCAGAACGGACAGTCGGGTGAGGTGGGGCCGGGGCGGTGGGGCCCCCGGGCGCAGCGCTGTGAGTACGGCTGCTCGCAGGTGCGGCAACCAGTCCGACCCTCGGACCAGCGCCGCACGCAGCAACGCGGCCAGAATCCAGCTGCCGAGGACGGCCACGCACAAGGAGGCCATGTCCATGACCATGCCGTGGTGGTGCACTCCGGCTTGCTCGCCGTGCCCCGTGGCAGACCCCTCTTCGTTGAGGGCGACGAGCTCCAGCGGGGCAACTGCGGAATCATCGACGGTCGGCGGCACATGGCCCGTCGGTCCTGCATGGGTGGTGTGGCGAAGCGGAGTGGTGACTGCCGGGGAGTGCTGACCACTGTTGTCGGCGGTGACGTTCCCGCCCGGGGCTCCCTCCACGCTCAGTGGCTTCGGAACCCTTCCAGCAGCGACCGTGCCGCTCGCCGCGGTGCTCTCATCGATCAGCCCGGAGCGCACCGCCGAACCACTGCCCGAGACCGCCTCCTGCGGGCGGGCCGAGACCATGGCCCCGTGGCCCCCGGCAGAGCCGCTCTCCGGGTGACCGACCGTATGCATCGCGAAGACACCTAGCGCAAGCACGACCAGCAACAGATGCCCCCAGGCACCCGCCGCTCGGATCGCTCGGCTCGCACTCACGGTCATGACCTCCACTCGGATCAGTGCGCTCGACGATACAGAAGGACCCCGGCCGGTGTCCTACCACCCGGCATTCCACTAAGGTTCTTGGCATTGCCTGCCTGGGAGGACTGTCGGATGCGGAACTGGATGCCCCGACAGTGGGCCGTGGCACTGGCCGTGACCCTGCTCGCCGCAGTGGTCATCGGAGTGCCGACGGGCGTCATCCCCACGTCGCTCTTCGCCCGGATGACCGCGGTGCTCTGGTGGAACTATCCGGTCTGGGCCCTCAGCTCCCTTCTGATGGGGCTGCTCGCCGCCACCTATGCGGCCGGCCGCCAAAGCCCTAGGGAGAGTCGACCGCGCAGCGTCCGCGCACTCGCCGGGGGAGTTCTCTCGGCGCTCGCCGTCGGCTGCCCCGTCTGCAACAAGCTGGTGGTCCTCGCCCTCGGCATGAGCGGAGCCCACACCTATTGGGCTCCCGCCCAGCCGATTCTCGCGCTCGCCTCCCTGGGTCTTCTGACCCATGCGCTGGTGCGACGGCTGCGCAGCGCGGACGCCTGCCCGCTCCCCGTGGCCGAAGCGAACCCCACGACTACGATGAGCAACCGCTGAGACCGGGGCGGACAGCGCATCGACCCGGGCCGGACAGCGCATCGAAAGGGGAGCGGGCGTGAGACAGCTGGGCGGACTTGAGGCCGAGATCATGGATCGCCTCTGGGCCTGGGGCCGAGCGGCCACGGCCCGTGAAGTGCGCGACGACCTCAACAAGAAGCGCCCCATCGCCTACAGCACCGTGAAGACCGTCGCCGACATCCTGTTCGGCAAGGGGATGCTCACCCGCGAGAAGGACGGCCGCGCCTGGCTCTACCGAGCCACCTGCACCCGCCAGCAGTACACCGCCGCTCGTATGCACGATGCCCTGGAGGGAACTCCCGACCCGGCCGGCGTGCTGCTGAGCTTCGTCGAGCAGATCTCCGTCGAGGAGGTCCAGGCGCTCCGCGCGGCGCTGCGCGCCGCCAAACGACGGAGCGGCACATGATCATGGCCGGTGCCGCGGCGGGGTACGCCCTCCTGGCGGGTGCGGTCGTTCCCTACGCCCTGGCGCGGGCTCGTTGGCCGCATCGGGCACCCCTCTTGGGCATCCTGGCCTGGCAGGGGCTGATGCTCAGTTTCGTCGTCGCTGGTGCCCTGACGGTGTACCACCTGGTCCTCACGCATCGGCACGTGCACGACGGCCTGGTCGGTCTGCTCGGGGCATGTGGCTCGGGGCGGGCCGCGGATGCCCTCACCACCCCGCCGTCCGTGGCCGACGCCGGACTGTTGTTGATGCCCGCCGCGGTGATCCTGCTACCGCTCGGCTGGCTGGCGCGCACGCTCTGGCACACCCGACGCGAGCAGCGCCGCCATGCGGACCTGCTGAACATGATCGGCACCGATGCGATCGGGTTCGACGCCACCGTCGTCGATTACACCGTGCCAGCGGTCTACTGCGTTCCCGGCCGAGGCCACCGCATCGTGGTGACCCAAGGCGCCCTGGACGTGCTCGACGATGAGCAGTTGTACGCCGCTCTGGAGCATGAGCGTGCCCACCTCATCGGCCGGCACCATCTCCTGCGCACGATCGCCCGCGCCTTCGCCCGTGCGTTCCCGGGGCTGCCGCTCGCTCGTCATGCAGAGGCGCAGACGGCCCTGTTGCTCGAAATGAACGCCGACGACCGTGCGCTGCGCTTCCACTCCCGCGAGGCGCTGGCCACGGCATTGTGCGAGGTCGCGGCCGGGCGGGTGCCGTCGGGCGCGCTGGGAGCGGGCGGTCCGGGCGCGTTGATCCGACTGCGCCGGATCCTGTCGCCGCAGGAGCGTCCGCCGCGGGCGGTGGGTGTCGGGGTGGTAGCGGCGTCCGTCACCGCACCCTTGCTGCCGCTCCTGCTGGCCTGTATCCCCTGAGCGTCTCTCCGCGCGTCCGCGGCTTCGAGTGACGCACGCAGGGGCGCCGATGAAGGGGAACCGGGGCCCTCCTGCTTCCTGGTGGCCGGGCGCGGGGGCACGCCCGCCCAGGAGGCCCCCGGTCGAGTGGGTGCCCATCATGACTCTACAGCTAAATCACTTAGCTGATAAAGATGCTGTGCCGGTAGGGTCATGAGTGGTGGTCTAACCTTGTGCAACTTGTACTGATGTCCTGTCGAGGACCTCGGACCAACGGCCCATCCATGAGGCGTCGGGGTCGAGATTTCGTTAAGTCACTTAGTGGAGATAGGGATCGGGGACGGTGCTGTTGCAGCTGAAAGATGCCCTGGCTAGTGCGAGTTGAGCCAGTCATAGGTGGCTTGCGCGGAGAACTCGGCCTGTCCGCCCGCGTAGAGGAGGTCGGCCGATGTGAACGCCGGGTCCGCCGCGGTCGCCGGAACGTACGGGACGGCCACACATCGCATCCCGGCTGCACGGGCCGCGACCACTCCCGGCGACGCGTCCTCGACGACCACGCAGTCACCGGGTGCGCTCCCCAAGCGTCGAGCAGCCTCCTCGAACACATCGGGCGCCGGCTTGCCCCGAGGGACCTCCTCGGCGGACACGACGGTGCGGAAGTAGACGTCGAGGCCCGTTCCTCGCAGGATCGCTTCGATTGCCGCGCGTGACGAACCCGACGCCACCGCCATCGGCGTTCCATCACCGTGCAGCAATTCGACGAACTTGCCCATCTCGGGAAATACGGTGGTCGAGGTGCCGGCCAGTGCGAGGTAGTGCCGGTTCTTGTCGGCCAACAGCACATCCACCGGAGTATCGATTCCGTACTCCTCGCGGAGAGTCGCCACCGTTTCCCGGGTACTGATGCCGATGAAATCGGTGTGACGCTCCCAGCTGAAGTCCATCACGCCGTGCTCGGCCAACATTCTGCGTCCGGCTTCGTAGTAGTTGAGCTCGCTGTCCACCAGGGTGCCGTCGAGGTCGAAGATGACTGAGGTGCCGCGCTCGTCGCTCATGCCCCCAGGATGCCAAACGGCCGTTTCACTGCTGGGGGACCGCGCGCCCGACCGATTCCACCAAGGGCAGCAGCCGATGGGGCACCCGCTCCCGCAGGGCCATCTCCGTGCGGGTCCGCACCACGCCGGGCAACTGGATCAGTTGCTGTACGACGTCTTCCAGATGGCCGTTGTCCCGGGCGACCACCCTGGTCAAGAGGTCTCCGCCACCCGTGATGGAGAACGCTTCGATGATCTCCGGTACTGCCGCGAGCGCATCGCCCACCTCGTCCAGATGCCCCTGGGTGACCTCGATGTGGACGAATGCCAGTACCGGATGGCCCAATGCGGCGGGAGAGAGCGCCGGCCCGGTCCCCGTGATCACACCGTGGCGTTCCAGCCGGTCGATCCTGGCTTGGAGGGTGCCCCGCGCAATGCCGAGGATCCGGGCGTACTCCCGCACACTGGTGCGCGGCTGCTCGATCATCAGCCGCAAGATGCGGGTGTCGAGTGCGTCCACGGCCATGGTCCGCCAGCCCTTCTGACAGTCGAATGGGTCAAGGTTTTGACTCTACCGACGTGTGGTGACCCGCTCGAAGCCGACCGCCCGTGGAAAGGCTTTCCGTTGGGGGGTTTTGACGGGAATTCCTACCTGCGGGAATGACAGTTCGAAGACGTCGGGAACATCAGGAAACCGTGGAACGCCTCCGTCGGAGTGGGGTACCGGAATGCGGTGGAATTGGGTCTCCCGTCCGATCCATTTCGCTGTTGCGGAGTAACAAGCTGCCGGCGGATCAGGAGGATGTGACGAGGCCCCCCGTGAGTCCTCTGCCGGTGTGGCGAGCGTGTCTGCGACGGGGGTGTGGGCCTCTGGTCGGTCCCCGGCCTCCTGGAGCCGTCCCAACCGCACACGGGCCGTCGTGCGGGTGCGAGGCGGGCACGGTGGCCTTCGTCGGGCCCGGCTGCTTCGTTCGGGGCGCAGAGACGGCCCTCCACCTACGCGCATCGCTCCAATGGAGTAGTTGTCGGCTCCGAGTCGACAACCGATCGCATTCCCCCGGACGATGACGAACTCTCCGCTGCGACACCCATCCGCCACTCTCGTACGAGAGGACCCTGAGGTCGCAGGCTTCTGGGCACCCGCTTCGACTGGTCAGTCAGGCGATGCCTCGTGGCCCTCCCCCGTTCCGGTTGCCCATAGGCCCTCCGCGACACCCTCGCCGCCGGGGTGATCAGCACCCGCCCTGGGTATCGACGCCGAGGCATCGAGAATCGAGCTGACAAGCCGTTCGACTCGACAGCAACCCCCCGATGGCGCCTCATTGGATGCTCGTTCAACAGCTTGGCGGGATGAAGCGGGGTGAAGGTCGAGGTGCTCCGCGGCGGTCGGCGAGGATGTCGGGGAGGCTTGAAGGGGAGGAAGGTCTTGACCGCCGCTCCACCCGTCCAGTCGATGACGCTCCGCACCGGTACCCGCCGGTGGGGACCAGAGCAGTGAAGTGAGTGAGTGATGCCTGAGAAGCGTCCGGGAAGGCTCGTCGCGATCAGCGATCTCCACATCCGCTATGACGAGAACAAGAAGATCGTCGATGAGCTGAGACCGGAGAGGGAGACGGACTGGCTGATCATCGCGGGAGACATCGGAGAGGTCGTCTCCGACATCGAATGGACGCTGAGTACCCTGCGGGACCGGTTCGCCAAGGTGGTGTGGACCCCCGGCAACCATGAGCTGTGGACGGCCCCGGATGACCCGATACAGCTCCGTGGCGAGCAGCGCTACCGCCATCTGGTGGAAATGTGCAGAAGGCTTGATGTCCTCACCCCGGAGGACCCCTTCCCGATCTGGGAGGGCGAGGGCGGTCCAGCAGCCATCGCCCCCCTCTTCCTGCTGTACGACTACAGCTTCCGGCCCGAGGGCACCCACTCCAAGGAGTCAGCCCTGAGAGTGGCCGAAGACGCCGGAGTGATCTGCACCGATGAGTTCATGCTCCACCCCGACCCGTATCCCAGCAGGGAAGCTTGGTGCCGGGCCCGGGTCGAACTCACCAAGGCCCGACTCGAAGCGCTGCCTGCGGACCTGCCCACCGTTCTCGTCAATCACTTTCCGCTGGTGCGGGAACCCACCCGGGTGCTGTGGCACCCGGAGTTCGCCCTGTGGTGCGGTACGACCGCCACGGCGGACTGGCATGTGCGTTTCCGTGCCCGTGCCGTGGTGTACGGGCACCTCCACATCCCCCGGTTGATCCACTGTGACGGCGTGCCCCACCAGGAGGTCTCGCTCGGCTACCCGCGCGAATGGCGGCGCCGGGCAGAGGCACCGGGGAAGCTGGTCCAGATCCTCCCCGCCACCGCCGAGCAAGCCGGCTCGGCGTGATCCAGGATCGGCCGTCACCGACCACCACCCGATGAGAGTTGGTACGAGATGACACTCCTGCAAGAGCCCACGGACGGGCTTCCTTCGTCGGATGCCCGGGGCCGCGCCGCTGAACTCCAGGTGATGCGGGCGCGTGCGGTGGCGGGGCCGAGTGATCGGGCGACCGAGGCGCAGCATGCGAAGGGGAAGTTGACGGCGCGTGAGCGGATCGCGTTGTTGGTGGATGAGGGTTCGTTTCGTGAAGTGGAGCAGTTGCGGCGGCATCGGGCGGTTGGTTTTGGGTTGGAGGCGAAGCGTCCGTTCACGGATGGTGTGGTGACGGGGTGGGGCACGGTTGAGGGGCGGACCGTGTTTGTGTATGCGCATGATTTTCGGATCTTTGGTGGTGCGTTGGGGGAGGCGCATGCGGCGAAGATTCATAAGATTATGGATATGGCGATTTCGGCGGGTGCGCCGTTGGTGTCGTTGAATGATGGTGCGGGTGCGCGTATTCAGGAGGGCGTGTCGGCGCTTGCTGGGTACGGGGGGATTTTTCAGCGGAATACGCGGGCTTCGGGTGTGATTCCGCAGATTTCGGTGATGTTGGGTCCGTGTGCGGGTGGTGCGGCGTATTCGCCGGCGTTGACGGATTTTGTGTTTATGGTGCGTGAGACGTCGCAGATGTTTATCACGGGTCCTGATGTGGTGAAGGCGGTGACGGGGGAGGAGATGACGCAGAATGGTCTCGGTGGTGCGGATGTGCATGCTGAGACGTCGGGTGTGGCGCATTTTGCGTATGACGATGAGGAGACGTGCATCGCTGAGGTGCGGTATCTCCTGTCGATGTTGCCGTCGAACAATCGGGAGAATCCGCCGTTGGTGGTGTCGGATGATCCGGCGGATCGGCGCTCGGATGTGTTGTTGGATCTGGTGCCGGCGGATGGGAATCGTCCGTATGACATGCATCGGGTGATTGAGGAGTTGGTGGACGAGGGGGACTTCCTGGAGGTCCATGAGCGGTGGGCGCGGAACATCATCTGTGCGTTGGCTCGGTTGGATGGCCAGGTGGTGGGGATTGTGGCGAATCAGCCGCAGTCATTGGCCGGGGTGTTGGACATCGAGGCGTCGGAGAAGGCGGCTCGGTTTGTTCAGATGTGTGATGCGTTCAATATTCCGATTGTGACGCTGTTGGATGTGCCGGGGTTCTTGCCTGGGGTGGACCAGGAGCATGGTGGCATCATCCGGCATGGGGCGAAGTTGCTGTATGCGTATTGCAATGCGACGGTGCCGCGGATTTCGTTGATTTTGCGGAAGGCGTATGGCGGCGCTTATATCGTGATGGATTCGCAGTCGATCGGTGCGGATCTGACGTTCGCCTGGCCGACGAATGAGATCGCGGTGATGGGTGCCGAGGGCGCCGCGAATGTGATCTTCCGTCGGCAGATCGCCGATGCGGAGGATCCCGAGGCCGTGCGGACCCGCATGGTCAAGGAGTACAAGTCCGAGTTGATGCATCCGTACTACGCGGCCGAACGCGGACTGGTCGACGATGTGATCGACCCCGCCGAAACCCGTCAGGTACTGATCTCCTCACTCACCATGCTCCGCACCAAACACGCCGACCTGCCGTCCCGCAAGCACGGCAACCCCCCGCAGTGAAAGCCGGTGGGGATGGCCCAGCGGATGGTGCACGGGATGTCGGGGCACCACAGCGCAGGTCCAGCACAGTGACGGAATTCCCTCCACACCGTAGGACGGAGCTCTTCATGGACGCAGCCACTCCCACCACGCCTCAACTGCTGCCGTGCATCAATGTGATCCGCGGCCACCCCTGTCCAGAAGAACTCGCCGCAGTGACGGCGGTTCTGCTGTCCCGGTCGGTGGCACTGTCGACGCATGCCGTCGGCTGTTCCCGCTCCACCGCCGAATGGCGGCGGCTGGAGCGGAGATCCGGCTTCTGCCCGCCCCACAGTTGGCAGCGCGGCTAGGACTCTGCCCAAGGCCGTCGGCCGTCCGGATCCGAGTGGACGAGACGCCTCCCGGCCGACGCACCCCGCGGCATCCAGTCGCGAACGATCGACCCTCCGCTGACGGCCCTTCAGGGCCTGCGGTGTGCAGGGGGCGTCGGCCAGGGCATGGCCCGTTCGAGCGGTACCACTGCGTCGAGGCGACGTCGGCGGATGGCCCCGGTGATCGGCGGGAGGCAGGGGCTTGTGAGGATATGGCCATGCACCTCTACGAAGAGCGCTTGACCGTGCCGCGTACCTGGTGGTTGCTGGCAGCCCTCACCGGTGTCGCACTCGGGTTGGTGTTGCTGCCTTTCGGTCTCCTCGTGGCCGCAGCCGCCCTCGCCGGAGGCGCCACGACCGTCTCCCTCCTCGGCCACGCCTATGGATCGGCCCGCATCGTGGTGACACCCGGAGCGCTGGTCCTCGGCGGGCGGCGCATCCCACTGGGGGCGCTGGGCGCGACCGAGATCCTGGACGAACGTGAGGCGTTCGCGTGGCGCACCTGGAAGGCCAACCCGTACGCGATGCTGCTGATCCGCGGCTACGTTCGCACCGCCCTGCGCATCGAGTTGAAGGACGACTACGAGGGCGCACCGTATGTGTACGTCTCCACCAGGCAGCCCATGAACCTCGCGGTCGTCCTGGCCTTCGCCCGCGGATGATCGGGGGCCGCTGGCACCGCCCTGTCGATAGGTTTTCGCGGTGGCCCGTCTGCTCGGGGGCCGGTGGGCTGCTTCTGTCACCTGCCCTGGCCGGCTCCGCTGAATCACCGTCCCCATGTGAAGCGCGGTCGCTCGGCAGCTGGTGATGACCCGCCCAGATCGGGCAAGGGCGCTGCGCTGGGCCGGGGTACGCGGCACCTCGGTGATGCCGGGCGGGGGCGAACGAGGGCATCGGCCGTCAGGTATCCATCGTCCCGGATCGGCGGAGCCCGCTGCGCCGCCCGGCTCCGCAACGCCGACGGGAGCCCCTGCGCCACGGCTGGCCCGGCCGTCGAAACTCTGATCCGTTGGCTACATTTGGCCGACTCATCTCCCGAGTGACTGTGCCAATGGCACAGTCACTCGATGATGTGTTGAGCCAATGCCAAGGAAGGTGCTTAGCTGGACTCATCCATGTACCACTGCGCGCCGCGCAGCGCCGGTCGGCAACGAAGCCGAGTTCGGAGCGCGGCGCTTTCGTCGTGTCCGCGTGCCCACCACCCCCGGGCGCCCTGATCGACGAAGAACGAAGACAGGGGGGCGGTACGCCGTCGTGAAGAGGATGTTCGTGGCTCCTGACCCGGGGCTCCTGAGGCTGAGGACCTCGCTGCGCGCTGTCATCGGCATCGCCCTGGCCGTCGCCGCGGCGGAGGTCGCCGGTCTTTCCCTGACCGCCTCCATCACGGGCGGCCTGGCGGCCCTGCTGGCCCTGTTCACGGTGACCGATGCGACCGTGCGCCGGCAGGCGGTGACCACCGCGCTCCTGCCAGCGGCCGGGTTCCCGGTACTCGCCCTGGCCACCACCCTCCATCAGGTGCCGCTGGCCCGTGACGCCCTGTGCCTCATCGTTGTGCTCTGCGGTGTGTATGCCCGCCGCTGGGGGCCGCGCGGCCATGCGCTGGGCATCTTCGCGTTCATGAGCTTCTTCACCACCCAGTTCCTGCACGCCGTTCCCGCTCAGCTGCCCGAGTTGTACGCGGCCGTGGCGATCGCCCTGACGTCCGCAGCCCTGGTGCGCTTTCTGCTCTGGCCCATCGAACGCCGCACTCCGCCCCCTGCCGCACCGGCGCAGTTGCCCGGTCGCGGTCTGGCCCGAGCCACCACCCGGCAGGCGGTGCAGGCCACCGCGGCCAGTGCCTTCGCCCTCTCCATTGGCCAGCTGCTCTCCGAGGACCGCTGGTACTGGGCCGTCGGAACCGTTTGGTGGATCTTCGTCAACACCACGTCACGCGGGGAGACGCTCGTCCGCGGCTTTCGCCGGGTGCTGGGGACCGTGGTCGGCATCGGTGCCGGTCTGCTCATCGCCATCCCCCTCCAGGGGGCCATCGCGCCGACGGCCGCGCTGGTCGCCGTCTGCGTCTTCGCGATCTTCTACACGGCGCCCGTCTCCTACAGCTGGATGGTGCTCGCCGTGACGCTGATGGCGGGGCTGCTGTACGGACTCCTCGGGGTGCTGGACTCCGGGTTGCTTATGCTGCGCCTGGAAGAGACGCTCGTGGGCGCCGTGTTCGCCGCGGTCGCCGTGCTCCTGATCCTTCCGATCAGCACGCACACGACGAACAACATCTGGATCGAACGGGCCCTGGAACGCGTCCGTACATGCACCGCCGAGTCACTCGCCCGCCTCAGTGGTGTGGCGACGGCCGACCCCGCGCCCCATGCCGCTGAACTGGAGCAGTTGCTGGGGCGGGTGCGGATGTCCCTGGCGCCGCTGGTCCATCCGCTGAGCCCCTACCGTGGCCGCAGAGCGCGCGCTCGTCGCGTTCTCGCTCTGCTCGACGAGTGCGCGGAAGAGGTACGCGGACTCGTGGCCGTGGCGGCGGACCCGGCAGCCAGCCACGATGCGCGGCTCGCTGCGGCTTGCTGGCGCGTCGAGGCAGCGGTGAAGTCCTTGATCACCCCGGGTGATGTCCAGGGCGGCGTCCCTCGGCACATACCGGTCGCGGACCCGCTGTCGGATACCGGTGGAACAGCGCTCACCCATGCCCATGGGCTGGAACGCCTCCTGGTCGAACTGGTGGAGCCGCTGCACACCTCGCCGCACTCCCGGCTCGTGAACTCCTGAGCCGACCGGGAACATCGACACTGCGGACGTCTCGACGGTGGTTGCGTACCTGCCGTTGCGCGGTTTCCGCACGGGCGCGGCCGTTCGCCCACTCCCTCTTCACGGCGCCGCCGCCGTCGCCCGTGGTGCCGCCGAAGGCGTCGATGGCCCCGTACTGGCGCAGCAGCCTCACGAGACTGCTCAAGTCACTCTGTCCTCATTGAAGGGCGCATAGAGCCATCTACGCGCCCCCGTGCACCCCTGCGGACGCCTCTCGCAGCCCCATCTGACCTGCGTGCAGAGCAAAAGCGCCAACCAAGACGGGCACGCAGGGTAGACGATCGTGTTCGCAGGGTAGCCACGTCGGCGTCCGTGCCAGCACTGTCGAACCCCCGGGATGCGCACCATGTGGAACAGATCGTCCAGCTCCTTCCTTCGCTCCGTCACCGCACCCGAGCTGCCGGCAAAGCCGCCCGGCTGCCCGGTCGGGTCAGGGGGAGGGGCCCTCAGCGCGCGCATCGCACGCGATGACCTGGCGGCGGAAGCGGCGGACTTCATCACCCTCTACCACCGCGAAGAACTCCCCCATCAGGATCCGGCCCCCCGCATCGCCGCCGTACGCGAAGAGATCGCCGCCACCGGCACCTACCGCCATACGACGGCCGAACTCACCCACGGCGCACGAGTTGCCTGGCGCAACAGCAATCGCTGTATCGGCCGTCTGTACTGGCGTTCGCTCAAGGTTCGCGACCACCGCCATCTCGATGACGCCGAGTCCATCGCCCGCGAGGCCGCGATCCATCTCCGCCAAGCGACCAACGGCGGCCGAATCCGCCCGCTGATCACGGTCTTCGCGCCGGACACTCCACACCGACCCGGGCCCCGCATCTGGAACGAACAGCTCATACGGTACGCGGGCTACCGCACCCCCAACGGTTCCGTGCTCGGCGACCCCCGCAACACGGGGCTCACCGAGCTCGCCCTTGATCTCGGTTGGGCCGGTGGGCCCGGCACCCCGTTCGATGTACTCCCGCTGATCATCTCGGACGGTGACGGCAAGCCACGGCTGTTCGAGCTTCCCCCCGAATCGGTACTGGAAGTGGCGATCGAGCCCCCGGACGGCCCTGACTACCGTGATCTCGCCCTGCGTTGGCACGCGGTCCCCGCGATCGCCAATATGTGTCTGGACATCGGCGGTGTGTCCTATGCCGCGGCTCCGTTCAACGGCTGGTACATGGGTACGGAGATCGGCGCGCGCAATCTGGCGGACGTCGACCGGTACGACCTGCTGCCCCGAATTGCCGAACGGCTCGGCCTGAACACGGCGGACGATCGCTCGCTGTGGCGCGACCGGGCCCTCGTGGAGCTCAACCGCGCCGTGCTGCACTCCTTCGACCGTGCCGGAGTCACCGTCGCCGACCACCACACCGAGTCCCGCCGGTTCCTCGCCCACATCGACCGCGAAAGGGCGCACGGCAGGGAAGTGACCGCGGACTGGGCCTGGATCGTCCCACCGATCTCAGGCGCCGCAACTCCCGTCTTCCACCGCACATATGAAGCGACGGAGCACCGGCCGGCCTATGTCCACCACCCCGACGCTGAGGCGCGGGCGCGCGGTGAATGGGCCGGGTGAAGACACTTGGTCTAGACCTTGCTACCGTCACCCCGGGCCAACAGCCGACCAGTGAAGGGGATCGACGTGGGCGACAAAAGCACCGTGCGGGCATTTATCGGGTCGTTCACCTCGGCGGGAGGCCGGGGCATCATCGCCGCCGACGTGGACCGGGAGACCGGAGCACTCACGGTGACGGGCGTCAGCGACGCCGTGGCAGACCCTTCGTACCTGGCTCTCGCTGACATCGATGGCGGATCGTTTCTCTACGCGGTTTCGGAGACCACCGAAGGCGCGGTCGCGGCCTTCGCCATCGAGGACCTCGCCCCGCGCCCGATCGGTGCGCCCGTACAGGTGTGCGGTGCGGGACCGACCCATCTCGCCGTCTCGGACGGGCACGTCCTGACCGCGAACTACGGGTCCGGAAGCGTCAGCGTGCTCCCGGTCAAGGGTGGCGGCGAGCCGGGGGCCGTCAGTGGCGTCCTCCAGCACGAGGGCCACGGCCCCGACCCCGACCGTCAGCTCGGCCCGCACGCCCACCAGGTGCTGCCCGACCCCAGCAGACGCTGGGTCCTCGGCATCGACCTCGGTACCGACTCCGTGCGCATCTGCGCGCTGGACCGCGAAGCCGGGGAGTTGAGCCAGCACCACGAGACCACGCTGCGACCGGGCACCGGGCCGCGCCACCTCGCCTTCCACCCTGCTGGCACCCACGCCTATGTGGTGAATGAACTGGAGCCCACGCTCACCGTCTGTCGCTGGGACGCGGTGGCGGGCGTGCTGGAAGTGGTGGGGGAGGTTCCCGTGGCGTCTGAGGACGCCGACGGCCCGGTCTACCCCTCCGAAGTGGTGCTGTCGCAGGACGGGCGCCACCTCTGGGTGGCCAACCGTGGGCCCGACACCATCGCGGTTCTGACGCTGGACGAGACGAGGGAGCGGCCCGAACTCGTCGCCTCCGTGCCGTGCGGCGGCAACTGGCCGCGCGATCTTGCACTGGATCCGACCGGCCGCAGACTCTACGCCGCCAACGAGCGCTCCGGGGACGTCACCTGGTTCGACATCGACCCGAACACAGGTGTACCGCGGCGGGCGGGCTCCCTGACCGCCCCCGCGGCATCCTGTGTGATCTTCGCCTGAGTCATTCGGTCCGACCGGGGTCGAATCCGAGGACATCGGGCCCGCCTGCTGGGGTGGTGCGGGCCCATCGTGTCGTCCTCCACACGCACCAGCGGCTGAAAACCGCCGGGCACGGGTCACGACCGCAGGGGTCAGCGCACGGGCGAACCCTGCGGCTGGGGGGCAATGCCCAGCGTCGTCGTGTACTGCGACAACACCAGCTTCCCGATCGCCGGATAGGGGCCGAGCGGCTCGGCCGCCGAACATCCCGCTTCCTTCACCGCAGCTTCCAGCAGGCCCTCGGGCAGTTCGGGACCGATGAAGTACGGCGCCAGCGCGAGCTGTGTCGAGCCGGACTGGCGAAGCTGCTCGGCGATCGCCGCCACCGAACCCTCCTTGTCGAGCGCCGCCGCCATCACCGGCACGGCCAGTCGCGCGGCCAGCAGCATTCCGGTGATTCCCGCAGCCTTGACCGCCTCGTCGCCACCGACCGACGCGAGGATGATTCCGTCGGCGGCGGTGGCCACCGTGAACAACCTCGCCCGGTCGGCCCGCGCCAAGCTCGCCTCGGAGAGCCGCACATGGACGGCCTCGGCAAGCAGCGGGTGCGGCCCGAGCACATCGGTCAGCTCGGCGGCGGCACGGTTCTCCAGCACCGCCTGACGGATGCGACGCATCAGAACGTTGTCAGGGCCCGCGAGCAGGGGCACCACCACGGCGGCGGGGCCCTCAGGCTCGGCCACCTCCCGGCCGGCCGCCTTTGCGATCTCGTAACGCTCCGTACGCAGGGTCGCGGTCCGGGCGAGGACGCTCTCCAGGGTCGGGTACTCGAAGTAGCCCGATCCGCCGGCGCTCTCGGTGCCAGCGGTCCCATCAGCGTCAGAGGCGTTCGCCGCGCTGCTGGCGGCCCGGGCGGTCCTCGCGTCTTCGCCGTCGAGATAGCCGATACCGACCTCAAGGCCGGGCAGCTCCGACCTCGCGATACTGATGATCTCTTCGGCCAGGCTACGGGTGGCGGGCGAGGGGGTGCCGGGGACGGCCAGCACCAACGCGGGTGCGCCCTCGGGAGCGGCCACCGGTTCGGGTCGGCGGTGCCGACCTGACTGACGGGGACGCGGCATTCGTACTGGCAGGCCGGGTGCCGGCCCAGTGGGGGAGCTCATGGCGCCGCATGCTACTGGCTTTGTGGGTGCGGCTGTTTGGGGAGGGGGTGGTCAAGTGACATCTGTCCGCATTTATCCGATGAGTTTTGTGAGCCTTGTCCGCACTGTCGCTTCCCGGCTACTCGGTCACCGCGAGCAGGGTGGGATGACGGGGCAGTTGCAGCGAACCGGTCGCCAATGCCGCGGCCAGCAGCACGGCTCCGGCGAGCGGATCGCCCTGTGCGGACACCACGCGGACTTCGGGCAGTTGCGCCGCCAGCTCTGCCCGAAGTGGCCCGAGCAGCGGGTCACCCAGCTTCAACAGTCCTCCGGTCAGGGCCACTTCGTATCCCGGTCCGTCGCCCACCGCCCTGTCCGACGGAAGGGCCGCCGCGGCTGTCTCCGCGATATGACGGGCAGCCAGTGCCAGGATGCCCAACGCCACCTCGTCACCCTCCGTTGCGCAGCGGCCCACTCGGGGTGCGAAGGAGGCGAGCACAGCGGGTCGGTCGGACCGCGGGTACACCGCCTCCGGAAGGGACTGGGCCGGACCGAATGACGCCTCGGCAGCCGCGAGGAGGCCCCGCGAGCCACCGGGCCGCCCGTCATGGGAGCGCAACGCCGCTTCCAAGCCCGCACGCCCGATCCATGCGCCGCCGCCGCAGTCGCCCAGTAGATGTCCCCAACCGTCGGCACGCCGCCAATCGACCAGATCGGTGCCCAATGCCACCAGGCCGGTGCCGGCGGCGACCACCGCACCGGGACGCTGTCCGAGCGCGCCTGCGTACGCCGTCACGGCATCGGAGGCCAGCGCGAGACGCCGTACGCCCAGGGCCGTGGCGAGGGCATCCGGCAGCACGGCACGCAACTGCCCACCGATGGTGGACATCCCCGCCGCACCGACGGCAGCCGCGGACACCGACGTACGACCGACGTTCTCCAGCAGCGATCGGGCCATCGGCACCAACTGCTCCATCAGATGTTCGGCGTCGATCCCCGCGCTGCCCGTGCGCACCGGTTTGTCCGACACCAGCACGGAAGGGGTCTTTCCGCCATCCGGTACGGAAGCGTCGGCGAGGGTCACCCGCAATCCGGAGCCGCCCGAGTCAACCCCCAGCACCCATGGGCCGGTCATTCCGAGCACCTGCCGATCTCAGTCGTGCCGCGCCACGGCCGACATGTGCCTGACGGTTCGGCCGTTCCGGACTCCGTCGTGGCACCCGGCAGGTGGCACGAGCGGGTCCCACCACCTGGTGGCCTGCGCCTCGGTGATCTCATCGTTCGACTCCGGGAGAGCGGGCCGGGGTCTTTCGCTCGGACCGGGGTGTGGTCAGCAGGATCCGAACGAAGGGCCCCGGGGAAAGGCTGACGGCAACAACCTATCCCGCGCCCCACCCTCCGCCTTGGTACGGGGCAGTGGCCTGCCCACCAGGGAGGCGGCCCTGAAGAGAGGCATCGGCGGTTGCCGATACGCCGGTAGAGTGACACCCCGTGGCAGCACTACCGTTGAATGAACTTGTTGAGGCCGGATGGGCGGAAGCACTGCGCCCCGTGGCAGATCGCATCGCCGCGATGGGAGACTTCCTCAGGGCCGAAATCGCAGCCGGACGCACCTATCTTCCCGCGGGGGCACACGTTCTACGTGCCTTCCAGCAGCCCTTTGACGAGGTCCGCGTCCTGATCATGGGTCAGGATCCCTATCCGACACCGGGGATGGCCATCGGGCACAGCTTCGCGGTCGCGCCCGACGTCCGGAATGTACCCGGCAGCTTGGAGAACATCTTCCGGGAGCTGCATACGGACATCGGCCTCCCACGTCCCTCCAACGGTGATCTGACACCCTGGACCCAACAGGGCGTACTCCTGCTGAACAGGGCGCTGACCACGGCGCCGCGCAAGCCCGGAGCGCATCGCGGCAAGGGCTGGGAAGAGGTCACCGAGCAGGCCATCCGCGCGCTCGTCGCACGCGGCAAGCCATTGGTGTCGGTGTTGTGGGGACGCGACGCGCGCAATCTGCGTCCCTTGCTCGGTGACCTCCCGGCCATCGAGTCCGCTCATCCCTCGCCGATGTCGGCTGACCGCGGATTCTTCGGCTCGCGCCCCTTCAGCCGCACCAACGAGCTGCTCGAACGTCAGGGTGCCCAGCCGGTGGACTGGCGGTTGCCTTAAGGGCTGTCCCGCAGTACTCGGCGGGCGCACGACGACAGCTACGGCACTCCCCCTGGGCCTGGCGGCCCGGGCGGTACCCTCACGCTGCGTTGTTGAATCGCCCGAATACGCCCAGTATGAGGGTGACCCTCCGCCTTGTGATGCTCCCCCTGGGTCTGGCGGCCCGGGCGGCGCCCCCACATCTGACGCCGCGCGCTGATCCACCAGGCATCATGGGACAGCCCTCAGGGAATGTCTGGGCGTGCACTCCGTCAAGTCCGGGTCAGCGGGACATCTCCCGCTGACCCGGGCGGAGTTCGGTACCGCACCCTCGCGGCGCCGATACCGCATGCCGAACGCCCGGCAGATGTCGCCCGGTGACGATCAGGGCATCCATCAGCCACGCAGGACCGCGGCGCGCACGCAGAGGACATCCGGCAGATGGGACATCAGGAGCCCCCAGCTGTCGCCGTCATCCGCGCTCGCATAGACCTCGCCGTTGCGATTGCCGAAGTAGACGCCCGCAGGATCGCCGTCGTCGGTGCAGAGTGCGTCACGCAGGACCGTTCCGTAGTGATCTCCGTCGGGCAGCCCGGTCGAGAGCTCCTCCCAGCTTCCCCCGGCATCGTTCGTGCGGTACACCCGACAGCGGCGTCCGGCCGGCACCCGGTCGATGTCCGCGGTGATGGGGAAGACGTACGCGGTGTCCGGGCGGTGGGGGTGGGCGGCGACGGCGAACCCGAAGTCGGATGGCAGCCCGGCGCCGATGTCCGTCCAGCTGTGCCCCGCGTCGTCGCTGCGGAAGACTCCCCAGTGGTTCTGAAGGTACAGACGGTCCAGATCGCCAGCGTCTTGCGCGATCTTGTGGACGCACTGCCCGAACTCGGGATGGGGATCGGGCATGAAGACCGCAGACACCCCTTCGTTGGAAGGTGCCCAGCTCTCTCCGCCGTCCCGTGTGCGGAACACTCCGGCCGCGGACACGGCAACTGTCACCGCTGCCGGGTCCCGCGGATCGGTCACGACCGTGTGGACCGCCTCGCCACCGCCTCCGGGCATCCACTGCGAGCGCGTCGGATGCTCCCACAGCGGCCGGACCAGCTCGAAACTCTCGCCCCGGTCGGCCGAGCGGAAGAGAGCGGCTGGTTCCGTGCCGGCGTAGACCGTGCCGGGCTCGGCGGGCCCCGCGGGGTGGAGTTGCCAGACGCGCTCCAACGACGCACCGGTGTCCTCGGGGAACTTCACCGCCGGCCGGGAGGGCTCGACCCAGGTGGCGCCCAGGTCGTCGGAGTGGAACACGGAGGGACCCCAGTGGGCACTGTCACCGCCGACCAGCAACCGCGGTGTGGGCGTACGGGTGTCGATGCCCACCGAGTACACCGCCTGCGCCGGGAAGTGGGGGCCGTCGAACGACCATGCCCCGCCGCGTCGGCGACCGATGAAGAGTCCTTTGCGCGTGCCGACCGTCAGTAGTACTTCGGACATGGGCCCTACCTCCTAGACACCGGTGTCGTCCCTGCGGTCCACCCGACGAGGAGCGCCCGTTCGCCCGGAAGGCGGGGCGCGGCGTCCGGCGCGTGCCGTTCGCAAGGCGGAGGATCATCCTCGTACCGCAGGTACTCGGATGACTCCGACCAACACGGCGGGGTGCGTGCGGGAGTGCCGCGCGCCGGGCGGCAGTCGTCAGACACGACCTAGGGCCAGTCTGCACCCGCCCACTGACAGTGGCGCTGCGACCGATTGTTTGCCCAGTTCAGGCCGTATGGGAGGAGAGAGCGGTGGGCTGATCGGTCGGGCAGCCCACCGTCTGGACGGGGCATGGGGCCCCGGCCCCGACTCCTTCCGCACCCTTCGTCGGCGTGGGCCGTGCGGTTCAGACCGAGCGGAGGTACTGGCGTGGAACCGGTACCTCACCGCCCAGAGCCCGGGCCGCACCTCGCGCCCAGGAAGGGTTGCGCAGCAACTCCCGTCCGAGCAGGACCGCATCCGCCTCCCCGTGGGCGACGATCTTCTCCGCCTGGGCGGGTTCCGTGATCATCCCGACCGCGGCCACCGCCAGACCCGTTTCGGCGCGGACCCGTGCGGCGAACGGCACCTGGTAGCCCGGCCCCGTGGGGATGCTGACCCGAGGCGCGTTCCCACCGCTCGAAACATCGAGCAGATCGACGCCGTGCTCCTTCAACAGGGCCGCAAAACGCACCGTATCGTCCTGCGTCCAGCCGGCTTCCTCCAGCCAGTCCGTGGCGGAGATACGGAAGAACAGCGGCAACCCGTCCGGCCAGACCGCACGCACGGCGTCCACAACCTCCAGAGCGAAGCGGACCCGATTCTCGAATGAGCCGCCATAGGCGTCCTGACGTCGGTTGCTGTGGGGCGACAGGAACTCACCGATGAGATATCCGTGTGCCCCATGGATCTCGGCGACCTCGAAGCCGGCGGCCAGTGCATTGCGGGCCGCGGCCACGAACTGCTCTGTCACCGAGTGAATCTGTTCCACCGTCAGTTCGGTGGGCACCGGATGGCCCTCGTCGAAGGGCACCGGACTCGGGGCCACCGGTTGCCAGCCATGGGCCTCGGGGCCGACGGGGTCGCCGCCACGCCAAGGCAGGTCGGTCGACGCCTTGCGCCCCGCATGAGCCAGCTGGATGCCCGGCACCGTGCCCTGCTCCTTGAGGAAGTCGGTGATGCGGCGCAGGGACTCGACCTGGGTGGTGTTCCAGATCCCGAGGTCCCCGGGACTGATCCGGCCCTCGGGGCTCACCGCGGTCGCCTCGACCAGGATCAAGCCGGTGCCTCCGGTCGCGCGGGCCGCGTAGTGGGTGAAGTGCCAGTCCGTCGCAGCGCCCATGTTGGGTCCGGCCATCTCCGCCGAGTACTGGCACATCGGAGCCATCCATACCCGGTTGGGGATGGTCAGCGATCGAAGGGTGTAGGGCTGGAACAGGGTGCTCATGGCGGACTCCCTCGGTCAGGGGCGGTGGGGCGGCACGAACGGCGAAGAGCGGCGCCTCGGCTCCGAGAGGCGAGCGCCAACAGGTAGTACGATAGCCCTCGTAGTACGACATCTGTCAAACTACGAGGACTCTCGTACTATGGACTCGATCCCGCCCCTCAGCCCCTCAGCCAACCGGCCGCTCAGTCAACTGCCCGGTCAGCCGGTCCACGAAGGAGAGCCAGCATGGACAGCGCGACCAGCACCCGTGAACTCGCCCATCCCACCCGTGCGGAGATCCGGCTGGAGAGCCTGCTCCACGCACTTTCGGACCCCATGCGATTGCGCGTGGTCAGCGCGCTCGCGGCATCCGAAGGCCAGGTCTCCTGCTCGGACTTCAGTCTGCCGGTCACCAAGTCGACCACCACGCACCACTTCCGCGTCCTGCGGGAGAGCGGTGTGATCCGCCAGGTCTACCAGGGCACCGCCAAGATGAACGGTCTGCGCCGCGACGATCTGGACGCACTCTTCCCGGGACTGCTCGACGCCGTGCTCGCCGCCGTCGCTCGTCAGTCCGAGCGCATGACGTCGCTCAACGAGGACTGACCATCCGCCTCGCTCCCCACCTGGCCGGACGGTGCTGCTTCACGCCCGTCCCGGCCGAGGGCCGCCGCCAGGAGGTCGTCCCAACCCGTGATCTTTACCGAGGGGCGGCCCAGGGAGCGCCCCAACTCCTCCTCGGCGGCCTCGATCGCCCGCCAGCCCGCCCAGAGCACCGGGCGATGACCCGAGGCCCTCAGCTCTCGCAAGGGATCCTCGACCACGGACCGTCGTGCCAACGCATCCGCGTCGTCCAGCAGCGACGCCACCGTCTCCTTGGCACACGGACGGTTGGTACCGATCACCCCGGTGGGACCTCTCTTGATCCAACCGGCCACGTACTCGCCCGGCGCAGGCTTCCCACCACGCAACACCCGCCCGTCCCGGTGAGGCACGGTTCCCCGATCGGCGTCGAAGGGGAGGCCGGGCAGCGGCACTCCCCGATAGCCGACCGCCCTTAGCACCAACCCAGCCGCGATGTCCTCGTACGCACCCGTGCCCTGCACGCCACCCAGCCCGTCCGGAGCGGTCCGCTCGAACCGCACCCCCGCCACCGCGCCGTCCGCTTCCAAGAACTCCACGGGCCGAAGGAAGAACCGCAGGTGAATACGGGATCCGTCCGGTGATCGCGGAGCCGGGTCCCACTCGTCGACCCAGGTCCGTACGGTGTCGAGATTGCGACGGTTGACGGCAGGGAGAGCGGCTGCTGTGACGCCCGACGCGTCAGCATGGGCGGGGTCCAGGGCGAGATCGCCGGGGGTGACGACCATCCGAGCAGATGGCAGGGATCCCAACTCGCGCAGCTCCTTGGTGGTGAACCTGGCCTGGGAGGGGCCACGCCGGCCCACCATGTGCACATCGCGCACCCGGCTGCGCCCCAGTGCGTCCAGTACGTCCTGGGGCACATCGGTCGGTGTCAACTCCTGTGCCGAGCGAGCCAGGATGCGCGCCACATCGACGGCCACATTGCCCACGCCGATCACTACGGCCGTCCCGGTGGAGAGACGGAAACCGTTACGGATCGCGTCGGGGTGGGCGCTGTACCAGGAGACGAAGTCGGTGGCGGAGTGACTACCGGGAAGATCCTCACCCGGAATGCCGAGCCGGCGGTCCCGGGCCGCGCCGACGCACTACACCACCGCGTGGTACAGCTCAAGGAGCCGGTCCGGAGCGAGGCCGTGGGAGCCCACCTCGACATGCCCGACGAAGGTGATCCGCTCATGCTCCAGCACGGTCCGGAGGGTGGACTGGAGCGACTTGATCTTCGCGTGGTCGGGTGCCACCCCGTACCGCACCAGGCCGTACGGGCAGGGCAACCGGTCCAGGACATGGACCTCGATGTTCGGGACCCGGGTCTGTTGGACGAGGCCCTGTGCGGCATAGATCCCGCTGGGCCCCGATCCCACGACGGCGATGCGAAGCACGGTCGCACTCCTTCCACCAGGGCTTCCAGCATGGCACCGGCCGGAAGTCCCGGGAAGCTGAGCTGACAGGGTGCCTTGTGTTGCGCAGCCTGTGCGGCACCACAGTTTGCAGGAGATTGACTGGTTACGTGCTAATTGTGGAAGAAAGTGGGCTTCTTAACGTAACCGATGAATATCAACTGAATGTGCTGCCGTATCCGCCGGTCTGGGAAGTGCAGAGCCATGGCACGGTGACGACCACTTCCGCAAACCCGCCGGGCGATGTGCGGTGTGCGTCTTCGTCCTGGATCGATGTGCGACTGACCTTCGCCGACGGCGTTCGGCTCGATGTGATGGCGGTGGCCGACCGAGGAAGCTGGGCGGTCGAGGAGATGCATGCCGATCCTCCCCTCCCGCTGGAGAGCCTCGCGGTACTGGGTGATCGGATCGGCACCCCTTTGACGGAGGCATGCGGGGCCATCGTCGACGGACCGGACGTCGAGGAGTGCGACGCCTCCCGCTCGGCAGCCGAGGATGACCGTCGCGGCCCCGCCCTCTCGGGCGAGGGGACGACCGCCCTCCCGCAGTCGCCGGGCGATCGGATCGAGGGAGGATCGACGGTGCCAGGCCACCGCCGTGTCCGCCCGGCCCGACTTCGCGGCGGGGCGGCACGACGGCGGGCCGCTGACGCCTATCTGGCCGCCCAGCAGCAAGGACTCGATCCTGTCCTCGCTGTGATGAGTGCTACCGGTCGCAGTCGTCGCAAGTCGCTGCGGGTGATCGCCGGCGCCCGTGACGAGGGCCTCCTCCCCTCACGACACAACCGCCGCCGGGAGTAGTGAGGGAGTTTGGTGATCCTTCGTCACAACCTCTCCATACGACCGATCTCGCTGGTCTGTTGGGCGATCACATCGTTGGCCATCTCCTGGACGAGGATGTTGTTGCCGGTGGAGAGCGCTTCGGCCGCCATGGTGACGGCACCCTCATGGTGAACGATCATCAGCTTCAGGAAGAGTTCATCGAACGCCTTCCCCTTCGCGGCGCCCAGCTGCTTCAACTGCGCCTCGGTCGCCATGCCCGGCATCGGCTCGGAGCCGTGTTCATGGTGGCCGCCCTTCGGCTTGTCCCGGCTGTGATTCGCCAACCAGCCCCGCATCGCGGTGATCTCGGGCTTCTGTGATGCGGCGATGCGTTCGGCCAAACCCTTCACCTTGACGGACTCCGCTCGCCCCGGGGCCAGTGCCGTCATGGTGAGCGCCTGTCCGTGATGCTCGATCATCATCTCCACATAGCCGAAGTCTGCGTCGTTGGGCGAGTCGTCGGGTATGGACTTGGCAGCCTCCTCCGCGGAGATCGTTCGAGCCGGCTCGCCCGGTTTGCCCGGTGCAACCACTGAAGCGGTGCTTGTCCCCTTGGACTTGGCGGGCGCGTCGGACTCCGACTCGCAGGCTCCCAGGGCGAGTACGGCTGCTGTGACGGCCATTGCGGTCACCGATATGCGAACACGTCTATTCCGTCGGCGGTTGAACACGGATACCTCCTGGGGCACTTGCGATGTTTGGCGACCGTTTGGTGCCTGTTTGGCGACAGTCCTAGCACGCTTCCCACGTGATTCGATCAGAAACTTTCATTACGTGTGTGTAGCCATCTATTGATATGGCCACGCAAAGGAAGATACTGCCGGGGTCCGTGAACCGTTCCGCTAGGAACGGAGACTAGGGAGGACGCAGTGACCCTGTTGCACACCACCCGCGTGCGGCGCAGACGTTTGGGCGTGGCAGCCGCCGCGGCCGGATTGCTTGCCACATTGCTGACGGCGGGCCCCGCCGTCGCCGTCCCCGGCCCCGGGGACCCCGTCGAGAAGGAGGCCACTTCCAGCGAACTGTCCAAGACGCGGTCCGCCATTCAGAACGGTGACATACCCGGCGTGGACGAGGTCGTCCGCAGCAAGAACGTCGAGCACATCACCAACATCCCCAAGGACGCGCTCAAGGGCATCAACTCTGACCTTGCCTTCCAGGGCAAGTACGCCTTCGCGGGCAACTACGACGGTTTCCGCATCTTCGACATCAGCAACCCGAAGGCGCCGAAGACCGTCTCGCAGGTTCTGTGCCCCGGTAGCCAGAACGACATCTCGGTCTCCGGGAACCTGCTCTTCCTGTCCACCGACTCCTCACGGAGCGACAGCTCGTGCGCCAGCACGTCGCAGTCCGGGGCCATCAAGGCTTCGTGGGAGGGCATGAAGATCTTCGACATCAGCGACAAGCGCAACCCCAAGTACGTCGCTGCTGTGGAAACCGCGTGTGGTTCACACACCAACACGCTGGTACCCGACGGGCGCAACGTCTACATCTACGTTTCCTCCTACTCGCCCAACGTGGCGCTCCCGGACTGCCAGCCCCCGCACGACGGCATCTCGATCATCAAGGTGCCGCGGAAGGCTCCCGAGCAGGCCAAGGTCGTCAACTTCCCGGTGCTCTTCCCGGGTGAGGGTCCTGACGGCGGTGGCAACCCCGGTGGACCCACCAACCCGGGTGTCTCGAAGACCACGGGCTGCCACGACATCACCGTCCTGCCCTCGAAGGACCTGGCCGCCGGCGCCTGCATGGGTGACGGCATCCTGTTCTCGATCAAGGACCCCGAGCGCCCCAAGGTCATCGACCGCGTCCAGGACAACGTGAACTTCGCGTTCTGGCACTCGGCCACCTTCAACCAGGGCGCCAACAAGGTCGTCTTCACCGATGAGCTCGGCGGCGGCGGTGCTCCGACCTGTAACGCAGAGGTCGGCCCGAAGCGCGGTGCCAACGGCATCTACGACCTCGTCGGCAAGGGAGACAACCGCAAGCTGATCTTCCGTAGCTACTTCAAGATCCCGCGTCACCAGGGCACCACCGAGAACTGCGTGGCGCACAACGGCTCGATCATCCCGGTCAAGGGCAAGGACCTCATGGTCCAGGCGTGGTACCAGGGCGGTGTCTCCGTCTGGGACTTCACCAACTCGTCCCGCCCCCAGGAGATCGGCTACTTCGAGCGCGGTCCCATCTCCGCGACCCAGTCCATCTCGGGAGGCTCCTGGTCCGCGTACTACTACAACGGGTACGTCTACTCCAACGACATGGAGAAGGGCTTCGACGTCCTGAAGATCAACGACAGGCGTACGGACCCCGCGAAGCGCGTATGGCTGGATGAGCTCAACGTCCAGACCCAGCCCGACTACTTCGACCGTGACGATGATGATGACGACGATGACGATGACGATGACCGCGGTCACGGTCACGGCCATGGTCACGACCGCGATCGTGACTGATCTCTGATCAGGCCGCTCGCCGCATGACGTGTTCCGCCGGGTGGTTCTCCACCCGGCGGAACACCCAGTTCCCAGTCGAGTCCGTACCGTTGGAACAACTCCGAGCGCAGATCGCCGAGCGGCAGCGGAGCGCCGGGCAGCACCATGGCGAACACCGCGCCCATCAGTTGGGCTCGCAACAACGGATAGTCGACGTCCACCTGACGGGATCCGTACCGCTCCACCGCCCCCCGTAGAAGCGCCGCCAGTCGTTGTTGTTCGGGGCATTGCACGAACCCCTCCGCCTGGAGCACCCCCGACATGTGCGTCCGCATCAGAAGAGGACGATCCGCGGCGAGTCCGAGCACCGCGTCGATCGCACGGGCCAGTACCTCAAGGCCGTCGTCCGAGTGGGGCTCACGGTGCAGGGCGGCTTCCAGGGTTCGGTGCATCAGCCGGTGCACAGCCGACTGGAAGAGTTGTCGCTTGCCGGGAAAGTAGTACGAGACCAGGCCGCGCGCCGACCCGGCCCGGTCGGCGATGTCGGCGAGCGTCGTCGCCTCGAATCCCCGCTCGCCCACCAACTCCACGGTTGCTTGAAGAAGCCGTTCCCGGGAACGCCGACGGAGTTCTTCATTGACCGACGGGCGTCGTGGGGACATGCTGGTCTCCTGCGTTGACTGGCTCCGAGCCAATATACTCAGCGCATTCCGTCGTCGGGCCGGTGAGGTCCGTGCGGAGGGGCTGCCCGGACCGGGCGACGCGGGGGATCGCCCGGTCCGGGCAGCGCCGTGCTGCGGGTGCGCCGCTAGGGAGTGTCCGAGCCCTGCCGGGAGCGCACGAACCGGTCGTACGCGGTGATGGAGAAGGCCACCCAGGCCATGCCCATCAGCCAGCCCTCCAGCACATCACTCGGCCAGTGCACACCGAGGAAGAGTCGGGTCAAGCCCACACCGATGACCGAGACGGCTGCCGCGACCAGGCTCAACCGCCAGACCTTGGTCCCCGCGCCGTGGCGGACCAGCAGCCACAACAGCAGTCCGCAGGTAACCGTTGCCGTCAGCGCATGACCGGAGGGGAACGCCGCGTAGTGCGCGGAATCCACCGGGTCGGGCCACTGGGGCCGCTCCCGTCCGACCGCCGCTTTGACGCCCTGCTGGAGGAAGGTCCCCGTCGCGCTGGTGACCGCGATCCAGACCGCGAGCAGTCGCTCTCGCCGCCACCACAACCAGCAGAAGGCCACCGCGATCAAGGCGCGCATGGTCCACGGATCCCACACCCAGTCGCTGAGAATCCGGTTGAACCGGACCAGACCGGGCGCGTCCACGGCCCAGCGGTGCCAGGTGGTGGAGACCGATCGGTCGAAGGAGATCAACGGAGACCAGGAGAGGACAACCAGCACCAGCAGGACGATCGCCGCGACGGACAGGGCGACGCCGGCGCGGAAGAGCTTGACGCGGAAGGAACTGGGCGCCGGACGGACGGGGGGCGCGGATCGTGGGGAGAGCATGGGGAGGATCTTCCCCCTCCGACGGGATGTACCGCCATCGGTTGCGCGACTCCTTGAAGATCAGCCCAGGGCCAGGATCGCAGGTACGAACGCCACCAGCAGCGGAACCACCGGGACGAAAGCCGCTGCGCCGTCAGCCGGAGCCTGCGGCCCGCGGTCAGTCGCGGTGTCGCGGACAGGAGCCGATGGACGCGCTGTGGCAGCTGGGCATCAGGAGCGGGGCAGGGGCCGAACACTCCACGGTCCTCGTTGAGTTCGACGAGCGCGAGAGCGATCGTCAGCCGGCCGAACCGCTTGGAGGCCACATCGTCCGCGGCCAGTTCCACCAGGCGGTGCATCTCGTCCCGGAACGCGGCGAACACCGGGATCTGTGGAAAGCCGTTGGCGAGCGCGGCCGAGCAGTGGAGGAGCCAGTCGTGCCGGAAGCGTGCGTGTCCGTGTTCATGCGCCAGTACGGCATCGAGTTGGCGGCCCTTCAAACGGCGCAACGCGGCGGTGGTGACAACGAGTTGGGGCGCCGCACCCGGTAGCCACCAGGCTCCGGGACGGGCGCCTTCGAGCACCACGAGTCGATCTCCTGCCGTGGCCTCACCCGGCATCAGGGGGGCTCGCACCAAGAGCTCGGCACGACGTCGTTTGCGGCGGGTCCGGGCACCGGTGATCTCACGCGTGAGCATCGCGAGGGTCCAGAGGCCGCCGCAGGCCAGGGTCACTGCGAGAGCTGCGGCCCACGGCTCGTCGGTTCCCAGTGCATAGGCGTCCACGACCGCGGTGGGCGCCGGCGCGAAGACCTGTCCCCTGACCAGTTGCCAGGCCGCAGCCGCACTGAAGGTCATCGAGAGCGCGAAGGAGAGCAGCACTGCCACCACCACGCACTGCCACACCCACAGGGCCACGATCGGCTCGCGCTCCAACCAATCGGCGCGCGACACGAGCCGCGGCGCCAGCACGGCGGCCAGTGCTCCGATCGACAGCAGCACAAGGGAGACCAACATGTTCGTCACTTTATGAGGCGGGAACTGTCTGTGCGTACGATCACGCGCGGCAAGTGACGTACGCCACGGTTTCTGGCCGTCATGAGCTGTCAAGAGCGGACGAATGCCCAGAATGAATGGGTGTTCAGAAAAGATGAAGAGCCTTCGGTCCTACCGTCATGAGGTCTTGAGGTGATGCGGTGAGGCGGTGACGCGGTGACGCGGTGATGAGTCACAGCATCAGCAGCATCGCCAACATGGCGACCCCCATCGCCAGTCGGCAGGCCGTCAGCATCTCCGGAGGCACGTCGGAAGGTTCGGTCAGGACCGTACCGACCTTGTGCGCAGCCGTCGGGGCGAGCCGGGCCGCGAATGCCAGTACATAGCCGGCGTAGTACACCGCCAGGGCGCCCGTCAGTGCGGGCAGACCCCCCGCCGCATGGCCGGAGTGAGCATCGCCGTACGCCATCGCGATCGCCATGTAGACCATGGCGAGGAGGCCGATGAGATGGTGCAGGTGGTGGATGCCCCGGGGGAGCACCCGCAGCGCGGCGAGCGCGGCAACGCCGTAGACGACCGCGTACACCGTCCAGGCCCAGTCAGGAGGGGCGAACGCAGCCGACGGCACCGCCATGGCGGCCATGCCGCACCCCATCAGCGCCTCGCCGCCCACTGCCTCGCGGGTCGGGCCCGAGCGGGTCCGCAATTGCACCAGACCGTACGTTCCTGTTCCGCCGCAGAGGGCGACGAGTAGCCAGCCGGACACCGCGGGGCCATGCATGGCGGCCTCCCCCTCCTACTGGCTCGCTGGTTCCCTCGACAGGTCGATGCCCATCGGGAGCAGGAGCGCACCGGGGCGCACAGGGGTGAGCCGGGAGCACAGGACCCCGCGACCACTGCTCACGGGTCTGCACATGTGCGATACATCCACCCCGGCGCGCAACGGGGGTCGCACCCCGTACCCTCGGGGCGTCCGCACCCAGCCGAACCGGTCCGGGTACCCGCCCGCCACGTGCGGAGGAAGCAGGAGAGCGCCGCCATGGATACCGCACCACCCCGTGAGCCCGACGAGATCGCCTTCCCGGACGAGATCACCTTCAAGGATGCGGTGGAGGCCGATGCCCCGGCACTGGTCGAGCTGATCCACTCCGCGTATCGGGGTGAGACGAGCCGGGGCGGCTGGACCACCGAAGCCGATCTCCTCGCCGGCGGGCGTACGGACGCGGACGATGTCCGCCGGGTCATCTCCACCCGCGGGAGTCGACTGCTCACGGTGGAGCGGTCGGGGGAACTGATCGCGTGCTGTCAGTTGGAGCACCGCGGTGACGCGGCGTACTTCGGCATGTTCGCGGTGCGTCCGCACGCCCAGGGCGGCGGTCTGGGACGGCGGGTCCTCGCCGAGGCGGAACGGACCGCTCGTGAGACATGGGGTGTGAAGTCGATGCAGATGACCGTGATCTCGGTACGGGACGACCTCATCGCCTGGTACGAGCGCCGCGGCTATCGGCGTACCGGCAACATGACCCCGTTCCCGTACGGCGATGCCCGTTTCGGCATCCCGCTCCGCGACGACCTCGCGTTCGAGCTGTTGGTGAAGGACCTCGGGTAGATCGGACAGGTCGTGCTCGACGACCGGCGCCGTACCGGGGACTGTCTGTCCCGGCGGCGAGGGGCTGCAACCGGTCCTCGCCGGGCTCTGTCGGCTTTATCGGTTTTGTCGGCTGTCGCTCGGCCCGTACCCATGGGCCGAGCGACAGCCGTGGCCGCTAGGCGGTGAAGCGTCCGGTGCGCTTGATCGCCGGGTAGTCCGTGGTCGCGCCGTCGAGTTCCAGGGCTCGCACCAGTCGAAGGTGTTCCTGGGTGTTCACCACCCAGCCGATCACCGCGATCGCTTCCTCGTGGGCGTGTTCCACGGTCTCCAGCGTCAGCCGCCGGATGTTGAGTGCGAGCGTTCCCGCGCCCACGGCCTTCGCCCGATCGACGATGTTCGACTCCCATCTGCTCGCGATCAGCACGGTCTGTACCCCGGGTACGAGCGCGGCGATCTCTGCGACCGCCTCGTCGTGGAAGGACGAGACCGTGATCCGGTCGAGCAGGTCGCGACGGCGGATCACCGCGGCGAGTGCACGGGCTGCCGCCACGTCCTTGATCTCCGCCTGGAGCGGCGCCTGCACGGCGTCGAGCACTTCCTCGAAGACCGGTACCCGTTCGCCCTTCCCGGCGTCCAGTCCGCGCAGCTCGGCGAGTGTCTTCTCGGCGATGGGACCGCTTCCGTCGGTCGTGCGGTCCACGTCCGCGTCGTGCATGACGACGAGCGCGCCGTCCTTGCTGAGATGCAGATCGAGCTCGATCGCGTCCATCCCGGACCGTTCGGCCCGGATGAAGGAGCGCAGGGTGTTCTCCGGCTCCACGCCCATGACCCCGCGATGACCGATGGTGAGGAACGTCAAGATTCTCTCGCTTCCGTCGACGGCGGATTCCGTGCGGCGTTGCCTGGCGGCACCGCTCGGCAAGGAGGCAGCCTAGTAGCCGGACGGGGTCGGGCAATGGTGCCCGCACGGTCGGGTGAAGTGGTCTGTCGGTGTGCTTCGTGGTCCCCTGGAAGAAGGAGTGTCCCCCGTTCGTGGGCGCGTCCGCGGAGGGCTTGACGTCGGACGGTGGCCGCGGCGCGATGGGAGGTCCGAAAGCAGTGCCTGGCGGCTGGCGAGAAGGGAGTGGCGGCGCGACTGGATGCTGACTCGATGCGGAGCATGAATAGCGGAAGACATCGCGGGTAGCTTCCCTTACCGGAAACCTTCCGGTGATCATGGGTGGATGCAGGATATTTTGCGAGATGCCACTTGTCCGGAAGAAGGTTAAATGGATACGGTGTCTTGACGCGAGGTTCTCCCGTGGAGGAAGTGACATGACGGAAATTCTTGTGCAGGACGCTGTTGTAGCGGCCATATCCATTGCCGACCGGGTGGTGGATCACCCAGCTTGGCCCCGGCTCAAGAATGCCGTCGAGGAGATCCGCGGCTGGCAGTCGAAGGACGGCTCAATCGACTTCGACGCCGACGACGCACCGACCCGCGCCGGCGCCGAGACCGTGCTCGGCCAGGTCGCCGATGCGGTCGAGGAGCTCTCCCCCCTCCTGCCGCACGACGCGGAATATCACCGCGCGCTCGTTGCGGATCTGCGCAAGTGGGCCGACGGCGCCTTCGACGTGCCGGACTTCCTCGACTCCCTCCTCGCCTTCCAGCCCGCCGCGTCACGTGCGGACGGCCTCCAGCATCTGGTGGTCTTCCCGATGTACACGCAGAACGGCAATCCGGACCGCAATCTCGAAGCGGTCGTGCTGCGCATGGTGTGGCCCGAGTGGCTCGCCGAACTGGAGCGGACCCGGTACGACAACCCCCTCTTCTGCGGCATCACCTTCGAAGACTTCACCTCCGGCTACGACACCAACTCCGCGGTGCTCTTCCCGGAGACCATCGCCGTCCGTGAGGCTCCCGAACGCTTCACCTGGGGCGGTATCTTCTGCGACCGCGAGGCCGCGCGCTTCCGCGCCGTGACCACCGCCGCTGTCGACATCCTCGGCCTCGAACTCCCCGCGGACATCGCGGAGATGGTGGAGGACCAGCAGCGCTGCCAAGAGGCGTTCGTCCTGTGGGACATGGTCCACGACCGCACCCACAGCCATGGCGACCTGCCGTTCGACCCGTTCATGATCAAGCAGCGGCAGCCGTTTTGGATGTACGGGCTGGAGGAGCTGCGCTGCGACCTCACCGCCTTCAAGGAGGCCGTGCACCTGGAGGCCGACGGCGTTGCACAGGGGCGTGACGTCCAGTACGCCGTCCTCTTCGACCGCATGTTCCGGTTCCCCGTCACCGGCGAGCGCGTGCGCAACTACGACGGCCTCGGCGGCCAGCTCCTCTTCGCCTACCTCCACAAGCACGACGTGGTCCGTTGGACCGACAACAAGCTGAAGATCGACTGGGAGCGGGCGCCCCAGGTCACCAACCAGCTCTGCGGCGAGATCGAGAAGCTCTACCGCGACGGCATCGACCGCCCCAAGCTCGTCCACTGGTTCGCGGCGTACGAGCTGGTCTCCACCTACCTCGCCCCCCACCCCGGCTCCCGCTGGGCCAAGGGCCCCGACGCCCTCGACCTGACCCAGCCGCCTCGTAAACTCGTGGATGACGTGCTTCCCGACGAGTTCCCGCTCAGCATGTTCTACGAGGCACTCGCCAAGAAGCTGAAGAACGTGATCGCCTCCACGAAGGGGATCACCGCAGAGCGCACCCGGAACGACGAAGCCGCTCCCGGGGCAGCCGCGTGAGCATGCGTACACAGGAGGCGACGAGTATGACGAACGCAGGCGGTCCGTTGGAAGGTGCCGTCATCGCGGTCGCCGGAGCAGCAGGCCCCGCCGGTCGGGCGACCCTGCTGCGACTGGCCGAGGCCGGAGCGATCGTGGTGGGGTCCGACGCCGACCCGGAGCGTCTGGCCTCCGCGGTCGACGCCGCTCGATACGCCCACGGTGGAGCGACCGTCACCGGTGACACCGTCGACCTCCTCGATCTCGCCGCCACCCGCGAATGGGCCGACAAGACGGAGAAGGAGTTCGGTCGGATCGACGGACTGGTCCACCTGGTCGGCGGCTGGCGGGGAAGCTCGTCCTTCGCCGCCACCGAGTTGGGGGACTGGGACGTCCTGGAGCGACTACTCATCCGTACCGTCCAGAGCACCAGCCTCGCCTTCCACGATGGATTGCAGCGCAGCGACCGCGGCCGGTACCTACTGATCAGCGCCGCCGGCGCGAGCAGTCCCACGGCGGGCAACGCCGCCTACGCTTCGGCCAAGGCCGCAGCCGAGGCGTGGACGTTGGCACTCGCGGACGCGTTCGGCAAGGCCGGAGGTGACGAGGGCCCCAGGGCCGCAGCCGCCATCCTGGTCGTCAAGGCCCTGGTCCACGACGCGATGCGCGCCGAACGCCCGAACGCGAAGTTCGCGGGCTTCACGGACGTGGCCGAACTGGCCGAATCCATCGCCGGCGTCTGGGACCGGTCGGCCGCAGAAGTGAACGGACAGCGCCTGTGGCTGACGCCCCGACCGTGAAGACCGACGCACGACGCCATCACGACCCCGCGTCCCGTGGCTTCGCCAGCGACAACTACGCGGGGGCGCACCCAGAGGTCCTGGCCGCACTCGCCCTCGCCAACGGCGGGCATCAGGTCTCCTACGGCGAGGACGAGTACACGGACCACCTCCAGCGGCTGATGCACAGCCACTTCGGTTCGACGGCCGAGGCGTTCCCGGTCTTCAACGGCACCGGCGCCAACGTCACCGCCCTCCAGGCGCTGACCGACCGCTGGGGCGCGGTGATCTGTGCCGAGAGCGCACACATCAACGTCGACGAAGGCGGCGCGCCCGAACGCATGGGCGGGCTGAAGCTCCTCACCGTGCCCACGGAGGACGGGAAGCTCACCCCCGAGCTCATCGACCGACAGGCATGGGGTTGGGAGGACGAGCACCGTGCGATGCCGCAGGTCGTGTCCATCACCCAGAACACCGAACTGGGCACGGTCTACACGCCCCGTGAGATCCGCGCCATCGTCGAGCACGCTCATGAGCGGGGCATGAAGGTCCATCTCGATGGGGCCCGCATAGCCAATGCCGCCGCCTCGCTGGACGTTCCCATGCGGACGTTCACCAATGCGGTGGGCGTGGACGTGCTGTCCTTCGGCGGTACGAAGAACGGGATGCTGTTCGGGGAGGCGGTCATCGTCCTCAACCCGGACGCCGTCAGCCATATGAAGCACCTTCGCAAGATGTCCATGCAGCTCGCCTCGAAGATGCGCTTCGTCTCCGTGCAACTGGAGGCATTGCTCGCCCGTGATCTCTGGCTGCGCAACGCGCGGCACTCCAACTCGATGGCCCAACGGCTGGCGGCCGGAGTGCGCGACGTCGATGGAGTGGAGATCCTCCACCCCGTCCAGGCCAATGCGGTGTTCGCCCGGCTGCCCCATGACGTCAGCCGCCGTTTGCAGCGCCGCTTCCGGTTCTACTTCTGGGACGAGACCGCGGGGGACGTCCGCTGGATGTGTTCCTTCGACACCTCCGAGGACGACGTCGACTCCTTCGTCCAGGCGCTGAAGGAAGAGATGACGCACTAGCGCCGACCCATGCATGAATATGTGGCCGACCGGAAAAGTATTGCATCCGGTCAGCCGCTTGCTTAGGGTCGACGGGCATGGAGCTCATTCAGCAGGACCCGGACATCGCTGCCTATCTGGCAGCGAGCGAGGCCATCGACCACCAGCACCCACTGGTGCGGGAGATCGCTGCCGACCTCCGCTCGTCGGTTGCCCAGGGTGACCCCGCGGCGTACGCCGAGGCCGCCTTCGACTTCGTACGCGACGAAGTGCCGCACTCCCACGACGCCGACGACCCCCGTGTCACCTGGCGCGCCTCCGACGTACTGAGACTGCGGACGGGCATCTGCTACGCGAAGGCCCACGCCCTCGCGGCGCTCCTGCGGGCCGAAGGCATCCCCACGGCGCTCTGCTACCAGAACCTCGGAGTGATTCACGGCCTGGTCGCCGTACGGATGCCGAACGGGGATGAATGGGCGCGACAGGATCCGCGCGGCAACAAGCCAGGCGTCGATGCCCGGTTCTCACTCGACGGGGAGCGGCTGGCCTTCACCGTGGACCCCGAGTCCAATGAACTGGACTATCCAGTACTGTACGCTGAACCACACCCGGTGGTGCTACGCGCGCTCACCACCGCAAGCGATCGTGAATCGCTCTGGCTCCACCTCCCCAGAGAACTATGAGGCACTCCGGCATGGCGCTCACCCTCGATGTCTCCCCCGACGTCACGGCTCTCGTTCCCGGCTTCACCCATCTCGCCATCGAGGCGCACGGCCTGCTGAACGGGCCCAGCGACGAAGCGAGTTCGGCCTTGCTGGACGATGCCACACGCCGGTTGGCCGTACGCCTCGACGGACGCGCCCCGCACGAGGACCCGCACATGATCGCCTGGCGAGCGGCCTACACCGCCTTCGGCGCCAAGCCCTCCCGGACGCGAAACTCCGCCGAGGCCCTGGGGAAGAGGGCTCTCACGGACGCCGGACTCCCTCGCATCAACCGTCTGGTCGACCTCTACAACGCGATCAGCGTGGCCCATCTGATTCCCGTCGGAGGCGAGGACCTCGACCACATCGCGGGAGAGATGCGGCTGGTGCGAGCCACCGGACAGGAATCGTTCGCCACGCTCGCGGCCGGCGAAGAAACGGTGGAGCACCCGGAGCCGGGCGAGGTCATCTGGTGCGACGACACAGGCGTCACCTGCCGCCGGTGGAACTGGCGCCAAGGGCCCCGCACCCGACTCACGGAGGAGTCGGTCAATGCCGTCTTCCTCTTGGAGTCACTGCCCCCGATGTCCCGCGCGGAGCTGGAAGCGGCCGGCGCCGAACTCGTCGCAGCACTGGAGAAGGTGAGTCCGGAGGTGCGGATCATCGTGCACCCACCGCACTGACCGGTCGCCGCGTCGAGGCAAACGCTCGACGGTTGCTCAGCGAGCCTCGCGTACCTCGGCCGGAGTCGGCGCCGTCCCTCCGAGGTGCGCCGGCACCCACCAGGTGTCCGAGGCGTCCTTGGGGCGCACGGGGTAGGCGCGCTGGGCATCTTCGAGCAGTTCCTGCACCCGCTCGCGCACCCGACGGGTGATCGCACCCGCGTACTGGTCCTTGGGGGCCTCGATGGGCTCTCCCACTCGGATGGTGACGGGGATGTGGCTGCGCCGGAAGTTGCGCGGGCGCCCCTTGGTCCACAGTCGCTGAGTACCCCAGAGTGCGACCGGGATCAGCGGTACGCCCGCCTCCTGCGCCATGCGGGCCGCGCCGGACTTGAATGACTTCAAGGTGAACGACTGCGAGATGGTCGCCTCGGGGAACACACCGATGATCTCGCCCGAGCGCAGGGACTCAAGGGCCTGCCTGTACGCGGCCTCACCCTGCTCGCGGTCCACCGGAATGTGCTTCATTCCGCGCATCAATGGTCCCGACACCTTGTGGCGAAAGACCGCGTCCTTGGCCATGAAGCGGACCAGCCGCTTCTGGGGGAGCGCGGTGAGCCCGGCGAAGATGAAGTCCAGATAGCTGATGTGGTTGCTGACCAGAACGGCACCGCCCGTGCGGGGGATGTTCTGGGCGCCTTGAGTGTCGATCTTCAGGTCGAGCGCCTTGAACAACGTGAGCGCGGCACCGACGACCGGTCGATAGACCAACTCTGCCATCTGGGGAGGACCCTTCTGTCGTGCCCGGGGAGGGTTCGCCCGGTGGAAGTTACGCAGCCGTAGGTTTTCGGCACTGTGGCAGATCGTGCCCCATGTGCGTCGCGCTGACCAGTCCTGGAGACTTTGGCGTGCGAGATTCTTGTCACGTCGAACATTTCCGGCCGTACTTGACTGTACTCCCCATATACAGCGGCACTGGCGGGCCGCCCAAGGAGCCCCAACCGCCCGGCCAGGCGACCTCCCCGCGACTGCCTCGACGAACGTTGACCATCAGTGGAAAACCGTGGCTGAGCTGCTCGAATCTCCCTTGTGACGTCAGACGGCGGAGTCGCGGGCCCTCGCCGCCCACGGCGAAGGCTCTGTCGTCTTCATGGCCGCTGTGCTCACCGCGTTCGCCATCGGGCCGCCGATGGCGATTTTTGGATTGGCGAACACCTTTTTGAGTTGGCGAATTTTCGCTCCAGAAGGACGGGTGGGTTCCGGGTGTCCGACGAGCATCCAGGGGCCCCGATTGATGACCTTCACCGAAGGGGAAGCGACGCTCTTCGCACCTCGAATCGATGGAACCCGAACCAGGAAGGTGTGCCGTCCCCCGATGGAACCCGACGTGACTGGTCTGCACTTCTGCGTCCGGCCGCCGGATCCCGAGCGGTGCGGCGAACGTACGGGGTGTCGTGCCGTGTTCGGGCCTTTGGGTGCCGCCGGCGCCCCGTTCGGGTCGCGTTGGCAAGGTCACAGTTCTCGGGGCGGGCGTAGCGGGTAGGTTAAGGATCGTACTGGCGAGTAACGTTTGACTCGGGGTGCGCCCGTCTCGACCGGACACTCCCCGTTCGAGGTCGAGGTCGAGGGCCGCCGAGGAGGTAGTCGCTCGTCCGATGTAAGGACCGCTCGGCGGAAGCCGTTTCAGTAGGAGGTTTGGTTGTGAGTTTGCGGATTGTGGTGTGTGTGAAGTATGTGCCGGATGCTTCGGGTGATCGGGGGTTTGGTGAGGATTTGGT
>NZ_JBHYZO010000036.1:0-43057 GCF_042753785.1 Streptomyces sp. NPDC059256 | reverse complement strand
GTGCTCCACTCTGCGTGGAGCACAGCCCGCGGCTCGCTTGTACTTGATGTAGTTAACTCGGTGCTGCGGTGGTACGCGATGCAGTGCCGGTCAGGCAGACTTACGGCTGTCCCGAGGATGCACGGCGATGTTCATGGCGCCGGAGCGCAGGACCGCCAGCCTCTCGGCCAGCACCTCCTCCAGCTCCTCGCGGGTGCGCCGCTCCATGAGCATGTCCCAGTGCGTCCGCGCGGGCTTCCCCTTCTTCTCTTCGGGGCCGTCCCCGTCCACCAAGAGTGCTTGGGCGCCGCACGCCTTGCACTCCCACTCCGGCGGAATCTCTGCCTCGACCGAGAACGGCATCTCAAACCGATGTCCGTTCTGGCATGCGTACTCCACCGCCTGGCGCGGGGCCAGATCGATGCCGCGGTCCGTCTCGTAGCTGGTAACCACGAGGCGCGTGCCGCGGAGAGCTCGCTCACTCATGAATCGTGCCTCCCGGGCTTGTCGCCCACAGGACAGGTGTCGCTGTCGTCGTCATCCGGTCAACGTCCGGTCGGCCGTAAAGATTCCCGTTCCGGGTCATGCGTCGCCCGTCGTGCCGCTGCTTTCCCCTACGTTGGGGTACCCACCAGTGACCGGTTTGTCACATCTGACAGAAAGTGTCACCCGCGGATTTCACTTCCCCTTCTGCGCAGTAACGGTCCGCCTGGCAGGCCAAACGCGTACACTACCGCCCTTTGACTTCAACGTCTAAATCCGTTCCGGTACGGGATTGCCCGCTGCCGCGACCGCACGTCGTACGGGTACCCGCGCCAGCAGGAAGAATCCCAAGGCGAAGAAGATCACCAACGAGATGATGGCTTCGCGAAAACTGCCCGTCAGTTGATAGGCGAGCCCGAACACCAGCGGTCCGAGCCAGCTGAGCCCCCGGTCGCTCATCTCGTAGGCCGAGAAGTACTCCGCCTCCTTTCCACGGGGCACCAGATGGGAGAAGAGCGAGCGGGACAGGGCCTGGCTGCCACCGAGCACCAGGCCGATTCCCGCCGCCAGCGCGAAGAACCACCCCGGTGAGCGGGCGGGCAGGAAGTAGGCCGCGACCAGGATGAGCGTCCAGATCGCGAGGGAGCCCAGGATCGTGCGCTTCGCCCCATGAGTCCTGGCGAGCCGCTCCATTCCCAGTGCACCGGCGACCGCCAGGATCTGGACCAGCAGCACGGCGGTGATCAGGGTCGACTGGTCGAGGTGCAGTTCCTCGGAACCGTAGATGGACGCCTGGGAGATCACGGTCTGGACGCCGTCGTTGTAGACGAGGTAGGCCAGTAGGAAGGACAGCGTCAGGGGATGCCTGCGCATGTCCTTGACGGTCGCCACCAGCTGCCGCCAACCCGAACCGACGGCTCCCTCGCCGCTGGGCGGGATGTGGCGGTCACGCAGTCGGCGAAGCGGAATCAGGGTGAAGGCACCCCACCACAACCCCGCCGACGCCAGACAGATGCGAACCGCCTCCGACTCGGACAGCCCGAGCCCGTCATGGCCCAGATAGAGGGCCAGATCCAGCATCAGCACCAGCGCGCCCGAGGTGTAGCCGAACGCCCACCCGCGCGAGGAGACCGCATCACGTTCCGCCGGCTCGGCGATCTGGGGCAGATAGGCGTTGTAGAGCACCATCGAGACCGAGAGCGACGCATTGGCGACGATCAGCAGGAACGCGCCCAGGAGATAGCGCTCACCGGAGAGGAAGAACATGCCCGTCGTGGCCGCCGCGCCCACATAGGCGGCGACCGCGAGCAGCGGCTTCTTCCGGCCGGTCCGGTCCGCCCAGGCGCCGGCGATCGGCATCAGCACCACGGCGACGATCACGGACAGGGAGACGGAGTACGCGAACAGGGAGCCCGCCCGGACGGGGATGCCCAGCGGGTGCACGAATCCGTCCCCGTCCGCGGCCCGTTTGGCCACGGAGGTCAGATAGGGGCCGAGGAACACGGTCACCACGCTCGTCGAGTAGACGGAGCAGGCGAAGTCGTAGAAGTACCAGCCGCGCTGTTCGCGCCGGCGAGCGCCGGGGTCGAGGGGGTCGAGGGGGTCGTCCGAGCCGGTCGACGTCTCGGTGTCGTCGGTGCTCCCGGTCGTCATCCGTGCCCCCTCACTCATCTCCCCTATGCGGGACGCACGGAATCAGGCCCAGGCCCCCCGGTCGTCCAGCACTGTGCGCAACGTCTCCAGATGATCGGTCATGATGCCATCCACACCCAGGTCGAGGAGGGTTCTCATCCGATCCGGGTCGTTCACGGTCCAAACGTGCACCTGGAGCCCCCTGGCGTGCGCGGCGGTGACGAAGCGGCGGTCCACCACGGGTACCCCCTTCTGCGCCTCGGGAACCTGGACGCACACCCCGCCCGCGCGAACGGAGACGGGCACGCCGAGGGAGGCCAGCCGCAGTCCCAGCACTCCGCGGGCGCCGTAGGACGTGGCCAGCCGGGGGCCGGCCAGATCCACCGCCCGACGGACCCGGCGCTCCGAGAAGGAACCGACGCAGACCCTGTCCCAGGTGCCCGTGCGACGGATGAGGTCCACCAGCGGGCGGACCGCGGTCTCGGTCTTGACGTCCACGTTCCAGCGGGCCCGCGGGAACTCCTCCAGCAGGTCCTCGAAGAGCGGCACCGGCTCCCGTCCGTCCACCCGGGCGTGCCGTACGGCGCTCCACGGCAGCCGGGCGATCCGCCCGGTGGCATCGGTGACGCGGTCCAAGGTCGCGTCGTGGAAGGCGACGAGCCGCCCGTCGGCGGTGGTGTGGACGTCCGTCTCGAAGTAGCGGTAGCCGAGCGCTGCCGCACGGCGGAAGGCGGCGGCCGTGTTCTCGATCCCGTCGGCCGCGCCGCCGCGGTGGGCGAAGGCCAGGACCGAGGGGTGCTCAAGGTAGGGGTGGGGTGCTCCGGTCACCGTCGCAGTATCGCCCGCCGAGGTGAACGCGAGGCGACGACCACGGTGCCGGTGCCCTGTTCGGGGACGGCGAACAGGCGGAGGAAGAACTGCGCGAGGGGGCCGATCGACAGGGCGTAGGCGGCGGTACCGATGCCCACCGAACCGCCCAGCAGGAAGCCGGTGACGACCACGGCCACCTCGATTCCCGTACGCACCAGTCGGATCGAGTGTCCGGTGACCCGGTGGAGTCCGGTCATCAGCCCGTCCCGCGGGCCGGGTCCGAAGCTGGCCGCGATGTAGAGGCCGGTCGCCATGCCGTTGAGCACGATGCCGGTGACCATCAGCGCGATCTGGGCCGGTAGGGCGTCGATGTCCGGGACGACGGCCAGTGCGGCGTCCATCGCGAGTCCGATGACCACGACATTGGAGACGGTGCCGAGTCCGGGGCGTTGCCGGATCGGTATCCACAGCAGCAGCACCACGGCCCCGACGATGATCGCCACCGTGCCGATGGTCAGCCCGGTCCGCTCCGAGACGCCCTGGTGCAGGACGTTCCACGGTTCCAGACCGAGTCCCGCGCGCACGAGCAGGGCCGAGCTGGCCCCGTACAGGACCAGTCCGAGGTAGAGCTGCACCAGTCTGCGGGGCATCGAGGCGGGCCGCCGGCCGGTGGGTTCCCCGTCTTCTGGGCCTCGGGGCTCCTTAGGGGGCTCGGGCGCCGGGCCCACGCCGGCCGTGCCGTGCCGTGCGGGCTCGCCTTCCCCGGTCGTGGGGCCGGTTCCGACCGGATCTATGGGACCGACCGGATCTATGGGACCGACCGGATCTATGGGACCGACTGAATCTATGGACACGATGGCCCCTCTGGAAGAAGTGGACTGGCTCATGACACTCTGTGGCGGGGGAACTCTTGGCAACCATGGCCAATTCCAGGAAGGTGGACTGATTTTCGTGGCTCAGTGGACTTCGGCAGTGGGTGCAACGCGGCTTGCCCGGCAATTGGCCGTGCAGCAGCCCCGCCCGGCCGGCCCCGGCACGAGGAAGCCCCCCGCCTATCGTGCGCTTGCGGACGGCATTCGACTGCTGGTCCTGGAAGGGCGGGTTCCGGTCGCTTCCCGGCTCCCCGCGGAACGCGAACTGGCCCTGGCCCTCTCCGTGAGCCGCACCACGGTCGCCGCCGCGTACGAAGCCCTGCGGACCGAGGGCTTCCTGGAATCCCGACGGGGTGCGGGCAGCTGGACGGCGGTGCCGGCCGGCAATCCGCTGCCGGCGCGCGGTCTGGAACCGCTGCCCCCTGAATCACTCGGTTCCATGATCGACCTCGGTTGCGCGGCACTTCCCGCGCCCGAGCCCTGGCTCACCCGCAGCGTCCAAGGCGCCCTGGAAGAACTCCCTCCGTACGCGCACACCCACGGCGACTACCCGGCCGGCATCCCCGCCCTGCGCGAGATGCTCGCCGAGCGCTACAGCCAGCGCGGCATTCCCACCATGCCCGAGCAGATCATGGTCACCACCGGCGCCATGGGCGCGATGGACGCCATCTGCCATCTGTTCGCCGGCCGCGGCGAACGCATCGCGGTGGAGTCGCCCTCGTACGCCAACATCCTCCAGTTGATGCGTGAGGCGGGTGCCCGACTGGTGCCGGTGGCGATGGAGGAGGGGCTCGGGGGCTGGGACCTGTCCCGCTGGAAGCAGGTGCTCAGGGATGCCGCACCCCGGCTCGCCTATGTCGTCGCCGACTTCCACAACCCGACGGGCGCGCTCGCCGACGAGGACCAGCGGCGTCGGCTCGTGGACGCCGCCCGGGCCGCCGGCACGGTGCTCATCGTGGACGAGACCATGTCCGAACTCCATCTCGAAGACGATCTGGAGATGCCCCGCCCCGCCTGCGCCTTCGATCCCGCCGGGGGCACGGTGATCACGGTCGGGTCGGCGAGCAAGGCGTTCTGGGCGGGCATGCGGATCGGTTGGGTCCGTGCGGCGCCCGATGTGATCCGCTCACTGGTCGCCGCACGCGCCTACGCCGACCTTGGGACGCCCGTCCTGGAGCAGCTGGCGGTGCAGTGGCTGATGCGGACGGGGAACTGGGACGAGGCGGTGTCGGCCCGTCGCACGCAGGCCAGGGAGAACCGCGACGCCCTGGTGGGCGCGGTGCGCAGGGAGCTGCCCTCGTGGGAGTTCGCCGTACCGCGGGGCGGGCTCACGCTGTGGGTGCGCACCGGTGGGCTCTCCGGGTCCCGGCTCGCCGAGGTGGGCGAGCGCGTGGGCGTACGGGTGCCGTCGGGGCCGCGGTTCGGGGTGGACGGGGCGTTCGAGGGCTTCGTGCGGTTGCCGTTCACGGTCAGCGGCGCGGTCGCGGACGAGGCGGCGGCGCGACTGGCGGCGGCGGCCCGGCTGGTGGAGACGGGCGTCACCACGGGGACGGAAGCGCCGCGCACCTTCGTCGCCTGATCGGTCCATCCGGTTCGTAGTTCCATGCGCACCCGCCGACTCACGCCCGAGTCGGCGGGTGCGCCACGGTCCGGAAGACCTCTCGGCCGGCCTCGGCCTGTGCCGGAAGACTCCTTAGAGGCCCTCGGCCTGTGCCGGAACCGGTTCCGCCCGTTGGTGGTGGTCCGGTAGCAGGGCGAGCACCGCCTGTCGGTGTGTGTCGCTCGTCGCGCCGTCGAAGGGGTCGGGTGTCGCCGGCACCTGTACGCGCAGTACCGACCCGATGCCGAGGCGCGCATACCCGCGCCCCGGGGGGACGTCTGGGGTGGGAGTGGTGTGCGGGACCGCGCCGAGTACGGCCTCGATCTCGTCGAATCCGGCCGGCCCGAGGACGACCCGGGCACGGGTGTGGGAGCACACGGTCTCGGTGAGGGTCTCCAGGCTGTCGAACTGCTCGGCCACCACGACCGTGACGGAGGCGGCCCGCCCATGCCGGAGTGGAACCGCCAGGAGCTCCTGCGGGTCGGGGCGTCCGTCGGCCGCGGCCAGGTGCCCGAGGACGCTGGGCCGGTCCACCAGGATCCACAGCGGTCGGCGGACGTCCTCCGGCAGTGGACGGTCGGCCTGCCGCGCGTGGTTCGCGGCGACGAGCCGTCGTTCCGTCTCCTGCACGGCCCACTGCAGGGTGTCGAGCGCCCCGCTCAGACCGCATTCGACGGCGAGGACACCGGGCCGTCCACGCAGACAGGCGTACTCGCCGGCCCCCGCACCCTCCACGATCAGAACATCTCCGTACGGCAGTGCCTGGAGTGCGATGGACCGCAGCAGATTGGTGGTTCCGCTGCCCGGTCCCCCGATCGCCAGCAGGTGCGGTTCGGTGGACCGGGGGCCGGTGCGCCAGATCACGGGCGGTGCGTCGCGGGTCTCGTCGCCGTCCACCACGGGCACGGTGCGCTGGACTGCACCCGGGTCGGTGAAGCCCAGCACCGTCTCACCGGGGACGGTGATGAAGCGCTGGGCCGCGATCGCGGTGGAGAGCGCGGGCAGGACGCTCATCACCAGTTCGTTGCCCTCTTCGTCCCAGACGAAGCGGTACTCCCGGCCGCGGCCCGATTTGGCGTGCACCACCTGCTCGACGCGGGCGCGGGACTCGTCCTCGCCGTCGGTGAAGTACGCCGGGTAGCTGATGCGCAGCCCGGTCAGCCGGCCGTTGCCGTCGAAGGCGTAGTCGTGGAAGGCATCGGCCCAGGAACCGCCGTGGGTGTAGAGCGGCGCCGGATCGTCGGGCGTCGAGAAGTACGGCACGAGCGCTTCGTACAGCGCGGTGAGCCGGCCGGTCTCGGCCTCGTCGGGACCGGACTTCGCGGTGCTGCGCCCTCGCCCCTGCCAGGCCGCCGCGGCCATGACCGAGGCGAGGGCCATGGCCGGCCCGTACGGGACGAGAGCCACCGCCAGTCCGCACCCCGCGACCACCAGGAGCGTGGGACCGCGCTTCTCCTTGGGGGTCGCGGCCCACTTCCGTCGGGCCAGTCCCGCGAGCTTGCCCAGGCCGCGCGAGACGATGATCAACGGATGGAGGACGTCGGTGGCGCTGTCGGCAGCCGTGCGGGCGATCTCCCGACCGCGGGTGATCCGCGCGGATCCGCTGCTGAGGATGCGGGGGAGCGGTCGCCGGGCCACATCGTTCTCCTGGGGGTGCTGGGGCGGGGGGATTGCAGGGTTGGGGTGGGTGGGGGCTGCTCGGTTGGGGTGGGAGGGGTCTGCTCGGTTTCGGTGGTGGGGCGCCGGGACCGGGCGGCAGGGGTCAGAACTTGATCCCGCCGAGGAGGCTGGCGAGGCTCTGGCTGCCGGCCTCGATGCTGGGGGCGATGGCGGTGCCCGCGAGGAAGAAGCCGAAGAGGGCGCAGACGACGGCGTGGGACGCCTTGAGGCCGTCCTTGCGGAAGAAGAGGAAGACGATGATCGCGAGCAGCACCACACCTGACATGGAAAGGATCATGAGGTTCTCCTGGTCGAAGGGGACAGTCACCACGAGTTCTTCCAACCTCACAGGAAGTATCTATGCGATAAAAGGTGTAAATGGGTGAAAATCCCTGAATTTCACTGCACTGGCGGAGAAGGCGCGGCCTCCCGAGGGGCACACTCCGCCGTCAGCGGGCACAGTGCCCCGGGCGACGGTCCACGGCCCCGCTTCCCGAACGCGGAGGGGCTCACTCCGCGTTCGGTGCGGGCAGTACTCTGACATGTCGTCCGTACGACTGTTCCCCTGTGCTCGGATGCCCCCGGCTTCGGGCGCCACAGCCCGCCACCAGGAGGTTCCTGGAGGCGGGCGACAGTCAGCAGTCAGCCACCGGTCGTCGACCACCCCCCTGTGGTCACCGGAACGAGAGAGGCGGTCCAACCGATGAGTGAGGTTCCCGACCCTGAGGTGATCGAACTCGCCACCAAGGTCTTCGACCTCGCCCGGCGCGGTGAGATCGAGGCCCTCGCCGCGTACATCGACGCCGGCGTTCCCGCCAACCTCACCAATGACCGCGGTGACACCCTGGTCATGCTGGCCGCCTACCACGGCCACGCCCTCGCCGTCCGTGCCCTCATCGAGCGCGGCGCCGAGCCCGACCGCCCCAACGACCGGGGGCAGACACCACTGGCAGGAGCCGTCTTCAAGGGGGAGGACGAAGTGATCCGCGTGCTCCTGGCCGCCGGAGCCGATCCGTCCGCAGGAACCCCCTCCGCCGTGGATACCGCGCGCATGTTTGGGAAGACAGAGCTTCTGGAGCTGTTCGGCAACCGATGAACCCGCCGACCGGCCCCGGCGGACGGGTCCCGCAAGGGGCGTCGTAAATGTGGTCGCGGTGGCGAAATGGGTGGGTCATCATGACGTCGGGCCCTGTCCCGGACATCACCGGGAATTCCCCCTGGGGCCACCGACGAGAGGCAGGAAGATGCTCTACACCAAGCAGCAGACCACGGGCGGCCCTACATGTTGCTGCGCGGCCTAGGCACCCCAGTCCCCGGTTGCGTCGAGAGCTTGATGTGAGGGCCTTCCCCATGTTTGATCCAGTCATAGCGCCGAGCGGTACGCTGCTCGGCCTGCTGCAGAGAGGCCGCGGCGACGGCACGCTGCACGCGCTCGCGGCCCCCCGCGCCGAGGCGCTCGCCGCCCTCAACCACTGCGTGCTCCACGACCCGCGCCACGACTGGCAGGTCGAGAATCGCTCCCTCTACTACGCACGCCTCTACCTGGATCTCCACGGTGATCTTGAGGAGATCGAGCGCCACCTCTGTGACGTCGACGACCACCGCGACACCGACGAGGCCAGGACCGGCCTCGCCCTCGCGGTGCTCGGCCACCTCGCGTCGTACGGCAGGGCGGACGCCCTGCGACTGCTGCGCCACTACGCCCGCAGCGGTGCCAACTGGGCCTGGGCGCTCGATGAACTCGCCCTGCGCGACGACGACGCGGGACTGCGCTCACTCGCCGCCCCCGTCCTCGCCAGGTTCCCGAACACCCCGGAGGGCGACGCCGAACTGGCCGCCACGGTCCGTGACGCGTTCGAGCCACGGCCCTGGCGCCTATGGGCCGATGACCCCCGGGCCGACATCGGCCCGCGGATCCGCGCCGCGCAGGAGGCCGGGTCCTTCGACCGATGGCAACGGCAGATGCGACCCAGCGGCCCCCGGCCCGGGTGGAGCGTACAAGCCGTGTTCGACTGGGTCGAACAAGGTCTGGAGCGCGGTGCAGCGCTGCACGTACCGGCCGCGCGCTGCCTGTCCGCGGTCGCCGGCGCGGACGACCGCGCCGCCATCCTCACGGCTGCCCGCAGCGGCCCGGACGGCGCCCGCTGCGCCGCCCTGCACTACCTCGCGGAATCATCCGATCCCGCGGTGCTCGACCTCATCGATGCGGCGGTCTCCCACGGCTCCCGCACGGTCGCCGATGCGGCGACAGCCGCATTCGAGCGCATGTGCGGCCCAGAGGTGGTGAGCCGGGCGCGGACCTGGGTCCACCGCCAGGATGCGCTCGGGAAGTCCGCCGCAGGAGTCCTCGCCTGCCGCGGCGTCGCCGGTGACGACGCACTCGTCCTCGGCGCCCTGCGCGAGACCGTACGGACCGACGGCCCCGACGCACCCATGCTCTGGACCCTCGTCGACGGCACCGGACGGCTGGGCATCACCTGCGCCGCGCCCGTACTGCGCCACATCTACCGCGAGACCGCATCGTCCCAACTGCGCGGGCGAGCGGCCCGGGCACTGGCGGCGACCGACGGTTCCTTCCCCACCGGGTTCGCGGTCGAGTGCCTCTGGGACTGCGAGGAGACCACCCGAGAGGTCGCAGCGCTGCACGCGGAGACCGGTGATGTGCGGGTCGCCGAGCGACTGCGCCGACTCGCCGCCGACCCGGCCGAGGAAGCCGAGGTCCAAACGGCGGTACGCAGTCGGATCGGCCCGGACGCACCCGTCGGCTGACCCTGCGCCCCGGCGCGTCCGCCGTCCCACGGCCCCATGGTCGTGAGAGACGGCGGACGCGCGGGCGCGGGCCCTCGACACGGCACCCGAGCCCATCGCACGCCCACCACCTGGCGGAACGCACACGGCGCCACCGAGTCCACCACGCTCCCCCTTGCCAGAATGGCGGCATGACCGGGCGCTGGGAGTTCTGGATCGACCGTGGCGGCACCTTCACCGACGTCGTGGGCAAACGGCCCGACGGACGGCTCGTCAGCCGAAAGCTCCTCTCGCACGACCCCGAGCGTTATCCGGACGCAGCGGTCGCCGGCATCCGGGCACTTCTCGACCTCGCCCCCGGGGCGCCGATCCCCACCGACCGCGTCACCGTCGTCAAGATGGGTACGACCGTCGCCACCAACGCCCTGCTGGAACGGCACGGCGAACCCACCGTGCTGATCATCACGGAGGGCTTCAAGGACGCCCTGCGCATCGCCTACCAGAACCGTCCGCGGATCTTCGACCGAAGGATCGTCCTGCCGGAAGCGGTGTACGAGCGCGTCATCGAGGTGCCGGAACGGATCGACGCACACGGCACGGTCGTACGCCCCCTCGACCTTCCGACCGTCGTCGAACGACTTCGTGCGGCCCGCGCCGACGGGTTCGACAGCGTCGCGATCGTCCTGATGCACGGCTACCGGCACCCGGAACACGAGGCCCGCATCGCCGCCGCCGCCCGAGCCGCCGGATTCACCCAGGTCAGTTGCTCCCACGAGGTCAGCCCGCTGATCAAACTGATCCCCCGCGGCGACACCACCGTCGTGGACGCCTATCTCTCGCCGATCCTGCGCCGCTACGTGGACGAAGTGGCAGCCGAACTCCACGGCATCCGGCTGATGTTCCTCCAGTCCAACGGCGGTCTGCGCGAGGCGGCCCACTTCCGCGGCAAGGACGCCGTGCTCTCGGGGCCGGCCGGAGGCGTCGTCGGGATGGCCCGCACCGCAGCACGCGCCGGCTACCCCCGCGTCATCGGCTTCGACATGGGCGGAACGTCCACCGATGTCTCCCACTACGCGGGCGAGTTCGAACGGGAACTGGGCACCCAGGTCGCCGGCGTACGGATGCGTGCACCCATGATGAGCATCCACACCGTCGCCGCCGGCGGGGGTTCCGTCCTCCACTTCGACGGCCGGCGCTACCGCGTGGGCCCTGACTCCGCGGGAGCATCCCCCGGGCCCGCCTGCTACCGCGGGGGAGGCCCGCTCACCGTCACCGACGCCCAGGTGATGCTCGGGCGCATCCAACCCGACCACTTCCCCGCCGTGTTCGGACCGGACGGTGACCAACCCCTGGACGCGGACACCGTAAGGGAGCGCTTCGCCGAACTCGCCCGGCGAGTGGGCGAGGAGAGCGGCAGCGCCCGTACCCCCGAAGAGGTCGCCGAGGGCTTCGTGGAGATCGCCGTGCTCAACATGGCCCACGCGGTCAAGAAGATCTCCGTCCAACGCGGCCACGACATCACCCGATACGCCCTGAACTCCTTCGGCGGCGCGGGCGGCCAGCACGCCTGCGCGGTCGCCGACGCGCTCGGTATCACCACCGTGATCGTGCCACCGCTCGCCGGGGTGCTCTCCGCCTACGGCATCGGCCTCGCCGACGCCACCGCCATGCGCGAACGGTCCGTGGAAGCGGAACTCGACGACGAGACGGCCGCCCGCGTACACGCCCTGAGCGCCGAACTCGCCGAGCAGACGCACGAGGACCTGACCGCCGACCACTTCGCGGACACGGCCATCACCACCCGTACTCGCGTATTGCTCCGATACGCCGGTACGGACACCGCCCTGCCCGTACCGCTGGAGTCCGCCACCGCCATGGCCGACTCCTTCACCGCCGCCCACCGCGCCCGCTACGGGTTCACCATGGACACCTCCCTGGTGGTGGAGGCGGTCTCGGTGGAGGCGGTCGGCGCCGCCGGTGAGCACGGCGAACCGGTCGTACAGGCCACGCGTACCGCGTCCGAGCCCGAGGTGCGGGTCGAGATGTACGTGATGGGCGTTGTGCGGCCGGTCCCCCTCCACCACCGCACCTCGCTCGGCCCGGGGGACACCGTGGCGGGACCCGCGATCGTCGCCGAGCCCGACGCCACCACCGTGGTCGATCCCGACTGGCAGGCCGAGGCCCGCGACACCGGCGAACTGATCCTGACCCGGGTGCGGCCCCGGCCACCGAGGACCGCTGTCGGCACCGACGCCGACCCGGTCCTCCTGGAGGTGTTCAACAACCTCTTCATGGCCATCGCCGAGCAGATGGGCGTACGCCTGGAGAACACGGCGCACTCCGTCAACATCAAGGAACGGCTCGACTTCTCCTGCGCACTGTTCGACCCCGAAGGCAATCTCATCGCCAACGCCCCCCACATTCCCGTACACCTGGGATCGATGGGGGAGTCCATCAAGGAGGTGCTGCGCCGCAACGCGGGGACGATGCGACCCGGGGACGTCTATGCGATCAACGACCCCTACCACGGTGGCACCCATCTGCCCGATGTGACGGTGGTGACGCCGGTCTTCACCGACGGCCGACTGCGCTTCCTGGTCGCCTCGCGCGGTCACCACGCCGAGATCGGCGGCATCACCCCCGGCTCCATGCCCGCTTTCAGCCGGACCATCGACGACGAAGGCGTTCTCTTCGACAACTGGCTGCTCGTGCGGGACGGCCGACTGCGCGAGCAGGAGACCCGCAGACTGCTGAGCGAGGCCCCTCACCCCTCCCGTGCACCGGACGTCAACATCGCCGACTTCCGAGCCCAGATCGCCGCCAATGAGAAGGGCATCGAGGAACTGGGGCGCGCGGTGGACGAGTTCGGTCTCGACGTCGTGCACGCCTACATGCGGCACGTACGGGACAACGCCGAGGAATCCGTGCGCCGGATCATCGCCGAACTGCACGAGGGCGAGTACCGGTACGAGACCGACGACGGCTCCGTCATCCAGGTCGCCGTGCGCGTCGACCGCGAGGAGCGCTCGGCCGTCATCGACTTCACCGGCACCTCGCCCCAGCGCCCCGGCAACGCCAATGCCCCCACGTCGGTGGTCATGGCCGCCGTCCTCTATGTGCTCCGAACCCTCGTCGGGGAGGACATCCCACTCAACAGCGGCTGTCTGGTGCCCGTGGAGGTGAGGGTGCCACCAGGGTCGATGCTGGCCCCGTCCTATCCCGCGGCGACCGTGGCCGGCAATGTCGAGACCTCGCAGGCGATCACCGGAGCGCTGTACGCGGCCCTCGCCGTCCAGGCCGAAGGATCGGGCACCATGAACAATTTGACCTTCGGCAACGACCGGGTGCAGTACTACGAGACCGTCGCCAGCGGTTCAGGAGCGGGGAACGGCTTCGACGGGGCGGATGCGGTGCAGACCCATATGACCAACTCACGGCTCACCGACCCCGAAGTCCTGGAGTGGCGCTACCCCGTGCGCGTCGACTCCTTCTCCGTGCGCGAGGACAGCGGTGGCACCGGCCGCTGGCGCGGTGGCCGGGGAGTGGTCCGGCGCATTCGCTTCCTTGAACCCATGACGGTGACGCTGCTCAGCGGGCACCGGAGGGTGCCGCCGTACGGCATGGCAGGCGGGGGGCCGGGAGCGCTGGGGGCGAACCGGGTGCGGCGCGCGGACGGTTCGACGGTCCGGCTGGAGGGCATCGACTCGGTCGAGTTGGGGCCCGAGGACGTCCTGGTCATCGAGACCCCGGGCGGCGGTGGATATGGGGAGCGCTAGGGCCGAGCCCGGGCCCGGTGGCGGCCGGGCCGTGCGCTGTCCACGGCAGGTTCGGCAGGATGCGGTGCGGGGACGCTGTGAGCGGTGCAGTCGGGCGGATGACGGGCGGCCGGCGGGCTGCTGTGGCGGGCGTGGACGTGCGGGGATGTGCGGGGACGTGCGGCGATGTGCGGCGATGTGCCTAGAGGGCCGCGTACTGCTGCGTGTGGGTGCGCTCGGGCCTTCTGCTGCGTCGGCGCCGTCGGGCAGCCGTCATCCTCGCCCAGCCGCGGAAGCGAACTCCGGCACTGGTAGCGCAGTGAGGAATCAGGGGGTCCCGCGTACCGGCTGGTCGGCCGCGAGGTGCGCGATCAACCGTGCCACCAACACGCGTGTCTCCTCGAAGGACGCCTTGCCGAGGACCGGTGACTCCACGATCGAACGCATCACCCCGATCCCGAGCAGCAGGGCTCCCATCAGCTCCGCGCGCAGCGCGGCGTCCTCACCTTCCAGCCGTTGGGTGAGGTTCTGCACGTAGCCCGAGCAGACCTGGGCCCGCAGTTGCTCGCGGACCTCGGCGCGACCTGCGGAGCGCAGCATCACCAGCAGCGGGTGTTCGTCCCCGATCTGTTGCTGATCGCAGGACAGCACGCTGCGGAGCAGATCGTTCGTGATGTGGGTGATCGGACGGTGTGGACCGCCAGTCACCGCCTTGGGCGCGTTGAAGTGCACGGCTTCGGCGTAGAGCTTCTCCTTGGAGCCGAAGTAGCGGAAGACGAGTGCCGGGTCCACCCCCACCTCGCCCGCGATGTCACGGACGCCGGTGCCGTCGTATCCCTGGCTGCCGAAGCGACGGCGGGCGGCGTCGAGGAGAGCTGCGCGGGTGGCGGCCTTGTCGCGCCGCTTGGGAGCGCGAGGCGGTGGGACCGGGCCTGGTTGAGCGGTCGCTTCTGACATGGAGTCATCGTAAGTCATCGATTGTTGACTTGATGATTTCCGGGCGCCTAGCCTCCGGTCATCAGTCGATGACTTATGGGTTGGGGGATGGTCGTATGCGGACTTATGTGATCACTGGTGGAAGCGATGGCATCGGCAGAGGGCTCGGACTGCACCTGCTGGGCCGTGGAGAGCGAGTGATCGCGATAGCGAGCGGGGCGGCCAAGGGGGCCACCTTCCTGACGGATGCGGCCCGGATCGACGCCGCGGACAGGGCCTTCTTCCTCCAGGCGGATCTGAGCACCCTTGCGGGCATGCACCGTGCGATCGAGGCGACGGAGACGATCAGTACGGTCATCGATGGACTGGTCCTGGGTGCGCAGCGATTCCAGCCCCGTCGGGTGGAGACCGTCGACGGCCTGGAGTTCACCTTCGCCCTGGCCTATCTCAGCCGGTTCGTCCTGGCCCGAGGACTGCTGGCGGCATTGGAGCGGTCCGCGGGCACGCCCGTCATCATGAACATCTCCAGCCCGGGCGGGCCTTCCGGCACCGTCCACTGGGACGATCTCCAATTGAACCGGCGCTACAAGGGAATGCGCGCTGCCCTGCAATCCGCGCGCTGCAACGATCTCCTCGGCGCGGACTTTCCCGTACGCCATCCAGCTGCCCGCACCCGCTATGTGCTCCACAACCCCGGATTCGTTCGAACTTCGCAGCCGGAGTCCTTCCCTGAGCCCATGCGGACGCTGAGCAAGGCCGTCGCCCGATGGTTCGCGACTTCTGTCGACCGGGCGATCCTGCCCATGGTGGAACGACTCGACCAACCTCCCGTCGCCCCCTTCTCGGCCTTTCTCCGGGCCGGGAGGCTGCCGCTCACCACGAAGGCGTTCGCCCCCGAGAGCGCAGCCCGTCTGGAGAGCCTGACCTCGTCGATCCTGGCGCCGAAGACCTGAGCCCTTCGCAGGCTGTGTTGCTGTTGCTGTTGCTGTTGCTGTTGCTGTTGCTGTTGCTGTTGGTGAGGTGAGGGTGGGGGTGGGGTGGCGGTGGTTCGGTTCCGGTCCTCGCCGTGTTGCTCCTCGCCGTGTTGCTCATGCCAGCGGCACGAACCGTACGGGAGTGCCGGGCCTGGCTTGAGCCGCCCCGGCCAGGTCCTGGGGGTCGACCACCGCCACCACCGGGTAGCCGCCCGTGGTCGGATGGTCAGCGAGGAAGACGACCGGGCGGCCGTCCGGTGGCACCTGCACCGCCCCGAGGACCACGCCCTCACTGGGGAGTTCCGAGTCGAATGCCCGACGGAGAGCCGGCCCCTCGGTGCGCAGGCCGATGCGATTGCTCGCCGCAGACACCCGGTAGCTGGCGCGCGCCAGGGTGCGGAGCGCATCGGCGGTGAACCAGTCGTCCCGTGGCCCCAGCCGAAGCCTCAGCACCAACTCGCGGGGCGGTGCGGGCCACGGCAGAACACCATCGACACGGGCGGGGCGTCCCGTTGGCGTGCCGAGGGGCAGGACACCGCCGTCACTCAGGGGTGGTGGGCCGAGCCCGGACAGGAGATCGGTGGCGCGACTGCCGAGTGTCTGCTCCACCGCGATACCGCCCGCGAAGGCCAGATAGGTACGCACCCCGGCCCTGGCCCATCCGGTCTCGATCAGTGCGCCCGCCGGCACGTGCACCGGTGCTCCCCACGCCACCGGACGTCCCTCGACGCTGACGGAACACGGCGCCCCGCCGACGGCGACGACCACCGAGCGCCGCGGTCTCACGGCACACCCCGTCAGCGTGGTCTCCAGGACCGCCGCGCTCTCCGCATTGCCGACCAGCCGATTGACGAGCCGAGCGGCGTCCAGGTCCAGCGCTCCGGAGCGGGGAACTCCGAGGTGTGCATGGCCGGGCCGACCCAGGTCCTGCACGGTGGTGAGCGCACCCGAGCGCACCACGGACAGCGCTCGGTCCGTCATCGTCGCTCCACGGTGAATCGCACCCTCGCCCCCGGAGCGAGCAGCGCGGCAGGCTGCCGCGCAGGGTCCCAGAGCTCTACGTCCGTCCGGCCGATCAACTGCCAGCCGCCCGGGGAGGCGCGAGGATAGACCCCCGTGTACGGGCCAGCCAGGGCGACGGATCCAGCGGGCACCCTCGTGCGCGGGGTCGCCCTTCGCGGGACCGAGAACTCCTCCGGCAGCCCCGTCAGATAGCCGAACCCCGGGGCGAACCCACAGAAGGCGACGCGGAACTCGACCGCCGAGTGCATCGCGGCGACCTCGTCCGGTGTGACCTTCCACCGGGCCGCCACCTCGACCAGATCCGGGCCGTCGTAGCGAACGGGCACTTCCAGTACCTCCGTCGTGGATGTCCGAAGCGGCGGGATCTCCCAGAGGGGCAGTTCGCGGGCCAACTGCCCGGGATCGGCGAGACCGTCGATCAGCACGGTCCGTGCCGCGGGCACGATCTCGTCCACGACGGGCAGTGCCCCCGCCGCCCTGCGTCTGAGCAACTCCGCATGGAGCGCCCCTGCCTCCTCGCTGTCCATGACCTCGATGAGCAGGGCTCGACCACCGACCGGAAGGACCCTCATACGAAGGACTCCACGCGCACGCCCACGCTCTCCAGTTGGCTGCGGACCTGACGCGCCAGCGTGACGGCACCGGGGGTGTCACCGTGCACACACAGCGAACGGGCCCGCACCGGGATGGACCGGCCGCAGCGCGAGCTGACCACACCGAACCTGGCCATGCTCACCGAGCGTTCGACGACCTCCGATTCCGCGCTGATGACCGCCCCTTCCTCGCCGCGCGGTACCAGGGTGCCCCCTGCCGTGTACGCCCGGTCCGCGAATGCCTCGGTGATTGCGGGTAGCCCCGCCTTCTCCGCCATGGTGTGGAGCTTGGAACCCGGCAGTCCCAACAGGGGAAGCCGCTCGCCCGTCAGCCGCACGCCCTCCACGACGGCGGCGGCCTGCTCCTCGTCGTGGACGACTCGGTTGTAGAGGGCGCCATGGGGTTTGACGTAGGAGACCCGTGCACCGGCAGCGCGGGCGAACACCTCCAGCGCCCCGATCTGGTACGCGACCTCCGCGGCCAGTTCATCCGGCGGAACGTCCATGGCGCGGCGACCGAAGCCCGCCAGATCACGGTAGGAGACCTGAGCCCCGATGCGCACGGACCGCTCCGCCGCGAGCCGGCAGACCCGCCGCATGGTCGACGCGTCACCGGCGTGGAAGCCACAGGCCACATTGGCGCTGGTGACGACGGACAGCAGGCCCTCGTCGTCGGTCAGTCGCCATGGGCCGAAGCCTTCCCCCAGGTCGGCGTTGAGGTCGATGGACGCCCAGGTCATATGCCCCTCCTCTGCTCCCGTGGCCTCGGGCCACGTGGTACTCGCTCCGCCGATGGGTGCGAAACCCTTGCGGTGCTCCGTTCTCCGCTCGCCCGTGCTCAGGGTCGGCGGTTGCTGTCGGTGCTACCCCGCCGAGTGGCGGGCTCGGGTGCTCCACGGGGCCGCGCCCTCGGTGGGGCGTGTTCCCGACGCGGTGCCCGTAGCCGGGGATCCGGTCCTGACTCACCACAACTCCCGGCCCCGTGTCTCGGGCAGTCCGATGAGCGCCACCACGGCGAGACCGTAGCCAACGGCACCCAGGGCGAGAGCGCCACCCACCCCCCAACTGTCGGAGAGGAAACCCACCAGGGTCGGCAGGAACGCACCCACCGCGCGACCACTGTTGTAGGTGAATCCCTGGCCGGTACCTCGCACGGCGGTCGGGTACAGCTCGCTCAGGAACGAGCCGAACCCGCTGAATATCGCCGACATGCAGAAGCCGAGGGGGAATCCCAGCACCAGCAGCAATCCGTTCTGACCGGCCGGAAGTTGCGTGTACGCGAGGATGCTGATCGAACTGAGTACGGCGAAGAGCACGATGTTCCGCTTTCGGCCGATTCGATCGGTGAGGTATCCGCCCGTGAGATAGCCGAGGAACGCGCCGGAGATCAGAAACGCCAGATAGCCCCCCGTACCGATCACGGTCAGTCCCCGCTCGGTCTTCAGATAGGTCGGCAGCCAAGTGGCCAGCGTGTAGTAGCCACCCTGAACGCCGGTGGACAGGAGTGTGGCGAACAAGGTGGTGTGGAGCAGGGCTTTGCCGAAGATCGCGGAGAACGAACCGCGTCCTTCACTGGCCGCCCGCTGCGCGGCTGCTGCGGGGGCGTCGCTCACATGGCGGCGGACGTAGATCACCAGAAGAGCGGGAAGCGCACCGGTCCAGAAGAGCACGCGCCAGGCGACGTCCTCGTCGAGGAAGGCGAAGACCAGGGTGTAGACGATCACGGCGAGTGCCCAACCGACCGCCCAAGCGCTCTGGACCGCCCCGAGGGTTCGCCCGCGGTGCTTCGCGGTGGCGTACTCGGCGACGAGGATCGCGCCCACAGCCCACTCGCCACCGAAGCCGAGCCCCTGTAGCGCACGGAAGACCACCAGGGTCTCGTAGTTGGGAGCGAAACCGCAGGCCACGGTGAACACCGCATAGGTGGTCACCGTGATCATCAAGGCCCGCACCCTGCCGATCCGGTCGGCAAGGATTCCGGCGAGGGCACCACCGACCGCGGAGACCACCAAGGTCACGGTGGTGAGGAGACCGGTCTGTCCGTGGTCGAGCTGGAAGTAGGCGGAGATCGCGACCATGCCCAGGGGCAGGGTGAAGTAGTCGTAGGAATCGAGGGCGTAGCCGCCGAAGGCGCCACCGAAGGCCCGGCGCCCACGGGGGCCCAGTGCCTTCAGCCAGGCGAAAGCGCCGACGGGCTCGGATAAATCGTCCTGGTACGGCCCTGCCTGAGTCTTGCTCATCCTCACCTCACAGAAGGGGAGATGGTGCCACTGATCGACCCAACCCTCCCCAAGGTAGAGGATCGTTGAACGATCCGACAAGAGTTTTGTCGTCCCGTTCCTCGTTCTACGATGGGAGCCCGCAGGTCGGCCGGTGGTCGACGCTGACAGAGAGGGGCGTCGTGAGCGTCAAGGATCCGGGCACCAAGAAGGCCGATCCGGTCGGCCCCAGCGGCACAGCGGTGCACGCCGACTTCCCGGGCAGTACGGGAGGGCTGGCGGACGACCGTGCCCTGTTGGGGCGCACGAGCACGGCCGAACGCGTCGCGGACATCCTGCGCACCCGTATCGCCGAGGGGTACTTCCCACCCGGTGAGCGGCTCTCGGAAGACGCCATCGGCAAGGCGCTCGGCGTCTCCCGCAACACCTTGCGGGAAGCGTTCCGGCTGCTCACCCACGAACGGCTCCTGGTGCATGAACTCAACCGCGGCGTCTTCGTCCGGATGCTCGCCGTCCAGGACGTCGTCGACATCTACCGCACCCGTCAGCTCGTCGAATGCGCCGTGGTCCACGGGCTGGGGGAGCCGCCCTACGTCCTCGACGGGCTGGACGAAGCCGTCAGCGGCGGCGAGCAGGCAGAGCGAGAGCACGACTGGACCGGCGTGTCCACCGCCAACATCCACTTCCACCGCGAGTTGGTGGCCCTCGCCGGTAGCGCCCGCACCGACGAACTCATGCGGAGCGTGCTGGCCGAACTACGGCTCGCCTTCCACGCGGTCGAGAATCCACGCGAACTCCACCAACCCTTCCTCGTCCGCAACCGCGCCATACTGGAAGCCCTCAGAGCCGGCGACCGGACCGCAGCTGAGCGGCTGCTCGCCGCCTATCTGCACGATTCGCGCGCTCGTATGGTCGAGACCTACGGACACATGGCGCCCGAAGGCGAAGAGCGCTAGCCGCGCAGGCCCCGGACATCGGCTGCGGCGCAGACGATAGTCCGACGGGCTGATGGGCCTATGTGGCGATGGGTGGATCCCATCGGCTCCGTCGGTTCGCACACGCCGGCAGCGGTCGCTCTGCGCCGTTTCGACCGTTGTCAGTGCGAGGACCTAGTCTGTGCAGCGTGACTTCGCCAGCCCCGACGGATCTTGTTCCGCCCCAGCTCAGCGCGGGGCCGCGGCCCGCACTGGGCCCGGCCGCCGACGAAGGGCTCGCGCGGCGGCTGCGCGCGCTCGCCTGCACCGCCCCGCTGCATGACCTCGACACCCGCAAGGCCAATCTCGCGGGGGAGTACACGATCTACTCGATGGCGGAGGTAGCCCTCGCCGCCATCGACCTCGTCACCCTCCACATGGATTTCGACACCGGCGCGGACCACGAGCAGATAGTGGCCAGACTCCTGCCCAGAGTGGCCGCACAGGCACCCGAGCGACCCCTTGTCGAGCACGAGCGCGTCGCCCGTTGGGTCCTGGAGAACCTGATCAACGTGGGAAGCGTCGATCGTGGATTCCGCGCTGTGTACGGCACCTTCGGGGCTGATGGCGCCTACATCCGTCGGGACTACGACTTCAAGCTGATCGAGGAGGTCCCCGGCACCGGTGGCGGCGTGTATCTGCGCACCACCGACGAAGCGGTCAACGTCCTCGTCGGTGCTCTCGACACCGACGTCACCAGCGCGCAGATCGCGGCCGAGGTCAAGCTGGAGGTCCTCATCAGCCGGGGCAAGCTCGCCGATGCCCAGCTCGCCGCCGAGCAGGCGCGCTACCGCACGGTCCAGTACGCCGAGAGCCTTCGGCGCACCCTGGAAGCCACTCGCCGGAACGTGCGCGCTGTCGACTGGTTGAACGCCGTACCCGACATGATCGCCGAGGCGCTCGACCACATCGCCGACCGCTACCGCCACGAGAACGCAATCCTGACCAATATCCGCAAGGCGCGCGACGAGGCGGAAGAGCCCGAGCACAAGCGTCGTGCCGCCGAGTTGGTCGACATCGTCAAGGACTGCATCCGCCGCCACACCCAGCTCCAGTCCCGGCTGCTGGAGGCCGGCCCCCTGTTCCGTGCCGAGCAGGACCGACAGGCGTTCGCGCGCCCCACCTCGCACACCGGTCTCGATCTCTACGGTCAGCTGCTGGCCCCCCTATTGCCTCTCCCGCTGCACTCCGCGATCCGGGTCACGGACGCCTTCTTCGCCCGCGGCGCAGGATTGCGCACCCCGTCGTCAGCGCGCATGGGGGACCTGATCGACCTGCTGCTCACTCCGCCGGTGGAGCGTGAGCACCTCGGCGCGGAGATGCCCGAACCCGATCTCATCGCCACTCCCGACGACAGCCGGTTCAGCGAAGACCAACTGGCCAACGCCCTGCAACTGCTCGACCTTGAACACGATGCCCCGCGCAGACTCTCGGGCCTCCTCGTCGAAGCCCGGGCAATTGACCCAGAACTGCCCTATCTGGTCGCCCTCCTGGCCGTCCATGCGGCAAGCCCGCCCGTCGGCACGGCCTATAGGCAAGGCGAGGAACGACTGCTGTTCGCCGTCGATGACGGAACCGAACTCGACGATGCGGAGTTCGGCGGCGCGGACCTGATCGTCGGCACCGCCCTCCTGGACACGGTCGGCATGGCGGCAGGCCGCACGGAGGCCGGATGACCAGCCGGCCGACGGGAGCCACGCACCCGGACCCGTTCTGGACTGCACCGAGACGGCAACGCCCGACGGGTACCCAGCAGTCGGCTCCACCGCCATCCCCGACGAGCGGCGCCGCCCCCGACCAGGCACGACAGCCGGACTCGGTACCCAGCTGGAGACGCCCAGCCCCACGATGTCGTCATCGGCCCTCGCCACCCCCCGTACCCCACTCACCCCTCTGCCATGAGGAGCACCCGCAGTGACCGACCACCACGCCGAGCGCGACCCCTGGCGTGCGCCGGACAGCGGTGACGCTCCCTTCAACGGCGCAAACACCGCCAACACTGCCAACGCCGTGAACACCATCAACACCATCAACGCTCCCAACGCCGTGAACGACGGCGCGGCGAGGATCACCCCCGCCGATGCCGCCGACGCCGCCCGGCTCGTGTCCTGCGGACTCCAGCCCAAGCTGCTTCCCGCGCGCGACGTCGAGTACACCGAACTGCTCAGGCGCTACCGAGAGGACGCGCCCTTCGCCCGCCTCGCCGACGCGGTGGCAACCGGACTCGGTCTGATCGTGCTCGAAGTCTCCCCCCGGGCGGGCATGGCCCTGGCAGCCGCCGAGGACTCCGTCTTCGCCGTCCGCATGGGCGAGTACGCCCGACGCGCGTCCGCGGAGTCCGCGGACCGGTTCCTCCACGGTCTGGCCCATCTAGCGGTCGCAGCCCTCGCGTTTCCCCGCCCCGAAGACCTCGCCGACGACGGGTACGTCGGACGCATCACCGTGTACGGCGTGGAAGCCTTCGTGCGCCAGGCGTGCCGCCGTCTCGAAGAGCGGGCGGAGCAACAGGGCGAGAACACCGATCCTGTCACCGAGGCCCCCGGCCTGGAATCCGCGTGGCGGATCTACACCCGCCGCAGTGCCACCGGAGCCACCAAGGACGCTCGCCGACTGGCCGGATCGACCACCGGGATCATCGGCAAGGCCGTGGCGTTCCTCACGGAGTCCGGCTTCCTCCAGCGCACCGGGGACGACGCCGGAGGCACCTACCGCACCACCGCCCGCTACCAGCTCCAGGTTCGTGACATGGCGGGCAGCGCCGCCATGTCCGAACTATTGGAACTCGGCGTGGTCCCCGTCAGCGACGGCAGCGCCACCCTGCTCCCACCGTCCGACGCCGACGATCTGGAGCTCGTCGCCGACGCCGGCCTCCCCTTCCACAACTGACCTGTCGACACCGTCCCCCCACCCGGCCTGCCAACCACGAGAGTCCGCCGCCATGTACGAGCTGTCCCGCGTTCGCCTCTACTCCATCGGGCCCGCCGGTGCGCGCTACGCCGACACCGTGCTGGACCTGCGGGGAGTGGGCGCGCCAGTGCCGCACCCCGCACCCACCCAGGCGGAGTTCTTCGAGGAGGAACCGGTCGGTCCGCCGCGGCGCCCGGCCCCTGCGGGCGTCCTCTTCCTGGAGAACGGCGGGGGCAAGTCCGTCCTGCTCAAACTGATCTTCTCGGTGATGCTGCCGGGACACCGCAACACCCTCGGTGGCGCCAGTTCCGGCGTGCTGCGCAAGTTCCTGCTCGCCGACGACTGCGGGCACGTCGCCCTGGAGTGGCAGCACACCCTCACCGGCGAACTGATCGTCGTGGGCAAGGTCAGCGAGTGGCGGGGGCGCCAGGTCTCCAACGATCCGCGGAAGTTCGCCGAGGCGTGGTACTCCTTCCGCCCCGGTCCTGGGCTGAGCTTGGACTCGCTCCCGGTCGCCGAGTCCACCGCGATGCGTCCCTCCTCCGATGGGGCATCCGCCGCCCGTGGTCGCCGTCGCACGATGAAGGGCTTCCGCGACGCCATCACCGAGGCGGGCAAGGCATATCCCCATCTGGACGTTTCCTGGGAGGAGATCCACGACCGCTGGAACGAGCACCTGGGAGACCTCGGTCTCGATCCCGAGCTCTTCCGCTACCAGCGCGAGATGAACGCCGACGAGGGCGAGGCAGCCGGTCTCTTCGCCGTCAAGAAGGACTCCGACTTCACCGACCTCCTGCTGCGGGCCGTCACCGACACCCGGGACACCGACGGGCTCGCCGACCTCGTCAGTGGCTTCGGCAACAAACTCGGCCGCCGTGCCGAGCTCACCGCCGAGCGGGACTTCACCGCGGGGTCCGTCGACCTCTTCGGCCGGATCGTGGAGTCCGCCGAGACGCGTCGCCGGGCCCGCGACATCCACACGGGCTCCGAGCGGCGTACACGCACCCTTGCGCGTCGGCTCTCCGCACGGGCAGCAGAGGAACGCGCCCGTACCGCCGACCTCGCCGACCAGGTCACGGCAGCCGCACACACGGTCACCGACGCCGAGCAGGCGCGCGGCCGAAGTGCGCTCATCGCAGCAGAACTGGCCTATCGCCATGCGTCGTTGGCCCTGACCGTCGCGGAGAAGGGTGCCGCGGCCCAGCGCCGTGAGCTGAGCGACGCCAGAACCCTGTCCGCCGCCTGGCAGGCCGCCGAGTCCGTGCTGCGCCACCGTGCCGCAGCGGACCGTGCCGCCAGGGTCGCCGCAGCCATCCAGGAAGCCGAGCGCGATGCGGCCCCCGCCCTCGCGGCCCGTGCCAGGGCGGCGGCCGATCTTGTCCGCGCGCTGCACTCCGCTGCCGAGGCCGGCGAGGAGGTCGCCGCCGAACAGGAGGAACGCGCCACCGGGCTCCAGGAGTTGGGTGAGGCGGCGCACCGGGACGCGACCGCCGCCGCCACCGAGACCCAGCGGGCCCGCAGCGAGATCGGCCATCTGCGCCAGCGGCTGAGCGAGGTCGAGCAGGAGACCACTGAGGCGGTACGAGCGGGATGGCTCGACGACACCGCGCCGGACGCCGATCCGGCACGCGCAGCTCTCGCCGCGAGCGATGCCGAGAAATCCGCGGTCGCCGCGTGGGACGCCGCCCGCGATGCCGGTCGGACGACGGCCGAGCGAGCGCGGGAGGCCGCAGCCGGGGAGGGACGGGCGGAGTTGGCCGCTGCGCGGGCGGCCGATGCGTCCCGTGCCGCGGAGAACGCCTATCAAGCGGAGCACCGCGCCGCGACATCCATCGCCGAAGACGGCCGACTGGCCGCGCTACTAGGTCTTCCCGCTGCCGCCGCCGCACCGGTGCCCTCCCCTCGCAGGGGGAGTGTTGCGGCGGAGGCCCGCAAACCGGGTGCCGTTCATGCCCGGGTCGACGACGCCACGGAAACCGACGACCCCACGGAAACCGACGACGCCACGGAAACCGACGGCCCACCGCCACACGATTCGCCGAACTCGCCGAACTCGCCGAACTCGCCGAACTCGCCGAGCCCAGAGGCGATCCTGAGCGACGACGCCACGGCCATCACCGACGAGGGCACGAGCGCCATCCATCCGTCCGCCACCGAGACGGCGGACGGATCCGATGCGGCGCAGCACCCTTCGCCGTCGGCCACGGGCGACGAGCCAACCGCATACCCCGAGTATCGCGAGCACCCCCAGCACCCCGAGCACCCCGAGCACTCCACGGACGACCGGGCGGCATCGCCCGACGATGCCGACGGCGAAGCCTGCCCCGCCGAGGAAGCAGCGACTGAACCCGAGCCCTTCACAGACGGGCAACAGCACTCCGTCCATGCATCCACCTCCAGCGACCACCCCCGCCCCGGGACGGTAGGGGGCCGTTCCGCAGCCGTCGCCCGCCCTGCTCCGCGGCCCGCCGAAGGACCCCTGTCCGCCGAGGAGTTGGATCGCTACGCGGAAGAACTCCGCGACCTCCTCGACCAGCACATCTCCTCCGCCGAGCGCCAGCTCTTCGATCTGCGCACCGCCGCCGCCGATGACACCCGCATCCTTGCCGCACTCGGCGACGGCGGCCTGTTGCCCCCTGGCCCGGACGTCCTCGCCACGGTCGAGTACCTCGGAGAGCACGGCATCCCCGCCCTTCCCGGCTGGCGCTACCTCGCCCAGGCGGTCGACCCCGCCGACCACGCCGCCGTCCTGGCCGCCCGCCCCGAACTGGTCGACGGCGTCGTCATCACCGACCCCGCATCACATCGACGGGCCCGTGAGGCCCTCACCGGTGCAGCGCTGCTGCCCCGCTCGACCGTGGCCGTCGGCACCGCCGCCGCCCTCCTCGCACCCGTACCCGCCCCGGGCGCCGATGACGACACGGAACCGGACTCGGACAGCGTGTTCCTCGTCCCGCCGAACCCCGCCATGCACGACGAACACGCCGCGGACGAGGAGCGGCACGCCCTTCGGGCTCGGGCCACGGCCCGCGACGAGGAGATCAGAACCCTCGCCGCCCGTCTCGCCGGCGACCGGTCCATCGCGGCGCGCCTCACTTCCTGGCGAACCGACTGCCCGCCCGGCATGCTTGCCGAACTCGCGGACCGAGCCCGATCCGCCCGTGAAGTCGCCGATGAGGCGCAGGCAGAACTGGCCGAAGCGCGCACGGTACGCGCGGAGACCGAAGAAGCCGCCGCGGATGCCGCCCGGGTGCGTGAGGAGCGCCAGGAAGCTGCGCAGCGCGCCCGCCGGGTTGCAGACGCCCTCGCCGGGCTCGCCTTCCGACTCAGGGAGCGGGCCGGCTGGCAGGTCAAGCTACGTGAACTCGCCGATGAGGCGGCCGAAGCCGAAGCCCGGGCCGCGGTCTGTCTGGAGCGTGCGAAGGCAGCGGACGAGGACCGCCGAGCCGCCCAACGGGCGGGCGACGACGCCCGTCGCACGGCCCGAGCACTGCGCGCCGAGCGAGCGGAGATCGCCGGCGCGCCCGAAAGCCTTCCCCCGATCGACCCGGACGCACCCCGCGCCGCGTTGCCCGCCCTGCGCGAGGCGTACCGCACCGCCTCACAGCTCTACGAGAAGGTGGGTGTCGGCGCCGACCTCCGTGCGGAACAGGCACGTGCCGAGAGCGATGAGAGCGCTGCACTCGCGGAGTTGGACCGGCTGACCAACAAGGTTCGCACCAGGGCCGCCCAACTCCTGGAGGCAACCGACGGCGCGGACGGCCCGTCGCGCCAGGCAGCAGCCTCCCGAGCGGAGTCGCTCGTCCAGATGCTGGAGACGCGGGCGTCGGAAGCCAGCGAGAAGCTGGGACGGCTCCGCGGTGAGTCCGAGCGGTTGGCTCCGGCCGACGGCGAGTTCCACACCGAGCTTCCCGAGCACCTCGTGCCCTCCGACGCCGAGCACGCACAGACGCTGCTGCGCACCGCCACCACCGAACTGGCCGTGCGCACCGATGCGCTGACCGCGGCCAAGGACACCCACGCTGGACTCCTCCAGGCCCATCGCCACACCGAGGACGCGGCGGGCGGCTTCGACGAGACCGCCGCGATGCTGCGCGATCTCCTACGGGACCAGCGCGACGACGATGCGGCGGCAGAGGCACCGGACCCCTACCCGGGCAGCCTCGCCGAGGCCCGTCAGTCGGCTGCCGAGGCCCGACGGTCCCTACGGGGCTGCGCGGCCGACCTCTCCGCCGCCGAATCAGCAGTGCGAGAAGCGAGCGACGTCCTCGTCCGGCATGCCAACTCCACCCGCTACGAACAGGTGCGCACCCCGGCCCGGCAGCAGATCCGTGAACTGCCGGCCGCAGCCCTGCCCGACCACGCCGCGAAGTGGGCGGAGGCGTTCGCGCCCAGGCTCCGTGTCCTCACCGACGAGCTCCAGCAGCTGGAGCGCAACCGCGACACCATCGTCGACCGACTGCGCGGTCTCGTCGAGTCCGCGCTGGCCACTCTTCGCTCCGCGCAACGGCTGTCGAGGCTGCCGGAGGGGCTGGGGGAGTGGTCGGGACAGGAGTTCCTCCGCATCCGCTTCGAAGAGCCCGACCAGGCGACCTTGGCCGAGCGCCTCGGTGAAGTGATCGACGAGGCCACCCGTGGGGCGGTACGGAAGAACTCCACAGCCGCGTACGGCGAGGGCCGCAGGGACGGCATGTCCCTACTGCTGCGCGGTGTCCAAGCTGCCCTGGAACCGAAGGGCATCGCGGTCGAGATTCTCAAGCCCGACGCGGTGCTCCGGGCCGAGCGCGTTCCCGTCGGTCAGATGGGCGATGTCTTCTCCGGCGGTCAGTTGCTCACCGCTGCGATCGCGCTCTACTGCACCATGGCTGCCCTGCGCAGCAACGACCGTGGCCGTGACCGTCATCGCCATGCGGGCACGCTCTTCCTCGACAACCCCATCGGACGGGCCAACGCCACCTATCTGCTGGAACTTCAGCGGGCCGTCTCCGACGCCCTGGGCGTCCAGCTGCTCTACACGACCGGTCTCTTCGACACCACGGCCCTGGCCGAGTTCCCGCTGGTGATCCGATTGCGCAACGACGCCGATCTCCGGGCCGGACTGAAGTACATCAGTGTCGAGGAGCATCTGCGCCCCGGGCTGCCCCAGGAGGACCCTTCCGGGGAGGCGGTGCACGGGGAGATCACCGCGACCCGGATGTTCCGTCGGAGCACGGTGGCCGCTGACCAGGCTGCGGAGCGGTCCGTCGCCGAGTCGAGCCCTCCTCGGTAACCGCCCGCGCTGCCCTGAACGACGAACTGCCCGGTCATTTCGACCGGGCAGTGTGCGCTGCCGGCGCCATCAGCCTCCGCAGCGAGGGGCGCGCACTTCACGTCGAGGGCCCGCCCCGGGTTTCCGGCCCTTGTGTTTCTTCGTTACACCCGCATGTGGTGTAACGCAGGCCAGATGTGACCGTTCAGGCGCGTGAAAGCCGCCCAGGTCCCCGGCGGCGTATGCGTGCGCCCCGACGCGCGTCCGCCCTGGCTACCCTCCGTGCCCTGCGGCGCTCGCGCCGCAACTGCCGGGCGCTGCTGCTGGGCTCCGACACCACACCGTTGCGCTGGTTCCACACCTGTCGGGTCACCCACACATCGAGCACCCCCCAGGTCGCGACCACCGTGCTGGCCACACTGCTGATCACCATCGGAAAGGCCAGCCACGACCCCGCCAGTGTGGCGAGGAACGCGATCATCGCCTGGATCAGGGTCAGCGAGACGATCAACACCGCCCTCACCGCCGCCGTGCGTACCGGGTCGGCCATCCGTCTGCGTGTGGACGGCTCCTCGACCCAGAGCTGTCGTGGAATCGGATTCGGGCCCGTCGCCCAGGTCCCGACACGACGCTCATCCGTATCCATGGTTGTACTCACTCCCCACGCCCCCCCGTCTGCCCGGCCTCAGGGTGGCTGCCCGAATTCCATGCCTTTACTCGTCTTTACTCCTACTCCGCGTCTGCCCCCACACCTCCGCGATGAAACGGAGTAAGACGGTCCCGAGGGGAGGGGGAAACCCAACCCGCCCGGATCGAGCAGGAGTTCGCTCGGGGGTCCCGGAGCCCACGGTCCGGACCGCACTGCGGTTTCCAAGATTCCCCGTATGTCATGACGAACGACGAGCCCGGATGATTCCCCAACTCTCGCCCAGACCGAATAAATCCAGCCATCTAGCCTTGTCTCGAAGGTGATGCCCGTCGGGTGTTGGCCGACACGCCTGGAATGCCAACTCCTTGAAAAACGGGACAACTCATGATCAACACACCCGGCGTAGGCCGAAAACCGTCCGGACGCGTCTTCGAGTTGTCTCTGTGTCAGTAGTAGGCTCACGCCGTTTGTTGACGGAACTCCGCCCAGAACGGGCGAGGTTGAGCAGGGGGAGGCCATGCGCTTTCGCGGGAAGTCCATCCGCCGGAAGATCGTGGCGTTGATGCTGGTGCCGCTTGTCTCCCTGACCGCTCTGTGGGGATTTGCCACGGTGCTGACCGGTCAGGAGGCCAACCACCTCCTCAAGGCCAGTTCGGTGGCCGAGGAGATCGGCGAACCGGTTGCCGATGCGCTCCACGACATCCAGGAAGAACGGCGGGCGACCCTGGTCTACCTCGCCGACCGCCGCGCGGCCGGCGCGCTCCCAGCGCTACGGGAATCGCGGGTGGCCACCGATCGGGCCGTGGCCCGGATCACGAGGAACGCCGCCAAAACCGAGGTCCGTGACGACCTGCGCTCGGACACCGCACGCAGACTGACCTCCTTCAAGGAAGGGCTCGACGGCCTCATAGCCCTGCGCCGCTCCGTCGAGTCGGCCGCCGTGTCACGCGGCGAAGCGCTGGAGTTCTACAACCGGATCGTCGACCCCGGTTTCAGCTTCCTCGCCACCCTCCAGACCCTCCACGACGAGGAGATGGAACGTCAGGGCCGCGGTCTCATCGGCCTGGCACGGGCGATGGAAATGCTCTCCCGCGAAGACGCCCTGATCGCGTCCGCGCTGGCCACCGGCAAGGTCAGCGACAAGGAGGTCCGCCAGCTCTCCGACTTCGTCGCCCACCGCAAGCTCTACTACGAGGTCAACCTGGAGTCGATGCCCGCCAAGGAGCGGGAGGTCTACCTCCGGCTGTGGCGCAGCCCCCAGACCCAGCCACTGCGCGACGCCGAGGAACGCCTCATCGAGGCGGGTTCGCTCAAGGACGTCAGCGAGGCCGAGGCCAAGGAGTGGCAGTCAGCGGCCAACCCCGTCCTCGACGAGCTGCGCAATTCGGCCAAGGCGTCCAACGAGCGGTACCAGGACCGCGTCGGTCCCGCCGCGTACGACGTGTTCATTCTCGCCGGTCTCGCCGGTGTCGTGGGCTTCCTCGCCCTGCTGGTGTCGATCATCGTCTCCGTCCGTATCGGCCGTGACTTGATCCGTGACCTCACCCGGCTACGCAAGGAGGCCCACGAGGTCTCCGGTGTGCGTCTGCCCAGCGTGATGCGACGACTTGCCGCCGGCGAGCCGGTGGACGTGGAGACCGAAGCGCCCCGGCTGGAGTACGAGAAGGACGAGATCGGCCAGGCCGGTCAGGCCCTCAACACCCTCCAGCGCGCCGCCGTCGAAGCAGCGGTCCGCCAGGCCGAGATGCGGCGCGGAGTCTCGGAGGTGTTCGTCAACCTCGCCCGTCGCAACCAGGTGCTCCTCCACCGACAGCTCACCCTCCTCGACGCGATGGAGCGCCGCACCGAGGACACCGACGAACTCGCCGACCTCTTCCGTCTCGACCACCTCACCACCAGGATGCGTCGCCACGCCGAGGGCCTCGTGATTCTCTCGGGCGCCGCGCCGTCCAGGCAGTGGCGCAAGCCGATCCAGCTGATGGACGTCGTGCGTGCCGCGGTCGCCGAGGTCGAGGACTACGAACGCATCGAGGTGCGCAGGCTTCCTCGGATCGGCGTCGGCGGTCCTGCCGTCGCCGACCTCACCCATCTGATAGCCGAGCTGCTGGAGAACGCCACGGTGTTCTCGCCGCCGCACACCGCCGTCCAGGTACACGGTGAGCGGGTCGCCAACGGCTTCACGTTGGAGATCCACGACCGTGGCCTCGGCATGGCGTCCGATCTCCTGCTCGACGCCAATCTCCGTCTCGCGGAGACACCCGAGTTCGAGCTCTCCGACACGGACCGCCTCGGCCTCTTCGTGGTCAGCCGGCTCGCCCAGCGCCAGAACGTCAGGGTCTCCCTCCAGCCGTCACCGTACGGGGGGACCACGGCGATCGTCTTCATCCCCGCGGCCTTGCTCACCGATGCCCCGGAGACCCGAGGCGCCGGATTCCGGCTCGACCGCAAGAGTGAGAGCCAGTCCGCCCGCCGAGGTGGCGAGAACAGGCGGACCGCTCTGTCCGCATTGACCGGACCAGGTCAGGACCAGCCCGCGTTCTTCGGCGAACCCGTGGAACTGGGCGGTTCCGCAGACGGGTTGGGCGCCCTGGGCGCCGGCCCCGCAGCTGTCGGACGCGGCCAACTCGACGCCGCCCCCACCGGGGATCCCTTCGAGGGCTTCCCCGGCGCCCCTGACCGCGGCGATGCCACAGGCGGCGACAACGCACCGCTCCGGCCCCTCGTCCGGGGTTCCTGGAGGCCGACCTCCGGCGAACAACACCAGCAGGCGAACGACCCGACACCAGAACGGACGTCGGGCACCGTGCCGCTACCTCGTCGTCAACCCCCCACCCTCGTCACCGATCACGGACGTAGAGTGGATGACCAAGGCCGGACCCACCCGACCGCCGAGCCCGTACGCGCTGAGCAACCCCAGCGCGCCTACCGCCCCGAGGCACCCGCACGCGGCGCCGAAGGAACGTCACCCGCACGAATCGACGGTCTGCCCCGGCGGGTGCGTCAGGCGAGCCTCGCCCCCCAACTCCGGGAGGGCGCCGCCGCCGAGCGGAACGTGGGCAGGGGAGCCGGTGAAAGGGGTCGGGAGATCGAACGCGACGCGGACGAAGTGCGCAACAGGATGGCCTCCATGCAGCGAGGGTGGCAGCGGGGCCGCCTCAAGAACGCATACGGGGCCGAGGGCGCCGCACAGACCACCGGCACCGGCCCCGGTCAGACAGCACCACGAACGACATCAGAGGGGGACGGTCCATGACCGCACCGCACACCGCAGCGAATACCGTAGGCGCCCGCCCGGCGAACAGAGGGTCGGGCGAACTGAACTGGCTGCTCGACGAGTTGGTGGACCGCGTCGGCAGCATCCACAAGGCCCTCGTCCTCTCCAGCGACGGGCTGGCGACCGGCACCTCCCGTGAGCTCACCAGGGAGGACAGCGAGCACCTCGCTGCCGTGGCATCCGGATTCCACAGCCTCGCCAAGGGCGTCGGACGACACTTCGACGCCGGCAAGGTCCGGCAGACCGTCGTCGAACTCGACGAGGCGTTCCTCTTCGTCACGGCGGCGGGCGACGGCAGTTGCCTCGCAGTGCTCGCCGACGCCGACTCGGACGTGGGACAGGTCGCGTATGAAATGACGTTGATGGTCAAGCGGGTCGGAGTCCACCTCGCCACCTCGCCGCGGACCGGTCACGCCCCCAGCGGGTGAAGGTCCTGGCATGAGTGAATCGACTCATCACGCCCAGCACCCGCACCACTTCTTCGATGCCGAGGCAGGCCCGGTCGTTCGTCCGTACGCGATGACCCGTGGCCGTACGAGCAGTGTGAACCAGCACCGGATGGACCTGATCGCCCTGGTCGTCACGGAGCCTGCTGCCGATCATCCCGGCCGGGATCAGTCACTCTCACCGGAGCACGTCGAAATCGTCGAGCGCTGCGGCGATGCGCCGCAGTCGATCGCCGAACTCGCGGCCGGTCTGGATCTCCCCGTTGGGGTGGTCCGGGTCCTGGTCGGCGATCTCGTCGAGGACGAACTGGTCCATGTATCCCGTCCCGTTCCGCCGGCCGAGCTGCCGGATGTGAGTATTCTCCGCGAGGTGATTGATGGTCTTCGGGCGCTCTAGCAGCCGACGGCCCGTCGAACCCGTGACCCTCAAGATCCTGGTCGCGGGCGGTTTCGGTGTCGGCAAGACGACCTTGGTGGGCGCGGTCAGTGAGATCAAGCCCTTGCGTACGGAAGAGACCCTCAGCGAAGTCGGCCGCCCGGTCGACAACACGACCGGGGTCGAGAACAAGACGACAACCACCGTCGCCATGGACTTCGGACGGATCACCCTCCGCGAGGACCTGGTGCTCTACCTCTTCGGCACACCGGGCCAGGACCGCTTCTGGTTCCTCTGGGACGAACTGGCGCAAGGCGCGCTCGGTGCCGTGGTGCTGGCGGACACCCGCAGGCTGGAGGACTCCTTCGCCGCGGTCGACTACTTCGAGCGGCGCGGCATTCCGTTCACCGTCGCGGTGAACTGCTTCGAGGGAGCGGACCGATTTCCCGCCGACAGCGTCCGTGCGGCACTCGACCTGGACTCGGAGGTTCCGCTGCTCCAGTGCGACGCCCGTGAGCGGGAGTCAGCCAAGATGGTGCTGGTTTCCGTGGTCGAACACGCCATGGCACGCGTGGAAGGGCAGCGTCCGCACGCGACGACCACATGACGTGGGCGGTCGACCCCGGCGGTGCCGCAGAACTGCGGTCCGCTCCGGGGCCGGCTGCCTCTCGATGCCCGAGGCCGGACGGACAAGGGACCCGTGGAGACCGCCCGGCACATCAATGTGCCGTGGACCGCGGCCTGCTCGCGTCACCCGCCCACACGCAACCCATGCGGCCCGGCGGGTCGACCGTCCTGGTCGACCGCAGTGCCAGATCCGATGGCACCAGGGGCCCACAACGCGACGGCCCGCGTTCCCGCGGTGATTCCCAGCCAACCCGAGTGGCCGATGAACGAGCCGAGAACGGCCACACGACCCCGCAACAGGACAGACCACCCATCCCGTTCCCACCCCGGCACACCAGGTCATCGGTTACAGTCCGCCCGTGCCCAACGACCTCTTCTGCGGCCATTGCGGAGCCCCCTACGGCTCCCGCACCGACTGGCCCCGCACCTGCACCTCCTGTGGGACCACCGCGTACCGCAATCCCCTCCCGGTGGCCGTCGCCCTGCAACCCGTACGAGACGAGAACGGTACGGGGCTGGTCGTCATCACCCGTGCCATCGAACCGCGCAAGGGACTGATCGCCCTCCCCGGCGGTTTCATCGACCACGGCGAAACATGGCAGGAGGCGGTCGTCCGCGAACTCCATGAGGAGACCGGCATCGAGACGGCGGCCAAGGACGTCCGGCTCGCGGACGCGATGAGCGCACCCGCCGGACACCTGCTGCTGTTCGGAGTGCTCCCGGGCCTGCGGTTGGAACAACTCCCACCGATGGTCCCCACCCAGGAGACATCGGACCGCCATCTGCTGCGCACCCCCACCGAATTGGCCTTCCCACTCCACACGACCGCCGTGCGCAGATGGTTCATGGGCCGCTACGAGTGAGCGGCCCACGGTCCGGGGCGCTGCCTACCGAACGGAATCCAGGCCGCGCACCCGTACCGGCCGTTTCGGTGGCCCCGCGCCATCACCACGGATCAGCTTCACCCGCACCTCACCGTCGGCCAGCCGGGTCGTGTACCGCTCCACCTCGGCCCGTCCCCAACCGTCACCACTGCCCGACACCACCACACCACCTCCCTTGCGCCCGGCGGCAGGAGCCCACACCTCCAACTCCGTCGCCCCGTCCGCGCCCCGCACCGCCAACACCGACCCACCGCGGGCCAACACCGGAATCCGGGACAGCGGCGCATCGACCACCACCTGCCCGGGCCCCTCGTACACACGGCCCGTCGCCGTGTCGTACCAACGGCCCCGGGGCAGCCGCACCGTCCGGCTCCGCGCACCGGGCTCCAGGACCGGGGCCACCAACAGTGCATCGCCCAGCAGGAACGCGTCCTCACAGTCCCGCAGCGCCCGGTCCTTGGGGAAGCCCCACCACAGCGGACGCACGTAGGGCGCCCCGGTCAAACGGGCCAGCTGCGCCAAGGTGACGAAGTACGGACGCAGCCGCTCCCGTTCCAGGAGCGCGGCCCGGGCGTGTTCCAGGACATCCGGACCGAACTCCCACGGCTCCCGCCGCCCCGCACCGATCGCCGAATGCGTCCGGAACAGCGGCAGGTACGCCCCCAACTGGAACCAACGCAAGAAGAGCTCGGGCGCCGGCGAGCCGTCAAAACCCCCCACGTCGCACCCCGAATACGGCACACCGCACAGTCCCAGGCCCAGCACCAGGGACAGCGAGGCACGCAACCCCGGCCAACCGCTGGACACATCGCCCGACCAGGTGCCGCCGTACCTCTGCATCCCCGCCCACCCCGAGCGCGAGAAGAGGAACGGGCGCTCGTGCGGACGCAGCCGGCGCAGGCTCTCGTACCCGGACCGCGCCATCGCGAGCGCGTACACGTTGTGGGCCGCGCGATGGTCCCCGCCGCGCCCCTCCAGCGAATGGCGGGCAGAGCGCGGAAGGGTGTTCGCACCGAACACGGAGAACGACACGGGCTCGTTGAGGTCGTGCCACATCCCGGCGAAACCCTGCGCCAACCGTTCCTCGTACCACTGCCCCCACCAGCTCCGCACCTGCGGATCGGTGAAGTCCGGATAGACGCAGACACCGGGCCAGGCAACTCCGCGCACCTCGCGCCCGTTCCCATCGCGGACGAACGCCCCGGCCGCCACCCCGCTGTCGTACACAGTGCCGCCCACCTCAGCCTTCACCGCAGGATCGACGATCGAGACCAAGCGCACTCCATCGCGGGCCAACTCCTCGGCCAACTCCGGAAGACCGGGAAATCGACGGCGGTCGACGGTGAAAACGCGGTGGCCGTCGTAGTGATCGATGTCCAGGTGCAGCGCGGACAACGGAAGTCCACGCTCCCGATAGCCGGCCACCACCCGTCTGACCTCCCGCTCACTGCCGAAACCCCACCGGGCGTGCTGTGGTCCCAGAGCCCAGGAGGGTGGCGCCGCGGGAGCTCCCGTCAGACGGGTCCACCGTGACAACACCCGCGCCGGTGTCCCCACCACGACCCAACATCGCAGCGGACCGCCGTCCATGTGCACCGCGCTCGTGGCCGGCCTGTCATGACCCGACCCACCCCCCTCGACGCCCTCGCGCAGCACCACCCGCCCGTCCCAAGGGTCGTCGTAGAACGCCAGATGCGTCCCGGCGTCCGCCACCACCAACTGCACCGGCATGGTGACGTACAGCGGGTCGTCGCCCGGGCGGAACGGTCTCCCCGGATCGGTGTTCCACAGCCGGTACGTCCCCGCCCGTAGCCGCGGCCCCGAGGAACGACCGCCCAAGCCGAAGAACCGTGCGTCCGCTGACACCTCGGACCGCACCGTCCACCGGGTCGGCCCCCCGTCCGCTCCTTCCCACCAACGAGGCGGAAGGTCCCTGCGCAACACCACCCCACCGGGAGTACGCACCTCCACAGTCCCGTCGCGCGAGACCTGGACCGTCAGCCGCTCGGACACCACACGCCAACCACCGTCCTTGTCCGGTTCGAGCGTGGCCCGAGGATCCGGTCCGGGCACCACCCCGGCCAGCGCGTACGACGGCTCGGGACCCGCCCCGTCCCACCCCCAGAACACCGCCCCGCCCGTCACCACCCGGATACGCAACTCGGAGCGGGCAAACCTGATGACCCCGCCGCCCGGCCGAGGCTCCGCGTCCACCACCATCCCCGGCACCCTGGCCCGCACCACCCCCTGGGCCGGCAGATCCCTGGCGTCCAACCGACGGTGCCGCCACCCCGACAGCAGCGCACGCCATCCCCCGGGCCTCGCGAAACCCACCCCTGCGCGCACCAGTCCACGACCCTTCATGCATCTCACCCTGCCACCGGCGCGGCATATGCGCCGGGATGTTCAGCACCCGTTCACCCACTCCGGGAGGGTGACGGAAGACGCCCCCTCCTGCCCTCACCACGCGGACGAGAACCGCCCCGATGTCATTCCGTGTCCGATAGATGGTGCCCTGGTGTGAAAGACGATCACATGGCATCGTCCTGTCAACCGAGTCACGCCCAGCCGGCGTGCACCCGGATCCACCACCGACGCCGAACAACACACACCGCGCACAGCCACCCGGGAGAGCAGCCCCATGACCTCGACAGCGCACCCCGAGCCCCTGTGGCAACCCGACCCGCAACGGATCGCCACCGCGCGGATCACCCGCTTCCAGGCATGGGCCGCTGAACACCACGGAGCCCCGGCCGACGGCGGTTACCCCGCACTCCACCAGTGGTCAGTCCGCGAACTGGAGACCTTCTGGCGCGCCCTCGCCGAGTGGTCGGGAGTCCGCTTCTCCACTCCGTACGAGACCGTGCTCGCCGATTCCGCGATGCCCGGCGCCACCTGGTTCCCCGGCGGCAGCCTCAATTACGCCGAACACGCACTGCGGGCCGCCGACGAACGCCCCGACGCACCCGCACTCCTGTGTGTCGACGAGACGACCGAACAGAGGGCCGTCAGCTGGGCCGAACTCCGCCGCCAGGTGGGCGCGCTCGCCGCCGAGCTCCGTGCCATCGGCGTGCGACCGGGGGACCGGATCAGCGGCTATCTGCCCAACATCCCCGAGGCCGTCGTCGCACTCCTCGCCTCCGCGGCCGTCGGCGGTGTCTGGACGTCCTGCGCCCCCGACTTCGGCGCCCGCAGCGTCCTCGACCGCTTCCAGCAGGTGGAACCCGTCGTCCTGTTCACCGTCGACGGCTACCGCTACGGGGGGAAGGAACACCGACGCACGGACACCGTCGCCGAACTCCGGCGGGAACTCCCCACCCTGCGCGCGGTCATCCACATCCCACTGCTGGGCACACCAGCCCCTGACGGCGCCCTCACCTGGAGCGATGTCACTGCGGCCACGGTGGAACCCCACTTCGAGCAGTTGCCCTTCGACCATCCGCTGTGGGTCCTCTACTCCTCCGGCACCACCGGGCTGCCCAAGGCCATCGTCCAGTCCCAGGGCGGCATCCTGCTCGAACACATCAAGCAACTCGCGCTCCACTGCGACCTCGGACCCGATGACCGGTTCTTCTGGTACACCTCCACCGGCTGGATGATGTGGAACTTCCTCGTCTCCGGCCTGCTGACGGGCACCACGATCGTTCTCTACGACGGCAGCCCCGGCTACCCGGAGATCGGCGCCCAGTGGGGCATCGCGGAACGCACCGGAGCCACCTTCTTCGGGACCTCGGCGGCCTATGTCATGGCCTGTAGCAAGGCCGACGTCCACCCTGCGCGCGACCACGACCTCTCACGCGTCTCCTGCATCGCCACCACCGGCTCACCGCTGCCCCCCGACGGCTTCCGCTGGATCCGGGACGAGTTCGGCCACGACATCTGGATCGCCTCCGTCAGCGGTGGAACCGACGTGTGCAGCTGCTTCGCCGGTGCGGTGCCGACCCTCCCCGTGTACGTGGGCGAGATCCAGGCCCCCTGCCTCGGTACGGACCTCCAGTCCTGGGACCCGCACGGCAAGCCCCAGATCGACGAGGTCGGCGAACTCGTCGTCACCCAACCCATGCCGTCGATGCCCCTCCGGTTCTGGAACGATCCCGACGGCAGCCGCTACCACGACAGCTACTTCGACATGTTCCCCGGCGTCTGGCGACACGGAGACTGGATCACCCTCACCGACCGCGGGTCCGTCATCATCCACGGCCGCTCCGACTCGACCCTGAACCGCCAGGGCGTACGCATGGGCTCGGCCGATATCTACGAAGCCGTCGAGCGCCTTCCCGAAATCAAGGAATCGCTGGTCATCGGCTTGGAAGAGGCCAACGGCGGCTACTGGATGCCGCTGTTCGTCCAGCTCTCCGACGGAGCCGCACTCGACGACTCCCTCCGTGACCGCATCAAGCGGACCATCCGCGAACAGCTATCCCCCCGCCATGTGCCCGACGAGATCATCCAGATCCCCGCAGTACCGCACACCCTCACCGGCAAGCGTCTCGAAGTCCCGGTCAAGCGCCTGCTCCAAGGCACTCCGCTCGCCAAGGCGGTGAACCCCGGCTCCGTCGACGATCCCGAACTGCTCGCCTTCTACGCCGAACTGGGCCGCGCCAGAAACGGCTGAGCGCCCGCCTCAGCCGGCGATGTCAGTGCCGCCCTCTACGGTGAGTCATGAGAAGTGACGCAACGCAGGGGAAGCGGGGAATCATGGCACGCGACGACACCACCAACAGGGACACGCCACGAGCGGGCCGCAAGACGCGCGGCCCCCGTGGCGGCCCCAGGGCCATGGACCGACCCAGGAACCGGACCTCGCCACGAAGGGCCCTGCGGCAGGAGGCCGTCACCACCGTCGGGGTCATCGCCGACGACGTCGACTTCCGCGCCATGCGCCGCTATCCCACCTTCGCCTTCGACGACCACCCCGAGTACCTCCGACACCTCCAGGCCCTGCTGCGTTCCCAAACGGCCGGGAAGCGGCACACGAGCGTCGTCCTCTTCGACCCGGAGGACTTCGCCGCCTTCTGCGCCGAGCAGGAACTGGACCCCGACACCCCGCTCAGCCGCAGTCGATATACAGCACACGCCGCCGAACTGTTCGGCACCCTGGCCTACGGTGGCGAACCACTCGACAGCCTGCTGCCCGAACTGATCGACCGATCCGTGCGCCGGGCCACCCGGCACTACGCGTCCGGCCTTCTCGCCGATGCGGGGGAGTGCGCCGACTGCGGCCGACACATCGGCAGGGCGGCCTTCGACAAGGCATCCCGAGCACTGCGACGCCTCCTCGAAGCCGCCGGCCCAGGCAGCCACCACCTCGTGTGCAGCGTCCCCACTCCCAGTGGGCAGATCTTCGCCACGCTCCACGCCGAGGGCCCCGACGCCACAGCTCCGCCACCCATGGAACCCGATACGGCCGAGGTCACCGAGTTCGTGACCGTCCTCGCCACGGGAATCGCCCTCGACACCACCGGGGGACTCGTCCTGCGCACCAAGACCCCGGCCGCACCGGACCGCCTCCACGGCTGGCGGCTCCATCGCGGCCGACTCATCCCCCTCACCGAGGCCCAGGTCTTCAGCGCCTACTGCACGGACGTCGAGACCGGTGAGCCGATGCCGCCCGAGCCGGGCGTGGACTACCGCGCGGGGTTCCACATCCCGGGCGACGACCCGGAGACCCACCACTGAGGAACACGCCGAAGGGGGTCCCGCCCAAGAGAAGCAGGACCCCTCTCCGCTCCATGCACCTACTCGCCAGAAAGAACACCCTGCGCAGCGGTGCGGGCCTCGTCGGCCGTGTCCGTGGCACGCGCGGCTGCCGCCGCCCGTTCGCACTGCGCCAGTGTGTAGGTCGCCAGCGCGGCCCTGACATAGGGAATCGCCGCCGCCCCCATCGACAGCGACGTCACCCCAAGGCCCGTCAGAACACAGGCGAGCAGGGGATCGGATGCCGCCTCACCACAGACGCCACAGCCCTTCCCTTCGGCCTTCGCAGCCTCGGCCGCGAGTGCCACCAGATCGAGCAGCGCGGGCTGCCATGGATCCTGGAGCCGGGAAACCGCTCCGACCTGACGGTCGGCCGCGAACGTGTACTGCGCCAGATCGTTGGTACCGAGCGAGAGGAACTCAACCTCGCGCAGGATCGACCGGGCCCTCAACGCGGCCGACGGAATCTCCACCATCGCTCCGTACTTCGCCCGTAGCCCGGCCGCCTGGCACGCCTCGGCGAACGCTCGCGCGTCGATGCGGTCCGCCACCATCGGCGCCATGACCTCCAGATGCACGGGCAGCCCCTCGGCCGCCTGGGCCAGCGCCGTCAGCTGGGTCTGCAACACCTCCGGATGGTCGAGGAGGCTGCGCAGCCCCCGCACACCCAGTGCGGGGTTGGGTTCGTCCGCCGGAGTGAGGAACTGCAACGGCTTGTCGGCCCCGGCGTCCAGTACCCGTACGACCACCCGCCCCTCGGGGAAAGCGGTCAGTACCTCTCGGTACGCCTCGATCTGCTTCTTCTCCGACGGAGCCTGCTCGCTGTCGTCGAGGAAGAGGAACTCGGTGCGGAACAGGCCCACGCCCTCCGCGCCGGCAGCAAGCGCCGCCGATACGTCCCCGGGGCCGCCGATGTTCGCCAGGAGCGGCACCTTGTGTCCGTCCGAGGTGGTTCCGGGCCCGCTGGACGCGGTCAAGGCGGCCTTCCGCTCGGCCGCCGCCCGCTCAAGAGCGGCACGTTTCTCATTGCTCGGCTCCACGAAGATCTCACCGGAACTGCCGTCGACGGCGATGAGCGTTCCCTCGGCCAACTCGCCCGCGCCCGGCAGCGCCACCACCGCGGGAACTCCGAGCGCCCTGGCCAGGATCGCGCTGTGGCTCGTCGGCCCACCCTCCTCCGTCACGAAGCCGAGCACGAGCGTTGGGTCGAGCAGTGCGGTGTCCGCGGGTGCGAGGTCCCTGGCGATGAGTACATAGGGCTCGTCGCTGTCCGGCACGCCGGGCATCGGCACCCCGAGCAGTCGGGCCACGATGCGGTTCCTTACGTCATCCAGGTCGGCGACCCGCCCGGCCAGGTACTCCCCGGCACCGGCCAGCAGCGCCCGGTACGAGGCGAACGCGTCGTACACCGCACGCTCGGCGGTGCTGCCCACTGCGATGCGACGTTCCACGTCCGCCATCAACTCGGGGTCCTGCGCCATCATCGCCTGCGCTTCGAGCACGGCCTGCGCCTCGCCACCGGCGAGGTTCCCCCGCGCGATCAGATCGGCGGACACGGCTTTAACCGCCTGGTGGGCACGCCCCTGCTCGCGCTCGGTGTCCTGTGCCGGGTTCTGCTTCGCGGGCGGTTCCAGGACCGCCGTACCCATGTGCCGGACCTCGCCGATCGCCACGCCGTGGCTCACCCCGACGCCTCGCAGAGTTGTCTCCATGTCACCCGTCTTAGATCGAGCGACGGTCGTGCCGCCGCGCCTGGATGCTGCCCGCCGTCACTGCCAGTCGAAAAGCGTGTCCCCCACACTGACACTGCCGGTGCCCGTGTCGCCGCCCTCCACGACGTTGGAGAGGGAGTCGGCGGTGGCCTCCAATGCCACGATCGGACAGATGGGGGACTTGCCCGCCTCTTCGACGGCGACCGGGTTCCAGCGGACCATCTCCTGCCCCCGGACGACGCTGTCACCCTTGTTGACGAGCAGCTCGAACCCCTCTCCGTTCAGCTGGACCGTGTCGATCCCGAGGTGCGTCAGCACGCCGTGCCCCTCACTGTCCACGACGACATACGCGTGTGGATGGAGGGAGACGACGACGCCGTCGACCGGAGCGACGGCCACGGAGGGTTCCCGGAGGGGGTCGACCGCGGTACCCGGTCCGACCATGGCGCCGGAGAACACGGGGTCCGGCACTGCCGAGAGGCCGATGGCGCGTCCGGCGATCGGGGACGTCACGGTGGTCATGGAGCCTCCCAGAGGCGAGGAATCGATCTCGCGCCGTCACCATGTGTATGCGACGGCGCACTGTTCAGCAGCGTATGTCATGCGAAGTCCTATTTCCGCCCGGAACCTTCCAGGCGGGGAGCCGATGCCTCCGTGGCGATCGCGCTGTGGTGGCGATTTGCCTCGGCCTCTCTGTGCCCGGTACTGTCGGTCTCCTGCCTGGGCCCGAGTCGACCTTGTGTCGAGGGCTGGCAGCGGCTCAATCAATCCCAGATCCACTTGTACTGGTTGCTTTGCATGCCTGTAAAGCATTGGTCAGCAGGTCGTAAAGGGAATGATAAAGTCGGCTCAGCCGAAAGGCGAAAAGCCCTTCCAATCGGGTGTTGGATCGAATTCGAAGTCCGGAAACGGAGTGAGAAAAAGGTCTGGTAGGGTTGGAAACGCAAGACCGGAGGGAAAAGCCCGGAGAGTCCTGAGAG
>NZ_JBHYZO010000035.1:0-49231 GCF_042753785.1 Streptomyces sp. NPDC059256 | reverse complement strand
GAGAGCTTCGAGGCAGGACTTCACCTCCGAGGATCAATCATGTGGCTGAAGCACATCGTCTCAGCCACATGATCCGAACTTCCAACACGCCCTAGTGCGGGCCACTGACATCGACGGCGTCAAGGGACCGCCCGCCCTGCGGACAGGGTGGCTCCGGACTCCTCGCCCGCTGGCGGGAGGTCGGTCAGCCGGTGGCGGCGAGGTGGACGCTGTCGATCGTGTCCTGGTCGGTGGTGGTTTCCCCGTCCATGACCTTGTTCCGTCGGTCCGTTCCAGGACGTGGCGGTCGGCGCGGAACCAGATGCTCTGGGCCAGGCGCCTGCCATTGGCCGGGGAGTCCCGCTCGACGGTGACGGTGCGGCTGCTGGACTGGGTGGACTCGGCGGCCACACAGGTGCGCAGCTGGTAGCTGAGGGATGCGGAGAAGCCTTTGTACTTCGCTCCGGTCTCGGCGGTGACGGAGATGCCGGTGGTGGTCTCGACCTCCCGAGCGTTGGTGGAGAGCCCGACGGTGACGCTCTGGGACTCCTTCTTGTTCATCTGGCCGCTGTGGTCGTAGAAGTAGACGGTTCTCGACGAGTCACGTGCTGACTTCAAGGCGCTGAAGATCAGTGAGAGGATGTTCGCCGGTGTCGAATCGCTGTGCTTCGATGCCGGGCTGGAGATCTACCGGCACTGCGCACCGGCCTGGGACGGCGAGGACGGGCTCTTCGACGTCCGGTCGCTGAATGAGCGACCTGCTACCCCAGCTGAAGCGTGGCCGTGGACGACGGCACCATCACCACGCCGGGCAAGTGGGAGATCCTCGCCGCCCGCGGTAGCAACGGAAGCTGAGGACGGGGCCGTGGCAACGACGGAAGAACAGAGCGGAGCGCTGCGATGCGCTCACTGCGGGCGGGGCCTCGTGTGCAATCCGCCGGCAGCGGGCGGACCGGCGTGCCTCGGGCAGTTCCACATCGACAGCGGAGAAGTCTTCTGCTTCCCGGAGCAGGGCGTGGACGGCCCGCGAGCCTGGCCGGTGCGTTCATGCACTTGCAGGGACCCGGACCACGCACCGGCTGTGGCGGACCTGGCTCCGCCACAGCCTCCCGCCACGGCAGGTGGGCGCGGCAGGGTGCCGGTGTCCCGCAAGGAGTATCTGGCCGGGATCGGCAAGGCGTTCCTTGGCGATCCCGGGCGGGGACCGGAACCGAATGTCGTCGTGCTGCCGGACGGCGCGGGAGTGTGCGTCGTGCAGCCCGTCCGCGGCGGCGGCAAGGTCTACGTGGCCCAGGACGAGACCGTCTTGTTCGTCCCTTCCTCCACCGATTTCGACACCGGACTCGCCGCCTTCACCAGAGGTGAAAGGACTTCGCGGAAGCCCTGATCGGCGCCGGGCCGATGCCGGTGATCGGGCTGTGCTCCTGGCCAGGACCCTCATAGCCTCCTGAGGTTCTCAACACGCTGAGTTGACAGACATCCCATGAGGTGAAGAGTCAAACGGCGGGTGCGTGAGCCCAGGGGGCCCAGGCAGTCGCCTTCCCATCGGCCGCCCGTCGTTCCGCTCGAACAGATGCCCCAGTCTCCGCAGATGACGCTCTACTTCGACCCGTTGGCCATCCTCGGCAACGACCGCGATGCCTTTCGGGGCCGTTGGGAGGACCAACTGTGGCTCAACGTCCCCGGGCCCTCCTACGGCAGGGAGACGGACACCTGCTGGACGGGACGGCTCTGGGCACCCGCCCATGTCCTCTATGGAGGCAAGCACCTCAGCGAGTACGTCTATCGCCAACCCAAAACACTGCGGACACGGCCCTGCTAATCGAGGTGGCAGACAACGACCCTTTCCTCGGGTACGGCTGTGACGGCGACTCTCGGTGGACACCGAAAACGGTCCGGGAGTGGTGGTACAACCGCAGCCAGGTCGTGGAGTACCTATCCGATCAGCAGTGCAAATGGGATGAGAGCGATGCCTGGGCAGGCCAGGGTCTCTTCGACCTAAAGGAGTTCAGCAGGGGCCAGCGGGGGTGCGGTTCAGTTCTGGTCTTGCCCGTGCTGGACGAAACCGCGCGTCCAACGCGACGTGGTACCGCTCGGTGTAATAGGCCAGGTCCGAGTACCAGAACCATTGCCCATCGATGAGTAGGTGCAGCCCGTCGATCAGCTCTCGGCCTGAACTCAGGATGTCGTAAACGAGAGATCCTGTGGTGGCAAGGGTTGACGCTCCTCGTCCCGCCCTGGGTGGCCACGCACGGCAGCCCGGAGCGAAGGCCCATCTGACCGGCCGTGCTGGAGCGCCCGGAACTCGCCGAGGAACCTGACGGCGTGAGAGTTCGCGCTGTTCATGCGCGGGAGCCCAACTCGGGAAAGGCGGTCTCCGTCTCCTCAGGGAAGGCAGCGGAGTCTGCGCGGTGCTGCCCTGGGGGCCATGGCGCACAGACTTCTTCGCTGCGCACCGCCCCGGGCCTCGCGTCCGCGGTCATGCCGGAGGCGATGGCCGCGGACGGTGCTGTCACCGTGCGCGCGGTGGCTGTCCCCCGGGGTCGCCGTCGGCCCTTGGCCGACAAGGTGGACACGGCGGCGGACGGTTCGAGTCCTTGTCCACTGAAGCGGTTACCCGCGCTCCCGGGCCTCTGCTAGGAAGGCAGTCCTGGCCACCGCGTTGTGATGGGTCTGATCGTGCGCCGATGGTGGCCGTCCAGCCGTTGCGCTGGAGGTGGCAGGTGCCGTCGGGGTCGATGCGTACCGCGGTTCCGGCGGCGGGCAGGGCGCCGTCGATGACGAGCCAGGATTCCTGGCTTGTGGAGCCACGTTTGTCAGGCTCCACAACAGAGTTGAGCGGCCCGGGTCACCCATACGCCCGGATGATCCGGCCGGTGTTGTCGCCTTCGACACAGTGCAGGTAGTGATCGACGAGTTCATCCATCGGTACCGAGCGCATGCCCGGGAAGTGTTCGGCGAATGCATCCGTGGAATCGCCGATCATCGTGGGGCTGACCACATTGATTCGCATACCCCGTGGTAGCTCGATCGCCGCAGACAGGGCGAAGCTGTGCAGGGAGCCGCTGATGACGCCGCCACCGGTGACATGCGGCCAGGCCTGATCTGCGAAGATGCCGGATGTCAGAGTGAAGGACGCACCGTCGGCGCAGTGATGCTGGCCCGTGAGGACGAGATCGGCCTGCCCGAAGAACTTGGCCCGCATGTTCTCGTACAACGCTTCCGGTGTCAGCGTGCCGAACTCATCGAGCAGACCGTGCGCCGCGACACTCACAACGCTGTCGACCGCCCCGATCTCACGGTACATGGTCTCTATGGATGCGTGCGAGACCAGATCGACGTGAACATCGCCCGAGGTGCGTCCGGCCACGACAACGTCATGGCCGTGGGATCGGAGAGCGGTTACCAGTCGCCTCCCGATGGTGCCCGCACCGCCGACCACAATGATCCTCATGATGCGTTTTCCCTCCGTGACAGGCCTTCTGGAGCGGGCCACGGGTCGAGGCTCTGTGTCAGCAAGGTGAGAGCGTCGGCGTCCGGGGTGCCAGGGCGCGCGTAGAAGAGGCCGATCTGCTGATCATCGTCGGGCAGGGTGACCGTCTCGTTCGCCAGCGTCACCCGCCCGACAACGGGATGCTCCAGTTGGCGCACATAGTACGAGCAGGTTCGGACGGGGCGCCGCGCCCACAACCGGGCGAACTCCGAGCTCTGTGCTACGAGTTCGCCAACGCGTCGTTCGAGCCCGCGGTCGGCCGGGTGCCGCGCGCACGCTTGGCGTAGAGCCGCGACCGTGATCTGTGCTTTGGCAGACCATTCGCAGTACAGCGCACGGTGGTGGGGATCGAGGAACAGCATGCGGGCGACGTTCGGCCGGTTCCGTGTGTTGGGCGCGTCGACGTCGATGTGGCCGGCTAGCAGAGCGTGGCCGAGGCGGTTCCACGCCAGGATGTCGGCGCGATGGTCGATCACGATCGCCGGTGTTCCCGGGATGGCGGCGAGCAGTTCACGTACCGAGGGCCTCAACCGGCTTCTGCGGGAAGGAGAGCGAGTGGGCCGTCTCGGAGCCGCGAGCATGCGCAGGTGTTCGTGCTCAGCCCGGTCCAACCGCAGCGCGGCAGCCAGCGCGTCAATGACCGCAGGAGAGGCACTGCTGCTGGCTCCCTGCTCAAGTCGGGTGTAGTAGCCGGCGCTGACACCGGCGAGTTCGGCCAACTCTTCCCTGCGCAGTCCCGGCACTCGCCGATGGGTGATTCCGGGGGCTATGCCTGCCACATCCGGTGTCAGGCGTTCACGCCGACTGCGCAGAAACCCGCCGAGGTCGTTCGCTCCAGTATTGATCACCGGTCCATCGTCGCGTGAATCGTCCGTGTCTTCCTGCACCGGACAGGGATACCTTCGCGACCCGTCGGCTGCCTACCGCAACCTGGATTCCCCCCACCAGGAAGAACCTCCGACCGGGCGGATCGCCTACTCGCCCAGACCGGTCCGAACCCCGTTCCGAGCACCGTGTTGTGCGAAATCCCAACGCCACGTCCGAGGTCTTTGCGGTTCGAGGTTCGCAAGTGTCCTGTCAGGCGCGCGATTTTCGCTTCGCTGACTCCTTCGGCGTCGGCCCGGCGAGCAAGCGTTTCCTCCAAGACTGACGCGTCGTCGACCTCGACGCACCGCGCCGAGACAACCCGATCACCGTCTCCTAGAGATCGCGGCGCTGGGAACACATCCCTTTTGCACCACTGGCTGCCGCGTCCACGAGGTGCGACTGAAGGCCAACGGAGCTGAACCGCTACTTCGTCCAGTGATCTGTATGCCAGTACCCGTACATGCCCTGTCCCATCGTTCGTTGACGCCTGCTGCTGTCGCCGAGCCGGTGGCTCTTTCGCACGCCGGCGTCCCCGATGAGAGCCGCCTACGGCCACGACTCGACTGTGAGCACCCAGCGGATGGGCCGGAGATCAACGTCCTGCAGGCCCCATGTGGGCAAGACCAGCCGACCAATCCTGTGCCTAAATTCGCTGTGTTGGCAGGTCGAAGTGTCGTCTGCGGTCTCGCATACGGCTGTAGCACCTGGACCAGCGCTTATTGACATAGGCCCGGCACAAGCGACAAGGGCTGCGTTTCGGCCCGCACCCTGGAATGATCTCCGGAGCGACCAGGGGTGTGGAGTGGGTAGGGCCGCTTAGCTGCGCCATCGCCAGTAGAGTTCGGGCTGGCGTTGCGTGCCGCAGCTGGAGAGTCTTAGTTCGGGGCTCTTGCGGTGTTGGTCGTCCCAGCGGGCGGGCAGTGCACGGTCGTTCTGGTAGAGGCAGCTTCCTTTGCCGTTGGAGATCTGCCAAGCCGTACGTTTCCAGGTGGTGCTTTTCCACGGTTCTCGGGTCCACTTCTGGCTCCCGTCATCGCGATTGCACCGTCGCAGGCCAACGGTTGACGTGAGCGCGGTGAGGCAGGAGTCGCGGTCAAGCTGTGGTCTGATGGTCCTGTCGTTCCTCTTGTCCCATTTTTGTGCGTTAGATCCGTCACAGGCTTGGATGCTGACCGTCCCGTTGCGCTGTGGACGGTTGGTGGCGTGGAGGCACTGTGCCGGGTCCCTTCCGGTGAAGTACGTAGTGCGGCCGATATCTCCGAGGATCTCGCCAGTGCGCGGAGCTCTATGGACCTGTTGGTACTGCCGGTGGATCCATAGGCTCCAATCCCGCTGGAGCGTGCCCCGGTAGGGGGTGACGCTCGCGCATGTTCCGGTGGCACGGCATTTTCGGTTGGCGAGATACCAACGCGCCACCTCGTCCTTCTCCGCGGATGCTGCGGGGCTGAGGTTGGCCTTCAAGGAGGACATGGTGTAGCCGAGGTAGGACGACACCGGAACTCCGAGCGCATACCCCACCCTGCGGAAGTACCGACTGCCGATGCCGTGGTCACTGTGGTCGACACCGCCACCGAGTCCGAAGGCGAATGACGCATGGTCGTGGTCCATGGTCAGAATGCGTACCGCTTTGCTCAGCCGCACTAGCGCGGACACGACCGCGAGCAGTCGGCTCTCCGTGTAGCTTTCGGTGTTCTGAAAGGTCTGGATTTGTTTCCTCCTGCCCTCGAACAACTGGAGGAGACTGTTCGACTCCTGACCCTGCGGAAGGCCATCGTGGAGGTCCAAGAACGTCAGTCGCACATCGGCGACTCGGGCCTTGTCCGCGAGCTTGTAGGACCTGACACGCAGGCCGTCCGCCATCACGTCCGCCCGCTTCCAGCGGTTGGCTGCCTCCGCCATCTCCGCATAGGCCGCCCGTACTCCGTACTCCCTGCGGTCCACGTATTCCCGTGCCTTGACCCGGTTCTTCTTGCCGCCGTCGCCTGCGGTCAGATACACGGTGTCGACTCGGCAGCCGGCGCGAACGATCTGCCTGACCTCCGGACTCAGGAAGAACAGATCGTCGTCGGGATGGGCCACACCCACCAGGGTGCGCCGACACTGCCGCGGGTCCTTCGTGGAGGCGGCCGAGTGGGATGACACATCCGCCGTGCCGGGAAGGGGACTGAAATTGGATGCGGGCGAGCAAGCGGACACCAGCAGAGCCGCCACTACGAGCACCGTCGCGACCGGCAGCGTACGGGGCGACCAGTTCCGTCGGCGCCTTCTCCACTCCACCGAAACCTCTTTCCGGTCGTCGATCGATTTCTGGAGGATCTTCTGGTGTACCGGACAGACTCAACCGACACACCGGGTCATTGCCCAGAAACCCTTAAATATCCTCTGTCTGCTCAGGCCGACGGGCGCCGCTGTGCACGCTGGGCTGGTTGTACAACGTGTGCGGACAGGAGCTTGCGCGGAGCGGCCCCTCAGGGCAGATGGAAGGGCACGCTGGTGATGACGATCTTGGGAAGGGGGCGCAGTGCGCGACGCAAGCGCGCTGCGGTGCGGCTGTGGAGGAGTTGATGGCGACGGTGGCGGGCGACGATCTCGGGGAGGATCACCGTCAGAGTGAGATCGGGGTGTTGGTGGTGGAGTGCCTCGATGTAGTGGACGAGGGGGGCGACAGTGGCGCGGTAGGGAGAAAGGACGATTTCCAGCGGCAGATGGTTGCCCCAGAGGGTCCAGTAGTCGCGGAAGCGTTGGGCTTCCTCCTCAGTGACGCTGATGTGGAGGGCGAGCACGGGCTGTTGGAGTGAGGCGGCATAGGCCAGGGCGCGCATGCCAGCGAGGTCGAGGGTCGAGACGGCGACGATCGAGAGATGCCGGATCTCCTCGGGAATCGACTGGTCCTCTCCGTTCTCGGTGGAGCCGGGCTCGTCCTGCCCACCCCTGGTAGAAGGCCCTTTGCTGGGTAGTGGTCCCGCCGCGGCGCCTCTGGGTAGTTCCACGGTGTGCGGATGTAGTCGCAAGGCCGCACGGGCGGCCTGGTAGTGACGCTGGATCCGCAGCGTCACGATGAGGAACAGTCCGACGGCGACAACCGCTACCCATGCTCCCGAAGTGAACTTGCTGATGCCAGCGGTGACGAAGACCAGGGCGGAGAGTAGGCAGCCGACCGCGTTGAAGAGCAGGCTCTTGCGCCAGTGGCTGTTGCGTAGGTACCACCAGTGGACGACCATTCCGGCCTGCGAGAGCGTGAAGGCGAGGAAGACCCCGACAGCGTACAGCGGGATCAGTGCTGAGGTCAGGCCGTCGAACGCGACGAACACCAGCGCTGCGGCCAGCGAGAGCAGGATGATCCCGTTGCTGTAGGCGAGCCGGTCACCGAGGCGCAGGAAGACGCGGGGGGCGTATTCGTCGCGGGCGAGCAGGGACAACACCCGGGGGAAGTCGTTGTAGGCGGTGTTGGCGGCCAGGATGAGGACCGCAGCCGTTGCCGCCTGGACGACGACGTACATCCAGCCCGACCCGAAGCTGAGGTGCGCGAGTTGGGACAGCACGGTTTCCTGGGCATTGGGTACCACCCCAGCGAAGTGGGTGAGCACGACGATGCCGGCGAACATGCTGATCAGCAGCCCCACCATCCAGGTGAGCGTGGTACGGGCGTTGCGCCACTCGACGGGCTTGAAGGCGGGCACAGCGTTGGAGATCGCTTCGATGCCGGTCATCGCGGTGGCACCGGAGGAGAAGGCTCGCATGATCAAGAGCAGGCCCACCGATTCGGCGACTGGCAGTGTCGGGGTCGGACGCGGCTCGAAACCCCGGTCGGCAGCGTCGGCCAGACCGAAGACGACCAGTGCGAACATGGCGGTGATGAAGACGTAGGTCGGGGCGGCGAACAGTGTCCCGGCCTGACGGACGCCCCGTAAATTCCCTGCGAGAAGAAGGACGATCACCCCCACACCGATGGGCACGGTGGCGGAGGCCACCGACGGAATCGCCGAAGTGATCGCCGCCACCCCCGAAGCGATCGACACCGCGACCGTAAGGACGTAGTCCGTCATCAGCCCAGCGGCTGCCACCAGCCCCGGCACCCGGCCCAAGTTGTCACTGGCGACGATGTAGGAGCCGCCGCCGTGTGGATAGGCCCGAATCGTCTGACGGTACGAGAGCCCGACTGCCAGCATGAGAAACACGATCGCCCCTGCGACGGGGAACGAGTAGGCCAGCCCCGCCGAACCAGCCAGTACGAGGACCGCGAGCATCGCCTCCGGGCCGTAGGCGACCGAGGAAAGGGCGTCGGCTGAGAGCACGGGTAGCGCCAGCAGCTTGCGCATTCGCTCGGTGACGACCGCCGAACTCTTCAGCGCGGCACCCAACAGCACCCGCCGGGCGCGCACCCCCGTGCGGTCCAGCCTGCCGGGTGGGAGTTCGTCGGTGTCGGTCCCCTCCCCGGAGGTCGACCCCAACCTGGAGATCTCCACCAGACGTCCAAACCGGGCCGACTGGATCTCGGCCGGGGACGGAAACCTCCCCAGGTCCGGATCGACAGGTAGGGCGCGATGCCACACAGTGGGAGCCGCCGACACCCGACCCCACTCCCGCCCGAGCCGGCGCAGCGCGCGTAACTGCTCCGCGCCCAGACCTGGCGACTGGGCGGACGGACCGGGTGGACCGGTTTGCTCCGCCGGCTGGCTGCCCTGTGTATCCCTCACCTCGCGCAGTGTGGCCGATGGGAGTTCGATACAGGGGGACCGACATGACAGTCGGACGTTCTCCGTCGAACTGCGTGTGCGGTACCCGGCCTCGATGACAATGTTGCCCTTGAGTGCTTGGCGCCGTCAGGGGTGTGGTCCCGGCGTTGATGTGGCTCAGTGCCGGTTCGGGCAAGGACAGATGCCTGATACTCGTGCTGCTGTGCCGGCTGTTGCCTCTCAGTAAGAGTCAACTATGGGCTATGTCTGAAATCGAGCTTCCGGTGGAACTGGGAGAGTTTCTGGTGGACCAACCGGCTGGTTCGGCATCATCTTTGGCAATGGATGAAGTGCGGTCCCGACATGTGCGATCGGCGAAGGGTTCCTACAGTGGCGCTTCGCGTGTACCTGTTTCCGGGTGGAAACTCCACCCGTTCAGCGCGCTGACGGATCGCGTGCGAGAGCCCTGCGCCCCCTAAGGTCGCTCACATGGGGCGCGTCCGACCGAGTCCGCAGCCGGGTGGGGATCGCAGCGAGTGGCCACGGCGCTCGTACTTCTTCGCGGTCTGGTATCTGCGCGTCATTTCGTTCATCAACTTCCTCGGCGCTGTGTGGGTGACACTCGGAAATGACATCCGACGGCACAATGACGACGAGTTCTTCACGCCCTATCTGCTGACCGCCGGGTTCTTTTCGGGCTCCCTCGCCCTGTTCCTGGCGATCACTATGCGGCGGCACAAACGCGCCGCCTGGATCCTCAATCTCGCTCTGGCCGGGCTGACGCTGGTGCTGACCGCTTTGGCTTTGGGATTGCCGGTCTACCGGCGGCACGCTCAGAACTGGGTCGCGGTCCTACTGACCGCGCTCTTCGTCGCCGTCCTGCTCGTCGGGCGGCGAGAGTTCTACGCGAAAGGTGACCGGTCCAACCCGAAACTGGCGACCGTGGTCGGTGCGGTAGGGCTGGCGGCGGGCTCACTGCTCGCAGCCGCCATGGTCACCGTAACCAACACCGACTCGGACCCCGGACGCTCAGGCTTCCTGGACCGTTGGCACTACGGTGTGCTCCGCATGTTCTCGCTTGCCTACGACGACATCCACGTTGAGGGCATCGTCACCCCGGGCTGGGCCAATGTGCTCATCAACCTGATCAGTACCGCGCTGATCCTGCTGGTCCTGTACGCGGCCTTCAGGTCCCGCCGCGCCGTTGACCCACTCAGCACGAACGACGAGGAGCGGTTGCGGGACCTCCTAGAGCGTCACGGTGACCGGGACTCGCTCGGCTACTTCGCCCTGCGCCGCGACAAAAGCGTCATCTGGTCGCCTTCGGGCAAGGCCGCCGTCACCTACCGAGTGGTCGGCGGCGTCTCGCTCGCTTCCGGCGATCCCATCGGAGACCCGGAGGCATGGCCGGGAGCGATCGACCGCTGGCTGGTCCAGGCCCGTGAACACGGCTGGACGCCCTCCGTGATCGGGGCGAGCGAAGAGGGCGGCATCAGCTACGCCCGGCACGGTCTGAATGCGTTGGAACTGGGCGACGAGGCGATCGTCGACACGGACGAGTTCACTCTTGAGGGTCGCGCCATGCGGAGTGTTCGCCAGGCGCACCGTCGTGTAGAACGTGCCGGGTACAGCGTTGGTGTCAGCCGTCACGAGGACCTACCGTCGCATGAGATGGCCCAGGTGATCGCACTGGCTGACGGCTGGCGCGACGGGGTGACCGAGCGCGGATTCTCCATGGCACTGGGTCGTCTCGGCGACCCGCAGGACGGGCGTTGCATGATGATGGTCTGCCGAGATAGCGAAGGACAGCCGCGGGCTCTGCTGAGTTTTGTCCCGTGGGGTACCGAAGGACTCTCCCTGGATCTGATGCGGCGTGACCGAGACTCGGACAACGGTCTGTTCGAGTTCATGGTGCTGGAGCTGATCCAGCGCGCTGATGACCTCGGATTCACCCAACTCTCGCTGAACTTCGCGATGTTCCGCGCGGTCTTCGAACGCGGTTCACGGCTCGGAGCCGGTCCGGTGCTGCGGATGTGGCGCTCGCTGCTGACCTTCTTCTCCCGCTGGTGGCAGATTGAGTCGCTCTACCGCGCCAACGCCAAGTACCGGCCCATCTGGGAACCCCGTTTCCTGCTCTACGCCCAGAGCACCGACCTGCTGCGGATCGGCATTGCGAGCGCCCGCGCCGAGGGCTTCCTGGAGGCGCCCGGACTGCCGAAGTGGCTACACCACAGACATCTGGAAACCCGCCGTTGAACACGGCGACCTCCTTCGCCAGACGTGAATGGGGACCGCTGTATGGGGCAGTACAGACGGCCCTGGCCACCCGGGGGTGGCGGGCCATCCCCCTGACGCTCGCCTCGGTCTGTCTGATCGCGCTCCTTCAGATTGTCCAGAACCAGAGCTGGGGTCGGGGCTTTGTCCAGGACGTCGGGTTCGTCCGAGCCCAGGACCCTATCTGGCTCGCCCTGCTCCGCACCCCGCTCTCACTCTTCGTGCCCGCACCCAGCCTGCCTCTGTGGGGCGCGCTGGCGCAGGTGCTGCTGGTATTCGGCATCGCGGAGATCTGCTTGGGGCGTCCGCGGACCCTGCTCGTCGCCTATGTCTGCACCCTCACCGGGACGTTCTGCGCGCGGTTCGGGATCGCCATCGGCCCTGACAGCGCCTTCGGTCTGCCGGTCTCGGACGCGCAGGTCGTCGACACCGGACCGTCGGCGGCGGTCGCCGGGCTCGCGGTCTGTGTCTGTGTGGCCCTGCGCGCGTGGCTCACCGGGGCACTGGTGATCCTCGTGATGGTCATCGAGGTCATCGTCAAACCCAACATGGCGGGCAAGGAGCATCTCGTCGCCATCGGGGCGGCGCTCGCGCTCTGCGCACTCGCGGCCATCCTGCGGCGGCGACGCCCGTCCGTCAGCGGCGACAGGTCCCGACCTCCGCCGCTGGGTCCCTGAAACAGTCAGTAGAGCCTGTTGCAGAGGTAGTGTTTTTTTGGGGTGCAGGGCTGGATTGGTGTCGGGTCTGGTCATGGGGGTCGGCGGTGCTGATCGCCAGGCCGGAAATGGAACCGGACTTGACCGCGTGGCGGGCGGAGCGGCAGACGACCTCCCCAACTTGTGCGGCAAGGCCACCGGCCCTGAAGGAGGTCATGAACGTGATCCTCTACGTCAACCGCACCGGGATCGCCTCGCGCTACCTGCCGCACGGCTTCCCAGCCCACACCACCGTCTTCTCCCACTTCACCAACCGGAGCGACAGCACCATCGAGCAGATCGGAGTGGGCACCTGCACCGATCCAACAGATTGCCCATCAGCGGCATCTGTCAGCCGCGACCATACCCAGAGCACCCGCACGGTGCGAGTGATCGCTTCTTCCACGGTCTCCAATGTGCACCCGGCTGACTCCGCTCCCGCCCCAGGCCGCATCGGCCCGAGTCCGGTCTCCCGACGCGGAGACCCCACTGCCGCGTTCGGTCGCTACTGCGCCCGCGCATGTTGGTCGAGACGGCTCAGGAGTTCGCGCAGTTGGTGTAGTTCGCGAGGGGAGAGGTCTCCGTACACGGGATTGGCCTCGGCCGTGCGCTCCAACAGGTCCCGGCGCAGTTTCTCCCCCTGAGAGGTAAGGACAATGGCCCGGGCCCGCCCGTCGGTAAGCCCTGCGGCGCTGCCCGCCCGACGCTCGACCAGTCCCCGGCCGGCCAGCCGGTTGATCAGATGGGTGGTGTTGGAGCGGTCGGCCCAAAGTAGTTCGGCGACCTTGCCGATCAGCAGCGCCTCGCCCGGCTGGAGGGTGATGAGGGCTTTGGCCTCGGATCGGGAGAGCCCGAACTCGGCGATACGCGCGAAGTAGTGCGCCGTGAGCCGCTCCGTGAGCCGATAGGCCAAGGGCACCAGATCGTCCTGGGGTGATGCGTCGTCCATGCCCTCACGATAGTCAGATGGTGGTTGTTTGACAACTATATCTAGAGCAATGATAGTTGCAATACAACTACTTCTTAGGAGTCCTGGATGAAGGATGACCGCACTGGACCAGCCCTCACGGGGCGCAAGGTCCTTATCACCGGGGCGACCAGCGGCATCGGCCGGGCGACCGCGGAGGCGCTGGCCGGCCGTGGCGCCACTGTCATCCTGGTCGCCCGCGACCATGACCGCGGGGAGGCCGTGCGCCGGGAGATCACCGACGCCACGGGCAACCCCGCGGTGGAGGTCCGCCTGGCCGACCTGTCCTCGCAGCACTCAATACACCAGCTCGCCCGAGCCGTCATCGCCGACCATGACAGGTTGCACGTCCTCGTCAACAACGCGGGAGTCATCAACCCCCACCGTCGCGAGACCGCCGATGGACTGGAGGAAACCCTCGCAATCAACCACCTCGCCCCCTTTCTACTCACCCACCTGCTCCTGCCGACCTTGCGCGCCTCCTCCCCCGCCCGTGTGATCACGGTCAGCTCGGCCGCCCAGGCCATGGGCCGTATCGATCTCGACGACCTGCAGAGCACCCGTGGATAGGCACAACAGCGCTCCTACAACCAGTCCAAGCTCGCCAACGTCCTGTTCACCTATGAACTGGCCCGTCGCCTGGAGGCGGATGGCGTCGGCGGTCCGGGTGGAGTGAGCGCCGTCGCCGTCGAACCGGGCTTCGTGCGCACCTCCATGCGCCCACCCTTCCCCTACAGCATGTTCGCGGCTCTGCGCACCAGTGCCGACAACGGCGCACGGGCTTCGGTCGCCCTGGCGGGAGCCAACCGTCTCGACACCGACAACGGCGTCTTCTTCGGCCGCAAGGGGAACCCGGTCCGCACCGCGCGGATCTCCTACGACACGGCTCTCGCGGGCCGCCTCTGGAACGCCAGCGCCGAACTCACCGCACACACACCGTGCTTCCCCGAAACCCCCTGACCGTTCTCCAGCAGAGCTGACCGACCGCCCAGATATGGCGCGGCTGGGAGCCTGAGCCGACTATCGGTGCCACTACTCCGACTCCGGTCGAAAAAGAGGATCCAGGAGGCACACTCAACCGCGGGACACACGCCTGCCGGAGTCCATGGCGAACAGGGCGGAACTCGTTCTCGGTCAAGCCAGTGGCACCGGCGCGGAGCCGGGCGGGAGCGCGGCGCTTCCGTTGCGCCCCCGCTCGGTGCAGACGGGGACTCCGGGGCGAACAGCGACTCGATGTCGGTGGATGGTGCGTACGAAAACATCGAGGCGCCGGGCGAGTTCGGCCGATGGACGAGACCTGGCGTTTGGAGCAGCCTGCCGATCGAGAGGAACCGGTCGAACTTCATGAGAAACAGGCTCTCCAGGAAGATACGACAACAGTTGTCATATTTCCCTGGCGAGCGCGGATGCCGGAGAACACCGAAACACCACACCAGGAGATCCGGCAAACCCACCAAGCCACTACGCATCAGCGGCACACCCACCCTCCACCGCCTCACAAACCGTGACACACCCCGCCAAGCCTCGCTAGAACTCAGCATCACACCCGGAATCCAAGCATTCGCCATCACCTTCGGCTGACTCCCGCGCCGCGGGCTCATCTGCGGCAGGACCGCACACATTCCACCCAACCTGCCGCCCAGAAGGCGCAGCCCACGCCCAAGGCCGACCAGACGCTCATCGCAGCCCATGGGCGGTTGCCTCTAGGCCAAGAAGACGGACGGCCCACGGCCCTCAGTGGCACTGTCCGCCGACAGCAACAGCCGCCCCATCACGTCGAGGTCTCCATCCCCTCACCGATCGTCAGGTACAGATGAAACGCCAGGCCAGAGGGCCGGAAGACTGAATGCTGACCCTCCTCTCAAGGCGTCTGCTCTCTCGCCCCGGGACTCGGGCACCGCTACCAGGGGCACACTCCGAACTCTCGTTCGCTGACCGGCGGATTGAAGCGTGCCCACCCGGGATACATCCGCCCCAAGGAGGCGCCCAGAAGTACGCCTGTCCGTTGAGCGCTGGTGGGCCAACTCATCGATCCCCGTCTCAACGCTGCGCCGAGGACTACCAGTCCCGACGATCTCGCCGCACGGTGCCAATCGCGGTAGTGCTCCAGCGCCCAGGGCCGTGAATCTCCGCTTCGGGAGGGAGTCCGCCGCTTCCTGAACGGGTACAGGTGCGTCCGCGTGTTGGGCTAGAGTCCCCGAACTCACCAAGGAGGCGAAGCGCATGCCCGATACCGAGATCGTCAACACCCTGTGCCACCCCGAGCACTGGCTCGTCTACGCCCTGCCCTGGCCCGAGGACGCCCGCGACGAGCCGCAGGCCGAAGCCGCGGTCGTCATCGCCCCACCCCTGATAGCCGGAAGAACTTTAGAGGCGCTGCCCGACCACATACTGGGCGTGCTGGCCTGGACGCAGGAGTACGCGGACGAGCACCCGGACCAGGAGATCATCTTCTTTACAGACGTCACCCGCTGGCTGGAATGGGAGAAGGGACTGTCATGGGTATCGCTGGGCATTGACTGGGAACGCGCCCTAACCGACATTCCCGAGGAGCCCCTCCTCTTGCTGTACCTGACGATCAACCGGCGGGCCTACCGGCATCTGATCGACACCGCCCGCGTCGCCCGCGTGTACTACACCAATCGCAACTCCGAGATCCTCACCGCTGAAGAACGCCAGGCCGTGCGCGATGCCTTCGCGACACAACTGCACGCCGACTGGCCCCCGTACATTCACAGATCGCTGGCCGACGGCAGCCTCACCTTGGACTAGAACCCGCCAGCAGAGTGTCACGCCCACCTCAGGAGCGATACCAGAGTGACAGCTGCCTGATCGGACTTCCAGCGGGAGGCCAAAGCCCCTCGACACTCCACTGGCCGTTACTGAGACCTCCCTGCGTCGAGGCCCCGCCCGGCAACGTGAGGCACTGGTGGAATGAAGGAATGTGAGACGGGCAGGGGCGGCGATGTGCCGACGGAGACGACATCACCACAAATGCCCGTCCCAGCGGCAGATCCACAGCGGACAGCGAGCCCGACCGGGGCCACTCCCGCCCGGACTGCCAGCCGCCTCGGGACGGGGCGTCAGCAGCGGGAAAGCCGGTGAGCACAGATCAGACCTTGTTCACCCACCGGACCCTCTGCGCACCGGGGGCGGCTCTGGCCGGGCACCCTAAAGGCCCCGGTCGACAGAGCCGACTGCCGACGAGCCCAGACGCCCGACCCAGCGGGTCCGACCAGCACTGCGGGCTGGCACAGTGTTTCCGTGCCAGCGACGAACAGCAGCAACCACAAGCAGCCCCGCTATTTGGACGCCATCGACGTGCCCGTCCTCTTCCGTGACGGACCCGGCGGGCGAACGAGAGGACAGTGGCGCCGTGCGGACCACGCCGAGTGGCCCGGTGCGGGCTTTCCGCCCAAGGACGGCTGGTACCTGCCCACCACGACCTGGCGGGAGATCCTGAAAGCCGCGATCAGTGTGGGCAGGGACTTCACCCCCTGGCTCGACAAGCCGGACTACGCCGTCCGGGAGATAGCCGCCCGCATCTCCCCCCTCGACTCCTATCTGGACCTCCACCCCGCCCCGGTCCTCCACGATCACGGCGCCGGACGGCGGTTGACCGCGAACATCGTCCTGGAGAAGTCGGAAGCCAGTGCCTTCGGCGCCTTCTCCTACCGGCTGGGCATGACCTTCGCCGAATGGGCCTGCCGCTCGCTCATGGGGTTGGGTGAGACCTGGGACGTGGAGAGCGGCTGGCCGCCAAACATCGTGGATCCCGCCCAGGGCAAGAAGGTCAAGGGCCAGAAGAACCCGCGTCCCGACCTGTGGGGCACACACGCCGCAGAGGACTGCTACTGGCTCGTCGAGGCCAAGGGCGGCACACTCACCCCCGACCGCCTCGACCGCGGCTGGGAACAAGTGGTGGGAGGATGCGCGGTCGTGCACCCGTACGGGGTCGATCACCGGGCCGTGCTGTGCGGAGCCAACCTTCGGCGCGGGGTGCACGCTAAGAACGACGTGTTTGTCATCATCCGCCACGAGCACCACCCCGGAACCCCACCCGCCAACGCTGGCATCGGCACCCAGGACTCACCGTACGACGGGTCGCAGTCCGCCGAGGACGTGCTCGACGCGGACGCCACCGGCAGCAGCCTCCTTGCCGTCGCCCGCTCCCAGATGCTCCCCTACCTCGCCCTGCGATCCCTGTGGCAGTCCTCCCCCTCCCGGCTCCGCCTCGTCCCCGTCGCCCGGGACCGGGCCGAGCGCCGCCGCACCACCGGCCGCCTCACCCTCATGGAAGACGACCACGCCACCCGGGAGCGCCGACACCACCTACGTGAGATCGACGATCACGAGGACGACATCGTTCGCGAAGTGGGGCTGGAGAGCTTCCTCACCGGCCGTGTCCCGGGCACTGAGGTCACTCTCGGGATGTCCGGGCGCCTCTACAGCGCGTGCGAGGAGCTGTTCCGCGCCGACCGGGAGATCGCCGAACGGACCCCTGGTCTGCGTGCCGAGGACCGAGCGGCCCGCACCGCCCTGGACGAGGAAGACCTCGCCCAATACTCCGGGGCAGTGCGGCGCGAGTACCGAGAGCGCCAGGAAGAAGCTCGGCCCCGCGTCCAGCGCCGGCTCCGCAACGCCTACCTTCGGGACTACGAACTGCCCTGGGCGCACCGCATGGTTACCACGCCGCGATTCGACCTCGATCCCGACGCCCTCGAAGCCACCACCCCCGAGACCTACCTGGCCATCCGCCCCCAGGACCTGCCCCACCAGTAGCCACAAGCCCAAAACCAGTGCCGGGGACGGCGGAAGATAGCAGGGGTTCCCCGGTTCGCGAAACCGGAAAACCCCTGGACTATTGATTACTCCACCGCCACGCCCTGCCCACTTCTTCCGAAGGAAGCAGCAACCACGACCGCACAATCAGCCGCGAGTACGCCGGCCCGAGCGCTACGCCGCGGCGTACGCCAGACGGAACAAGTCCACCGCCCGCTCCAGATCACGCTCCGAGCGGAGTTGGACCTCCAGGTCGCCCGAACCGTGGTGCCCGAGCCCGGTCACATCCCGGGTGAAGCCGGGCACGAGGTCCACCTCCTTCGGGAGCAGCCTCACGTAGGCGAGGACCTTCGTCTGCTGAGCCGGGGGGACACAGGCGACGTTCCGCAGCCGCTGGTAGGCGCGGTACTTCTTTCGGTGCACCGGGACCACATCGGCCCCCAGACCGAGCAGTACCTCGTCCACCGCCTCGGCCAGCTCCCGCAGCACACCCGCCGGTACAGCTCCGGACCCCCGAACGGCACCCTGCCGCCGACGGGGCACCGTGGCGTGCCCCGCCACCGACGCAACCGTCTCCAACGCGATGTACTCATCGCCGTACATGCGGTAGCGGACCAGATCGATACTGCGCCGATGCTCCCGCACAGCGTGCACGTCGTAGCGGGTGAAATCGCCGGCCACACAGATCACCCTCGGCGCACTCCACAGGATCTGCCCGGCCGCCTCCGAACCGAGCCGGTCCCGCACCAAGCGCTGAAACTCGTCCCGGTGATCCATCAACCAGGCCAGATAGAACAACCCCTGGTGAATCACCCCCGCGTCCGTCGCCCGCCTGTACTCCACGACCACCGACGCACCGTTCTCGTTCAGGCCCAACGAATCGATCCGCCCACCGTGCAATGGCCCAGTGCTGTACTCGCTCGCCAGGAACCGCACCCCCAGCATCGTCTCCATGTGCGCCTCGACAAGGTCCTGCACGTCCGCCTCGCGCTCGGCCAGACGAGGCGCGACCTCGGCCACGCTTCCGCTCGTTGTGTGAAACAGCTTCAGTCCCGACACCCGCCCCTTCTCGACTCGAAATCGAGAACGTCGCGGAGGGGCAAGAGTATTTGTCCGGCACACCCTCACCGGGCATCGGGGCGGTGTTGCTTCGGTGGCGTACAGTCCCGACGGGCGTACCCTCGCCATGGCAAGCGTTGAAGGTGTCACGCGGCTCTGGGATATGGCGTCGAGCAGAGTTCGGCACACTCTCACCGGATACACCGGTGTCTTCTCGGTGGCGTTCAGCCCGGACGGCCGTACTCTTGCCACCGCCAGCTTCGACACAACCGTGCGGTTGTGGGATGTGGCATCGAGGACTGTCCGGCACACTCTCACGGGCCACAGCGATGACGTTGCGTCGGTGACGTTCAGCCCTGATGGCCAAACCCTCGCCGTCGGGGCAGAGGGTGAGGACTGGGCAGTGTGGTCATGGGACGTGGCAACCGGCCGGACACGCAGCAACACCTTCCTCGGCCACACCGGTGGCGGCTTCTCGGTCGCGTTCAGCCCCGACGGACGCACTCTTGCCACCGGTGCGGGCTCCTTCAACGAAGGTGAGGGTCGAGCGGTGCGCCTGTGGGACGTGGCCACCGGTCAAACGCGCAGCAACACCTTCCCCGGCTACACGGGCGGTGTCCTCTCGGTGGTGTTCAGCCCTGACGGGCGCACTCTTGCCACCGCAGGCGACGACGGCATCGTACGGCTGTGGGATGTATCCCTGCTCAGCCCGGACGAAGCGATGCGCAAGATATGTCGGGCGCTCCACCGGGACTTCACCATGACCGAGAGGTCGTTGTACCTCCCGGATCGAGGGCACAGCCCCGTCTGCCCACAGGGTGGGAGCGCATGATGGCTGCTCGTCCGACGTGCCGCAGCGGCCAGGGACCCCTACGCGGTGCTCGGCGTGCGACGACGGCGACGGCACCTTGCTGTGTTGTCGGATCACTCGAAAACGCCGGTACGAGAGCGACACAAGGCGAGCTCTCTCTTTCCGCACCACCTGCCCCACCAGAGATGTGATTAAACAACAGTTTCTACCTCATCTTCAGCCGCATTGGCTGATAGGCGCGTTGTGATGGTCCGGAGTGAGTGATCTACTCCCAAGGTGCGTTCCGGGTGGCCACGGCGCCCCTGGCTGGGGAGGAGCGAGATTCTTGCTGCCGTAGGCCCCCGGGCAGGAACCGGGTTACCAGAACCGCCTAGTGCACCGACGACCGACGAGAAGAGGCGAACCATGAAGTTCCTAAACCGACTCGGCGACACCCTGCTCGGCAAACTGGTACCCGAGACCGAAGCATCGGCCTCAGGTCCGACAAATCCGTGCCAGGGCAACTGCCCAAGCGGCCAGTGCATGAGCAGCAGTCAAGAACTGAGCAGTTGCTCGCAGCACAAGTACAACGCCCGATGCTGCTACTGGGGTGGCAGTGCCTGCCCTGTTCGCTACTGCAGCCCGTGGACATACTGCGGCCTGTGTTGATGAGTCCGCAGCAACGCCGTAGCTGATTCCAACGAGGAGGGTCATTGTTCCGTCTGCTGCGGCACCCACTCGGTGCGCCAGTGGGTTCGGGCCCTGGCTCTCCTCGCCAAAGCCCTGGGGACGCTCTCCTCATCGGTCAAGCAGACAGCCACCACCAGGCCCGGCAAAGGCGCCGTCACCCGCAGTGTCCCAGCCACGGGCCGCGGTCCCGGCATCAGCCGAAGCCGGCGCTCTCCCAAGACCCTTCCGTCCGGCAAACGCCGTGAAGTGTGCACGGACGGACTGCGGGCAGGTCCACTCCTCCCTCTGGCGGACGGCCCGTCCAGGTCGGGCCTCACCCATCCGAAGCCCCTCCCCATCCCCTTGGCGCTCCCACAGCGCCAGTTCACCACCCGAGTGCTGGCGGAGGAGGAAACATGATGTACGCGGTCCTCACGGCGCGGCTCGCGCTCGCCGGGGTCCTCCTGCTGTCCGCGGTGGCGAAGACCCGGGCCTTCAGCGACACGCAGGCCATGGTGGACGGGCTCCTGCGTCGCAGCGGCCACGGTGTCCGCCGCCTCGCGCGGCCCTTGGCCGTCGCCCTGATCGCGGTGGAGGCCACCACCGGGTTCGCACTGCTCGGTCCCAAGGAAGTGGCTCGGTTCGGGCTCATAGCCGCCGTCGCACTGGCCGCGGGCTTCACCGCGATCGCCATCGTCGCCACCGTCACTCACACCGAGGTGTCGTGCGCCTGCTTCGGTCGGCCCACCGCACGGCTGGGCCGCCGCCATATCGCCCGCAACGCGCCCCTGCTGGGTCTGGCGGTCGTGGGGCTGTGGGGAAGCGGTGCCGTCTCGGGGACAACGCCCGCACCACCCGCCATCGTCCTCTGCGTACTGACAGCCGTGGTGATCACAGCAGTCACCGCCTTCTTCGACGACATCGTCGACCTACTGCTTTCCCCGTAACCCTTCGGCACTCCCGCCGAAGGATCTCCGACTTGCCTGCGACGAAAGGGAAATGGACATGGTCTACCTGTCACTGGGGCTGCTGCTCCTCGGCGCTGTCACCGCGCTCAACCTGGTGTTGGTCCTCGCCGTCATCCGACGACTCCGGCGCCACGAGGACGAGCGCAAGAAGGAGTACGCAAGCCAAGGAAACATGCAGTCCGGGCCCCCGGTGGGTGAGCCGCTGCCCACGCTCAGCGCAGTCGCCATCGACGGCTCGCCGATCACATCGGACGCCCTGCGCGGCCGTGAAGCAGCGCTGACGTTCCTGACGACCGACTGCCCCGCCTGTGTCGCGGCGGCCGGGGACCTGCCCGAGTTCGCCCGACGGACCGGAATGGATGCCGAGCAGATGGTGGTGGTGATCGCCGGCGACGAGACGGCGGCACGCTCCATGGCCGCCTCCCTGGCCGGGGTGGCCGGGGTGGTCCTGGAGGAGTCCTCGGGTCCACTGCACACCCGGTACCTGATTCAGGCCACACCCACCGTGGTCATGGTCGACGCGGACGGCACCGTCACCTATGCCGAGGCCGGCACCCACCCGGTGTTGGACCAGCTTCCGGCGTGAGCGGAGGCCAGGAGACCGAGGTGCACCGGCTGGGCGGTCTGCGGGGTACGGTCACCAGCGCGGCGGCGGCCCTGGCACTGACCTGGCGCGCAGGGCCCGTCACCGTCATCTGCCATGTGCTGCTGACCATCGCCCAGGGGCTGTTGCCGGTCGCGGTCACTTTGCTCACAAAGTGGCTGTTCGACGCACTCTCCCAGGGGCGGGAGGCCGACGGACCGTCCCCAGAGGTGCTGGCCGTGGGAATCGGCGCGGTGACGGCGCTGATGGTCGTCCTCCCGTTCGCATCGAACTACACCCAGGCCAGGCTCCAGCGCGGCATCGTCTACCTGGCCCAGCGGCGGCTCTACGGCAAGGTGAACGAGTTCGTCGGCCTCTCACGGTTCGAGAACCCGCAGTTCCTGGACCGTTTGCGACTGGCTCAGGAGTCGGCGGTCAGCGCACCCCACCAGATCACGGGCGCGCTGTTCGGCCTCGTACAGCAGACCATCGCAATCGTGGGAATGGTGGCGGTCCTCGCCGGGGTCTCCCCCTGGCTGACGGCGGTGACGGTCGCCGCCGCCGTGCCGGCCTTGCTGGCTCAGATATCACTCACCCGGCGGCAGGCGGTGCTGACGTGGACGATCAGTCCGCGCAATCGGCGCCAACTCTTCTACCAGGCGCTGATGCTGGATCTGTCCGCGGCGAAGGAGGTGCGGCTGTTCGGGGCCGGTGGGTTCCTGCTCGGCCGGATGAACACGGAGACCCGGGAGATCAACTCCGCTGAAGAGCGTTATGAGCGCTCGGAGTTGGCCCTCCAGACACCGCCGGCCGCGCTGGGTGCACTGATCGCCGCGGGTGGTCTTGCGTGGTTGGTGCACGACGCGCTGTCCGGGCGGTTCAGTGTGGGGGACGTGTCCGCCTACCTTGCGGCGACGGCAGGGGTGCAAGGTGCACTGTCCGCCACCATAGGCCATGTGACCAGCGGATACCATGGCTTGCTGACATTCCGTCACTACGTTGACATCAACCGGCTCCCCACCGACCTGCCGGTGCGAACCGATCCCGTTCCCGTGCACCCGCTGTCCGGCTGCATCGAGTTGGACGACGTGTGGTTCCGCTATCAGGACGACGGGCCTTGGGTGCTACGGGGGGTGAGCCTGACGATCGGCCGCGGCGAGTCGGTGGCGCTGATCGGCCTGAACGGCGCTGGGAAGTCGACCCTGGTCAAGCTGCTGTGCCGGCTGTACGACCCGACGGAGGGTGCCGTCCGGTGGGATGGCACGGACATCCGCGAGCTGGACCCGGCCGCGTTGCGGGAGCGGATCAGCGCGGTGTTCCAAGACCGGGTGGACTACGACCTGTCGGCGACGGACAACATCGGCATCGGCGACCTGCCACACCTCGGCTCCCCCGAGCGCATAGCCGGTGCGGCGCGCCGCGCGGGCGCCCATGACTTCATCGCTGAACTACCGCGCGGCTACGACACGTTGCTCTCCCGTACGTTCCCCGAACCGGACGACGAGGAGACGGGCAAGCCCTCGGCGGGAGTGGCACTGTCCGGCGGGCAATGGCAGCGCCTCGCCCTGGCCCGCGCGATGCTGCGTGAAGGTCGCGACCTTCTCATCCTGGACGAACCCACGACGGGTCTGGACGCCGCTGCGGAGCAGCAGTTGCATGAGCGGCTGCGGGCCTACCGGGAGGGTACGACCAGTCTGCTGATCTCGCACAGGCTGGGCACCGCACGCCGGGCCGATCGCATCGTGGTGCTCGCGGAAGGAAGGGTCAAGGAGTGCGGTAGCCATGCTGAACTCATCTCCCTGGGGGGCGAGTACGCCCGGCTCTTCACGATTCAGGCATCCGGATACACCGAGGACGAGGAGCTGGCGGTGTGAGCGATGTGTTGGGGCGGGACCGGGGCCGTGAGAGGACGAGGCCGATGCACGGCATGGGCAACGTCGGCGTAGTGAATCCGGCCTCTGCCCGACAGTCCCGCCCACGCACTCATCGGTGCGGAGCTCGCCACCCTGCCTCCCGTGGCAGACGCCGCCCACGGGAGACAAGCCTGACCGAGGTGCGCCTGCTCAGCGTGTGGTCACCCTAAAGGTGCTGAGTACGGCCTTGTGGTCGGTCGGCCAGGTCCAGGTGGGCTCCCAGAACCTGTCCCTGCCCGACTCCTTGACCCGCTTATTGCGCACGATGGTGCTGGACGGACCAACGATCACACTTGTGAGATCCCTACACGAAACACCCTCGATGCTTGCACCTCGACTCCGCCTCAGTGCCCCGCGCCACCACGAGGTCAGCAGCATCCGTTAGCCATCGCATCTGCAAATGCCTAACCAACTCCCGGAACAGCCCGTGCGTGCCGATATTTCGACTGACGAATCGTCAGCAAAGTCAGCAAGAGTCCGCCCAGAGGTGCCCACAGCCGCCCAACGACGGGAATCCGCGCCGGCCCGGGGAGCCCCGCTCAGAGCCAGTCAAGCACCACCGGGCCAGGCGTTCCGCGCACAAAAATGATGCCGCCGGCTACATCAGCCAGCGGCATCAAAAGAGCAGCATCACCGCAGGTCAGCGCACCCTTCCCCGGGCCTTCAAGGGCAGCGGGGGCAGTTCCGGAGCGGGTAGCGGACCCCCGTCGTAACCCTTCACCTCACCGAAGCGGGAGCCCTCCATCCAGTCCTTGCGGGCGGTCTCGATCTCCGACTGTGTACGTCCGACAAAGTTCCACCACATGATCAGCTCTTCCTCGAACGGCTCTCCGCCGAGCAGCATCAAGCCGGCGTCCGATGCGGCCAGCAGGGGGAGCTCCCGTCGTCCGCAGCCCAGGTAGAGCATGGACCCGGAGGTCAGCGGTACGTCGTCCACCCGGACCTGCCCCGACATGGCGAGCACCGCGTACTCGAAGTCCGGGTTCAAGGGCAGGTTGAGGCGGGCACCCTCGGTCAGGGCGAGGTCGGCGCCGACGATCGGGGTGTAGGTGGTGCCGGGTGAGGCGGCGCCGTCGATGTCGCCGAGGATGACGGTGGCCGTGAGGCCGGGTGCCGTGAGTTGCGGAAGGTCCGTGTGGTGCTGGAAGTGGGGTTCCACGTGCCGGTGGGTGTCGGGGAGGGCCACCCACAGTTGTGCGCCGTGGAGGTAGCGCGCATGGGAGCGGGGGCTCTCCTCGGAGTGGCTGATCGCCCGGCCCGAGGTCATCAGGCCGAGCTCCCGGGGGCGGATGGTGGCGAGGCTGCCCGTGCTGTCCCGGTGCAGCACCTCTCCCTCGTGCAGCCAGCTGACGGTTTGGAGACCCATGTGCGGATGGGGCGGCACCTGCATTCCGGGTTCGTCCGCGATGTCGTCGGGTCCGTAGTGGTCGACGAACGCCCAGGCGCCGACCATGCGGCGGCCGAGGTTGGGCAGCAGCCTGCGGACTTCGGTGGATTCACCCAGGGGGACGCGGCGGGGACTGAGGAGTTCGCGTACGGGCTCGGCGACGACGAACCCGCGACCGCCGCAGACGGAGGGGGCGGCCTGACGATCGAGATTGCTCATGGCGCTCAACCTATTCCTGTGCGTGTGGGGACGATCGGCCCCACACCCCCAACAGTAGTGGAATATTCAACTACCCTCGCTCCGTTGACGCCATCAGCAGCAACGGCACCAGACTCCAAGGAGGAGAACCAGTGAGCGAGACCTACTACGAGTTCGGCACCGCCGCCGAGCGGTGGGACCGTGCGCAGATGTTCTTCGACGCCAAGGAGTACCAGACGGCGGCACGGATCGTGCGCGGCTTGATCGACGAGGCGCCGGGCCAGGTCGCCCAGCGGCTGTTGCTCGCGCGCTCCTACTACCACTCCGCCCAGCTGTCCCGGGCCGAGACGGAACTGCGGGCGATCTTGGAGCTGGACCCGGTGGAGCACTACGCCCGACTGATGCTCGGGCGCACCCTGGAGCGCCTGGGTCGCTCGGATGAAGCGGCGCCCCACCTGCGGATGGCAGCCGCCATGGCCGGGGAGGGCCCTGACCTCATGGATTGAGGGCCGCTCACGCGCCCCACTCGGGGATTGAGGAACGATCATTCTTGACCGATCGTTCCCCAATCCCCTATGGTCGTTCACATGGGACGCCCCAGAGGATTCGACGAAGCCGAGGTGGTGCGATCGGCCGCCGAGCTGTTCGCACAGCGGTCGTACGACGGCATCTCCATCGATGACCTGGTCACCCACCTGGGGCTGCACCGCAACAGTCTGTACAAGACCTTCGGCAGCAAGCGGGGCCTCTATTTGTCCGCGCTGCGCTGGTCGCTGGAGCACGATGTGGCTCCGCTGATCGATCGGATGTCCAACGCCGCAGATACGCCCGATGGGCTGCGCGAGACGCTGGACACCGTCGTCAGCGGTTCCGGTCTTGATCTCCTGCTGCTGGCCGCGGTCGAGCAGGCGCCGGTGGACGACGAGGTCGCCGGACTGGTGGGCGACGCCTTCACCGCGCTCGACGCGGCCCTCGCGCCGGCAGGGCATCCGGGAGGCCCGGACACGCCGGCACCGGTGGTCGTGCTCACCGCCCTGCTCCTCGGATCGCGCATCCGGATCAGGTCGACCGGTCCGCAAGCCACCCGAACGGCGGACGAACTGAGTGCTGCGCTGGTGCAGCACCTTGCTCCCCACCCCTGAACCGACCAACCCTTCACTCCAAGGAGCACCGATGGCCCGTGTCAGCATCGAAGACGGCCGACTGATCGTGGAGATGGAAGGGCTCGGCAAGCTCTGGGCACTCAAGAGCAGACTCGTCATCCCACTCGCGCATGTCCGTGGCGCAACCGCCGACCCGGGGATCGTCAAGGAGCCCAAGGGGCTGCGCGCGCCCGGCACCCACTTCCCCGGTGTGATCACTTCCGGCACCTTCCACGGACCGGACGGCCGGGTGTTCTGGGACGTCCGCGATGCCGCAAAGGCCGTGGTGATCGAGCTGGTCGACGAGCGCTACGCGCGGCTGGTCGTCGAGGTCGCAGATCCGCGTTCGACGGTGGCTCTGGTGGAGCAGGCCATCCCCGCTCGCTGATGCGGTGGGACCTGTTCTGTCCATACACCACGGATCAGCGGCTGGGCGCGGGAAGTCGGGGCACGCTCGCGACCAGCCGGGCCGTGTAGGGGTGTCGTGGGGTGACCAGTACGTCCGCGGTGGCACCCTGTTCGACGATGCGGCCGTCCTCCAGTACCGCGGTGCGCTCGCACAGCGAGGCGACCACCGACAGGTCGTGGGAGACCATCACCATGGTCAGCCCGTGGTCCCGCTTGAGTTCGTTGAGCAGATCGACGACCTTCACCCTCGTCGTCACATCGAGGGCGCTGACCGGTTCGTCGGCGAGCAGTACCCGCGGGTCGCACACGGTCGCCCGGGCGATCGCGATCCGTTGCCGCTGCCCACCGGAGAACTCATGGGGGTAGCGGTCGACGGCATCGGCCGGCAGACCGACACGTTCCAGGGCAGCCGCCACCTTGGGCACGGCGGTGTTGCGTGTGTCCAGGCCGAGCGAGCGCAGCGGTTCGGAGACGATGTGTCCCACCCGTCGACGCGGGTCGAGCGATGAGTAGGGGTCCTGGAACACGCACTGCACGCTGCGGCGGAATCGTCGCATCAGCTCGCGGTCGCGGAGTCTGAGCCCGTCACCGTCGAACCGTACGGCTCCTGTGGTGGGGCTGGTGAGTCCGAGCAGCAGGCGCAGCAGGGTGGTCTTCCCCGCGCCCGATTCACCGACGAGGGCGAGGCTCTGTCCCTGTTCGACGGTGAGGGCGATGGACTGGACGACGGGCGCGGTGCGTCCCCGGTAGGTGAAGGAGACGTCGTCCAGTTCCAGTACGGGGGTCATCGCCCGCTCCTTGCGTCGAGTGCGGATTCCAGTTGTCGCGCACTGTTCACCAGGGCCTTGGTGTAGGGCTCGCGCGGTGTGTGGACGATCTCGGTCACGGTCCCTTCCTCCACGGCGCGCCCGTCCTTCAGTACGAGGACACGTTCGGCGATCTCGGCGACCACCGCGAGGTCGTGGCTGACGAACAGGACGGCCATTTCCCGCTCGCGTACCAGGGTGTCCAGCAGGGTCAGCAGTTCCGCCTGGACGGTCACGTCGAGGGCCGTGGTGGGTTCGTCGGCGATGAGGAGTGCGGGGTCGCAGGCCAGCGCCATGGCCAGCGCCACTCGTTGGCGCTGGCCGCCGGAGATCTCGTGCGGAAATGCGCGGCGGATCCGCTCGGGGTCGGGCAGTCTGACCTGTTCCAGGGCCGCGGTGACGGCGTGCTGGAGCGCGGCGCCCTTGAGGCCGTGCCGGCGTGCGAGAGGGCCTGCGATCTGTCGTCCCACGCGCATCAGGGGGTCGAGCGCGGTTAGTGGTTCCTGGAAGACGATGGCCGCGTCCCTGCCGCGTACGCGTCGCAGGTGGCGTTCGCTGGCTCCGACGATCTGGTTGCCCGCCAGGTTGATGCTGCCGTGGGCGGTCATCCCGTTCGGCAGCAGGCCGAGGGTCGCCAGGGAGGTGAGGGACTTGCCCGAGCCCGATTCGCCGATGAGTCCGAGGCGTTCGCCCGGTGCGAGGCGAAGCGACAGATGGTCGACGAGCGTTCGCCCGTCCGCGGTGCGGATCACCAGGTCGCGGATGTCGAGGAGGCTCATGCGCGCCTTCCCTTGGTGGCCGGGTCGAGTGTGTCCCTCAGTCCGTCGGCGATGAGGTTGACGCCGATGACGAGGAGTACGAGGAGGATGCCGGGGGCGAGCGCGCCGGCGGGGGCGGTGGTGAAGGTGGCTTGGGCTTCTTGCAGCATGCGGCCCCAGGAGGCGTGGGGCGGTGGGGCGCCGAGGCCGAGGTAGGAGAGCCCGGCTTCGGCGAGCACCGCGAGCCCGAACTGGAGGGCCAGGTTCACGATGAGTGTGGGCCAGATGTTGGGGAGCACATGGCCGGCCACGATCCGGATCCAGGAGGTGCCCGAGGTGCGGGCGGCGGTGATGTAGTCCAGGGCGAGGACCCGTTTGACGAGGATGCGGACGAGTCTGGCGACGACCGCGCTCTGTGCGAGTCCGATGGCCAGTACGGCGGAGCTGAGGGTGGCCGAGCGGGCGGCGACGATGAGCATCGCGAGGAGCAGGGTCGGGAAGGCGATGAGGATGTCGAGGAGGGCGGAGAGCGTGTCGTCGAACCAGCCCTGGGCGAAAGCCGCGAGGACTCCGAGGGTGATCCCGATGGTGGCGGCGATCAGGACCGAGCCGAGGCCGGCCTGAACGGCGATGCGGGATCCGTTCATCACTTGCGTGAACAGATCGCGGCCGAGTTTGTCGGTGCCGAGGAGGTGGTCGGCTCCGGGGGCGGTGAGTCGTCCGCCGGAGGTGTCGTCGGAGGCGTAGGGGAGCCAGACGTACGAGACCAGGGCGAGGAGGACGATCAGACCGGCCAGGGTGCAGCCGGTGATCAGGGTGTACGACCTGCCCCGGGATCGTTTCCGTACCTCGGTGCCGGGTGACTTCGGCTCTGGGGTTGCCGGCGTTGCGGGGACGGCGAGAGGGGTGGGTGTCGTCATCGGATGCCTCCCGACAGTCCGGTGCGCAGCCGTGGGTCGATGATCCGTTGGACGAGGTCGGCGGCGAACCCGATGAGCAGGACGGCGAGTGTGGAGACGAACAGGACTCCCTGGATCACCGGGTAGTCGTGCTGGCTGATGCCGGTGGCCAGCATCGAGCCGAGCCCGGGCAGGGCGAACACCGACTCCACGACGACCGCTCCGAGGAGGGTGGAGGCGAGTTCGATGCCGAGGATGGAGATCACGGGTACCGAGGCGTTGCGCAGCCCGTGTCGCCACATGGCCGCGCCGAAGGACGATCCGAGCGCGCGTGCGGTCCTCAGGTAGTCGCTGTCCAGGACATCGAGCGTGGCCGATCGGACGTAGCGGATCAGGGAGGCGCTCATGACGAGGGCGATGGTGACGACGGGCAGTACCAGTGAGCGGATCGCCTCGCCCGGCTGGGCCCAACCGTCGGGCGGAAAGCTTCCGGCGGGTAGCCAACGGGCGTTGAGTGCGAAGACGGCGATCAGGATCATGCCGAGCCAGAACACGGGGATCGCGATGCCCAGTTGCGACACTCCGCTCAGGAGCGCGCCGTACCAGGTGCGACGGCGGTAGGCGGCGAGGAAGCCGGCCGGGACGGCGATGAGTACGGCGAGGATGAAGGCGGCCAGGGTCAGCGGGACGGTCACCCTGAGCCGTGCGACGACTTCGGGTTGGACGGGCAGCGAGCTGATGAAGGAGTTGCCGAGGTCGCCGCGGAGCAGCTGTCCGATCCAGTGGACGAACTGTTCGGGCAGCGGTCGGTCCGAGCCGATCGACTCCCGGGCGGCGGCGATCTGTTCCTTGGACGCGCCCACCGAGGTGAGCGCGTTGGCGGGATCTCCGGGCAGCATGCGCAGCAGGACGAACAGGACGACGCTCGCCAGGGCCAGGGACACCAGCAGGAAGGCGAAGCGGCGCAGGAGGTAGCGCGCCATCAGCCCTTCTTGATGTCGTAGGCGTAGAACTGCGAGTTCAGGCCGTTGAGGGGGTAGCCGGAGAGCTTGCTGTTGGCGACCACGATCTGCGGGTAGAGGTACAGCCAGTCGCTGGCTGCGTCCTGGGCGGTCTTGCGGTTGACCTTCTTCAGGAGTTCCGTCTGCTCGGCCGCGGTGGAGGACTGTTCGGCCTCCTTGACCCACTGGGTGACCTGCGGGTCGTTGTAGCCCCAGTAGAAGTCGGGGTTTCCGTACCAGACCAGGTCGCGGTCGTTGACGTGTTCCTGGAGGGTGGCTTCGAAGCCGCGGTTCTTGTAGACCTTCGTGTACCACTCGTCCGGCGTGATCGTGTTGATCTTGACGGTGATGCCGACCTTGGCGAGTTGTGACTTGATGAAGGTGGCGGCCGTGGGGTGCGGGTCGTAGTTCGGTGTGTCCAGGGTGAAGCTGAAGCCCTTGGGGTAGCCCGCCTCGGTGAGCAGGGCCTTGGCGCGCTCGGTGTCGTAGGCGTCGATGTGGGTGAGGTCCTCGTACCAAGGGTCGGTGGGCGGGACCATCGAGCCTATGAGCTTGCCGTGGCCGCCCCACACGGACTCCAGCAGCTTCTTGTCGTCGATGGCGGCGGACACGGCCTGGCGCACCTTGGTGTCGGTGAAGGGCTTGACCTTGTCGTTGAAGGCCAACAGGAGCTTGGTGGTCGAGTTTCCCTCGTTCACCTTGTAGCTCGGGTTGTTCTTGAACTGGTCGAGGGCGTCGGGCGACTGCTCGCTGGTGACGACGTCGACGGCGTTGGTCAGCAGGGCGTTGTTGAGAGCGGTGGCGTCCTTGAAGTAGCGGAAGACGACCTGCTTGTTGGTGGCCGCATCGCCCCAGTAGTCGGCGAAGCGGTTCAGGCTCAGTGCGGAGCCGCGGGTCCACTTGCCGAGTTGGTAGGGGCCGGTGCCGTCCTCGCTCGTCTTGAGTTCCTTCGCCTCGGCGTTGATGATCCAGACGTAGGACAGGTTGTAGACGAAGGAGATGGACTTCTGGGCGAGTGTGACCGCGACGGTACGCGGGTCGGGTGTCGCTATGGTCTTGATGACTTCGAGGTTGCTCTTGCGCGCGGACTGGGAGTCTTCCGCGATCACCTTCTCCAGGCTGTACTTGACGTCCTGGCTGGTGAGCTTCTTGCCGCTGTGGAAGGTGACGTTGTCCCGCAGGGTGAAGGTGTAGGTGAGCCCGTCGGGGCTGACCTGGTGGGACTGGGCGAGGAGGGGTTCGACCTTGCCGCCGTCGGTGAGTCTGAACAGCCCTTCGTACACATTGCCGTTGAGGGCTTCGGTGACGCCCTGGCCACCACCTGCGGTGTTGTCGAGGTTCTGCGGTTCGTACAGCGAGCCGATGTTGACGGTCGCATCGGCGTTGTGTCCGCCGCCTGATGCGCTGCCCGAGGTGGTGGTGCCGCAGGCGCTGACGGTCAGGGCGAGCGTGGCTGCGGTGGCGGTGGCGTACAGGGCTGACTTCTTGATGCTCATGGCGGTGAGGGGTGCTTTCGTGCGGCGATACGGAACGGGGAGTGGTGATCAGTGCTGCTTGGGGACGCCGCCGCTGAAGACAGGTCGCTTCTCGCCTGCCGTAATCGGCAGGTGGAAACGATTCTGCAGCGGCGGCATCGGACAGTTGTACTGATCAGAGAATCCGCAGGGCGGCACGAAGGCGCGGTTGAAGTCGAGGCGCACGGTGGCTTCGCCGGTCGGTGTGACGAACAGGAAGCGTCCGGCGCCGTAGGTGGTGTCACCGTTGGTCGGATCACCGAAGACAAGCAGTAGGACACCGTTGTCATCGAAGGCGCTGAGTCGATACTCACGGCCGTCCACCGTGAGTGCGATGTCACCGGGCACAACGAGGTCGCGGGTGCCGCCGTTGTCCCTGATGTGCTCGAAGGCGACCTTGCGGGCTCCGGGAACCGGGGTGTAGGTGGCGTCGAGCACCCAGGAGGGGTCATAGGGGAAGGCGTCCGTGCGCTCGAAGGTCGCGATCGCCGGCGAACGGGGGTCCCAGAAGCGCAGGGCATGTTCGGGCTCCCCCGTGATGGGGTCGGTGCGCTCCACCGTGGTGACCGTCACGCCCGGCTCCTGGCCATGGCGGGCCGCCTCCGGGTCGGGGCGCTCGCCCCGCGGCAGCCAACGGGTCTCCACCAGGGCGAGGTTCCCCGTCGCGGACGTGAGCGAGCGCTGCCGCTCGGCACGCCACGCCTCCCACTCCCCCACGGGGTCGGAGAACAGCTGATCAGGAAGGGCACGGTGAGACACGGCATGACTCTCGCGTAGACGACTCGACGACCTTCACGCCCAAATGTCACTTGGCGTGAAGTTCAACCCAAAGCCTGATCTTTATCTTCCATAAGACGAACTAATGTCAAGTTGTGACACATGGTGAGATGAGGGCATCAGACACCCCTCCCGACCTCCACAGTCCTTCGGAACGATCTCCAACCGGCCGTATCCACTCCGCTCCTCGATATCCCGGCGATCATGACGGTCGGTGACGAAGGCGGCCGGGGCCGCCTCCATGCGCCGACACCCACCTGCGAGCAACCGCACAACTTCCTTGATCTGGGCGGCGATCGTCGGGGCCTCGTGCGGGACCGCCATCTGGGGCCCGCACCGATCCGACTCGCTGGACGAGCTCCACAGCCCCGGACCTGGACAGCTTCAGCCGGCGCGGTGTCACAACAGTGATCGATCTGCGCTACCCCTGATGGGACCGCGGCCAAGGGTCGGGTATCTCACGACGACCGCGCACCATCGATGCATCACCAGCGCGCCGTCGATGCATCGCGCACAACGCTCCTCGATCGGACGGTCTCCTCTTTCCGCCCCGCCTGCGAGGAGTCGTTCGCAGCCAACACCGCATCGATCCGGCCATCCGCGGCCCATGTCCTGAGCCACCCCCGTCCGCCGTGATCACATCGCGGCATGGACGACGAGCGGCGCATCCTGATCGTGGCCTTCGACGGCGCGCAGATCCTCGATGTCGCGTGCCCCAGCGGTGCCCTGGACATCGCCAATCGGCAGGGGGCAACCCCGCAGTACGCCGTCGAGCTGGCCACGCTCGGCCGACGTCCGGCCCGCACCTCGACGGGCATCGTGCTGGGCGCGGCAAGCGAACTGGAGTCGGTGACAGGACGTCTGGACACCCTCCTGGTCGTGGGCGGTGCCGGTACCCCGGCCGCGGCGGCGAACAGTCGACTGGTCACACAGGTCCACCGGCTGGCCCAGTGCAGTCGCCGCATCGCCTCCGTGTGCACCGGCACCTACATCCTCGCCGCGGCAGGACTGCTGGACCACCGGCGGGTGACCACCCATTGGGGGTACGGGAAACAGCTCGCCGCCGAACACCCACAGGTGGCCGTCGACGTCGGTCCGCTCTACATCCGCGACGGAAACGTGTACACCTCCGCGGGAGTCACCAGCGCCCTCGACCTCACCCTGTCCCTGATCGAGGACGACCACGGTCCCACCCTGGCCCGCGCGGTCGCCCGTCAGCTGGTGTCCTATCTACACCGACCGGCCGACCAGGCGCAGATCAGCATGTTCCTCTCCGCTCCTCCCCCGGGCGACCGATTGGTGCAGGACCTCACCCGCCACATCGCCGCGCACCTGGCGGGTGATCTCACCCCGCGTGCCCTGTCGCTGCGGGCGGGCATCAGCACCCGCCATCTGACCCGGCTGTTCGCGGCCCACCTCGGAATCACCCCGGCACGCGCCGTACGGACCGCGCGTACGGAAGCGGCGGCGCACCTCGTGCGGTCGTGCGACCTCTCGCTCGCCGCCATCGCCCGCCGGTGCGGCCTGGGGTCGGCGGAGACACTGCGGCAAGCGTTCCTCGACCACTACGGGGTCACCGGGGACAGGATTCGCAGGATGCCGGACATGCCGCGCCCCCGGGGCCCCGCCCACCGGCAGACTTCCGCGCCATGACGAATCCCCCTTCCCAGCAGACCCCGTCGACGACCCGCAGGACGCTGCTGCGGACCACCGCGGCCGGTGTGGTGCTCGCCAGCACCGGCCTGGCCGGGAGCACGGCGGCCCACGCCGCCAGCCCCGTGCGGCCGGGCCCTCGCATCGGGATCCTGCTGTACGACGGTTTCAGCGTGCTGGACGCGACCGGCCCCGCGGAGGTGCTGTCCCGGCTGCCCGGCGCCGACGTCACGATGGTGGCGCAGCGGCGGGGGCCGGTGACCACGGACACCGGAGATCTGAGAGTGATGGCCGAGCGGTCGATCGCCGATGTCAAGGACCTCGATGTCCTGCTGGTGCCGGGAGCGGGCAACCGGGGTACGACGAGTGCGATCGCGAATCAACGTCTGCTGGAGTGGATACGCAGGATGCACCGGCGCACCCAGTGGACGACGTCCGTGTGCACCGGTTCCCTCGTGCTCGCCGCCGCGGGTCTCTTGGAGGGCCGGAAGGCGACGACGTACTGGGCGTCCGCGCCCTATCTGGAGTCCGTCTACGGTGTGACCTATCTCCCGGAACGCTATGTGCGCTCCGGAAAGATCATCACCGCGGCGGGGGTGTCAGCGGGGCTGGACATGGCGCTCCACCTCTCCGCACTCCTGGCCGGGGACAACACGGCCCGCGCGATCCAGCTGGCGCTGGAGTACGATCCGCAGCCCCCGTTCGACTCGGGGAACGCGGCCACGGCCGAGCCCTGGCTGAAGGAGTTGGCCCTGGACCTGCTCGCCCGGTCCCAGAACTGACGGCGGCAACGCGCTGTGCCACTCATCACGGCCACGGTGGTCATCTGGCGCCCGACGGTCGGGGGCTGTGGCTGGGACCGGTCGACCACCGCTGTGACGTGGTGTGATGTCGGGGGGTGTGGTAGCCGGGTGACGACACAGGTCCTATGAGAGACTGCCTGTGCTGGCGGCTAGCCACAGTCCGGATGCGTGGCCCGACTGACAGTCATCCACCACTCGGACGAAATCGTGTTGGGTCTACCCAGCAGTTGACTACGGCATTTCGAGTGGGGATTTGATGACCACAGTTCGTCTGACCACATCCAAGGGCAACATCGTGCTCAAGCTTGACGATGAGAAGGCGCCCAAGTCGGTCGCCAACTTCTTGAGCTACCTCGACAGCGGTCACTACACCGGCACCGTCTTCCACCGGGTGATCAGCACCTTCATGATTCAGGGCGGCGGCCTGGACACCAAGATGCGGCAGAAGCCGGCTCCCAAGACGGTGGAGAACGAGGCGAAGAACGGTCTCAAGAACGCCAAGTACAGCGTGGCCATGGCCCGGACCTCTGCTCCTCACTCCGCGAGCGCGCAGTTCTTCATCAATGTGAAGGACAACGACTTCCTGGACTACCCGGGGCAGGACGGCTGGGGCTACGCCGTGTTCGGCCAGGTGGTGGAGGGCGAGGACATCGTCGACAAGATCGCGCAGACACCGACGAACGCCCAGGACGTGCCTCTTGAGCAGATCGTCATCGAGTCCGCCGAGGTCGTGCCCGACGCCGCCTGACCGCGAACCTTCCGCTCGCCCGCGTCGCCGTTCGGCCGGCGCAGGCACCGGGGCGATCGGCTCGTCGTCGTACACCGCAGGGCGCACGGGGACGGACGCCGGATCGGTTCGCCCGGTGGCACCGCTGAGGGTGTCTGCCATGAGGTGAGCTGGTCGCAGGCACATGGAGAGGGCTGTCCGCAGAGCGGGCAGCCCTCCGCGGTTTTCGGGAGCCCGGTGCGACGCCGACCGGGCCCGATCCGCTCAGGGGCTACGTCAAACCCGGGGTTGGCCCCGGTCGTGGGCCGCCGCCGTACCCCGGCCCCTGAGCAGCGGTGAGGCGTCCTCGATCGAATCGAGCGACCGGCGTTTCCCCACGGGCCCGCTGCACCCCGTCCCTGAGCCACCTGCCACCCGCGCCCACCGCCTTCGGACGAACCTCGTCCTCGTGCATCCATGGAGCCCCGCCCGCGGGAAGAAGCGGATGGAACGGATGGAACGGATCCACGACGAGCGCCGACCGGGATCACGACCGTGGTGCGGCTCGAAGGAAGGGCGGGTGCCATGCCTGCGACGAGCGAGGCGTCCCCGGACGTGGTGGTGATCGGAGCGGGTCTCGCCGGGCTCGCGTGCGCCCTCGACCTGCTCCGTGGTGGACTGCGGGTCCGGGTGGTGGAGGCGTCGGACGGGGTGGGCGGCCGAATGCGTTCCGACCGTCACGAGGGCTTCACCATCGATCGCGGCTTCCAGGTCTTCAACACCTCCTACCCCCAGGTGAGACGACGGCTGTCGCTGCCGGATCTGAAGCTGCGCCCCTTCACCGCAGGAGTGGTGGTGCACACCGAGCGGGGCAACCTCCGGTTCACCGACCCCACCCGCTCTCCCCGTCGGCTCGCGGAACTCCTCCCCGGTCGCCTCGCCTCCGCACGCGATCTGCTGGCGCTGGGCCTGCTCTCGGCGCGCGACGTCATCGGGCCGGTCGGTCCGCTCAAGCGTGCCGAGGACCGCACCACCTGGACGGCGCTCTCGGCCGCTGGGTTCTCCGAAGAGTTCATCGAGCAGTTCTTCCGGCCCTTCCTATCAGGCGTGTTCCTGGAGGACGAGTTGGAGACCTCCAGCCGGTTCTTCCATCTGGTGTGGCGCAGCCTGGGGCGTGGCACGCTCTGCCTTCCCGCGTCGGGGATCGGTGCGGTGCCCGCTCAGCTCGCCGCGGGGCTGCCCGGGGGCGCGCTGTCACTGGAATGTCCAGTCGACCGCCTCACCGACGACGGTGTGCTGCTCACGTCGGGCGGTGAGATCGCGGCGCGGGCCGTTGTGGTGGCGACCGGTCCCGCGCCCGCCGCCTCGCTGCTGCCCGGGCTCTCGGTGCCCGCATCGCGCACGGTCACGACCTACTACCACGCCACGGACGGCCCCTCCCCGCTGCCCGAGCCGATCCTGTTGACGGACTCCGCGCGCCGGTTCCTCAACACCTGTGTGCTCAGTGAGGTCCAGCCGGGGTATGCACCCGCAGGTCGTCGTCTGATCGCGACCTCCGTGCTCGGCGATGACCAGCCCGGGCGTGAAGCGCTGCTGCGGGCGGCATTGGCCGAGGCGTACGACACCGGAACCGACGGCTGGGAGCTGCTGACCGTGCGGACGGTGGGCGATGCGCTGCCCGCCATGCCACCGCCGCAGCCGCTCAGCCGTACGGCCGCGGTGGGTGGGGGGCGCTATGTCTGCGGCGACCACCGGACCACCGGCTCGGTGCAGGGCGCACTGGCCTCGGGCACTAGAGCGGCACGGACCGTGCTCCGGGACCTGGCGGCGTCGATCTGATGGCTCACCCGGCCCCGACCAGCAAAACCGCTCGAACTACTGTGGCGCAGGGTGCATCCAGAACAACGGCACCACGGGAATCCTGATCATCGGATGGTTCGACGCCATGCGGTGTTGCAGGGCCGGCCGGGAACCCCCGGCCGGGTCGGATTCGGTTCTCTGCATCTCAATGGCCGGGGCGGTTTCGTTGAGGCAAGTGAACGTGACCACTCGGAGCGCGCATGTCCACCCCACCCCGAAGGGCCCGCTGGCTGATCCCCGTCGCCCTGCTCATCGCCTGGCTCGCGATCGGAGGGGGGCTCGGCCCCTATGCGGGGAAGCTGGGTGAGGTCGCCACCAACGACCAGGCCGCCTTCCTGCCCCGGAGCGCGGAGTCGACCCGGGTCATCACGGTGCAGCGCGCGTTCCAGCAGACGGAGACGGTTCCCGTCATCGTCGTGTGGACGGCTGACGACGGCGGCCGGCTGGACGGCTCCCAGCGCACTGCTGCCACCGTAGCGCTGGCCTCCATCGCAGGCGATCAGGGGGTGGAGGGGCGGCCATCTCCGGCGCTCGCCGCACAGGACGGGCGGGCCCTTCAGGGAATCGTGCAGCTCAGCCCCGATCTGGGGGACGAACTGGAGGGCACGCTCGACCGCGTACGCGAGGCCGCCGATGGCGTGCCCGGCACTACGGTGCAGCTGGCGGGACCTGCCGCAGCACAGGCGGACCTGTCCGATGCCTTCGCCGGGATCGACGGTCTGCTGCTGGGAGTCGCCCTCGCGGCCGTGCTGGTGATCCTGTTGCTGGTGTACCGCAGTGTGCTGTTGCCGCTGGTCATCATCTTGGGATCGGTGTTCGCGCTGGGCCTGGCGTGCGCCGTGGTGTACTTCCTCGCCGACCGCGGCGTGGTGCGGGTGGACGGCCAGGTCCAGGGCATCCTGTCGATCCTGGTGATCGGGGCCGCAACCGACTACGCCCTGCTGCTCACCGCGCGCTACCGCGAGGAACTCGCCCACACCACCGACCGGTTCCTCGCGGTCCGGGCCGCGCTGCGACGGTCCACGGGGGCGATCGTCGCCAGTGCGGCCACGGTCGCACTGGGGCTGCTGGCGCTGCTGCTGAGCGATCTGACGAACAATCGCGCGCTCGGGCCGGTGGGCGCCATCGGCATCGTCTGTTCGGTGCTGAGCGCCCTGACCTTCCTCCCGGCGGTCCTGGTGCTGCTCGGTCGGGCCGCGTACTGGCCGGCCAAACCTCCCTCGGACCAGTCGCCGTCGAACGCCTCCGGGGTGTGGACGCGGGTGGCCCATCTGGTCGACCGGGCACCTCGCCGGGTGTGGTCCCTGGCTCTGGTGGGTCTGCTGGCCTGTGCCGCCTTCGCACCCACCCTCACATCGAAGGGCGTCCCGCTGGACGAGATCTTCGTCAAGGACGCACCGTCCGTCTCAGCGCAGAGCACGCTCGCCCGGCACTTCCCGGGGGGATCGGGCAATCCGGCCATCGTCATCGCCGACGCGGATCGTGCGGCGCAGGTGACGGAGGCGGCCCGTCGTACCCAGGGGGTGGCCTCCGTGGCGGCGGTGACGGAGTCGGGGCGTCCGGGTGGCGGCCCGCCGCTCGTCGTCGACGGTCGGGTGCGCATCGACGTCACGCTCCAGGACGCGGCGGACAGCGATGCGGCGAAGGACACGGTGGCCAGGTTGCGCACCTCGTTGCACGCCGTGCCCGACGCGGCGGCGATCGTGGGCGGCTACACGGCGCAGCAGTACGACACCCAGGTCACCGCGGAACGGGATCGCATGGTGATCGTCCCCGTCGTCCTGGTCATCATCCTCATCATCCTCATGGGACTGCTGCGCTCGTTGGTGATGCCGGTGCTGTTGGTCGCGACGGTGGCACTGAACTTCCTCGCCACCCTCGGAGTCTCGGCGCTGGTCTTCGAGCATGTGTGGGGCTTCGCCGGAACCGACTCGTCCGTCCCGCTCTACGGCTTTGTGTTCCTGGTGGCGCTCGGGGTGGACTACAACATCTTCCTGATGTCCCGGGTACGGGAGGAGTCCCTGCGGCACGGGGTGCGCGAAGGGGTCCTCAAGGGACTCGTCGCCACCGGCGGAGTGATCACCTCCGCGGGCGTGGTCCTCGCGGCGACATTCGCCGCGCTCGGGGTGATCCCGCTCGCCTTCCTCGTCCAGATCGCCTTCATCGTGGCCTTCGGAGTGTTGCTCGACACCCTCGTGGTGCGCTCGCTCCTCGTCCCGGCGCTGGTGCGGGACATCGGCCCCGCATCCTGGTGGCCGGGGGTGCTGAGCCGCCGTCCTGACGGGCGGGATTCCTGACGCCCTCGCGGTGCAGCACGCCCCGGCGCCGACGCCCTCGACCGATGCCCTCCCCTTCGGATCTCGCCGGGGCTCGCCTGCCCCCGGCAGCACCCGACCTGATCCGAAGGGTGCTCAGCGCGGACCGCCCACGCTGATGCCCGGACCTTCAGGACGGTCGTCCCGGTCGTGCGGCTTCAGTTCTATGGCGATCCGGTGGGTCCTCTCACGCGACACCGAGGCCCCCGCCTCGGCGGTCAGCACACCGATGCGCAGACCACCCCTGCCGTTGCCCTCCTGCCGGATCTGTACCGCGAACTCGACGTCCACGCGCTCCACCAAGAAGCGAAGCCTGCTGTGCTCGGCATTGCGCTGCGCCGCTTCCAACTCCTCCCGGATGCGGCCGATCACATCGGCCAGTCCAGCGGTCTCGTCGCCTTCGTGCCCGCCCCGTACACCACTTGCGCTCATCGCGGCCCTCTCGTGACACTACGGGGGCGGATCGCCACCCATCGTGGTTATTGTTGCGGAGTATGAGGGAGCCCGAGGGAACTTCCGATACTGCGGTACGCGACGGCTGTTGGCGGGTTCGACTGTCCCAGGGGGAGACCCGTGGGGCAGCGCCCCTGGGAGCGGGAGTGCTTCTGCCCGGCGGTCTGGTGCTGACCTGCGCCCATGTCGTACTCCAGCCACGCCGTGCCCTGCGGCACGGCTCGAACGACACCCAGCCGCGCCAACCGCTGGAACACGTGTACGCCGAGTTTCCCGCCGCAGGCCCGGCGGTGCCCCACCCGCTGCGCGCCGAGGTGTTGACCGAGCACCTTCGACCGCCCACCTCGCGCCACAGTGCGGACCTCGCCCTGCTGCGACTGGTCGAGGAGCCGACGGTACGGCCGGCGGTCCTCCACCGTCAGATACCTGCGCGCAACGAACTGGTCCACACGGTCGGCTATCCGCAGGACCTCCCGGGCGGGGAGGACATCAACGCCCGGCTCATGGGTCGCGGCGGCCCCGGACTCTATCCCGAATGGGTACAACTCGACCCGGAATCAGCGCCCTACGTCGTCCGGCACGGCTTCAGCGGCAGCGGCGTGGTGCACAGCCGCACCGGTGGGGTCATCGGCATCCTGGTGCACCAGCACGGCACCGAACAGGTCCCCGTCGCCCTGAGCCACGCCTATATGATCCCGACCGAGACGATCCTGCGGCACCTGCCGTCCGACGAACTCGATCTGCTGGTGTCGGGGCCGCGCGCCGTCTCCCACACCATCCCGCTCGCTCTCACCCCGCGGGCCCCTGAGCGCGCGCTCGGCCTGCGGCACACCATGACCCAATGGCTCGGCGAAGGCAGTTCCGCGGCCGGTGCCGGCAGTGGTACCGGGAGGGGCTCAGCGCCGTCACAACGGACCCCCGTCGGTCCCGGCATCGGTCCGACGGCCTCCGGCGAATCGACCCGGAACCCACCCGGCGTCCTGGAACCCGTGGAGTTGGCCTTCGCCGCCGACGACGATCTCGACGCCCTCTCCGTCATCCACTCCACACTCATCCTGGCCGACCGCGAACGCAACCCCCGCGCCTTGCCCGGTACGGGAGCAAGGGAGCCGCTGGCCGGCTCCATCGACCTCGCGCTGGACGCGACGGGCTGGACGGCAGGCAAGCTCATCGCCCGCACGGCCGCTCGGGCCGGGCTCGACACCCCGACCGGACAGACCGCACAGACCGCAGATCCGGCCCAGCTACTGGAACGCATCGCCGCCAACGGCCCCCCGCTCTCGGCTGCCTTCCTCTCCGTCGACCGGGCGGAACCGACCGGGGAAGCGGTACTGCCGCTGCTCCACGCACTGCTCAAACCCGGACACAGCCGACTGTTGCTGATCTTTCGCGACGCCCGCTCCCCCCTGCTGGAGCGAGTCGCCGATGAACTCCTCGACCCCCGTTGGGCGGAGCGCCGGGCGGCTGCCGTCGCCGCGCGGCTGGGACTGCTCGCCGAACTGGAACACAGGGACCGCAGGCTGGAGGAGGCCAGGACCGGGCGGCGTCCCCGCCCGGACGGCGAACCGGCGTCGCTGCGACTCGCCGCGCAGTTGACGCAGTTACGGCGCGGCGGAGCCCTGCACAACAGCGCCGCACTCTGCCATGACCTGTTCCGGCTGCGCACCGCGGTGGAAGACGCCGTGCAGGCCCTGGACCTGCCCCGTGAATCGCGCGGATATCTGGTGCTCCCGCCGGGTGACGGCCTCACCGATCTCCCGCACATCACCGTGGGAGATCCCGATGAGTTCGTCGAGCCCGACCCCGACATCGAGTCCGCGAGCGCCGGTGGCGCCGTACTCCTGCGGGGGCAGGAACTCCACCAGCAGTACCGGGTCGTCGGCCGACTGGGGCAGGGGAGCTACGGCCAGGTCTACCTCGCCCGCGATCAGATGCTGGAGGAACGGGCCGTCGCCCTGAAGGGGGTACGCGATCCGGATGATCCGAGTGCCATGAAGACCGCGCTGATGGAACGGCTTCGGCTCGTCAGCCTCAACCACCCCTCCATCATCAAGGTCTTCAACTACGCCAAACACCCCAGCCATCCGGCGAGCACCGCCAAGTTCATCGTGATGGAGTTCGCCGACGGTGCGCCGCTGCACTGGGTCGCCGATCAGATCGCGCAGCGGATCGAGCCCTTCCACGACTACCGGGTGCATGAGTTCATCGCGGCCTACGGGCTGCGCATCCTGGATGCGCTCACCTATCTGCACGTCGAGCGGAAGTTCGTCTACGGGGACCTCTCCCTCAGCAATGTGATCCACTGCGGGGACGGCATCAAACTGATCGACGTCGCCGGAGTGCGTGCCATCGGCGCACCGGGCCCCGTCACCTATCCGGCTCCCGAACTGCACACATCGACCCGCATGACCGTTCCGGCCGATCTCTATGCCGTCGGCGCGGTCCTCCAAACGCTTCTCGACCAGGCGCCCGAAGATCCGTCCGGTCTGGGCACGACCTCGCTGCGGAGGGTGCTGACCCGGGCCACTGCACCGCTGCCCGAGGAGCGTTTCGCCTCCGCGGAGGAGATGTCCGTACAACTGCGCGGAGTTCTCAGGGAGTTGCGCTCCCTACGGCTCGGCGAGGAGACCTTCGAGCCGTCGCCGCTGTTCGCCGCAGCACCTGCGGCGCTCGACGGCGAACTCGGCAAGGCGCCACCGCTCGACCAGTGGCGGCACGGCGGCAACACCAAACGGCGCCTGACCGCCCGGCCGCCCCGCCCTGCGGACGTGGCCCTGGGGCTCCCGCTGCCCAAACCGGACGGCGCCGACGAGAACTGGACCGAACTCCAACGCACCTCCTACGACGATCCGGCGGGACTGCTCCAACTCAGCAGCGCCTGGGACGAGTCACCGGAACGGGCACTGCTGCGCTGTCGCCTCCATCTGGAGATCGCCCGCGACCATCCCGGCGAGGCCCTCGCCGAACGCGAGGCCGCCCAGTGGGAACTGACCAGGGCCAAGGCCGCCATCGGAGCGCTCGGCGCGTACGACTGGCGGCTGCCCTGGCACCGCGGGCTGCTCCATCTCTCCCGTGCCGAGGTGGAGTCGGCGCTGGAGTGCTTCGATCGGGTCTACGCCGCGATCCCCGGCGAGTACGCGCCCAAGCTCGCGCTCGGCTACTGCCACGAGTTCCTCGGTCGTCCCAAGGAAGCCATTGCGTTCTACGGGGCGGTGTGGCACCGGAATCGAGCGCTCGGCGGCGCCGCCTTCGGTCTCGCGCGCATCCACCTCGCCGATGGAAGACCGCAACTCGCCCTCAACTGCCTCGGCGCGGTACCCGCCGATTCACGCCACCGCACCGCCGCCCGTACCGCCATGGTGCGCATCCTCGCCGACCCACCCGCCGACGGCTCCCCGCCCACCGTGGCCGCCGTCCGAAGGGCCTGGGTGGCGCTGCACCGGCTCACCCTCAAAGAGGGGCTCACCGACCGGCACGCCCAGGCACGGCTGCGCGCCGACCTACAGGAACTCCTGCTCCAACTGGTCGTCGGCGCCCCGCCCGAGCCTGCGCCGCCTCCGGGCGACGGGGCGGGGCAGGCTCCGGAGTACGAAACACCGCTCGCCGCACTCCATCGGCAGCTCGCGCGACTGCCGGAGACCATCCCCGCACCCCTGTCGGAACGCGAGCTGAGGGAGGAGTTGGCGACCTGCTACCTCGGGCTGTCCGAGGAGGTGCCGCTCGCTCCGCGGCCCGAGAACCGGGAGCTCGCCGAAGCCCTGGTGGACAACGCCTACCGCACCCGCCCCTTCGGTTTGAGCCACCGCCGCGGCGAACCACGGCACGAGCTGCTCCGCAGCTGGTTGCCGTCCCGGAAGTCCCGACAGAACCGACAGGGTGGGCAGCCATGACCGACCGCCAATCCCGCGCCCCGGACACACCCCGCCCCGTCCGACAGATCCCCGGACGCCTGCTGCGCCGCCTGGTGCGGCCGGCCCCCTGGCATGCGGCGGGGCGCTTGCTGTGGCGTTGGGCAGCAGGCCGTACGCCCGGGGACGGCCGCAAGCCGACCGCCCAGTTCCTGCTGGGCAGGATGCTGCTGTTACCCACCGTGTCCCTCACGGTCCTGACCCTCGCGGCGACCGCGTACTTCCATCTCCACGGCCGTACCGAACAGTTGCGCGACCGCCACTCCCCCGCCCTGGTCGAGTTGACCCACGCCCGAGTCTCGCTGACGCTCGCGCAGTACGAGGCCGGGCGCCGTCTGGGCTCGCGTGATGGTGCCCCGCTCCCGCAGACCGATCTCGTCGGGCTCGGCGAGCGCTATCCCTCGTTGCTGACCGAGGCGTCCCAGAGCCTGAACAACGCGGCCCAGACGCGGGCTCTGAGCAGGGCCCAGGAGCAGGAGATACGAGTGGTCTCGGGGCTGGTCGTCGCCTATGACGACTGGATCAACTGGGCGAACAGCCACCACGACAACGACGGACTGCGCCGTGCCGGCCTGGAGTACGCATCGGGACTCCTGGGCGACGGCAGGGGCCGGCCCGCGTCCACCGCCGTACTGGATCGCATTCGGACCCTGGAGCAGGAGCTTCGCACCGACACCGCCGACCTGTCGGGGTGGAGCCCGCTGTCCGCGACCACCGCATCGGCCGCCGTGCTGGTCTCGTTGCTCTTCCTGTTCCTCGTCGTGGGCACGCTCGACTTCATCCGCGGGCAGTTGCGGGTGCGGAGCCCCCTGCTGACGGTCCACACGGTCCCGGTCGTACTGGCGCTGGTGATGGTGGCGTTCGGCATCGCCGGACAACACCGTGCGCAGCACCATGTGCGCGACATGGCCGAGCGGCTCGGACGGATCGCGGTTCCGCACGGGGCGAACACCGGGATCAAGAACGAGATCAAGAATGAGATCGGAACCGATGCCAGGATCGAGGGCGAGGCCGAGCGCCTCACGGCCGACCTGGGAAGCGCCCATCCACAGGAATGGACGCTGATCGTCTCCGTGGGCCTCGCCCTGGGCGCCGCGGGCTCACTCGCCTGCGGGTTCACGCTCTTCCACTACGGCCGCAGGCACTTGGCGATCCACTGGAGGACGTTGTGAAGAGGTCCCGTCCACTGTTGCGTTCCGCTCTGGTGTGCGCCCTGCTGGCCGTCTCCACGCTCGCCTCCGCCAGTTGCTCGACCGAGGAACAACGGACCCTGGTGGTCCTCGGGCCCTGGACCGACGGCGAGGAGAAGCCGTTCGAGGCGACGCTGGCGAAGATCAGTGAGCGCACCGGGACTCGGTACGTGTACGAGGGCACCCGCTCCCTGCGGGAGACACTGGTCGCCCAACTCCGCACCGACTCACCGCCCGATGTGGCGATCCTCAACGGTCAGGGCGAGTTGGCCGAGTACGCCCGCGAAGGTGACGCCAAACCACTGCCGGAGAAGCTGGCGGGGGCCGCGATCGCCCCATGGGCGCCCAGGATCACACTTCTCGACGAGAACGGGGAGCAGAGGCAGCACGCCTACGGGGTGCCGGTGCGGGTGGACCTCAAGAGCATCGTGTGGAGTCGTCCGGGCAAAGCAGCCGAGAAGCCCCGATGGTGTCTGGGCATGGCATCGGGGGCCACCTCGGGGTGGCCCGGTACGGACTGGATCGAGGATCTGCTCCTGCAACTCCACGGCCCCCAGGTGTACGAGCGCTGGGCGGTCGGGGAGATCGCCTGGAACGACCCACGGGTGAAGGACGCATGGAAGGCGTGGCGCAAGCTCCTCGTGGCGGGCGGCCCCGGAACGGGGGCAGCGGCGGTGTCCACCCCCTTCGATGATCTGGGTGATGGCGGGTACGGGCTGTTGAACCGCGGTGACTGCACCCATGAACACCAGGGTTCCTTCATCCGCCGCCACTACGGCAACGACGTGCTCCCGGCCGCCACCTCCGATGTCGTACCGGGGTTGCCGAGGGGCGGACCGCGGGTCTTCGAGGTGTCGGGCGACATGGCGGCGGTGTTCACCTCCAGTGGTGCGGCGTGGGAGTTGATGGCGCAGCTGATCGACCGCAGGACCCGCAACGATTGGGCGACGGCGGCCAAGCCGGCGGAGCGCCCGTTGTTCCCGGACGGCGGTACGGGGCCTAAGCCGGTGACGGCGGGGACCTCGGCGGTGTTGAAGCTCTTCGCGGGGGCGGACGAGATCTGCTTCGACGCCTCCGACGCCATGCCCTCCACGCTGCGTGGTGCCTTCCAACGGGCGGTGCTGGAGTTCCTCCAGACACCGGAGGATGACGCCCTGCTCAACGGTCTGCTGGGCCAGTTGGAAGCGGAGCGGACCTTGCAGGCGGAGGCGGGGGCCTTCGCCCTGGACCAGTTGTGCGGCCGGCCGCGGAACTGACACTGGGCGGTCGGGGGCGTTCGGCGGTACCTGCCGTTGTGTCGGTCGTTGAGCCCGGTCGCGAGGTCCGTCGCTGGGGTTTGTCGCTGGGGTTTGTCGCTGGAGCCTGTCGTTGCGGTCTGTCGCTGATGCGTCAAGCGCTGGGGCGCCATCGCGCGAGCCCGGACGGCTGCGATCCCGCCCCTGCCCGGGGGTGTTCGGCTGTCAGCTCAGCTCTGCCGGAGCCCCGTGAGTTCGGCATCGATGGCGCCGCGCATCAGCTCGCGCGCACGGGCGATCGTGATGCCGCCGCTGAGCCATCGCATGCTGAGCCCCTCCAACAGGGCGGTGAGTCGTTCGGCGGCGGCGGAGAGCGACGAGGCAGTTGCCTCCGGTCGGGCCCGGCCCAACAGGACGGCGACCTCCTGCACCCATACGCGGGTGGCTTTGGCGAGGTCCTCGCGCAGCACCTCGTCAAAAACGGCGCTGGCCCTCAGCTCGCCCCAGGCAGAGCTGTTCTCCCGAACCTCCGCGGTGTCCTGGAGCTCCAGCAGGAGGGAGTCCGCCAGCTCCTCCCGCGGAGTCAGCGGCGGGTCGTCCGGATCACGGTCGTTCGTGTAGCGCTCGGCGCGGTCGCTGATGAATTCGAGGGTCTGGCGCAGAACGCCCGTACGGTCCTTGAAGTGGTAGTAGATCAGGGCGGTGGAGACACCGGCTTCGGCCGCGAGCTCCTCCACGCGCAGCCCTCGGACTCCGCGCCGAGCGATCACCCGGGCGGCGGCTTCGAGGATCTGAGTGCTGCGAGACGCCATGGTCCGCACCTTACCCGGGCGCCACCGAGCAGGCGTATGCGGCCCGTCACCGGGTGTGCGGGCGCATGACCTGCACGGACCGCACGGGCAGAAACCGCCGCTCGGCACTCAACGCGCTTGGGGACACCCCATCGACCCGGTGCGGAAGGCCGGCACCATCGGTCCATCGGCTTCCTTTTCGCGTCTGACTGTTTGACTGAATTTTCAGTCAGTGTCACAGTGGCAACACGCGACCGTAGAGCTTTTCATCCAGAATTGCTGCCTTTCGCGGCTTTGAGTACGCACCCTTGTCCCAGGGGCTCGCGCCACCCTCCGGGCCGGATCTACTCGTTCCGCCCCAGTCCCACGATCGGAGTCTCATGTTGAAGCCCTCCCCCACCCGGCGGAGTGCCCTGGGTGCCCTCGCCGGGCTGGGCGCCGTCGTCTTCGGCGCAGCCGCCTGCGGCCCCTCCGGGGAAGCGGTCCGGTCCAGCGGCCCCGTCGACTCACCGCAGCAGGCTGCGACGGACCCGGCACGACGGCTCGGCGCCGAGTGGGAGAGCCACACCCGCACCTTCATGTCCTGGCCGGCGCTGTCCTCGGTGTGGGAGGAGGACCTGCCCTACGTACAGAAGGACATCGCGAGGATCGCCCGGGCCATCGGCGAGTACGAGGCGGTCGTCATGATGGCCCGGCCCGCCCAGGTGAGCGCGGCCCAGCGGGCCTGCGGCTCCCAGGTCGAGGTCATTCCGCTCGCGGTGGACGACCTCTGGGCCCGCGACACCGTCCCCGTCTTCGTCGAGGAGGGCGGCAAGGTCATCGGGGTGGACTTCAACTTCAACGGCTGGGGCGAGAAGCAGGAGCACGCGAACGACGCATTGGTCGCCCGTACGCTGCTCAAGAAGTACCGGATCCCACGGGTGCAGGCACCGCTCGTCTCGGAGGGCGGTTCCTTCGAGCCCGACGGCGAGGGGACACTGCTGATCACCGAGAGTTCGATCGTCAACGACAACCGCAACCGGGGCAAGAGCCGGGACACGATCGAAGCGGAGCTCAAGCAGACGCTGGGTGTCGAGAAGGTGATCTGGCTCGCGGGTGTGCGCGGACAGGACATCACGGACGCCCATGTGGACAGCCTCGTGCGCTTCACGGCACCCGGTGTGGTCCTGCTGGACCGAGCGCACCCGAGCACCCCGCCGGACTCCTGGTCGCGCTCAGCCGACCAGGCGAAGTCCGTCCTGTCACGGGCGACGGACGCCCGCGGCCGGCGCTTCGAGGTCATCGACCTGCCCCAGCCGGATCTGAACAGGATCACCGGCGAGGGCGACGACTTCGTCTCGACGTACGCCAACTTCTACATCGCCAACGACGCCGTCTTCATGCCCAGGTTCGGCGACCGCAAGGCGGATGACCGCGCCCGCGGCATCCTCCGGGAGCACTTCCCCAAGCGGGACGTCGTGCCGATCGAGATCGACACGATCGCGTCGGGCGGCGGTGGCATCCACTGCGCCACCCACGACCAGCCCGGCAAGCCCGCCGCGTGATGGCCTCCGTCACGCCGCCGATGAGCGTGCGCCGGGACCCGTGACCCGGTAGGCCGCGATGGGGAGGTGGGCCCCCCGCCCCGGCGGCTGCGGGGGGGCCCCCCCCGCCCCCCGGGGGGGGGGGAACGCGAGCCCCCCCCCCCCGGGGGCGGGGGGGGCCGGCCCGGG
>NZ_JBHYZO010000034.1:0-58368 GCF_042753785.1 Streptomyces sp. NPDC059256 | reverse complement strand
CCAAGTACCACGCCTACTCCATCCTCGAAGCCCTCCGCCTCGAATACGGCATGGTCTCCGGCTTCGAAAAGCTCATCATCCCCACCGGAGAGTGACCACAGCAGTACAGGGAGTACGGATTCGGGCCCGGCAGGCTGATGGCCGGGCCCGTCCCGCAACGGAGGGACTCCGAATATAATTCGTTGTGAAACAAACCTTTTGGAGAGGCCATGAGCCTGAAGTCCCATGAGGCGCGTCCGGCCGCGATCCCCGAGGTCGGCGCCGCCCATTCAGAAACATCGAGAGAAGCCTCCCCGTCCCGTCCGCTGAACCGCACCGAGCGGGCGGTCTGGCTCGGACTCCTCTCCACCCACATGCGACTACTGCGCACCCTCGACCAGGAGCTGGTCGCCGCCGAGCGCCTTCCCATGTCGTCCTTCGAAGTGCTGCTGACACTCGCCGAAGCCCCCGGGGGGCATCTGCGGATGAAGGACATCGCCGCCTCCCTGCTCATCAGCCGGAGCGGGCTCACCCGCATCGTCGACGACCTGGAACGACAGGGCTTCGTCGAACGGCGCAAGTGCTCGTCCGATGCCCGCGGATTCGACGCCGTCCTCACCGACGCCGGGACCAAGGCGTACCGGCGCGGGCGGAAGGTGCACCTCACCCACCTCCGGCGCGAGTTCCTCGACAAGCTCACCCCGGAGCAGCTCACGGCCATGGCCGAGATCTGGGAGACCGCCGGCTTCGACGAACACGCCAACGACTGCTGATCGGAGCCCGCCGCACCGGCGGGCTTCCCCTCCCGGCTGCCTCCGGCAGCCGGCTGCTCACGGAAAGCACCACACCTACATGACCGACTACGGACACGACCTACGGTTCGGGGCATTCCTCACGCCGACGGCGGACGGGCACGACGATCTCGTACGGCTGGCCGTCCTGTCGGACCAGATCGGGCTGGACCTCATCGGCGTCCAGGACCACCCCTACCAGCCGGCGTTCTTGGACACCTGGACCCTGCTGACCCATCTGGCGGCCCGGACCGAGCGGGTCTCCCTGTTCCCCCACGTCGCGAACCTGCCCCTGCGTCCACCTGCGGTCCTCGCCCGCTCGGTCGCGACCCTGGACATCCTCAGCGGCGGCCGGGCGGAGCTCGGCATCGGAGCCGGCGCCTTCTGGGACGCGATCGCCTCTCTCGGCGGACCCCGCCGCACACCGGGGGAAGCCGTCGACGCCCTGGAGGAGGCCATCACGATCATCCGGGCGATGTGGACACCGGGCGCCGGCGCTGACTTCGCCGGTCGTCACTACTCCTTGGACGGTGCCCGCCCCGGCCCCTTTCCTGCGCATCCCATCGGGATCTGGATCGGTTCGTACAAGAAGCGGATGCTGGAGCTCACCGGACGGCTCGGCGACGGCTGGCTCCCCTCTTCGGCATATGCGCCCCCGGCCGCCCTGGCAGCGATGACCCGTACCATCGACGACGCCGCCCGGGCCGCGGAGCGCGACCCCGCCGACGTCCGACGGATCTACACCGTCACGGGGCGCTTCTCCCGCCTCGCATCGGACGGCTTCCTCACCGGGCCGCCCGAACAGTGGGCACGCCAGTTGACCGACCTCACCCTCACCCATGGGATAAGCGGCTTCGTACTGGCTCCCTCCAGCCCTGACACCGATCGTGAGCTGCGAGTATTCGCCGAGGAAGTGGCCCCGCTGGTCCGTGCCTCGGTGAGCGCCGCGCGGGGGGAGCCCTCCCCCGCAGACCCCGAGAACGCGCGTCCGCGTACGGCTCTCACCGCGACCGGCACCGACCAGGACGCGCAGGCTCCGGCGCCCGAGCACTTCGACCTCTGGTCCGCCGACCCCCTCGACGAGGCGACCCGGCCCCGCGCCCCCAAGCAGCAGTCGACGGGGGCCTCCCACCCCGGCAGCACCGGCACTCGACTCGTACGCATCCATGACAACCTGCGCCAGGAGATGCGGCAGATCAGGGATGCAGTGGCCCAGGTGGCGGCCGGTCAGCAGGACGCGGCCTCGGCCCGCTCGATGATCAACAGCCTCACCCTGCGGCAGAACTACTGGACCCTCGGATCCTTCTGCACCGCCTACAGCCGGACCCTCACGACACATCACACCATCGAGGACCAGTACATGTTTCCCGAGCTCCGGGAGAAGCAGCAGTCACTGGGCCCGGTGGTGGAGCGGCTGGAGCAGGAGCACGAGGTCATCGCCGAAGCCCTGGCCCGGCTGGACGCGGCGCTGGTCGTCCTCGTCCAGGACGACGGCCACATGGGCGAGGTACAGGACATCGCCCGTGTCCTGGACCGCATCCTCCTCTCCCACCTCGACTACGAGGAGGCGGAGTTGGTGGAGCCGTTGGACCGACTGCGCATCAACGTCTGAGGCGTTCATCGCATGCGCCGCGCGGAAACCGGATCCGGTGGATGCGCTCTGGTCAGGCGGCGGAACATGCTCTATGTCTTGTCGTCATGGATGCTGTCGCATGGCTCGTGTGGAGTACGGTTGCGCTTCTGGTGCTCGTGAACCTCGGCATCGGCGGACTGGCCCTGTGGAGTTACCGTTCCGGCCGGCGCGTGACCCAACGACTGCTGGCCACGGACGAGTTGGACGTGTACCACGCGACCTGGCTGTCCGGTCCGGGGTATGGCAGCTCCGCGCAGTGGAGCAGGAGGGACACCGGGGCCGAGGTGGCGCTGCGGTCGTTGATCGCCGACGGGCTCGTACGGCTCGACACCGATGCGGGGATCGTGCCGCACGAGGAGACCGCACCGCGGACCGCACCGCAGACTGCGACGCCCCCGGAGCATCCCATCACCCATGAGGCATGGCGGTTCACCCGCGCGGCGTGGTCCGATGCCCGGCCGGTGACGGTGAAGGCGCTCATCGCCGATCCTGCGTTCACCTCGGTGTGCACGTCCCATGCGGAGCGGCTCGCCGGACAGCTGCCGGCGTACCGCACCGGGTATGCCGACCTCCGCGACCGCACGCTCTTCGGCGCAGGGCTGATCGGCGCCGGATGGATCACGCTCAACACCTGCTTCCTCCTGGTGCACACCGTCTTCCTGGGTGAGTCCGATGCCCCGCCCCATGAGGACCCCGAGCTCCTCATGGGGGTGATGACGGCGACGCTGGGCACCGCGGTGCTCTCCCTGGTGCTCCTGGTGCCGTTGCACTTCGCCATCTGGAACGGCTGGCAGGATCGATGGCCCCAGCAGTTGCGCAGGCACTGCCAGACCCTGCTCCGGCAGGAGTCCCGTGACTGGGTGCCGCTCATGCAGATCCCGCGCGGCAACTGATCCCACCCGGTGAGGAACCGGGTCAGCCCAGGCCGGGGGAGCACGGTGGCAGGTTGGAACACCGCGTTCCCAGGGTGGGCGAGGCGAGGTGGCGGCCGTGCGGGGTTGATGGGTGAATGGAGCGGTGGCCCTGGCCTGGGCCTTCCAGCGGTGTGCTCGTGGAGGGATCGAAGATGGCTGCTGATGCGCCCGTCACCCCGGTGCTGGAGGAGGCCGCGGCGGAGTTCGCCGCCGCCACCGCAAATCCGCCGTACCTGTTCGACCTCGGGCCGACCGAGGGGCGCAAAGCCGTCGACGAGGTCCAGTCGAGCGACATCGCCAAGCCCCCGGTGGACGAGGAGTGGATCACGGTCCAGGGCGGCCCGACCGGCTCGGTCAGGGCCCGCATCGTCAAGCCCGTGGGGGCGAGGGGCCCGCTGCCGGTGATCATCTACATCCATGGAGCAGGGTGGGTCTTCGGCAACGCCCACACCCATGACCGCCTCGTGCGCGACCTCGTGGTGGGCACGGACGCCGCCGTCGTCTTCCCCGAGTACGACCTCTCCCCCGAAGCCAGGTACCCGACCGCTATCGAGCAGAACTACGCCGTCGCCCGCTGGGTCGCCACCGACGGCGCCACCAAGGGGCTCGACCCGAGCCGCATCGCGGTGGCGGGCGACTCCGTGGGCGGAAACATGAGCATCGCACTGACCCTGATGGCCAAGGATCGCGGCGATGTTCCCCTACGCCATCAGGTCCTCTTCTATCCGGTCACCGACGCCGCCTTCAACACCTCCTCCTACCACCAGTTCGCCACGGGGTACTTTCTGCGCCGCGACGCCATGCAGTGGTTCTGGGACCAGTACACGAACGATCCCGCCCACCGGAACCAGATCACCGCCTCCCCACTGCGGGCCAGCACCGAGCAGTTGACCGGTCTGCCACCGGCACTCGTCATCACCGCCGAGGCCGATGTGCTGCGCGATGAGGGCGAGGCGTACGCCCGTAGGCTCCGGCAGGCGGGCGTACCGGTCACAGCCGTGCGCTACCAGGGCGTCATCCACGACTTCGTCATGCTCAACGCCCTCCATGACACACAGGCGGCCCGGGCCGCGGTCGCCCAGGCCACCGCCGTCCTACGCGCTGCGCTGGACACCGCGTAGGAGGGTCGTCGAGCAGACGCGCCGGGGTCCGAACTCACTCAGCAACCGGACGCCGTCGTCGGTGGGAGCCGATGAGCAGGCACTTCATGGGTCCGGGGCAGGGCGGGACCGTTCCTGCCCCCACCAGTCCATTGGCCTAGCGTCCGTTTCACCCACGGGGTCGGCAGGGCACAGCCACAGGGTGAAGGGCTCCTACCGTGTCGTTCGGCAACTGCCCGTGCTGCTCATCGTGGTGGGCGTGGTCATCGTGCTCACCACACCGCCGCAGTTCACCGCCATACCCCTGTTCGCCGCGGCGCCGCTGGTGGCCGCGCCGTTCTACTCGTTCAAGGGCACCCTGTGGACCGGTGTGACGTCGACCCTAGCGGTGGCGGCACTGCACGCCCAGGAACGGACGGTGTACGAGGTTCAGGCGTTCACGGAGGAGTTCACCCTGCTGACCGTTTCCGCGCTGGGGCTCGCCATCAATGTGACGATGCGGCACGGTGGTGAGCAGTTGGCGTCCGCCCGCGAGATCGCCCAGGCCGCGCAGCGTGCCGTGCTGCCCTCCCCCGCGAAGGAGGTCGACGGTCTCCTGGTGGCGGCGAGGTACCAGGCCGCGGTGACCGATGCCCTGGTCGGGGGCGACTTCTTCGCGGTGCAGAAGACTCGCTGTGGCGCCCGGGCGGTCGTCGGGGACGTGCGCGGGAAGGGGCTCGGTGCGGTCGGTATGGTCGCGGTGGCCGTGGGGACCTTCCGTGAGGCGTCCGAACGGGAAGACCGTCTTGAGGCGGTGGCGGACTGGCTGGACGGCGCACTGGCGCGGGAAGCGGAGCGCCAGGGCGGTGAGGAGGCGGGCGAGTCGTTCGCCACGGCGGTCCTGGCCGAGATCCCGCATCGAGGGGGTGTCGTACGCCTGATCAACCGGGGCCATCCCGCCCCGCTGCTGCTCACGCCCGGCGGCGACCCCGAGTCACTGCCCCCCGATAAGTACGCTCTTCCGCTGGGGATGTCGGGGGTCGTGGGTGAGCCCTTTCCGGCGCAGGAGTATGTGATCCCGCGGGATGCGACGCTGTTGCTGTACACCGATGGGCTGACGGAGGCGCGTGATGCCAACGGTGTCTTCTACGATCCGGCCGTCGAGTTGGTGGGGAAGACGTTCAGCGATCCGCACCTCCTGTTGGACTGGGTGGTGAACGATGTGTTGCGTCATACCGATGGCCATGTCACCGATGACATGGCCCTGCTCGCGCTGACCTACGTCGCACCCCCTGCCAAGGAAAGCGGCAGGCATGATGAGCACAACGGACGCGGCAGCGTGTGACCGGTCGGTCGGCCGAAAATCTCGCCCGAGGACACACCAGCGGCGATCCCACCATCTCGTAGCTCAGCAGGAGTGGGCCTGAGGCACGCCCCTTCGGCTGCAACCGTCCGAGCTGGGAACGCCTGCAAGCCGGCCGGTGTGCCCTGGGGAGCTGCCCCCGCCCCAGACCGTTCGCCCCACAGGGGCTTTCGCGCTGTAGGGGAAGTATGATCAACCGATCCACACGACAGTTCAGCCACGAAAAATGGCCGATTCCCCATCGGTGGACCTTATAGCCTGCCACTCGGTCCTCAACGGGAAATCCCAACCATCACACCGTCGTGCACCTAGGACGTCTCTCCCACCTCAAACCCGGATCAATTGATCGACTAGGGTTTGGCTGGATGTCTGCGTCGGCTTTCATTCCGCCGGGAACGGCACTGCTAAAGTCTCCTTTCTGTCCAGCTGTCCGGTTGTTGACCGCGCTGGGAGTGAACGGGGGATTCAGTGAGGATCATAAAACGTGCCTCAGAACGTCCCGCATCGCTTTCCAGTGCCCTTCTGCGATAACTGCTATTAGCAGATTTAACTCTCTCGTCCGCAGTCTTGAGGCACACACGATCCGAACTGCACAGATGCCCTGTCTCAAGAGTCAGTTGTGCAGCCATCCCACACGCCTCCCCCAGTCCCCTTCGGAGGAGATGCCTTTGTCCGTCCAGACGCAGTCATCCCGCTCCATGCTCGCCCGCGGTCTGAGCATTCTGCGCTGTTTTCGATCAGGTGAACCGGAACTCCCACTGTCCGAAATAGCCCGCAGGGCCGACATGCCCAAAGCCACTGCCCACCGGATCATTGCGGAACTCCTTGAGGAAGGGATGCTGGAGCGCGGCGAGAAAGGGCTTCGCCTCGGTGTGGCCCTATTCGTCCTCGGCGCACGAGTTCCCCGTCAGATCAAACTCCGAGATCTCACCTTCCCCTACACCGAAAAGCTCCACCGACTCACCCACGGAAGCACGTTCGTCTTCATCTCCGATCTCTTCGGACCGGACGCGGCGCTGGTGGACGCGGTACGCCGCGTCTACGGCCCGGGGGCCGGGCCTGACGCCGAAGCGGAGAACCGCGCCTCGGCCCTGGCCGCGACCGGCATCTTCCATGCGTACGGAGGAAACGGGGCCTTCCCACCACGAGGCGTACCAGCAGCGGTGGAGGACCGGGCCCGAGTCCTGGCACAGGGCTTCGCCGTCGTCCGCGGTGCCACCGGAGCCGTCGGAATCGCGGCACCCTTGCTGACCGCGCCGAGCACAGCCGTCGGGGCGCTGGCCGTCGCGGGACCCGTGGACCGGCTGCAACCGGCACGGGTTGCAGCACATCTACGGGCGGCGTGTGCCGCGGTGTCACGCGTACTCCAAGGCACACCGGAGTTGGTACCGGTGTGGTGAACCGCCCCCAGTAGCCTCCCGAACGGCCTGCCAACGCCGCGTCGGGCCCGGCCGGGCACGAAACCATCGTGCCCCCGAAGCCGGCAGAGAGCCCTGGGGCGGCCAGGGCGAGCCCGCCCGCACGAGCCCACGGGGCTCGCTCCAGTTCCGCGGTGTCGTACGTCCCGCGGCATCCACCGTTCTCCCGTCGTGGATGCGACGGCCTCACCCCCGTCGCGCCGTCCACAGTGAGGGCAGCAGCCGTCCCGCCAGATACTCTTCACGCGCGGCCGTGAGAGTACGTCGGATGAGGTCCACCGACTCATCCCCGTAGATCCCGGCGACGCTCCCCCGGAAGATCCGCACCACCTTGAGCCGCTCCGCGAGCAGTGTCTCCGCCCAGGTCCCCAGATCGTGCCGCACCACGTCGACGAACCCCGCTCGCTCCAACTGACGCTGACGTTCGGCGACGGGTGTGGTGAAGAAGACGCCGTGTGGATGGCTCGCGCGGAACGCCTCCGACGGGCCGTCAGCACCGGGGGTGAGACTCACCTCCTCGGTGAGAACGAGGAGTCCCGCCGGACGCAGCAGCCTTGCGGCCTCGCGCACGACCTCACCGGGCTCGGGGAAGTGCGGCATCGATCCCGTCACCACCACGGCGTCCAGTGAATCCTCGGGCAGGGGGACGGAGGTGGCGCAGGCGCAGATCTCCGTCAGCTCGGCCCGCCCCTGTGAACGGCTGATGCGTCGACTGACCGCACAGTGCTCGGCGACGAGATCAACGCCGTACGCACGCCGGACGGTCATTCCCCCCGCGGTGAGCCGGTCGACCAGATAGCGCAGGGCGCCGCCGAAGCCACTGCCCAGCTCGCACAGCTCCACGGGTGCGCCGGCGAAGACGGTCTCGGCCCTGGTGCTCATGGCCTCGACGACCAGATCGCAACCTTGCGGTCCGAAGTGCCCCATCTGATCGAGACCGAGCAGTCCACTGGGCCCCGAGTCTCCGGTGAACTCGACGATGGACCGTTCGGTGCGCTCCCAGTCGTGGAGTGCGGGAAACAGCTCCCGGTGGTAGCGGTACTGCGCTTCGGCTCCGGGCGTCGCCCCGGCTGAGGTGGTCAACGTGGCCGCCCCTCGGTATGGGCGGCCTCGCCGGGTGGCACCGACCGATCGGGGGCCTTCGGCCGGGTCACGGCGGGAGCGGGTGACGGCACCACGGCGTTGGCGCGGGTTTGCGGGGCGTTGGCGTGGGTTGCAGCCTGCGGTTTCACAGTGTTCGACACGGTGCTGCTCCTCGGTACGGACGGTCACGGCTGATGGGTGCGGGCGCGGGTACCGCTCATGGCGGTGCCGGAGCAGGGTGCCGGAACTCATCGGGTACGGCGGCACAGACGGCGTCCAGTACGGCGAGCGCCTCCGCGACCTCCGCGTCCGTTGCGACCAGCGGTGGGAGCAGCCGCAGCACTTCCGGCTGGCCCAGGCACGGGGAGACCAGCAAGCCGTGGCGGCCCAACTCCAACAGGACGTCACCGGCGACGGCTGGATGGGCGAACTCGATGCCCCACAGCAGTCCCCGCCCGCGTACGTCGGCGATCAGCTGCGGGTGGCGGCGGGCGAGGTGTGCGAGTCCCGTGCTGAGCAGTGCGGCAAGGTGCTCACCCCGCCCCGCCAGCGCTTCCACGGCGACGAGCGCCGCCGTTCCCGCCGCCGCGCCCAGCGGATGCCCGGAGAAGGTGGTGGTGTGCACGAACGGATCGGCGGTCAAGGGGGCGTGGAACTGCTCGGTGGCCACCACGGCGGACACCGGACACACCCCGCCGCCGAGCGCCTTGCCGAGGAGTACGGCGTCGGGACGCAATCCGATGTCGGTACTGACCAGGGGCGGGCCGCATCTGCGCAGTCCGGTTTGGATCTCGTCGACGATCACGAAGGCGCCGTGCTCGTGTGCGGCGGACGCCAGTGCACGGAGGAATCCGGTGTCCAGCGGGCGGACTCCGCCCTCTCCTTGGACCGGCTCGACGAGGACCGCGGCCACCTCTTCGGTGGCGAAGGCTCCGGGAATCGCCGACGGGTCCGCGGCGATATGGGTCACTCCGCCCAGCAGCGGTTCGAGCGAGTGGTGTCGGTAGCGCGCGTTCCAGGTCGCGGCGAGGGCTCCGAGTGACTTGCCGTGGTAGGCGCCTTCGACGGCGATGACTCGGGTCCGGCCGGTGGCGAGGCGGGCGAGTTTGAGGGCCGCTTCGACGGCATCGGAGCCGTTCAGCCCGAGCCACACCTTCGTCAGCCGCTCCGGATCGACGTACGCGGCCAGTGCGGCGGCGAAGTGGGCGGTGGTGCCGTTGCCGAGGACCCGGGTGGAGACCGGCATCGCGTCCAACTCGGCGCGCACCGCGACGACGACGGCGGGGTGGCGTTGTCCGAGCAGTGTCACGGCATAGCTACCGAAGTCGAGCGCGCCTCGGCCGTCGGAGAGCGTGAGGCGGGTTCCCCGTCCGTTCGATTCGATCGCACCGGAGCCGTTCATGCCGTAGACGAGGGCCAGTTGGGGCGAGAGGTGTCTGCGGATGGCGTCGAGTGCACCGCGGGCGGTACCGGGTCCGACGGTTGCGGTCATCGATCCCCTCCTCTCCTTCTGCCTGCCGGCCCGGCTCCGCCGTGAGCCGAGCCGCACGGACCACAGACCGCCCCGACCGCCCGACCATCTGACCGCCACCCGTGCGGGTGCGGATCGTCCGGAGGCTGTTGCGGGGAGACTCTGCGGTCAGCCTTGAGACGATGTGTAGCCCTCCGCCCGCACCGACGAAAGGTCGCGTTCCGGCTGCCGGAACGTTCGTTGATCTGGGACGCGGCGCTTGGGAAGCTGCCCAGGGTGTCGAGGTCGCGGGTCGCCGAGGGGAGTGGGCCGCACCGTCGCCACCGTCATCGGGAGGTGTACCGACCGCCATGGAGACCACGTCAGCGAGAACCGCCCTGTTCCCGGAATCCGACCTGCTGGAAAGACGTCTCGACGCATTCTTGGAACAACGTGGAATGGACCGGGACGCGGTGCGCAAGGAGATCGACCAGGGTCTGGGCAGTCCCGCGCTCGCGGTCGTCGCCGGATCGGTGCTGGCCGGGTTCGGCAACCACCGCAGCGATCTGGATCTGCTCGTGCTGGTGGAGAACGACCGACTCACTCGTTTTCCCATCCAGTCCCACGAACACGGCACTCTGATCGACATCAATGTGCGCCGGGCGAGCGCCGTCCGGGAGAGCACGGCGGAGCTCACCGCCGAGCCCTGGCCCCGGTTCGCGGGCGTCAGTGAAAGTGCCTGGAACCACCGCCGCCGGGCGATCAACACCGTGAGCAGGCTTGCACTGGGACTGCCGCTGGTGGTCTCACCGCCGTGGGACGACTGGCTCACGAAGGCGCGGGGCCCCTGGCTCGCGGAGGTCGTGGAGCAGTGGTGGACGGTGGAGGCGCAACGGCTCGCGCTGGCAGCCCGTTGGTTGCTCGAAGCCCGGCCCATGGCCGCGGCCGTACGGGGTCGGGAGGCCGTCGTCGCCGCGCTCAACGCACGGACGGCTGCGGCCGGTGAGCTGTACTTCACCGAGAAGTGGGTGGGTGAGAAGCTCAAGCTGCGCAACGACGCCGAGGGGCTCGCCGTGCTCCACGAGGTGTTGGAGCCGCCGCTCGCGCCCCGGGAGCGGGTGGCCCGCTGTCTCGCCCTCGTCGAGCAGCTCGCCGCCGTGGACGCACCCCTGCACGCTGTGCTGCGCTGGGCGACGGGCACCGGCCAGACCGTGCTGGACGACCGGACCGTGGTGGACCGTTGGCAACTGCGCGCCGTGGAGACCTTCCACCAGGATCTGCCGGAACCGGGGTCCGACGACGTCATCTGGTCGGGGCCCGTGGGAGACCTCCCTCCCGACGATGTGCTGCCGCTGTTCGTCCACGACATGGTGTGGCTCGGTGTCGCCCACCCGGCCCAGGAGGTGTCCCCGTGACGAGCGCCCGTACGCCCAGCGCCCCCGACTCCACTGCGAGCGGACCGGAGCAGACCGACCTCCATCTGGCGGACCTGCGACGGCTCCTCGCGTTCCGCGCACACGGGGCGGCGCGTCTCCTGCTGCGGTGTCGGGCTCGTTTGGAGGACATCGAAGGGGCCGTCGCGGCGGGTCAGACCGAAGTCGCCGTACTGATGGCCTATGACCTGGTGCAGTCCTCGCTTTCGGTTCGCGGTCTGCGCACCGAGGGCGAAGTGAGCATCGGAGGCGACCAGGTGAGTTTTGATCCCTTCGCCGGGGTCCCGGCAACGGATGTCGAGGCGGGCCTGCTCCTCGCGGCCGAGGGCCGCGAAGCGGTGGGAGACCACGGTGAACAGTGGTTGGAGCGGCTGCGTGAGCATCTGCGGGACACGGAGGCGCTCCTCGGCTACGGCGAGCCCCTGCCCGATGTCCGCTCCGCCAGCGGGCTGATGAAGGGATTCAAACTGGCCCGCACCTGGCAGCCGCACCTGCTGCGCGTCGGCCTGCCCGATCTGCTGCCGGACGCCTGGACGCGCCGTGCCGACTGACGTGGCGGGAACTCGCGCGGAGCCGGTCCGTGCGCTGTCCCTGCGCGGGGTGAGCAAACGGTACGGAACGACGACCGCGCTCGACGAAGTGGACCTCGACATCGCCGAAGGCGAGATCGTCGGCCTCCTCGGGCACAACGGGGCGGGAAAGACGACCCTGATGTCCCTCGTGGCGGGGCTCCTGCGCCCGGACGCGGGAGAGATCGAGGTCCTCGGTGTCTCACCGGCCCGCGATCGTCGCCGGGCCCGTCGAGGACTGGGGCTCGCCCCACAGGAACTGGGGGTCTACCCACCGCTGACCGTGCGGCACAACCTCCGGTTCTTCGCCGAACTGGCCGGCCTGCGCGGAAAGGAGGTGCGGCGCCGAACCGAAGAGGTCGCGGAGCCGCTCGGACTGACCTCCCTGCTGGAGCGCCGCGTCTCCCAGCTCTCGGGCGGCGAGCAGCGGCGGGTCCACACCGCCATGGCCCTGCTCCATCGGCCGAAGCTGCTCTTGCTGGACGAACCCACGGCCGGCGTGGACGTGGAGACTCGGGCGCGGCTCATCGCCTTCGTCCGTGAGATGGCCGCGACCGGTACCGCCGTCTGCTACTCCACGCACTATCTCGCCGAGGTGGAGGCGCTCGATGCGAGTGTGGCCGTACTGGACCATGGACGCATGATCGCCCGCGGCCCGCTCAAGGAGTTGGTGCGCCGTCACGGCGACAGCGCCGTGGAACTGACGTTCACCGGTGAGCCGCCCGAGCTGAGCCTGCCGTGGCCGGTGACCCGTACGGCCGATGCGCTGCGCGTCCATGTCGAGCATCCACAACTCGCGGCGCCCGATGTGCTCGCCGCCCTGGGGGAGGCGGCCTTGCGGCTGGTCAATCTACGGGTGGTCCAACCGAGTCTGGAGAGCGTCTTCCTCCGGCTGACGGGACGCCGGTACGCCGGGGAGTCCACGGACGCCGCTCCGTCCGGGTCGAACCCGTGGGGAGCCGCCGAGGCTACGGTGGGGGAAACGGCAGAGCTCGACCCGAAGGGCGGTTCGGACGACGGTTCCGTACCGCTCTCCGACGGCCGGGCAGTCGCCCACAGGGCGGGGCATCATGGGTGACGGGTCGCTGGGACGGATCTTCGCGCTGGTGCGCCATGACGCCAGACTCATGGTGCGCGATCCGGCGCCTTTGATCGTGCGAACCATCATGCCGCTGCTCATCATGGGCTTTATGCAGCCGCTGTTCCGGGTGGCCCTGCGCGCCGAGGGCGTGCACGACGCCAATGGAGCCGAACAGGCCGTGCCCGGGATGGCCGTGATGTTTCTGTTCCTCCTCGTCAACGTCGTCGGATTCGCGATGTTCCGGGAGCACGGCTGGAACACCTGGGACCGATTGAGGGCGGGACCCGCGCGGCCGTTCGAGTTGGTGGCCGGTCGGGTCGTGGTGCCACTGGTGGTCGCACTGCTCCAACTCGCCGTGGTCTTCGCCGCCGGCGGGCTGCTCTTCGGGCTGCGGGTGCGCGGCTCGTACCTCGGGCTGGTGGTGGTCGGCGTACCGCTGGCGCTGTGCGTCGTCATGCTCGGCATGGCCCTGGTGGCACTGTGCCGTACCGTTTCCCAACTCCTCGTCTTCGCCAACCTTGCCGCGTTGTTCTTCGCCGGACTCGGCGGCGCGCTGACTCCGCACTCCGCACTCCCGGAGTGGGCACTTCCGATCGCTCCTGCGGTACCGAGCTACTGGGCGATGCGTGGATTCTCCACGGTGGTGCTGGATGGCGGTGGCGTCCGCTCGGTGCTGCTGCCTGCGAGCCTGCTGTGTCTGTTCGCCATCGGGCTCACCGCCGTGACCCTGGCCTTCTTCCGCACCGACCATCGCAAGGTCTCCTGGTCCTGAGCGGTGCGGCGCCGCCGTCCGAGAGCACGTGCCGCACTGCGACATGACGACACATCGGCCCGGCCGTGCACAGCGGCCCTCGCTCAGCAGAAGGGTGCGCCATGCCCGCAGCCGTGGTCTTCGACTGCTTCGACACGCTCGTGACGTCCCACCGGCCCTTTCCGACCCCCGAGGAGTTCACCGCCTCTCTGGTCGATGTGTTGACCATCGACGAGGGGCGAGCGAACGCCGTGGTCGGCACGGTGTTCGGTGCCGTGTACGCGGCGATGTCGGACAGGTCCGCACTCCAGCCATCGACACTCGGTCTGCTGGACACCGCCCTGCGCGAGCATGGCGTCCTACGGGAGCGGGTCGCGTTGGAACGGGCGCTGTGGTACGCGCTCGGTTGCGCGGACCCCGACCGGTACGCCCTGTGCGAGCCTGCGGCGACGGCCATGATCCGAGTCGCCGAGGCCGGGCACTCGGTCCGGGTGCTGTCCAACTGCTATCTACCGGGGACGCTGATGCGTCGGCTGTTGAACGGGCTGAAGGTGCCCGAGGTCTACGACCGGGTGCTGTTCACCGCGGACGGCGGCCCGAAGAAGCCGGACCCCCGCGCCTTCCACCTCATCGGAGCGGGCGAGTTCGAACGGCGCGTGATGGTAGGAGACTCCGAGGCCGACGACATCGCTCCGGCCGCGGCCCTCGGATGGGACACCGTACTCATCGATCCCGATCGCCCTGATCTGACCGAACTCATGTCACTCCTGGAACTCTGAGGCAGCGCTGTCCCAACACCGCGTGCTGCACGCGATCCGGTGTTCCGCACAAAGAAACACCGGCTGATTCCTGTCCCGGAACTACCTAGGGTTTCCCCGACACCGTCGGACGCCTGCGTCCAGGTACTCCACCCCTCTGTCCTCGTCGTTCACCCCGCGCCCGTCCGCGCCGTGCAGAAGGAGTCACCTCATGCAGTCCCTCGCCACCGGCCTGTGTCGCACCAGCCCGACCGCGGTCACAACGCGGTGCACGGGGACTCACCGGTGGCCCGCGCGGTGTGCGCCGAAGCCGCATGCATCGTGCTCGGGGGTGCCCGTACGGAGACGGAGAGCGGGCCCGGTCGCGCGCTGTCGGGCCGGAGGGGGGCGGGCATGACGGTGGCCGATGAGCAGGCGGCGGGCCCGGGCGAGGACGGCGACGCCCCGCACCGGGTGCTCCTGGACTCGGGCTGGAGCACGGCGTGGCAACCCGGCGCCGTGGCCGAGGCGCACACCGGTGCGGACCGCATCCGTGCACTCGCGGCGAGTGGATACGCGGCCCTGCCGATCCCTGCGGACTTCGGCGGCGGGGGTGCGGGCCTGGTGGAAGTCGCCTCGGCCCAACGCGCGTTGGGCATGGTCGACCCCTCGGCCGCTATCGCGTTGAACATGCACGCCTTCACGGTGGGGTTGATGACCGACTACTGGAAGCGGCACCGGGACACGAGTTGGATGCTGCTGGAGGGGATCGCCCGGTCCGGCGCGCTGGTGGCGTCCGCGTTCGCCGAGCCTGGCGGTAGCCCCAACTTCCTGAGCAGTCGCTCCGAAGCCGTTCAGACCCCCAAGGGCTACCGGGTGTCGGGGGTGAAGTACCCCTGTTCGCTCGCCTCCACGGCCACCCTGGTGTGTCTGACGGCCCGGGTCACGGGGACCGACGAGACGATCCTCGCCCTGTGTCCCAGCAGCTCCCCCGGCCTCACGGTCGAGGGGGAATGGCCATCGCTCGGGATGAGGCAGTCCGACACGGCCAAACTCGTCCTGCACGACGTCGAGCTGGACGACCGGCTCGTCTTCCACCGCGGCCCGGCGGACGTCATCGACGACAACCTCATCTCCGGGATGGTCTGGTTCGCGGTGCTGCTGAGCGCCACGTACCACGGGGTCCTCAGCGGGCTGTTGGACCTCGCCCACCGCGGTGTGGTGCGCGCCGACGCCCATGGGCCGAGAACCGCCCTCCTCGGTCGCGCCACCCGGGAACTACTGACGCTCGGCGGTGCCTGCCGTCAACTCGGGGCCGATGTCGAATCCGGGGCGATCGCCGGCCGGGCAGCGCTGGCGGCGGCGGTTGGGCTGCGGGCCACGCTCAGCGACACGCGCGATCGAGTGTTGAGTGCTGTCACCCCGGTCCTCGGCAGCCGACTGTACGGACGGGGCCAACGGGCGGCAGACCTCCTGGTCGATTCACTTGCCGTCCATCACCATCCACCGTCGCTCCTGATGTGCGACGAGGTCGTCGGTGCGTTCTGTACGGGACGTGAGATCAGCTTCGATCCGGCCGGCTGAGCCGCCCGGCCGTCCCTGCCAAAGGAGAGAGCCATGCCCCACGTCGAAGTCAATCTGCCGATCGATGCCCCCGTGAGTGATGCCTGGCGGGCTGTCACCCGGCTGGAGGACTACGCCGACTACATGGAGAACGTCGAATCGGTGACCGTGCGCGGACAGACCGATGCCGGCGCACGCGTCAGCGAATGGTCGGTCCTCCTCAAGGGCTCCGTACTGGAGTGGGTCGAGGAGGACGAGTTGGACGAGGCGACACGCACCATGACGTTCACCCAGGTCTCCGGCGACCTCGACGAGTTCCGTGGGTACTGGCGGGTCGAGGACGGTGGGAGGGGAACCTCCGTGGTCACCTTCTCGGTCGACTTCGAGATCGGCATCCCGTTGCTGGCCGACATGCTCAACCCCGTCGCCGCCAAGGCCCTGCGGGAGAACTCCGAGCACATGCTCCGGGCCATCGAGCGGCGGATCACGGTCTCGTGACAGCGCCCGCGCGCATTCTGGTGACCGGCGCCACCGGCGCGGTGGGCAGTGCCGTGCAACGCGCACTGGACGCAGCGGGACACGACACGTACAGCGTCAGCCGCCGCGGTGGGACAGGGGCGCGCCAGTACGCGTGGCAGATCGGGCAGGAGGCGGCGCCCGACGCGTTGCGCGGCCCGTGGCCCGTCGTGGTGCACTGCGCCGCCGACACCCGTTGGAACCTCCCCACCGAGCGGGCGGCGGAGGCGAACATCACCCCGCTGCGGGCCCTGTTGTCGACCATCGGACCCGAGACCCACTTCATCCATCTGTCCTCCTCGTACGTGACCGGTCTGAACGGCACGTCCGACTCGTCCGCGCCCGACGCCTACCGCAACTCCTACGAGTGGTCGAAGGCCGCGGCCGAACGACTGGTGCGTGCCGAACGGGAGAGCGCGGACATCGTGCGGTTCCCCATCGTGATAGGAGCCAGGTCCGACGGCCGGCTGGATCGCTACAGCGGGTTCTTCTGGCTGCCCTCGTCGCTGTGCAGCGGGGCGGTGCCCGCTCTGGTGGCGGAGGGAAAGGCGCTGTTGGACATGGTCAGCACCGACGATGTGGCCGATCACATCGTCCGCACCGTCGCGGGTGGGCCCCCTTCGGACCACCGGCTGGCTGTACTGGGGCGCGGCGATCGGGCCCAACGGGTCGACGAGGTCTTCGACACCATCCTCGACGCCCTCAACTCCTGGCGCGCCGAGGCGGGTGTGCCGCGCTTGGACCATCTGCCCTATGTGACTCCCGACCAGTGGAATCGCTTCTACCTGCCCTTCGCCGAGCAGTATCTGGACCGTGCGCAACTGGTGCGGGTCACCGCCTTTCGCGCGTATCAGGGCTACCTCTCGGTCACCGAGCCGTTCGCGGTCACCGACCAGGTGGCGGACACCGCACAGGTGCTGCATCGGTCCATACGGCGGTGGGCCGATGTGCACGGCGCATCGGCCCGCCGAGTTCCCCGACCGTGGGGAGCCTGAGGTGTCGATCAGGTCGGGGATCTCAGTCAAGCCATGGAGGGAATCACGGACGTCAAGGGCTGGGCTGCCGAGTTGGAGTTGGTCTTCGCGTAGGAAGGAACCACCCCTGTCATGAAATCCGTACGTGTTGCGCTGGCCGGTGCAGGCAACTGCGCCTGGAGCTTCAGCCAGTTCGTCGCCCAGGCGCAGGCGGACCCCGACACTCGGCTACCGGGCCTCATGTGTCATACGGTCGGCGGCTACCGGCTCTCGGACGTGCGCATCGTCGCAGCGTTCGACGTGGATGCGGCCAAGGTCGGACTGCCCCTCGCCGAGGCGTTCACCGCTCCCGCGATCTGTGCGACCGGCTTCACCCCGCTCGGTGTCGACAGCAACGCACCGGTACTGGCCGCGCCGGTCCTCGACGGCCTCGCGGGCCCGCTCGGTGCCGTGGTGGAGCTCGCCGAATCCGCTCGTGACACCACCCAGGAGGACGTCAGCAAGGCCCTGGCCGAGCACGAGGTCGACGTCCTGGTGATCGTTTTGCCGACCGGAGCCTCGCAGGCCATCCGCATGTTCGCCAACGCGGCCCTCGCCGCCGGGGTCGCCGTGGTCAACGCCACCCCCGAGGAGTTGGCCAGGGATGTGGACTTGCGCCGTAGGTTCGCGGACGCGGGGCTCGTACTGCTCGGGGACGACCTGCGCAGCCATGTCGGTGCCACCTCCCTCCACACCACCCTCATCGAACTGCTGCTCAGTCGGGGCCTGGTACTGGCGAGCACCTACCAACTCAACGTCGGTGGCAACACGGACTTCCTCAACCTGGCGGACGCCGGGCGCTCGGCCTCCAAGTTCGCGTCGAAGGCCAATGCGCTCCGGGCGGCCGGAGTGACGGACGTCGACGGAGTGGCCGGCCCCACCGGCTTCATCGGGCACCTCGCCGACACCAAGGTGTGCTTCGCCCACATCAAGGCGACGTCCGTCCTGGGCTCGGAGGTGGAGATCGATGTGAAGCTCACCGTGGAGGACAGCCCGAACGCCGCAGGTGTCATCGCGAACGCCGTCCGGCTGGGCAAGACGGCCACCGACCGGGGTCTGTCCGGCTCCGTGGAGGACGCCGCCGCCATCCTCTTCAAGAGCCCCCCGCGCGGCCTGCCCGAATCCGAGGCGAGGGCCGCGTTCCTGGACTTCGTCTCCTGACGTCTGCCGGCTACGAGCAAGGGAGAAGGTCAATGCTCTCGATACAACGGGACTCCCGCACGGTTGAGGACCTGCCCTACGAACTCGTCGAGCGCAAGGGAGTGGGACACCCGGACACCATGTGCGATGCCATGGCCGAGCGGATGTCCCGCTACTACTCGCTGCACTGCCTCAAGGAGTTCGGCGGTGTGGCGCACCACTGGTTCGACAAGGTGACGCTGTACGGGGGCGGCGCCGACATCGACTACGGCCGGGGGGATCTCACCGCGCCCTACCGGGTGAAGGTCTTCGGGAAGGGGGCCTTCCGGGTCGGCAGTGTCGAGATTCCGGTACAGGACATCCTGTTCCAGGCCGCCGCGGACGTACTGGGCCAGGTCACCACCGGCTTCGATGCGGGCCGGCATCTGGTCATCGAGGTCGGTGTGGTCGACCATCAGGGCTCCGGCCGCGGTGTGTCGCGGTACCAACCCACCTCACCGGCTGAGTTGGTACCCCTGCGTTCGCCCGGGTTGGTCTCCAACGACACCAACCTGCTGCACGGCTATGCACCGTTGTCCCGCCTGGAGACCGCGGTCCTGGAGCTGGAGCACCTCATCAACGGAGCGGCGTTCAAGCAGCGGCACCCGGACTCCGGCTGGGACGTCAAGGTGTTCGGGAGCCGTCGCGGCGAGGCGTTCAGCCTGGTCGTCAACATGCCCTTCCTCGCCTCTCACATCGATTCGATGGATCACTACCGCGCACGCAAGGCCGTGGTGCAGGAGGAGTTGGAGGCGTTCGTGACGTCCCTGGAGATCGGGGACTTCAGGATGCTGATGAACGCGACCGACCGCAACGGCCGGCCCTATCTGACGGCGTTGGGGTCCGTCGCGGACACCGGCGATGTGGGTGTGGTCGGGCGGGGGAACCGGGTCAACGGTCTGATCACCCCGATGCGACCGATGAGCATCGAGGCGCCCGCGGGCAAGAACCCCCTGGACCACACCGGCAAGATCTACAACATCATGGCCATGCGCCTGGCCCAGCAGGTGCACGAGGAGTTCGGCGGCCCCGCCCAGGTGCACATCTTCACTTCCAAGGAAGCGCCACTGGAGCGGCCGGACGAGGTCGTCGTCACGACCGGGGGCGCGGACGAGTCCGCGCTGACGGACCTGGTGGACACCGCCGTGGCCAGCACCGGCGATCTGACCGCAGAGCTGATCGAGACGGGCATCACCCTGTGGTGACCGAGGCCCGTGTGCGGGCCCTGGTCACCGACGCCCACCGGCTGCGACAGCGGCAGGACACCGGACCGCACCACCATCCGGTACCGGCTAGGGGCAGCCACTTCGTCACCCTGGTCAAGCCCGAGGTCCTCGACGCCGACGGTGCAGCCGATGCGATGTCGGAGGTCGTCCGGGTGCTCGGCGCGGGCGAGGCGGACATCCTGCGCTGTGCACTGGTGCCCGCCGGCCACTTCGCCGAACGACGCCACCTCCTGCTGCACTACCCCCGGCTGCACCGAGTGGCCGCCGATGGAGTCCATGCGTTGTGCACCGCGGCCCGCCGTGAGCTGCGCTCGCTCCTGGACTCGTCCGGCGCGCTCGGGGCTCTCGGGTCGTTCGAAGCGATGACGTACGACACGGCCCTCTCGCCGACGGTGCTCGACGAGCGTTGCCGACGGGCGGGCATCCACAAACTGGGCTCCGGCTCCTACGCCTCGGTGGTGGAGTCGAACGGCCGCCCCGTGGTCGTGTTGAACGGCTTCCTCCCGGCGCTGGTCGGGCACTACGACCACACGACCGGCCTCGTCGGCTTGGTGGAGTGCCACAGCCTTCGGGAGATCGACGATCTGCGCACGCACCTCCTGGGGGCCCTGCACCCTGCCGCCGCGGCACCCGACTCGCTCCGCGGCGCACTGCACTCCCTGGTCGAGAGGAGGGGATCCCCGTCGCTCTCCGAGGGCCGCAACGCGGTTCATCTGTCGGCGGGGCACCTGGAGGGGATGTTCCAGGTCTGGCGGTACTTCTCGGCGGCCGACGGGCAGGACATCACGAGCACGGCTCTGGGGCGGTCCCTGGTCGACCGAGGGGTGTCGCCGACGGCCCTGATGTCCCTGGCCGGTGACCACAATCTGACCGGGGACTCCGGCGAGACCCTCGCTCCCCACGGGGCGACGGAGCACCTCCCGCGCCCCGAGGTCCTCGACCTCGTGGGGCAATGGACGGCGACCGGAAAGGAAGGCGAAGAGTGAGCGAACTCCCGCGCGGGCTGGCAGGACGCACCGCAGTGGTGACCGGCGGTGCACAGGGCATCGGGGCGGCGGTCGTCGAACGGCTGTGCTTCGAGGGCTGCCGGGTCGTCGTCTACGACAGGAGCGCCGAACACGGCCGCGCCGTGGTGGACCACTGGCAGCACAAGGGGCATGCGGTGCACCTGGCCGTCGGCGATGTGATGGACGCGGCGGCGGTGGATGCGGCCTTCGCCGGTGTCCCGGCGGGCTGGTCGACGCCCACGCTCCTGGTGAACCTGGCCGCGGGCTTCGTGTTCAAGGGGTTGGACGCGACCCCCGCGGATTGGCACGCCGCCTTCGATCCCACCGTCATCGGTCTGACCCTGATCACCCGGCGCTTCGTCGCGGGGCTACCGGAACACCACGCCGACGCGGCCATCGTGAACATGGCGTCGATCTCGGCGCACATCGCGCAGAGCGGCTATCTGACGTACAACACCAGCAAGACGGCGGTGCTCGGCCTCACTCGATGCCTGGCCCAGGAACTGGCCCCCCGAGGCATCCGGGTCAACTCGGTGAGCCCCGGGACCGTGTGGAACGCCAACAACGAGCGGTACCACCGTGAGGCACTGGGGCTGGACCGGGCGGCGGCCGAGGCCGCTCCGGAACACGGCGGCAAGTTCCTCCTGCGTCGTTTCGCGGACCCCTCCGAGGTGGCGGCGCCGATCGCCTTTCTCCTGTCATCGGAGGCGAGCTTCATCACGGGCACCGACCTCGTCGTCGACGGCGGATATCTGGCGGTGTGACGGGTGATCGATCTGCACACCCACCACCAGCGGTGCGGGCACGCCACGGGCACACTGCGCGACTACGTCATCGAGGCGTTGGACAAGGGCGTCAGCGTCCTGGGGCTGTCGGACCACGCGCCGATGTTCGCCGCCGAAGAGGACCACGCACTGCCGCCGGTTGCCATGCCCAAGTCCGAGTTCCCGTCCTACATCGCCGAGGCGCTCGCCCTCAAGGAGGAGTTCGCGCGGAGCATCGAGATCCTCGTCTCCACGGAAGCCGACTACTTCCACGGCAAGGTGGACGCGTACTCCGCCGCACTGAGTTCCTACCCGTTGGACTACGTCATCGGGTCGGTGCACATGTTCGAGGGCAAGGACATCTTCGACGTCAGCAGATGGGGGGCCGTCGACCCGGCGGATCTTCCCGCGCTCAAATCGCGGTTCTTCCGCACGGTGGCGGACTGTGCCCGATCCAACTTCTTCCACGTCATCGGCCATGTGGACGCGCTCAAGGGCAACTTCCCCGAGTTGGGCGAGGTCCCGGCGCCCGCCGCGGCCGATGAGATGTTGCTCGCGATCCGCGACTCCGGTGCGGTCATGGAGATCAACACCTCGGGTGGCACCAAGCAGTGCGGAGGATGGTATCCCGAGTTCGACCTCCTCGAACGGGCACTCCACTTCGGGGTTCCCATCACCTTCGCTTCGGACGCCCACGTTCCAGGTCGCATCTGCGACCAGTACCCGGACGTGGTCCAAGTCCTGCTCGACATGGGTTTCACCACCTGGACGGTCTTCCGCCGCGGAGCTGCTCGGCAGTGCCCACTGGCGTGACCTTCCGTCCTCACCACGGGAGCTTTTGATGAACGTCAGCGAACTCGTGACCGCGGAGCCGGATGGCGCGTCGGTCCGCCACCTACAGATCCGTGGGCATCTGTTGAAGGTCGTCACGGCCTCGCCCGAGGCGGACGCGTTGGTGTCCGAGACCTTCTGGCCGCCGGGCATGTTGGGTGTCTTCGACACACCTCCCGGGTCGACACCGCGCCCGGACCTGACGGTGGTCGATCTGCCTCTCCCACCCATCGACATCCATGCACTGCTCCGACGGGCGGCGGACCACTGCGTACCGGGGGAGTTCGAGCTCACCCGCGACTATCGACTGCCCCGGTACGACGCGGACACCCACACGGTCTTCACCCTGCGGGACGTCAACTCCGACGAGGTGGCGGCCCTGGTACGCACCGAGGACCGGGCTGTCATCGTGCGTCCCCGGTCCGGTCTCGGCGACAGATGGCTCACCCGCATCATCCGCGATGTGGCCACCCGGATCGCCAAGGCCGAGGGCTCGCTCGTGCTGCACTCCTCGGCACTGGTCTTCGACGATGGCGCCTACCTGGTGATCGGTGACTCCGGCGCGGGCAAGTCCACCACCGCGATCGCCTTGGCCCGGTTGCTGTCCGGGGCGGGTTGGATGGGCAATGACCGCATGCATCTGGACCGGCACGGGCACTCCTACGATGTGACGGCCTGTCCACTGCCCCTGGCCATCAACAAGGGCTCGCTCGATGTGATGGGAGTCAGCGACTTCGACGGTTGGCCGGTACGAGCGGGCCTGCCCGGCGCGGGCTCGGACTGGGACCAGTTCCAGGGCGAGGACAAGCTGAAACTGAGTTCGCGGGAAGTGCACCGCTTCCTCGGGGTCGACGTCGTACCGCAGGCACCGCTCGCCGGGGTGATCCTGCCACGGATCGACAGGGAAGCGGCGTACCGGCTGGAGCCTTCGACACTCGACCACACGAGCGAAGTCATCCGACGGAACTGCTTCTCCCTCGATGACAATCTGTACGGCGAGGACTGGCTGAAGGTACCCGTCCGCCACCAGGCCCCACCGCCGTCGGTCGAGGACTTCCTGGAACACCTCGCAAAGCTTCCGGTACTGCGCTGCTCCTTGGGCAGTGCGGCGGATGTGGCGCGGCTCGCCGACGAGTTCGCGCGTGCGGTGCGGCTATGACCGCTCTCCCTCGACCGCGTTCCCCCGTGCGTCGAGTTCCTCAGCTGTGCGGCGCAACAGCTCCACGTTCGCCTCGAAGCGCGACCAGAAGCGGGAGACCCAGTCGAGGTACCAAGGGACCAGTTCGACATCTCGTTGGGCGAGCAGCGCCACATGGTCGGAGCGCGGCAGAAACCAGATCGCCCCCAGGTTCGCCACATCGCCCGCCTGCGCAAGCGGAATCCCCAAGCGCGTCCACAGTTGTTCGACGAAACGACGGGCTGCTGACGGGTCCAGTTCGAAGTCCCCCCGGCCACGACGGCAGGAGAGCCACAACGCCTTGCCGGCGTCGGCAGGTCGCTGTGAGTAGCCCGTCTCGTCCCAATCGATGACGGTCGGGGAGCCGGATCCATCAGTCAGCAGGTTCCGACCGTGGAGGTCACCGTGGTAGATCATCGCTTCGCCCGGACGGGTCAGGCGCAACGCACTGGCCCGCAGGTCATCGAGGTGGTCGTCCATGGCGCGCACCAGCCCCCGCCGGTCACCGGCCAAGGCTTCGACGGTGAGCTCCCGCTCCCCGGGAGTCAGCCACTGCGACGCGTAGTCCGCGATCAGGGCCTGGTCGATCTCGGTGCGGTCGGTGCCGCCCGCCAGATCGGCCAGGACGGAGAAGAGTGGGTCGATGTGTCGGCGCGCGTCATCCGCAGGTTCGCCGGGGACGAAGGGGCGGACCACGACCAGCCGCGGGCGCTTCCCACCGTCGAACCCGATGTCGATCACAGGGGGATACCACGCGGTCCCCCGCAGCTCCGCGTCGACGCTCCGGATGCGTTGCAGCTGAGGTCCCGACGAGCGTTCCGCACAGTGGACCTTCACGGAGAGGCGCTGTTCGCCAGCCACGATGCGATGGGACGTGTTCACGCCCCTGCCGTCGAGCGCATCCGCATCGCCTGCCGCGATGCGTTCGATCAGACATGGGATCGAGGGCGCCGGCGAGCCCGTCATGACTGCGGGTCGCCCGGAGCCACCTCGTGGTCGAGCCACTCGATGACCTGCGCCACCAGCTGGGCAACGGGTTCCGCGCTGTCGAGCCGCAGCACCGGACAGTGCAGTTCTGCGAGCCAACGCTCGTCCTTGGCCCGGCTTCGACCCGAGAGGGAGGTGTCGTCGTAGCCCTGCGCCCAGTCCAAGAAGTCCCGGTGGGCCGCTTCGTTGGCCCCGCCCTGTTCGATCGTGTCCCCGTAGCGCAGGACTTCGCGACTCATCAGCCGCTCCATGCGCGTACGGGGATCGAGCGCCAGGAACACCACACCGTCAACCCGATCGATGATGCTGTCACCCCACCCCTTCAACGACCCCGAGAGGATCCAGGCGTCACGCGGGACGAACAGCGCGTGCATCAGGGCGAGCCGTTCCTCCACGGGGCGCTTGTGGGTGTACGGCGGGGCGGTGGGAAGCCAGAGGTAGTCATCGACATCCGCGTGTGGAACCGACTGCAAGGAGGCCAGGGTGCGGCCCAGGGTCGTCGTGCCCACTGCGCTCGCCCCCGTCACGAGTAACCGATGCCCGCGCATGTGCCCTCTCCTTCGTCCAGTCCTGAGTGCCGAACAACCCGCCCTGGCCAAGATGTGTTTGGGCCACTCCTGGGGCGGTTCCCGGTCCATCGGATTCTATCGGCCAGGGGGTGCTGTCACCCGACGAACCGCTCACTCACACCGATGGGTTTCGGTTGACGATGCCCGGTCGTCACACCGTCCGCCACCGATCGATCGCGCGAGTGCGGTAGCCACCGGCCCGTGCAACGCCCACACGCCACGAGGGATGGAAGCGCAGGCAACCATGGTGAAAGACACGCCGAACGCACTGGTGACGGGAGTCTCCCGTGGGCTGGGACGGCACATCTGCCAAGCCCTCAAGGCGTCGGGCTATCGGGTGTTGGGAGCGGGACGGACGGCTTTGCCCCACAACGATGCCCTCGATGACTACCGGACGATCGACTTACGACAGCCCATGGCCGTCGATCCGTTCGCCGGCGAGGCCGTCGACCTGCTCGTCAACAACGCGGGGGTGTACCTCGATGACCCCCGCCGGTCGTACGGGGACTTCTTCTCCCTCTCCCCCGACGACCTGCGGGACACCTTCGAGGTCAATCTGTTCGGCGCCGTTCAACTGGCACGCGCGCTCGCCCCTTCGATGATCGCGCGAGGCTTCGGCAGGATCGTCTGCATCTCATCCGGGATGGGACGGCTCCAGGATGCCGACGGGGCCTCGTTCGCCTACCGGTCATCGAAGCTCGCCCTCAACTCACTCGTCCTCACACTGGCACACCACTTCGCCGCTGCACCTGGTGATTTGTCGGCCTTCTCCTACTGCCCGGGGTGGATCAGAACCGACATGGGAACGGATTCGGCCCCGCGCGGCCCCGGGCCCGCGGCGATGGACCTCGTACGACTACTGGAAGAGCCGTCGGCGCAGACCAACGGCGTCTTCTTCCGCGGGCGGGACGAGCTGGGGTGGGACGTCCGCGGTCCGTTCGTGTCGGACCGGAGCGGACCAGCACGACGGACCGAGCCCGAGGCACGGGCGCCATGACTTCGCCGCCGCGGAGCCACCGAGTCGGCGCAGTGGCGCCGTTGGGAGTCTGCGGCAGCGGTGCCGGCCGCTCTCACGCGCCCCCGCGTCGGTTCGGGGCGCCCTTGTCATCCGTCAATCCACCGAACTAGCATCCTGGAGGAACACATCACCTGCCCAACCCGGCCACCAAGGGCTCGCGCCCCGGGGTGGTCCGCTGTCGCCGGCGTCCTTTCCGCCCGGCCTGAGACACGGGGGTGATTCACCACGATGGACTCCAACACTGCAACCGATCACTACACCGTCCGCTCCCCGTTTGCCTCCACCGGTCTGCTGTGCACTCAGAGCGTCGCGGACCACGTCCAGCGGCTCGCCGCGCCCTATCTCCATCTGCAACCCGGCTCCTCCGCGCCGGACACCTGGCGAGTGACCGCGCACGCAACGCCTTCGGACCGATCGGTCACGGAGTCGGTCACGGCACTCGGCGAGGTAGCCGTCGACTACGCGGTCGACCACACCGACAGAACCCTCGTCCATCTCGCGCCCCGTGGCGAAGCCTGGGTCACCCAGTCCTTGTTGCGGGCCACCCGGGCGATCCACCGTTCGGCCGCCAGTAGACGGGGAGTGTTGTTCGTCCATGCCGGGCTCGTCGAACTGAACGGCCTCGGGGTGGCCCTGGTCGGCGGCAGTCGAGCCGGCAAGACCTCCTTCGTCATGGCCAGCGTGCTCAACGGTTCCGGTGTCATGGTCTGCAACGACGATGTGAGCCTCACGGTGGACTCCACCGGGGGCACGGTGACGGGTACGGGCTGGCCCCGTTCCATTTCCGTACGACTGGACACCCTGGACCTGTTGTTCGGAGAGGATCGGGCGCGAGCCGTTCTGGCTTCGCTGTCGCACCCGGCCAATGAAACGCTGCCGAGCCTGCGGGCGTCCGGCATCGAGCAGCACGGAACCGCCCTCATCTACCCCTGGGAGTACGCAGACCTCCTGGAAACCAAGATCGGGCGGTCCCTCACGGTGGATGCGATCGTCCATCTGAGCCTGGCCGACGATCCCACCGAAGCGGAGTTCGCCCCCGTACCCCCACCCCACCGCGGCGAACTGTTGGACCGCGGTGTTCTGCCACTACCCAACAAGCACCTCAACATCTTCGGCCACCAGCCCGAGCCCGAGGCCCTTCTGCGTACCCACAACGCTGTGACCGCACTGCCCACCTTCCGCTTCCGCTACTCGTTCAGCGATGTGCGCCAAGAGGTCGATCGACTCGCCGACCTGCTCCGAGGCCGGCTGTCGAACGGGCCATGACGCAGAGAGGATCCACCACAGCCATGCTCTCCTTCCGTGAACACATCTCCGCAGTCAGTGGCATGGACGAGTTCGACGAGGAAGCGGTCCGGGCGAAGATCCATCTCGTGGACGGCGATGTACTGATGCTGTCCGGCTCCCTCGTGGACGGTTCGGGCACCCCGTCCTCGGACTTTGACTTCTCGGTCTTCGCGCCCACCAGGGACGAGAGGTTCCACCGGGACACCTTCCCCAGGGAAGGCCATATGAGGTACTACACCAGCGGTGACCGGGTGAAGGCGAGCTTCGACTACCTGCCCCACAGCCTGCTCGGCGTCGATGTGGAGTACTGGACGGTCCAGGAGATCACCCACATGCTCACGGCCCATGCTCAGTTGTACGAGCACATGAGGAGCCGGGCCCGTAAGTCGTCCAGCTTCGCCGCGTCCGCCGTGGACTTCCGGCTGCTGTCCCGTCTGACGTACGGCGTCCCTCTGACGAACGTACCGGAGTTCGAACGGATCACGGCTGGGCTGCGGCCCGGTGAGCTTGCCTACACGGCCTTCCGCACGGCCGTCGGCAGTTACCCCGACTTCCGCGATCTGGCCGGCATGTGGGCGCAGAAGGACTACGAGTCCGCCCTGATCGCGGCTCGCAAGCTCGGTGTGGACACCTTCCGCGGGCTGACCCACGTCCACGGGAACACCAATCGCAATCCCAAGTACCTGGCTCGTTTCCTCGCCCGACTGCCCGTGTCCCTGTCCGAACTCACCACTCGGTTCCGCCACCTCAACGCCTACGGTGTGCCGAGCGCGGCGGAGGCGCCAGATGCCGTTCTGGAGTGGCTCGATCTCATCGATGCGGCCTTCGGCGAGATTCGGCAGGCACGGGACGCGGCCGAGGCATTCGTCAGCCGGCAGGGTTTTCTGGACCTGCTGAAACACGAGCTGCACGAGACGATGGGCTGGAACGCCGAGATCTCCAACGAGTACTGCTTCCGTGCCCGGGAGGCGACGGGCGACGTTCCCCCGCTGCGCGAGCTGCTGAGCGCGATGGAGGCGCGTGACGCGGTCGAGCACCGGCTCCCGTTGCAACAGTGGGCACTGCGCCGCAGGGCGCCCGCGGGCGAGAACAACACGTCCGCCTGAGACCGGAACGACCCAACACACCGGACCGGGGGGAGAGGAATGTGTGTCGGATCTACGGCTACTTCGGGCGAGCGGTCGAGGTGACCGCTCTGGAGGCCGCCCGGGACGCTCAGTTGTCGGGCGGACCCGATGAACAGCACTACGTCCGGGGGGCGAACTGGGGCCTGGGATGCAATCGCCTCTCCATCCAGGACCCTTCCCACGGGTGCCAGCCGTTCGTCAACGCCGACGGTTCGGTGTACGCGGTGTTCAACGGGGAGATCTACAACTTCCGGGCCATCCGGGAGGAACTCGCCTCGCACGGCGTCCCTGTCGAAGGCGACTCGGACGGCTCGGTCCTCCTGCCGTACTACGAGCTCCACGGCGACCGATTCATCGAGCGGCTCGAAGGAATGTTCGCCATCGCCGTGGTGGACCTACGGACGGGCGGGCGGCTGAAGCTGTGGTGCGATCCCCTGGCGGTCAAGAGCGTGTACTACTCCGTCGAGGGCGGGGGCGTCACCTTCTCCTCCGAGCTCAGCGGGCTCGGCACCCTGCTGCCCGGGCCCCGGGAACTGGCGCCGTCCGCCGTCGACGACTACATGAACTGGCAGTGTCTACCGGACGGCTCACCCTGGTACCGGCACACCTCCTCGCTGCGCGCCGGTGAGCGGCTGGTCTGCGACGGCAGGACCACCGTGGAAGGCGCGCAGTCGGCCGATCCGTCGGTGACCGGCGAAGTGCACACGCCGAACCGGTTGCGCGCCCTGCTCAGCCGGGAGGTGGCCCATATGTCGCTCCAGTCGGCGCCGATCGCCGTCCAGGTGTCGGGCGGGCTCGACTCCAGCATCCTCGCGACGCTCCTCGGTGAGTTGCGCGGCGACGTCACCGGATTCCATGTGACCCACGAGGGAACCCACTCATCGGACGAGCTGGTCCATGCCAAGGAGGCAGCCACACACGCCGGGATCGAGTTGGAGGTGGTGGAGGTCCGGGATGCAGAGCTGCCCGAACTGATTCCGGCCATGGTGCGGGCCTTGGGCCCACCCAATGCGACACCCCATGCGCTGAGTGCGTTCGCGCTGTTCCGGGAGATCTCCGGGCGGGGCTTTCGGGTCTGCTTCGTGGGAGACGGGGCGGATGAGCAGTTCGGCGGCTACCGCCGGTACAGCACGGCACTCGCGGTGTCCGACGACACCTGGCCGTCCCGCTATCTCGACCGGCTGTCGCTCATCCCCGAAGCCCGGTACCGACAGCTCTACACCCCTGAGTACCGCGAACTCGTCGACTCGGGCACGAGCAGCCGACAACGGTCCCTCGACCTGCTGAACCGCCCGGCCCCCTCCCGTCTGGAGCAGCTTCTGGCATTCGACCGCCTGTACAAGCTGCCGAGCCTGAACCTGCGCAAACTCGACCACCTCTCGATGGCGTACGCGATCGAGTGCCGTGTTCCGTACTGCCAGCCGGCCGTCACCGCCTTCGCCCGCGGAGCGCCCGATGGGATGAAGGTGGACGGCGCACGTCGGAAGCAGATCCTCTGGGACGCCGGAATCGGGGTCGTTCCTCCCGGCGTCCAGGGCCGCCAGAAGCAGCCGTTCACCTTTCCGATCAGTGCCTTCATGCGCGAGGGCTCGCACCTGTGGGACTTCACCGTCGATGTGCTGAGCAGACCCCGTCTGTGCACCGATGGATATCTGAGTGCGGCAGCCGTGCGGAAGGTGATCGGGGAACATGGGGAAGGCCAGGACCACTCCCGTCTGTTATGGGGGCTGATGGTGCTGGAGTTGGCGCTTCCCTGAACCGTGTCCGCCGGATACGGCCCGGCCTCGGTCCGAACCTCATCAACAGAAGGGCACCCACTCGTGCGCACGCTCTACGTCGTCACGCATCCGGAGGCGACACACCACGTCGAACGGATCGTCGGCGGGTGGCATGACTCCGACCTCACTCCCGACGGACGGCGCGCCGCTGCCGCAGTCGCCCGGGCGCTGCGGTCGGCGGTCCCCGAGGAGTCCAAGGTCGAGCTGATCTCCTCGGACCTCCAACGGACGGTCCAAACGGCGCAGGAGATCGCCGACGCGTTCGACGTCAAGCCCGTCCTCGATCGCCGATTGAGGGAGAAGTCGTACGGAGAGGCGGAGGGAAGGCCACAGGAATGGCTCGACCAGCGCTTCATCACCCCGCCGGCCGTCGGCGATCGGCTGGGGCACGATGAGGGCGTGGTGGGAGCGGAGACCAAGGGGGCCTTCGCGGAGCGCGTCTACGCCGTCATGGACGACATCCTCAAGCACCCCTACGAACATCAGATCGTGGTGACCCATGGGTTCGCTCTGACGTTCATCGTGGCCTGGTGGATCGGGATGCCGATCGAGTCCCTCGGCTATGCGAACTTCCGGGCGCCATCGGGGAGCATCACCACCCTGCGGGAGGACGACTTCTTCCACAACCGTCAGGTCGTCAGCCTCGGTGACACCCGTCATCTCCCCGAGTGAGACGGATGGGCTCCCGCCCTCCCCCGGTGCAAGGGAGTCCGACGGTCACCCACCACACGGGCGGTACGAGCAGTCGTACACCGCCCCTGGTACGAGGGGTCTGTCATGCGCCGGGCACAGCACCAGCCTGCATCGGGCTGCCAGCAGGCTGCACCTTCAGGCTTCCGATACGGCCAGTGCGCTTCGTCTGACGGCCGTCGACAGGGCCGCCACTCCTGCCAGTGCGACGGCCATCACCAGCGGTACGGCTGCCCACCAGCCGATGAGTTCCTGTGCTGCGCCGAACACGGGCGGCCCCAAGAACGTGCCCAGGCTGCCTACTTGGGTGACGGTACCCGCTGCCCGGGCGGCCCCTGCGACCCCTGACACCGTGGGGAGTGCCGAGAACACCGCGGCGACGACGATCCCGTTGACGACCATGAGGAGTGCCGCTGCGACGAAGGATGCGGACCAGGCCGGCGCGAGGAAGACCCCGGCGCCCAGAAGCGGCATCGACAGCGCCGAGGTGAACAGGGACATCGAGCGGAGTCCTCGTTGCAGCAGATATCCCGCGGCCACGCTGCCCAGGATGCTGGAGGCCGCGACCACCGAGGTGAGAGCGCCGGCCCGGCCCTGCGTAAGCCCCTTCTCGGTGGACAGGAACACGGGGAGCATCGTCACCACCGCCAAGCCGACCATGGTGATGAGGGCGAAGCCGGCCGCCAGCAACCACACGGCCCCATCGGAACGCCCGGGCTGACACACCTGCGCCGAATCGTCGTCCGCTGGCGATCCAGCACTCCACGGCGCCACCGTCCAAGGCACCAGCAGGCCGAACAGGAGCGAGGCCAGGGCCGGCGCCACGACCCACACCCGCCAGCCCGCGTCCGAGAGGAGGCCCCCCACCGCGGCGGCGGTGGCGAGCCCGGCCGGAATGCACATCCCCCACAGCGCCAGTGCCCATTTGCGTACGGCGTGGTCCTTCACCTGGACCAGCAGACCGGGCCCCGCCACCATGATCGCCACATAGCCGACGGCTTCCACCAGCCGCAGGGCGTAGAGCTGCCAGGCCACTTCGACGAGCACCGACGTGAACAGCCCGCTCAGTCCGATGGCAACCAGTCCCCAGGCGAGCACCGGCCGGGACCGCTCCGCGCCTGACCACCGCCCCACCGTGGTGGCGGCTGCGGCGGCCACCACGGTGACGCTGGAGGTCAGCCATCCGGCAGCGGTCAATGAGAGACCGAAGCCGTCGCGCACTTCATCGAGGAAGGGGGAGAACTTCCCCAGCGAGACCGCTGCCAGTACCCCGGCGATCAGGACCACCGATACCGATGTGCGTTCCGACATCCGGAAGCACTCCCTCCCAAATGCCGGCTGAAATTACCAGGAGGCACGACACACAAGGCTTCAGCTTATCGGGCATCGCTATGTCCGACCCGGACTTCGCCGCCAGATAGCCCGAACGGCCCACAGCATCTCAGCGAAAGCTCGACAGATCACCCGGGGACAGGAAATCGATCTGATCCGACACGCTCATTCAGGCCAACCCGACGCCAACCGTTCCGGGTCCTTGACGGCGGATAAGCGAAGCAGGAAGCTGACAGTTGAGCCAAATAGCGGATCTTGCAGAAAGAATCTTGCACGGAAGAAGTGGATTCCCTGACCGGAGTTCACTTCTGGCATTCCCTGATGAGGAGGCAAGGTTGCACTATCCGCACGTTCTGGAAGCATTCGCCGATCCGGTGCCGGCTCGCGAGAGGATCATCCGGTCCTTTCACCATCGGCTGGAATCCCTACCTGCACGCGGATCGAGCTTCTTCATCCATCTGAGCGAGTTGTGCCCCGTGGCCTGCGAGCACTGCATGTACTCGTCGGACCTGGAGCGGAAGTCCGAGAAGGTGGCCCTCTCCAGGGGTGAACTGGAAGGAGCCATTCGCTTCATCTCGGAGTCGTCGTCGCAGAAGCTGAACATCACCGGTGGCGGGGAGCCCTTCCTCAAGTTCTCCAGCATATTGAGGCTGCTGGCGACCGTTGACGTCCCCAGGATCGAGATCGTCACCGCCGGACACTGGGCCACCACCCCCAAGCGCACGGCGCGCATCATGGGTCAACTGGACGCGGCAAGGGCCCGCAATCCCGTGAACCCGGAACTGCTGCTGCGACTGAGCATCGACCGCTATCACCTCAACGCACCCCGCCCCGTCCGGATCGAGCACTATGGAAATGTGCTGCGGTGCTGGTCGGAGACCCAACCTCGGTTCGCTGCCGGATTGCGAAGCATCCAACCGGACATCGGCATCGTGGATCGGATGATCGCTGAGGAGCTGGGCGCGGAGCTGCACGAGGTCGACGACTGGAACCGAACCCTCCTGCTCCCTTCCGGAGGATCGGTCCCCATCACCTTCAATGTCTTTCGCCGCAGCGGAAAGGCGCTGCAACTCGCAGAGGATCACCGAGGAGCCAGCAAAACGCTCCGGGAATACTACGGGCCGTTCGAGAAGCAGCCCGGCAACCTCTCCCTGGCCACCGCCGTCAACGATGCGATTCGAGGTGACTACACGGCCACTTCGGGGCTCGCCGTCACCCTCAACTCCGATGGCACGTTCTGGATCTTCTGCGGAACCGCACCGGATCGAAAACTCCTGTTGGGCGAGCAGAACTTCGCCGAAGCAGTGGCCTACTTCTTTGAGGATCCGCTCACCCATCTGCTCGTGGACGAGGGAATTTGGGCGCTTTCCGATCTCGTGATGGATCTGGACCCCAAAACCCATTCCGCAGCCCTGGACAAGAACGATTCCGCAGCCCTGGTGGACGATCTGCTGGCTCCCGACGACGTACGTCTCGCAGCCACCCTGATCGCCACTCAGGATCTGTTGACCCGCAGCCGGGCGACTCTCGACCCGGAGCATCCATTGGCCGAACTCCTGAGCGATCCGGGCATCGACATGGCGAGAATCTGTCGTGACATCGTCCGGACGGGCGGCCCGGCGCGATGACCCTTCCCACGGAGATCTCCGGCGCCGAGAAGCGCGTCGCCCGACTCCAAGAAGCCACCGACCCCTTCGAGGTACGGCAGGGAATCATCGAGTTGGGCCATGTGTTGGGTCCGCGGACCGCGGACATCGTCCATGGCGAGCTCGGCCCGCTGGACGATGTGCTCTGTGTGGTGGTCCTCAGGGGCGGCGCGCTGATGTATCCCGGATTCGCCGCCGCCTTTCCGCACGCCGACTTCTGCATGGTCGGCATGCGGCGGTCGCCCGACGGGAACTCCGTCGCGCACGAGTACCTCACCGACATCCCCCGCGACTCCTATCAGGCAACGATCTACATCGACTGCGTTGCCGCCACCGGTGGCACACTGCTCGCGGTGGGCGCGTTGGTGTCCGCCCGGTGCCACACCGGTCCTGAACTGGCCGCGGTGATCAACAGCGCCTCCGCGGCAACGGAGCGACTCCATCTCGCGGGCATCGACCTCCTGGGTTTCAGCCTCTACGAGGAACTGTACGGCCCGGTGGTGACACCCGACATGGGCAGACTTGACGCGGGTGACCTGTTCAGCGGCGGTGCCGGAAGGTCCGGGGCCGACGGGCCGAACAGCGATGCATGAAGCCGCCCGACCACTGTTGTTGGCGAACGTCCAACTCCTCGACGGTTCAACGGCCGATGTGCACCTCGGGGCCGGACGCATCCAGGCGGTCACGGCGACCGGGGCACAGGATCCCATCGGTGAAGTGATCGACCTCTCCGGGCACCTCCTGCTGCCTGCCCCCGCCGAACCGCACGGTCACTTCGACAAGGTCCTCCTGGGGGGAGTGGACATCGGCGGGGGGCCGGGGGGCCTCGATACGGCGGTGGCGGCGTGGTACACGGCCCGGCAGTCGATCTCGCCGTCGGACGTACGCGATCGTGCCCTGCGCGCGGCGAAGGAGTTGTTGGCCAGCGGTGCCACGGCGATCCGTTCCCACGTGGACGTGGGAACGGAGACCGGGCTCATCTTCGTCGAGGCTCTCTGCGAGGTGCGTCGACTACTGCTGGGGCAGTTGGACCTCCAGATCGTCGCCTTCGTGGACTTTCCCCTCCGCGGAGTTGCCGGCGCCGACAACCGCGCACTCCTGGTCGACGCCCTCGCGCAGGGCGCCGACGCGGTGGGGGGCGCTCCCTACCGCGATGAGGATCCGTCCGCGTGTCTGGACATCCTGATGGGGACGGCGTTCGACTGCCGCAAGCCGGTCGATCTCCATATCGACGAGACGCTCGACCCTGATTCCCACACCCTCGGCGCACTCGCCGAGTGGGTGTTGCGGAGCGGATTCCCCTACCGGGTGACCGCAAGCCACTGTGTGAGCCTGGGCATCCAGCGGCCCGATGTCGTGGAGCGTACGGCCGTCCAGGTGGCCCGGGCCGGTATCGCGGTCGTGACCTGCCCTGCGACGAACCTCTATCTCCAGGCCCGGACACACCCACCGCCCATGCCGAGGGGGCTCACCGCGATCGCCCAACTACGCGCCGCCGGGGTCACCGTGGCGGCGGGCGGGGACAACGCGCGGGACCCGTTCAACCCCCTGGGCCGATTCGACCCGATGGAGGCCGCCTCGTTGCTGGTGCTCGCGGGGCATCTGTCGCCCCGTGCCGCCTATGAGGCGGTGAGTGGCGCGGCGCGCAGGGCCATGGGTTTGGAGGGTGGTGCTGTTGAACCCGGTTCTCCGGCTGAGCTGTTGGCCGTGCGGACGAGCACGGTGGAAGGAGCCCTGGCGGACGCCCGCGCTGAGCGGGCCGTCTTCCACCGGGGGCGACTGGTCTGCCGCACCCGGCACGAACGGTACTTCACCACTCCCAACCCGGAGTGGACTTCGTCGGCGAACCGTCCGACCGGGACCTCACCCACACGGTGACCCGAGGTGCCGGCCGAACGGCGGAAATCATCGGACGCAGGCGCCAGTTCGCTCGTGGGGGGGGAAGCGGCCACATCGTTGTTGGTGGCCGTCTTGGTGTCGAGTCGCCGGGGATGTGACGGAGTGGCGCTAGCGGGTGGCGGAACTGAGGCTCAGCCAGGCTGCGGCGGCGAGGGCTGAGGCGATCAGGACGTCCACGATGAGTGCCGGGCCGTCCTGGAACCTGGTGGCGGAGGCGATGGCCCAGACGGACAGTGCGATGAGGATGATGCCGAGGGTGGTCAGAAGTGGTCTTCGCATGGGGACCTCTGGCAAGTGGGGGCGGGTGCGTCACCGTAGCGCCCAACGCGGACCGTGGTGGTGGAATTCGCGGATTCATTGTCACCACGGCTGGTGCGCCCGGAGGTGCGCACGGGTGCGTCGCACGTTGCTCGCGCAGCGGCAAGGGCACGGCGGCGACGCCGCACAGGCCATGTGAGCAGGAGATACACGGCGTGCGATGAGTTGGGCGAAGGTGTGCTCAGACACCGATGCACACCGCTGTGTAGTTGGGTCCCTTCAGTGTGTGATGTGCCCGATGGGGAGAATTCTGCTCCCTCCGGAAAGACGGATGCGCCGGAACTCTGGTGCGAGGAACCCATCGGGCACATGCTGTAGGTCCAAACGTCGTCCAGCGGAGGGCTTCACCGTCCGAGCTGTCCGGCGAAGGGCACGGAGACGGTGCGTCCGTTCTTCGCCGCCCCTTCGGTCGGATGTGTCCACAGCCCTGCCTCGGCGAGCCTGGGCAACACGCCTTCGCCGAACCAGTACGCCTCCTCCACATGGGGGTGACCGGACATGATGAACTCGTCGATCCCCAGCCGGTGGTACTCCACGATGCGTTCGGCGACCTCGCGGTGGTTCCCCACGAGTGCGGTGCCTGCGCCGCCGCGGACCAATCCGATCCCGGCCCAGAGGTTGGGGGAGATCTCCAGCCCGTCCGTGGAGCCACCGTGGAGGGCCAGCATGCGGCGCTGGCCTTCGGACTCGCTGCGGGCCAAGCCCTCCTGCACCGTGCGAACGGCATCGGGCGAGAACCCGTCCAGGAGCCTTCGTGTCTCGGCCCACGCCTGGTCGGACGTGTCCCTGGTGATCACATGGAGGCGGATGCCGAAGCGGACGGTACGGCCCTGCCCGGCGGCGAGACCGCGTATCCACGCAATCTTCTCCGCCACCTGGGCCGGTGGTTCACCCCATGTCAGATAGACATCGCTGTGCCGGGCGGCCACTGCGCCCGCCTCGTCGGACGAACCACCGAAGTACACCCGGGGCACGGGATCGGGGAGGCGGCCCAGCCGGGCGCCCTCGACCCGGAGGTGACTGCCGTCCAGGGTCACCGTCTCCCCCCGCCACAGGGCCCGCACGATGTGGAGGAACTCACCCGTCCGCGCATAGCGCTCGGACTTGTCCAGGAAGTCTCCGTACGCACGCTGTTCATGGCTTTCGCCTCCCGTCACCACATTGAGCAGCAGCCGCCCCGGGGCGTGGCGTTGGAAGGTGGTGGCCATCTGCGCCGCGAGCGTGGGTGAGACGAAGCCCGGTCGGAAGGCCACGAGGAACTTCAACCGCTCGGTCTCCCGCGCCAGCATGGCGGTGGTCAGCCAGGCGTCCTCGCACCATGCGCCGGTGGGTGTGAGTGCACCTTCGAAGCCGAGTTGCTCGGCCGCGCGGCTGATCTGGGTGAGGTAGCCGAGGTCGGCGGGGCGCTGTCCACCCGCGGCTCCTGCCGTGCCCGCGGGCACCCCGTGGCCACCGCCGATGACATGGCGGCTGTCGCCGTAGGTGGGCAGGAACCAGTGGAAGGTGAGGTTCACGGGACTCTCCAGAACGTGATGGGGTCAGAGCAGACCGTGCCGGGGAGGCCGGACACCACTCAACGCATGGCGGCCGATGTGCTGGACCTTCCAGCGCGCCGGGTCGTGCAAGGTGTGCGTGCGCGCGTCCCGCCAGTACCGATGGAGATTCAGGGGCGCCAGGGCCGCGCGGGTCCCCGCGACCTCGAAGAGTGCACTGCTCGCCTCGACCGCCGTTCGTGCCGCGTGCACCTTCGCCGCCGCCACCGCGATCGATGCGCGGGCGGCCGTTTCATCCGTCAGTTCGCGGGTGGCCGCGTCCACGCTGTCGGACGCCACGGCGAGGAGTGCATCTGATGCGCGCCGTTGGATGTCGAGTTCACCGAAGCGCTGGATCAGGAGTGGGTCGTCGACGGCCTTCTCGTAGCCCTCCGCGACGCTCTCGAACCAGGGGCGGCTCTTGGCGTGGACGAAGGCCGCGGCTTCGGCGAGCGCTCCGGTCGTGATGCCGGCGTCTATGGCGGCGTGCAGCAGTTGCGCAACGGCCCCGTGCAGTTGGGGGCCTTCGAAGGTGAGGTGATGGGGGACGATCCGTTCGGCGTCGACGACCACGTCCACCAACCGCACGGTGCCACTGGCGGTGGTGCGCTGGCCCATGCCGTCCCAGTCGTCCACGACGGTGACTCCGGGTGCGCCGCTGGCCACGTACGCCACGTGCAGGGCGTCGTTCTCCGCCCGCGCCAGCACCGGGATCCAGTCGGCGAACAACGCACCCGTGCAGTAGTGCTTCTCGCCGTTCAACAGCCGGGTGCCGTCGGCGCGGGGGGAGAGTCGGGTACGGATGTCCTGGACGTGCCGGGTGTTCCGTTCCGATTGGGCGTTGCCGAACCGTCGTCCGGCGAGCACTTCACCGAAGAAGAACTTCTGCTGCGTCGCAGTGCCCTGGCGTCGCAGCACGTTGATGTACACGAAGTGGCTCTGGGGGATCTGCGCCAGGCTGGGGTCCGCCGACGCGAGACGTCGGAAGACCTCCGCGAGGGTGCGGGCGCTGACATCGGCTCCGCCGTGGGCTGCGGGCACGGTGATTCCCAGCAGTCCGGACGCTGACAGCCGGTCGACCTCCGCTCGGGGCAGGATGCGGTCGGCGTCGCGCGCTGCGGCTCCGGCTCGGAACTCGACGGCCAACCCGGCCGCGACCGCCAGTGCCTCCTGGTCGTCGCCGATCACTCGTATCGCCATCTCAGGCCGCCAGGGGAACGGGTCCGGCGCTGAGCAGTTGCGAGAACCGGTCGACCACGCGTTCCAGGGCGTCGCCCGCCACGGGGTCCACGGTGATCCCTCCCGATTCCACCAGGGTGATGTGCCGGTCGAGGACGAACCAGCCCTGGACGACGTGTGCGGCCCCCATCGCCGAGAGCACCGGCCGCAGGGCGTAGTCGATGGCCAGTACATGGGCGATCGAGCCGCCCGTGGCGAGCGGCAGCACGGTCTTCCCTTCGAGTGCGTACTGGGGCAGCAGGTCCAACAGGGCCTTCAGCAGGCCCGAGTAGGCGGCCTTGTACACGGGCGTTCCCACGACGACGGCATCGGCCTCCTGGAAGAGCCGCTGGACTTCGACGATCTCGGGGTGGGCGAAGTCGGCCGTGAGGAGTGCGTCGGCGGGCAGGCTCCGCACGTCGAGGGGGTTCACCCGATGGCCCTGGGCTGCGAGCCGTCCGTCGAGGTGGCGCAGCAGTCGGGCGGTGCGGGAGGTGTGGGAGGGACTACCGGAGACGGAGAGGATCGTGGCCATGTGGGATTCACCTCGGGTGGCGGTTCCGTTCCGCCGGTGCGATGGCACCGGCGGAACGGAACGGGACGACGCGGGGACTATGACGGGCGTGGCGGCGTCAGGAGTACCAGGTGGGTTCGGGCAGTTCACCGGTCAGCACATGTCGACCGACCTCGCGCCGCTTGTAGGCGACGGGGTCGTGCAGGGTATGGGTGCGGACGTTGCGCCAGAAGCGGTCGAGACCCTCTCCGCTGGCTGTGGAGCGGGCTCCGGTGACTTCGAAGATCCGGCTGGTGATCTCCAGCGCCACTTCCGTGGAGACGGCCTTCGCGGCGGCCACCCGGACCTCGAACGCGCCGCGGTCGCGCGGGGTGATGGCATCGGGGTCGGCGTGGAGCCGCTCCCCCTCCTCGGCCACCCGATCCGCGAATGCCTCGGCCTGCCAGAGCTTGGCGGTCAGGTCGCCGTAGACGTCGATGACGTACGGCTCGTCCACGGCTTGCTCCTGGCCGCCGTGGAGCCAGGGGCGGGTCTTGGTGCGGGTGTAGGTGGCGGCGGTCTCCAGGGCTCCTGCGGCGATGCCGAGGTAGAAGTTGATGAAGACGAGTTGGATGGTGGGAACGTTGAGCGTGTTGTAGACCCGCGGTGTGAACTTCTTGTCCGTGTACCCGGCTGCCGCCGTCCAGGGCACTCGTACGCCGTCGATGGTGACGCTTCCGCTCTCGGTGAGTCGCTGGCCGATGTTGTCCCAGTCGTCGTGGAAGGTGAGACCTTCGCTGTCGGAGGGGACGATGGCAAAGATGTGCTGGTCGGTGCCCTCCAACACCCCTTCGAGCACGGTGACGTCGGAGATCTTGCTCCCGGTCGAGAAGGACTTGCGACCGGTGAAGACGAGGGTGTCGCCGCCCTCCTCCCGTACCACCACGTCGTTGTCGCGCGGGTTGACCGCGCCACCGAAGAACCAGCGGTGTTCTGCCGCTTGGGCTTCCACCTGCTGCCACTGCTCGGAGGTGCCGACGAGCCGGGCGGCCCAGTTCCACAGGTAGTGGTAGCCGAGCAGTTGACCGATCGAGCCGTCGGCCTTGGACACTTCGCGCACCACCCGGTACGCGGTGGTCCAGTTCTGCCCGCCGCCACCGTGGGTCACGGGGCCCAGGAGCGTCACGAGTCCGGAGTTTTTGAGCAGTTGGACTTCGGCGTACGGAGTGTCCCCGGCCTTGTCCCGGGCGGCAGCGTCGACGGCGAGGACCGCGCTCACCTCGGCTGCCCGCGCGATCCAACCGGATGCGTCGGTGGGGACGGGAAGTGCCGTCCAGTCGGTGGATGCGGTGGTGCTCATACGGGGTTCTCCCTGGTCTTGACGGTCTCTCGCGAGATCTGACGGAGTCTGAGGAAAGCTGCCGGAAATTGAGGAACCTGCCGGAACTGACGGAACTGACGGAACTGACGTAGTCGAGCTGGATCAGGAGACGACGGATGGACTGTCGGTCGAGGTCGTGGCCGGGGCTCACACCGTGGCGGCAGTCGACACACTGACCGCTGCGGTTTCGGTGTCGGGGAGTTGGGCTTCCAGTTCGCGGACGAGGGGGAGCACTCGTTTGCCGAAGTACTCGACCTCCTCCAAGTAGTGGAGGAAGCCCAACAGGAGGAGGTCCACACCGATCCTCTTGTACGCCACGATGCGTTCGGCTATCTGCTCGGGCGTACCGATGAGACCGGTCCTGAAGCCGTCGTTGTACTGGACGAGGTCTTCGAACGACGAGTCCTGCCACATGCCCTTGCCGTCGGCGGCCGACCGTCCGGCCTGCCGGACCGCCGCACCGAAGCCGTGCACCGCCTCGGTGTCCGCCTTCGCGACGATCTCCCGCAGTACGTCGCGCGCCTCGGCTTCGGTGTCGCGGGCGATGAGGAATCCGTTGAGTCCGAACCGCACCCGACGGCCGGCGGTGGCTGCCGCTGCACTGACGTCGGCGAGTTGTTCCGTCACCCCGTCGAAGTCCTTGCCGTTGCTGAAGTACCAATCGGAGACCCGACCGGCCATGGCTCGGGCCGCGGTCGAGTTGCCCCCTTGGAAGATCTCGGGGTGTGGCCGTTCGGGGGTGTTCAGGGGCTTGGGCTTCAGCGAGAAGTCCCTGATCCGGTAGAAGTCCCCGGCGAGCTCCGCGTGGTCCTCGGTCCAGATCGCGCGGAGGGCGCGGATGAACTCCTCGGACCTGCGGTAGCGCTCGTCGTGCTCCAGCCAGGGCTCGCCGAGGGCGGTGAACTCGTCCTTGAACCAGCCGCTGACGACATTGACGGCGAACCGGCCCTGGGAGAGGTGATCGGCGGTGGCCCCGAGTTTCGCCAGCACACCCGGGTGCCAGAGGCCCGGATGGACCGCCGCGATGACCTTGAGCCGTTCGGTGGCGAGCAGCAGGGCCAGGCTGAAGCTGGTGGATTCATGCTGGTACTCGGCCCCGTAGCTCGCCATGTAGCGGACTTGGCTGAGGGCGTAGTCAAAGCCGCTGTTCTCGGCGAGGACCGCCAGTTCCCGGTTGTAGTCGTATCCCCAGTCGGTGCGTTGTTCGATCGTGCTGGTGACCAGGCCACCACTGACATTGGGCACCCAGTAGGCGAAGCGCAGCGGTTCGGCGGCGAACGGGACGGACATCGGGTCTCCCGGTTTGCGGAATGGGATGGAGTCTGCCGAACCCATGGGCCGTCGATGGAATTCATGAAGAATTCGTTACATCAGTGGCCCTGGGCACAAGAAAAGAGGTGGGAGGAATTTGGGGAATGACAGCCCGGCGAAGGCGGGGGCTCCCGATTTCTCCGGGCGGCTCAGTCCGCGATGGGACACAGGGCACTGGAGACACGGACGAGGTCAACGTGACGGCGACGCGTGAGGCCCGCAAGCCTCCGAAGTTCCTTCACCGCCGTGCCACCCGCCTTTCCGCACCCTCGACAGCTCTCTGGCCATGGAGCGTACCGCTGGGACTTCTTGGGGTCGATTCGGCATAATCGAGCCGGTGATAGGGTTTCCCTTTCACCGAAATGGGCCCGCCGCGGACATGAGTTCGACAGGGCTGGAAGGTGATGACACTCCATGCGGATCGAGCAGCTCGAATACATCGCGGCCGTCACCCGATTCGGATCATTGCGCCGTGCGGCCGAGGCGCTCCACGTGTCCCAACCGGCCTTGAGCGAAACGGTCCGCAATTTGGAACGCGAACTGGGTGTCGACCTGCTCGACCGGCGGCGCTCAGGAGCCAGGATCAGCGCCGCGGGACGTGAGCTCCTGCCCCACATCATGGGTGTGCTCGACGCCGTCGACTCCCTGCGGCGAGCTTCCGACGATCAACACCGCACCACGCGCATGATCCGACTGGGGACCGTCAACGCGGCCACCGTGCCGCTCCTGGTGCCCACCATCCAGGCGTTCCGCAGCAACCATCCTGAGACTCAGATCGAAGTCACGGGCGGGCAACAGGTGGACATCCACCGGGAACTCGCGGAAGGCGGCCTCGACCTCGGGCTGGTCAACTACCTCCAGGGCGACGACAAACCCCCCGGTCTCCAGACCACCGAACTGCTGCGTGGACGCCCCGTGGTCTGCATGCGCTCCGACAGCCGGCTCGCGGCCCTGCGCTCGGTCTCCGTCAACGACCTGCTGCGGGAACCGCTCATCGTGATGCGTTCCGGCTATGTGATGCACCGCTACGTCCATCGACTTCTGGAAGGGCGCAACCCGGCGTTCTCGTACTCCACGGACGGTGCGGAAATGGGCAAGCTCATGGTCGCCGAGGGTCTGGGCGCAACGGTGCTGCCTGATTTCAGTGTTAGTGGTGACCCTCTGGAGCGCTCGGGGATCATCACTCAGCGCCCCATCGCCGGGGATGTGCCGGCGGTCCTGATGGTGATCCAACGACCGCTGTCCGCGACCACCACGAGGGCCGCTCGGGATCTGCACGCGATGTTCGTGCGGAGTGCGGCGGAGTACACGGCGCACGAGGCACTCGGTGTGCGTCGATCCGGTGGGGCGCCCGATCGCAGCGGGGGCACCGTTCCGATCCGCTGAGGGCTGTCCCGCCATCCCCGGTGGATCATCGCCCGCGGGGGTGCCGGGACAAGCCCTTAGACTCGCCGAATGGCTAAGTACTTCGATGTGCACCCCGAAAACCCTCAACGGCGCACGATCACCGGTGTGGCCGACAGCATCCGGGCCGGTGCGCTCATCGCGTACCCCACGGACTCGTGCTACGCGCTCGGTAGTCAGCTGGGCAGCCGTGACGGAATCAGCCGCATCCGGTCGATCCGCCGCCTCGACGACCGCCACCACTTCACCTTGGTGTGCCAGAACTTCGCCCAGCTCGGCCAGTTCGTCCAGATCGACAATGACGTGTTCCGTTCGATCAAGGCAGCGACTCCCGGTCGGTACACCTTCATCCTCCCTGCGACGAAGGAGGTACCGCGCCAACTGCTGCACCAGAAGAAGAAGACGGTCGGGGTCCGCATTCCCGATCACGTCGTCGCTCAGGCCCTCCTCGCCGAACTCGGTGAGCCCCTGCTCTCCAGCACGCTGCTGCTGCCCGACGAGGACGAGCCGCTGACCCAGGGCTGGGAGATCAAGGAGCGGCTCGACCACGTCGTCGATGCGGTGGTCGACTCGGGCGACTGCGGCACCGAACCCACCACGGTGATCGACTTCTCCAGTGGAGAGCCGGAGATCGTACGTCGGGGAGCGGGCGACCCCTCGCGGTTCGAGTAGACGTGACCGCCGTCCCGCGGACCCTTCTCCCCTCAGCTCAGCAGGGGCGGGCGACCGCGGGCGAGAACGACCTCCAGAGAAGGGCAGCCGATGGTCCAGGACGATTCCGTGTTGCTGCGCACCGAGGGACGGGCGGCGTACATCCTGCTCAACCGGCCCAGGGCGCTGAACGCCCTCACCCACGACATGGTGCGCACCATCGCTGCCGCCCTCGACCACTGGGAGGGCGATGGGGCGATCGCCACGGTCGTGATCGCCGGTGCGGGCGATCGCGGACTCTGTGCGGGCGGTGACATCCGGGCGATCCATGCTGACGCGGTCGCCGGCGGACGGGCGTCGGCCGACTTCTGGCGCGACGAGTACCGGCTCAACGCCCGGATCTCCCGCTACCCCAAGCCCTATGTGGCGCTGATGGACGGGTTGGTGATGGGGGGCGGAGTCGGCGTGTCCGCCCATGGTGACGTGCGTGTCGTCACCGAGAAGTCGACGGTGGCGATGCCCGAGACCGGTATCGGTTTCGTTCCGGACGTGGGCGGTACGCACCTCTTGGCGCGGGCGCCCGGCGAACTGGGTACCCATCTGGCCCTCACGGGCCGCCCGGTCGGTGCGGCCGATGCCCTGCTCTGCGGGCTCGCCGACCACTACGTACCGTCGGATCGGCTGCCACGGCTCTCGGCCGAACTCGCCACCGCCGATGTGGCGGAGGTCCTGCCCCGGCATGCGCAGGCCGCTCCCGGGGGTGAACTGGCGGCGCACCGGGAGTGGATCGACGCCTGCTACGCGCACGACACGGTCGAGGACATCGTGACCCGACTGCTCGATCATGGCGATCCCGCCGCGAAGGACACCGCCGAAGTACTGCTCACCCGGTCGCCCACGGCGCTGAAGGTGACACTGGCCGCGCTGCGACGCGCCCGTGGCCTGAGCACTCTGGAGGCCGTGTTGGACCAGGAGTACCGGGTTTCCTGCGCGGCGCACTCATCGCCCGATCTCATCGAGGGCGTGAGGGCCCAGATCATCGACAAGGACCGCACACCGCGCTGGCTGCCGCCCTCGCTCGACGGGGTGACGGATGCGGACGTCGAAGGCTTCTTCGCCCCGCTCGGAGAAGGGGAGTTGGGGCTCTCTCCGGCCTGAGAGGAACGGGCTGCCGGGCCTGGACGCTCCCCCGGTTGGTCGGTGGGCACCGTGCGGGAGCAGGGTGGGCCGGCTCGAACCGCGTGGGCTCAGTACAGCGGGCGCAGCAGCAGGAGCGTGGTGTCGTCCGCGCGTTCACCGGTGCTGCCCACCGGTCCCGTCAGATCGCGGGCGAGGGTTTCGAGGGAGTCGCCACCGCCGCGGCTGAGCCGTTCCGCGAGTGCGGCGAGCGCGGTGTCGACGTCGATGCCGGGGAGTTCGACGAGCCCGTCGGTGTAGAGCGCCAGGACCGATCCCGGGTACAGGGGGATCGTGGTGACGGGGTAGGTGCCGGCCGGGTCGACGCCGAGGAGCGGACCACCCGCGAGTTCCAGCAACCGGACCCGGCCGTCCGGCTCGCGGAGCAGGGGAGGCGGATGGCCGGCCCGGGCGATGTGGGCGCGCTGCTCCTCAAGCTCCAGATGTACGTAGATGCAGCTGGCGAGCAGGTCCCCTTCCAGTTCGATCAGCAGCCGGTTGGTGGACTCCAACACCTGTCCCGGCGGTTGGCCGACCGCGGTGTAGGCGCGCACCGCCGTGCGCACCTGCCCCATCAGGCCGGCCGCCGTCACATCGTGTCCCTGCACATCACCGATGACCGCCGCTGCCTTGCCGTCGGTGGGGACGAGGTCGAAGAAGTCGCCGCCGATGTCCATGCCCTGGGTGATCGGGAGATAGCGGGAGGCGGCTTCCAGACCGTCCAGGGCGGGCAGGGAACGCGGCAGCAGGGCGGCTTGGAGGCCGTGGGCGAGCCGGTGTTTGGCGTCGTACAGCATCGCGCGCTCCAGGGCTTGGGCGATGAGCCCGCCCAGACTGGTCAGGACCGCGCGTTCGTGGGGGGAGAAGCGGTGCTCCTCCGCGTATCCGAGGACGCAGGTGCCCACCGGTCGTCCGGAGGCGATGAGGGGAAGGTAGGCCCAGGCGGACATGCCGTCGGGGGTGGCGTGCCGCGCGGGATAGGCGCGTTCCAGTTCTGCCCGGGAGGCGAAGAAGGAGGGTATGCCGGTGGCGAGGGTCTGGGTTCCCGGTATCCGCGCGGTCAGGGGGGTGCCGTTGAACCGGTCCACGAGGTGGCGGTCCTGGTAGCCGCGCTGTCCCAGTACTCGCAGCCGGCCGTTCTCGGCCGCCAGCATCGCGAGGGCACTGCTGCCGACCGCGGGCATGATCTCATCGGCCACCAGTTCGATGACTTCCTCGACGCCCACCGCTTCGGTCAGTGCGCTGGCCAGGCTGAGGATGTGGGAGATGGTGACCAGGCGCACCGACGGGGCGGCGGAGTCGCCCGCCGCCACGGTCCGAACGGGTTCGCGGGACGCGGGGGTGATGCGCAGGGTGATGCCGCCACGGCCCGGGTAGAGGCGGAAGGCCAACCAGGTACGGGGCGGACGGAGTGCGGTGAGGGAGGTCTCTCGCTGGCTCAGCATCGCCGCCCGGTAGCGGTCTTCGAAGAGGGGGTCGTCGACCCAGGGCAGTGCGCCCCACAGATGCTGGCCGACCAAGCCGGCGGCGGATGTGCCGAGGAGATCGGCGGCGGCGGGGTTGGCGTAGGTGATGCGGCCGTGCACATCGAGGGAGCAGATGCCGTCGGGCAGTCTGGCGAGCGTGCGGATGGCTTCGACCTGTGGAGCGGAGACGGCCGGGGTGTCGGTGTCCGGGAGGAACGCCTCGGGAAGGATGGGGCTGCCCTGCTCGGCGGCACGTTGCAGATTGAGGGCCAGCAGGTCGCAGGCGGCGACGAGCTGCTCACGCTCCGCCGGCGCGAGTTCGCGGGCGTGGGACATGGGCCAGGTGAGGTAGACCGCGCCGTAGATGGTGCCGGCGACGGCGATGGGGAGGGCCGCCAAACAGTACGGATAGGGCAGCACGAGGGCGATCCGCGGATAGCGGCGGGCCATCTCCTCCTCCCCCGAGACCCACACCAACTGCTGCTCACGCACCGCGACGGCCACCGGAACGGGTGAGGAGAGGGGAATGCGCTCCCAAGGGGCGGAGAAGTCGCGCGGCAGCCCCTCCTTCGCCACCATCTCCAGGATCTGTCCGCTCGACGAGAGCAGGTAGAGGCCCCCGGACTGGGCGCGTACATCGTCCAGGATCCCGGTGAGGGCCAGCGACAGCAACGGTGGGAAGCCCTCGTCACCATGGCCGGAGGGCATCGCCGCGGAGGCACTCGGCCCTGCCACAGGGCACCACCTCCTCCGTAGCGCTCATGACCAAGGCTGCCCGCTACGAGGGCTTCCCGCACGGTGAGACGGGCTCCGCATCGACCCCCGTGCCGGGGTGTCACCGCGGCGGTGGATCCCGTGCCCGGCCACGCTCGGTCGGGGCGGTTCTGCGCCGACCGAGAGCGGCCGGGCGTACGGGTGCAGGGACCGGCGTCCCGTCCTATCTGCCGACCGAGGTGCCTCGGGTGCCGACTCTGATCCGAACACGTTCCGTGACGGTGTTCACCGTCACGGCCAGGGTCAGACTGCCCGGCCGTAGGGCGGTGATCCTTCCTGTCATGGGATCGAAGGACGCCAGGTGGTGTCCGCGGGCCCCGTCTTCGGCCCCGATGTGGAGTTCCGGTGAGCCGCTCCAGTCCGCGCTCATCGGAAAGCCCACGGGTACCGTGCGCGGTCCTTGTGTCACCGTGGCGCGGACCTCGCCGCTCTCGCCGGGCAGCAGGGTCGCGGGCGCTGCGACGGCGAGGGAGTCGAGGTGGGCACGGGTCTGGACCGAGATCCAGTCGGCTCCGCCGCGCCAGGGTCGTCGCACCGCATCAACGCGGTCCCGGATGCCCACCCGGTCCACGCCGATGAGCGACCAGCCGGTGAATCCGCCCGCGTCGACCGGACCGGCGGGTGACTTGCCGGAGTTCCCGTTGATGAGATGGGGCACCGCGTCGATCCGATCCGCGTGGAAGACGCCCACGTGTCCACCGATCAGCGCGGCGCCCTTGCCGGTCGTACGCCGGAACTCGGCCAGCCAGCGTTCGAGGAGTGCTGCCTCCTTGCGGTCGCCGAGTTGGCTGCCCCGCTGGGGTGTGGGGTCGCGTGGCGGCACATGTTGGACGATGACCAGCGATCCGATGTGGGAACTGCGGGCCGCCGCGTCCAGTTGTTCTCGCACCATCGAGATCTGCGGGAAGCCGCCGCCGCGCAGGGAGAGACGGGAGGTGTCCAGGGTCAGGAAGCGGGTGCCGCGGTGGTCGAAGGTGCGGTGTGCGGGGCCGAAGGCGGCGATGAAGTCGTCGATCCGGCCTCCCATGACCTCGTGGTTGCCGGGCACGTAGGACCAGGGGACATCATCGCCGAGTTCGTCGGTGAGGACGCTCCGGGCGAGGGCGAGGTCCGCCGGTGAACCCTCGTCGACCAGGTCCCCGTTGACGATCAGGAAGTCGGGTCGTGCCGCCTTGATCTCCCGCAGGGTGCGCCTCGCCTGCCGCGCGATGGGGCCGGTGGGCTCCCGGGCGACGAACTGTGCGTCGGACATCACGGCGAACCGCCACTCCCTGCGCTGAGTGAGCGCCGCCGTGTCAATCAGCGGGTCCGCGGTCGATTCCACTGGCGGCAGGGCGACTTCGGGCGGCACCTGTGCACTGAGCCCGTCGATGACGATCCGTCCCCGGTACTGGCGTGCCGCCGCGGTCTCGGCGAGGTAGAAGCGGTGGACCGTCAGTGGGTGCGCGACGCCCTGCGGGACGGGGAAGGTCAGATGCCGCCAGCCGGTCCAGGTCACCAAGGGCCCGCGCAGCAGTTGGTTGGAGCCTGCCGCATCCCTGAGGTGCAGGGTCGGCCAGGCCCCTTGGCCGTCGCCGTTGACCCAGAGGCCGAAGGACTGCGGCTGACCGGGTACGTCGATCGGGCGCGGGGGTGCCGCGTACACGGCCCGGGTCGCCGTGGACCGTGTGAAGTCGTAGTCCAGTCCGAGCCCGGTGCCCTGTTGGCCGTCGGGGACGGCGGACAGGGCACCGGCCGCCCGTGCGTGGCTGAAGGTCCAGCGTTCTGCATCGTCGAAATCGGCGACCGGGTGCATGGTGAGGCCGACGCTGACGGCGATGGAGCTGGTGGTGTCACCGACCCTCGCGGTGATCCGGCCCGCCCCGCTGCCGGTCAGAGAGGCCACCGTGAAGGAACCCTTAGGGTTCGCGCGCACGGTGAACCGGGACCGGTCGTATTCGAGGCGCACATCGCCGGGTTCGATGGGCGCGCTGGTACCGGAGGCATCGAAACCGACGAGGCCGAAACTCCGGGTGGTCCGGCCGTCCGCGAGGGAGACCCGACGGATGGTGGGTTCGATCCGGGCGAGCGGACCGAGGACGGTGAGGGGCAGGGAGCCGTGGACACCGGCGCGCTCGGCCCGCACGACCGCGGTACCACTGGTGCGGGCGTGGAACACTCCCCCCGCATCGACCCGTCCCACGGTGGGCCGCAACGAATGCCAACGCGGTGTGCCGGCAGCCGGGCCGTACGTCTCGTCGTACCCCACCGCGTCGAGTTGTCGGGTCAGTCCGGGGAAGACACGGTCGGGGTGGCCCCCGGCGACGGGGTCCGCAGTGGGTGCCGAAGCTGCGGGGGTGCGGGTGTGGAGGCGGAACCCTCGCAACGACCCGCTGCCGTCCGGCACGGTGAGTGCGATTCCGTTGGGAACGGTGCGTTCACTGCCGTCCGATGGGCTGTTCTCCACCTGGAGGACGTCCTCGCCCGCCGCGCGGGCGAGAAGGGTCGACGAACCGCCGCCGTCGAGGTTGAGCGCCTGATGTGCACCCGCGCGCCGCAGCATACGGCCGAGTTCGGTGAGGGTGACTCCTGCGCTGTCGGCCTGTCTCCCGTCGACGGTGACGAGGTGCAGCGTACGACCGTCCCGGGAGAAGCCGACCGCGGTACGAGGGGCCGGTGCGTTGTTGGGCCGCCCTTCGTGGCTCCGCGGCACTCCGTCGACGACCAGCAGCTCACGGCCCCCCACCGCGGTACGGGGAACCGGTCCGGCATTGGTACGCGGTCGGAACTCCCAGGACACGGGGTCGCCCGGGCGGAGAGCAGCGAGCTTGCGGGCACCGGCCTCCCGACCGACCAGGGCGGTGGTGTCCGGGGGGAGGTGACCGCTTCCCGGCCGGGAGGTGACGGAGACGACCCGGCCCGCCGACACCAGTGCTTCGGCGGTGGTGGCAGCGGTGTTCACGGTGAGGGCACGGTCCGCTGCACCCCAGGCGCTGGTGTAGGCGCCGATGCCGTCCGCGGGTACGTCGGCCGCGTTGTAGGCGTGGAGCGGGTGGGGACCGGACGGCAGTGTCAGGGCGCCGGAGAAGTAGAGCTGGAGGATGCGCCCCGCTCCCCCGGGCCCGATGCCGACGGCCCGATGCGCACCGGGTGCGGGTGAGTGGGTGATGCGGCCGTTGCGGATGCCCGGCCCCAACGGAGCCCCGGTCTGGGTGATGTCGAAGAAGTCCGCGTTGACGGCGGCGACGGTTCGGCGGCCGGGTCCGGGATCGTGGCGTGCGGCGAGCCCGGAGAGGGTGTCGCGCTCGGAGACCTTGTCGGCGGAGAGGTAGTCCGCCGTGATGTCGCCGGTGAGGTCGACGGCGAGCGCGTCCACCCGGAGCCATCCGTCGGGTTCGAACCGGTCGTACGAGGTGAGCCGGATGCCGGGGGCGACGGGGCGCGAGGTGCGGGCGGTCTCGATGCCGCTCGGGTCGCTCACCGGGCGGGAGGGCCCCACGGGGGTACTGGCAGCCGGAGGCGCAATGGGGCGTTGGACTTCGGCGGGTCGCTGCGGATGCGGGTCGACGCCGGAATCCGCTGTGGAGGCGGGCATGGAGACCGCCGTCAGGGCGGTGAGGGTGGCGAGGAGTGCGACTGCCCGCCGACTTCTACGACCTGGGCGCACGACCACTCCTGGATACGGTCCGTTCGAGTTCAGGGCCTTGGGTGTCGAGGGCGGCGCGGCGGCGCTTCAAGGAGTTGCACCGGCGCAGCTCTGCACGGACCTCGCCTGCCATCGCCCGACGGCCGTCCGCGCTGCCCATGCCTCCGGCTGCGATAGGGCAGTCCGCTTCGCCTTCGGCATCATGGCCAGGGCCTTCGGGTGTGCCGGGCACCTTCCTGGGGCTGGACGCCCCGGGGGCTGACGCACCGCCCGGAGCCGGGCGGCGCGTAGTCGCGGCTGACCTCGTCAAGGCACTCCGCCTTCCCTTGGTGATGAGCCCCTCGGCGCTGGCTGCCGTGGACCGCCGCAGCACACGGCGAGCGGCAGGGGTTCGCACAGGACAACGAGCCAGCGCCAGGGGAGTTCGGCCGAAGCTGGTGGACACCACCGGGACTTGCCCAACCGTTGCCCAGTTCGGGTGAACTCCCGCCCGGCTGAGCGAGCAAACGCCGGCCTGGAAGCTCTCGCCCGAAGGACATGGGCTCGTAGGGGGCGAGCCCGTCGGAGAAGGTTGTCCTCATGGCGGCCGATGGTCCGCTGTCGGCAGACGGGCGGGCGAGCCGGGTTCGGCGAGGGCCGCGATGATCAGTGGGACCACCGGCGCACAGACCGCGCCTCGCCGTGCAACCGTTCACCCACCACACATCGCGACCGGCCGACTCATCACGACCTGAACCATGGTCCCTAGGCTGATCCGAGGACGCGGTGTGCCGCAGTGAGGCGGGCCTCTTCACTGTGGCCCGTGGGACCATCCGCGACGTCGTCGGCCCAGCGCAGCAGTCGTCCCAGATGGTGATCGGCCGAGTTCGAGGCGATGCGCGGAGCACCGACGACGACCTCACCACCTGTCCCGTCGATGGCGATGAGCGTCCCTTCGTGGATGGTTCGTCGACCGGCGCGCACACGGCCCGCGGTCACGTCGACGGTGAGTTCCACGGCCCCCACGACGGCTGGTTTACCCATGGCGCGGGCGACCACGGCGGCGTGGCTGGTCGGCCCGCCGCGCGTCGTGAGGACGCCCGCGGCGGCGGCCAGGCCGTGCATATCGCAAGGAGAGGTCTCCGGCCGCACCAGGACGACCGGGCCCCTCGAAGCCATTCGGGCCGCGGTGTCGGCGGTGGTGGCCATGGCACCGATCGCAACCCCCGGAGACGCGCCCAGCCCTCGGGTGAGGAGGTCAACCGAGTCCGCGACTTCCAGGCGCGGGGTACGCACTTGGGAGAGGTGATGGGGGGATACGCGCAAAAGCGCCTCTCGTCGTCCGATCACACCGTCGTCGGCGAGGTCGACCGCGACCCGGACTGCGGCGCGTCCGACGAGTCGTCCCGGGCGCACTTGGAGGATCCACAGCTCGCCCGCCTCGAAGGTGAACTCCACATAGCATGCGTCGCGATAGTGCTCCTCGATCCGGTTCAAAGCATCGAGAAGCGACGCCCACACCGTCGGCTCCCGGTCGGCCATTTCGGTCAGTGGCCGCGTCAAGGACCTGCCGGAGACGACCTCGTCCCCTTGGCTGCCGAACAGAACCTCACCGTAGGGAACCGGTTCACCGGTGTTGGGACTACGGCTGAACACCACTCCGGTCCCACTGCGCTCGTCACGGTTCCCGAACACCATCGTCTGTACGGTCACGGCCGTGCCGAGGTCGCCCGGGATACCGTGCAGATCGCGGTAGGTCTTCGCCCGTGGGGTGTTCCACGAGGAGAAGACGGCTTCGATCGCGCGCTCCAACTGTCGAGGCGCGCTTTCCGGGACGGGCTCCCCGGTGTGTTTCCTGATCAGGGCTTCGACGGCTCGGATTCCCTCGGTGAGAAGGGCTTCGGCGTCGACGAGGTTCCGTTCGCGGGTCCCTCGCTCGATGTCTTCGAGGCTGCCGCGGTCCACGCCGGCGACCTCGCTGGCAAAGCTGGACAGGAACTTCAGCCGTGAGTCGAGAGCGAACCGCGCGTCACCCGTCTCATCGGCCAAGCCGACGGTGGCTTCGGCGGTGAGCCCAAGGTTGAGGACGGTGCTCATCATGCCCGGCATGGACACGGCGCCACCGGAGCGTACGGACACCACCAGGGGCCTTGAGGGGCCGCCGAAGTTGCGGTGTGTGGCCGTTTCGAGTTCGGCGGTGGCAGCTGTGAGTTCGGCAGCGAGGTCCCGGGGTGGTCGTCCGTCGCGGAGGAACGCCCGGCACGCGTTCGTGGCGATGACGAATCCTGGTGGGACGGGAAGCCGGAGGCGCCGTAGCACCACCAGACCATGGGCCTTGCCGCCCAGGACATCCGCCGGTTCATCGACTTCTGCCGCGAGCGGGTGAATCCAGTTCATCTCGTCGTTCGACCTCCCGTGGCCGCGCTCGACGTCCCGCCGGCGACGAGCCGGGAGGTACGACGCGCCGGCCGGTGGTTTCAATGCCGTGGGATCCCCAAGGTGGTGAGCAGGTCTTCATGGAGCTGGAACCACACCGTGTGGTAGGAGTCCAGGTTGTCCGCGACATAGTCCAACTCACCGGACCTGGCACGATCCAGTGCGCCGGTGAAGCGGGCCCGATAGCGCCGGAATCGAAGCATCGTCGCGGACAGGTCGGCGCAGACCGTCTCGGCCCGCTGGTCGAGATCCGTGAGCCGGCGCAGAACACGGCGGTCGTGGTCGGAGTCGGTGTGGTCGTTCATGATCATGACACCGTCAACGGTCCGCAACTGCCATGCCGTGCACAGATCGAGCAGTTCGGGGTTGAGCACCAGAAAGCCCTCGTACGCCGTGTTCACCACGGCGCGGGTGCCGGCTGCTTCAAGCTCTGCGGTGATCTGTTCGGCGTCCTGGGCACGTCCGGCTTCGGTGAGACCCCAACCACCGAAGTCACCTGCCGTGTGGGTGACGAGTCCGGCCACGGCGAGGTCGATCAACTCCGACTGGACCTCATCCGCAGGTAGCCCCACGGCTGCGGCAACTCGAGCGAGACTCGTGAAGCCGATACAGCGGAGGGTGTGCAGCACCAGGAGGTCGGCGCTGGTCGCATGGGGTGAAACAGGCGGCTTCACGGTGTTCCCCCGGGTGGGCGGACGATGGCCGCGGCATCGACGGCTGCCGCGGCGTGCGCGGCGCCGCGGCCCTGGGCCCGGGCGACTACCTCGCCCTGATGGATGCGTACCGCGTGCTCGGTTGCATCGTCGACACCCGCCGCCGTGACGGCCGATGCGAGCAGGGCACCGTCATCGAGGACCAGACGGAGGCGCGGTGAATCGTCCGGTGCGAACACCCGGCGCAGACAACGAGCGAAGTCACCGATCCTGAGCCGGATGAGGCGCCCGATCTCGTCGGGGTCACTCGTCACCACTGCCACGGTGACCCGTTCGCCCGGGCGGGCGGCTCTGACGAGCTCTTCGGCCGCGTCCAGCCGGTGGGTGCCGAGGACCGCGATCACGCCGTCCTCCTCGAAGCCCACCCCACGTCCGGTGATCAGGTCCGGCAACTCCGCGGGAGCCACCCACGGTTCCCGGCAGGGGAGCGCGGCAGCGATGTAGGGCAGGTGTGGCGGGTCCCAGACATCAGCGAGATCGAGCCCGCCGAGGTGCCGGCAAGCGGCTGCCACGTCGAAGGGGTCCGATCCGAGCACCGGATCGGCCAGCGGGCCCGAGCCGTTCAACAACCTCAGGACAAGATCGGCCCGCCGTACCTGCCGCATCGGTTCCGCATCCGGGGGCGCGCACGACTCCAGCGCGAGAGCCAGCAGCAGCACCTCCAGACGGGCGACCCGCGCCAGGGCCATGCGGCTCGGGGTGTCATCGACCACGGCGGCGAGCGAGCGCGGATGCACCTGGGTTTCCGTGTCGTCCACCAGGGGCAGTCGTTCGAGCCAGGCACGGGCGAACGAACCCAGCGCTTCGGCCGTGGTCCGGGGGGAGGCCGTAGGGAGATCGGCGACGGCCTCGCCCTCGACCGTCTCGACCAGCACGGCCAGATAGAGCGCGCGTTTGCTGGGGAAGTTCGAGTAGACCGCGCCGCGGGTCAGTTCGGCCCGCTCGGCGATCTGGTCGACCTTGGCCGCGACGAAACCGTGGGCGGCGAACTCCGCCGCCGCCGCGACCAGTACGGCTGCGCGCGTGCGTTCCTGCTGCTGAGCCCGTGTCAGTCGGACCATGCCCTGCTTGCCTCCCTCGCCCCGGGGAACCAAGATACACAGAACATCCCGATGATGACGACATCTGAGACGCCGTGAAAGCCGAACCGGGGCGATGCCCGCCCCCGTGCGCCTCTCTTCCCCGACCCCCGACCCCCGGCCCCCGTGCCCCTCGCCCCGTTGCCCCGACCCCCGTGCCCCGGTCCTCGCCCTCGTGGGGCGGGCCGGTACACGGGCGGCTCGAAGACGGGTTGCCCCGCGCGGGCAGGTCGGTCCGGTCAGACGACCTCGTTGAGCTTCCCGGTGGCGACGTCGAAGACGAAGCCTCGTACCGCGTCGGTGTGCAGCAGGAACGGGCTCGATGTGATGCGGTGGGCCGACTGCCGTACATCGTCGTCGAGGTCGGGGAAGGCTTCAGCCGCCCAGGTCGGCGCCTGCCCGGTCTCCTTCTCCAACTGACCGGCGAAGGCATCGTCGGTGAAGGTCAGCATTCCGCAGTCGGTGTGGTGGATGAGGATGATCTCCCGGGTACCGAGCAGCCGTTGACTGATGGCCAGCGATCGAATCTCATCGTCGGTGATCACACCGCCCGCGTTGCGAATGACGTGGGCTTCGCCCTCTTCGAGACCCAGGATTCCGTAGACGTTGAGCCGAGCGTCCATGCAGGCGACGACGGCGACACCGGAGGCGGGAGGCAAGGGCAGTGGCCCGTTGAAGGAGGCCGCGTAGGTTTCGTTGTTGGCGAGGTACCGGTCGGTGACGGACATCTCGTCTCGCTTTCTTTCGACGAAGCTGCCAACGTAGTGACGCCCCGTACCGACCGGAACGTCCCTTCCGCACTCGCCACGAGACCGCAATACGCCGGCAACAACGGCCGTCGGGTGACGACATAACGGCAGCTGGGAAGCGATTCAGGAACCGTACACACCATCGACGCACGCTTGTACGAAGCAGGTCTCACCGTCTGGTGGTTCACGGATATCACGCGCCATCGTGACGTTCGAGCACTGCCGTTGAAACCCTGCCGTCAGTTCGAGGGGGCCTCCATCTCGCTCGCGTGTCGTGCCCTGGTCCACAACGGCAGGATGAACCAACACAGGACGAACCAGAACACCATGCCGATGACCAGCCAGACCGCCACATCGTTGTGGAGCACCACCCGCAGGATGAGGAGCAGTGCGGAAGCCATGGTGAAGAGGAGAAGGACCAGCCCGGTCATCGTCAGCCGCGAAGCCCAGACGACCGTCTGCGGTTTAAGACGGCGACCGGCGAGGAGCCGGTGGAAGGAGACCGGGCCGATCAGGGCGCCGGTAGCAGCGGCGCCGAGCATGACCGTGGTCAGATAGATGTTCTGGTCGGTCTCCGAGAGGGTGGTGAAGCGCGGCTGGAACACCATCGTCAGCAGAAATCCGAAGAGGATCTGCACGCCGTTCTGGGCGACCCGCAATTCTTGGAGGAGATCACTCCAGCGTCGATCGGCCCGCTCTTCCTCCGTCTCGTGTCGACCGCGCCTCTTCGCTTGATCACTGGACTCCACAGAAGGACCCTTCGGGAAAGTTCTGTCGCGAAGATATCCTCGGTCCGGATATCCATGCTGATCGACTTCTACCTTCTACACGGCATCCTGGATGATTTCCCGACGTAGCCGATCGCATAAGTTGCTGATCAATCGGGATACGTGCATCTGGGAGATGCCCAGGTCCTTCGCGATGCTGCTCTGCGTCATATCGCGAAAGAACCGCATGTACAGGATCTTGCGTTCCCGCTCGGGCAGTTTCCGTAGGCGCGGCCTGACCGCTTCCCGATCGATGACGACGTCCAGCGCGTGATCGGGCGCGCCGATGACCTCCGCGAGGGCGACGCCGTGGTCGCCGCCCGACGGCTGGGCATCGAGGGAAAGAGTGCTGTAGCAGCCGAGGGCTTCCATTCCCGACTTGGTCTCGGCCACGGTCAGACCGGCCCGGCGTGCGATCTCGGCCTCCGTGGGAGTGCGACCCGAGATGGTCTGGAGCAGTTCGCGCTGGGCGGTACGGACGCGATTGCGCTGGTCCTGAACGCGCCGCGGCACATGCAGGGTCCACATATGGTCACGGAAGTGGCGTTTCACCTCTCCCGTGATGGTCGGCACGGCAAAGCTGACGAATGCGCTGCCACGCTGCGGGTCATAGCGGTCGACCGCCTTGACCAGGCCGAGCGCTGCCACTTGGCAGAGGTCCTCGAATGTCTCCCCGCGATTCTTGAACCGGCTTGCGAGCCGTTCGGACATCGGCAGCCAGGCCCGGATCAACTCCTGCCGCAGGGCATCCCGTTCCGGGCCGGACGGTGTATCGGCCAATCGAACGAAAGCGGCCTCGGTGTCGGGCGCGTCGTCGTGCGGGCGCAGGGGGTTCGCCTGTGTGGGCATGGTGTGTGCCACTCCCTCAGCGGTGCGGACGGATGTTGGCGACCGCGAAAGGGGGGACATCAACGAATGTCGCGTGCGATCTCCGGCATTCGCGGTGGTCACCTTCTCCGCGGGCGTGCCTCCGGTCCGAAGCACAAAGCGCGCCTGCCCCGGGTTCGATCCGGCAAACACGGCTGCATCCGCATGGATTCTCCGACAGCGGCTATGCGTAGGGCAGTTGAATGGGGGAAGCCGCTCCCACGGAGGTGACACCCATGGTTCCCATTCTGCTCGTGCTCTTGCTAGCCGTTCTTCTTTTCGGTGTGGGATTCGCGGTGAAGGCGTTGTGGTGGATAGCGCTGGCGGTTCTCGTCGTCTGGTTGCTGGGATTCGCCATGCGCAGCACCACACCGGCGGGCGGCCGGTCACGCTGGTACCGCTGGTAGTTCCCGAGGCGGCGCAGGGAAGGGGGGGCAGACGAACGTTCGGGGGGCCCCCCCTCCCGGGCGGGCTCTTGTAAAAAAAAACCAGCCCCCCCAACAGCTCCCGAAGGGGGAGTGGGGGGTGGGGTTGTAAAG
>NZ_JBHYZO010000033.1:0-59175 GCF_042753785.1 Streptomyces sp. NPDC059256 | reverse complement strand
CCCTCACCGCCGAACGCTTCACCGCCAACCCCTACGGCCCACCCGGCACCCGCATGTACCGCACCGGCGACCTCGCACGCCAACGCCCCAACGGCCACATCGAATACCACGGCCGAACCGACCACCAAATCAAAATCCGCGGCTACCGCATCGAACTCACCGAAATCGAAACCGCACTCACCAACCAACCAAACGTCACCACAGCCACCATCACCACCCACCAACCCAACCCCCACACCACCCAACTCACCGCCTACATCACCGGCACAGCAAACCCCACCACCCTACGAAACACCCTCACCCAAACCCTCCCCGACTACATGATCCCCACCCACATCATCCCCCTCACCACCCTCCCCACCACCATCAACGGCAAAATCGACCACACCCAACTCCCCCCACCAACCCACACCAACACACCCACCACCCGCCCCCCACACACCACAGGCGAGGAGATCCTGACGGGCATCTTCGCGGATGCGCTGGGGATGCCGTCGGTCGGTGTGGATGATGACTTCTTCCGGCTCGGTGGGCATTCCCTGCTGGCCACCCGGGTGGTCGCCCGCGTGCGTTCCGCGCTGGGCGTGGAGTGTGGAATCCGGGATGTGTTCGAGGCCCGGACGGCTGCCGCTCTCGACGCCCGGCTCGCCAAGCGGTCCACCGCCCATCGCCCCGCACTCACCGCCACCACCCGCCCCGACCCGCTCCCCCTGTCCTCTGCACAGCAGCGCATATGGCTGATCGACAGCGTCCGCGGGCCCGGTGCCGCGTACAACGTGCCCTTCGCCCTTCGGTTGCGGGGTGCCGTCGACGCGGTGGCACTCGAAGCCGCCGTCCGAGACCTCGTCGCCCGGCACGAGATCCTTCGCACCCTCTATGGGGAGCAGGACGGCGAACCCCACCAGCGCATCCTCCGCGCGGACGAGGTGGGCGTGCCGTTCAGCGTGCGTCAGGTGGCAGCCGACCGGTTGGTCGACGAGGCGCTGTCGAGGTGTCGTGAGGTGTTCGACCTGGCGGTGGACCTGCCGCTGAGGGTCTCCCTGCTGAGTTCGGACGGCGGGGAGCACCTCCTCGTCCTGCTGATGCACCACATCGCGACCGACGAATGGTCGATGGGCCCCCTCCTGACCGACCTCAACACCGCCTACACCGCACGCACCAACGGCCACACACCCAACTTCACCCCACTCCCCGTCCAATACGCCGACTACACCCTCTGGCAACACCAACTCCTCGGCGACCCCCACGACCCCACCTCACTCACCCACCAACAAACCAACCACTGGCGCACCACCCTCGCCCACCTCCCCGAAGAAATACCCCTCCCCACCGACCGCCCCCGACCCCCCACACCCAGCCAGGACGGCGATGTGGTGCCGTTCACGGTGTCCCCGGCGACGGCCGAGGCGCTGACCAGGATCGCCCGTGGGTCGGGCGCGACCATGTTCATGGTGGTGCACGCCGCGGTCGCGGCCCTGCTGCACCGACTCGGCGCGGGCAACGACATCCCCCTCGGCAGCCCGGTAGCCGGCCGGAGCGACGAGTCGCTGGACGGGCTCATCGGCTTCTTCCTCAACACGCTGGTGGTACGGGCGGACGTATCGGGCGCACCCACCTTCACGGAACTGGTGGAACGGGTGAGGAACGCGGGCCTGAGCGCGTTCGCCCACGCGGATCTGCCGTTGGAAGCGGTGGTGGAGGCGGTGGACCCTGAGCGGTCACGGTCGCGCAATCCGCTGTTCCAGACCATGGTGACGTACTACGCCGCGGCATCCGACGTGGACGAGTTCCTCGGGTTGCCCGCGGAGGAAGTGCCACTGGAGATCGGTGGGTCGAAGGTGGACCTGGAGGTGGCGTTCGCCGCCAGCGACGGTGGCAGGGAGCTGTCGGGCGGTATCCGGTACGCGACCGACCTGTTCGACCGTTCCAGTGCCGAAGCCCTCGTCGGACGGCTGCTGCGCCTCCTGGATGCGGTGGCCGCTGACCCGACCGTGCGGGTCGGTGAGATCGAGGTGCTGGAGCCGGTGGAGCACCGGCGCGTGCTCTCGGAGTGGAACGACACCCGAAGGGTCCTGAGCGGGCCCGACACCCTGGCGGCGCTGGTGTCGGCCGGTGCCACCGCGGCCTCTTCCCGGCCCGCTCTGGTCCATGAGGGCGTCGAGCTCTCCCGTGGCGAGTTCGACGCCCGGGTGAACCGGCTCGCCCGCTTGTTGATCGGTCGGGGAGTCGGTCCGGAGTCGGTGGTCGGTGTCGCCCTGCCGCGGTCCTTCGAGCTGCTCGTGGCCGTGCATGCGGTGGTCCGTGCCGGTGGCGCCTACCTCCCGTTGGACCTGTCGCTGCCCGGCGACCGGTTGGAGTACATGGTGGACACCGCGGACCCGGTCTGCGTGATCACCGAACGCACCGCGCTCGCCGTGCTGCCTGCGGGTGTGGAGCCGATCGTCCTGGACGCGCCGGGAATCGGCGCGGAGCTCGCGTCCCTGCCGGGCGACGACCTGGACGCCAGGGAACGGGTCGCGCCGCTGCTGCCGCACCACCCCGCGTACGTGATCTTCACTTCGGGGTCCACCGGCCGCCCCAAGGGAGTCCTGGTGACCCAGGGCGCGATCGTGAACCGGCTGCGTTGGATGCAGGGCGCCTACGGGCTGACCGCCCATGACCGGGTGCTCCACAAGACACCGGCGAGCTTCGACGTGTCGGTGTGGGAGTTGTTCTGGCCGCTCGCCGAGGGCACCCCGCTGGTGATCGCGCGGCCCGACGGCCACAGGGACCCGGAGTACCTGGCCGCCCTGATCCGGGAGCAGCACATCAGTGTGCTGCACTTCGTACCGTCGATGTTGCAGGCGTTCCTCGGTGAGGTGGAGGTGTCGTCCTGCCCGTCGCTGCGGCTGGTGGTGTGCAGCGGCGAGGCGCTTCCGGGCGATCTGGTGGCCAGGTTCCACGCGTCGTCGGGCGGGGGTGCGCCGATCGCGTTGGAGAACCTCTATGGGCCGACGGAGGCGGCGGTGGACGTCACCGCGTTCTCCTGCTCTCCCGGCTCGTCGGTCGCGGAAGCTGCCTCGGTCCCGATCGGGGCACCCGTGTGGAACACCCGGGTGTACGTGCTCGATGCGGGTCTGCGACCGGTGCCGCCCGGTGTCGGGGGCGAGTTGTATCTGGCGGGCGAACAGCTCGCACGCGGCTACGTGGCACGGTCCGCGTTGACGGCGGAGCGGTTCGTCGCCGATCCGTTCGGTGTGCCGGGCGGTCGGATGTACCGCACGGGCGATCTGGCCCGCTGGCGGCACGACGGGCAGTTGGAGTACCTCGGCCGTGCGGACGATCAGGTGAAGCTGCGTGGCTTCCGGATCGAGTTGGGCGAGATCGAAGCCGTGCTGTCGGATGCGCCCGGGGTGGCGCACGCGGTGGTCGTGGTCCGGGAGGACGTGCCGGGGGTGCGTCAGCTCGTGGCGTACGCGGTGCCGGCCGCCGGCGCGCCTTGGGACGTCGACGCGCTGCGCAGGAGGGCGGCCGAGCGGTTGCCCGAGTACATGGTCCCGTCGGTGTTCCTGTCCCTCGACACCCTTCCGACCACGGTGAACGGCAAGTTGGACCGTCGTGCACTGCCGGCCCCGGCACCGGTGGCGCCCGCGTCGACCGCGCCGCCGCGGGAGGGGGAGGGCCCGTTGGGCGTCCTCACCCGGTTGATGGGAGAGGTGCTCGGCAGGGCGGCCGTCGGGCCGGACGACAACTTCTTCGAACTCGGCGGCGACAGCATCGTGTCGATCCGATGGGTGAGCCTGGCGCGCAAGGCCGGGGTGACGATCACGGCCCGGCAGGTCTTCCAGCATCCGACGCCCGCGCAGTTGGTCTCCGTCGCCAAGGTGGCGGACGGTGCGCCTCCTGCCGCCCGACCGGTGGACGACGGTGTGGGAGCACTGCCTTTGCCGCCGATCGCGCAGTGGTTCGCCTCGCGCGGTGGCCCGTTCGAGCGCTTCAGCCAGGCCCGGTTGCTGGTGCTGCCGGCCGGTGTGCGGGAGGAGCAGTTGGTGTCTGCGCTCCAAACCGTGCTGGACCATCACGACGGGCTGCGGCAGGTGCTGTCCGTGCCGCGGCCGGGTGTCTGGGCTGCGGAGGTACGCCCCCGTGGCTCGGTGGACGCCGGGGCCTGCCTCAGCACCGTGTCGGCGCTCGGAGCGGACGGGGTGCCCCTCACCGGGGAGGACCTGCGTCGGCTGATCGCCGATGCATCGGTGCGGGCCGGTGCCGATCTCGATCCCGTCGCCGGCCGGATGGTGCGGGCCGTCCGGTTCGACCGCGGCCCGGGCGAATCCGGCAGATTGCTCATGATCGCCCACCATCTGGTGATCGACGAGGTGTCGTGGCAGATCCTGCTGCCCGATCTGCGGGCCGCCCACGAGGCCGTGGCTGCCGGGCGGACTCCTGTCCTGGATCCGGTGGGCACATCGCTGCGCGCCTGGAACACCCATCTGCTGGCCGAGGCGCACCATCCGCGGCGCCTCGCCGAGGTGGAGCGCTGGTTGGACGCGGATGTGTGCGAACGGCTGTTGACGGATCGGCCGCTGAGCGGTGACCGGGACACCGTCGCCACTGCGCGCGAGTTGACGGTGGAGCTGTCGGCGGGGCGTACGGCGCCGCTGTTGGAGGCGGTGCCCTCCGCGTTCCACGGGACGGTCAATGACACCCTCCTGACCGCGTTGGCACTGGCCGTGGGCGACTGGGCGGCGCGGGCCGGACGCTCGACCGGTGGTAACGGGGTCGGCGTGGAGTTGGAGGGCCACGGCCGGGAGCAGGAGTTGCTGCCGGGTGCGGATCTGACCCGTACGGTCGGCTGGTTCACCAGTCTCTACCCCTTGCGGCTGGGTGCCGGTGCCTATGACCCGGTGGCGGTGCTCGCGGGGCAGGAGGATGCCGGGGCCGCTTTGAAGGAGGTCAAGGAGCTGTTGCGGGCCGTGCCCGACGGAGGTGTGGGGGCCGGGTTGCTGCGGTATGCCAACGCATCCACGGCACGACTCTTCGATGCGGGCGCGCGCCCCGAACTGTTGTGGAACTACCTCGGTCGGCAGACGGCCGAAACCGCCGCGTCCGCGTGGGGCCCGGCCGATGAGTCGGACGCCATCGCGGTGCGACCCGATCCCGAGACTCCGCTCTCCCATGCGCTGGAGATCAACGCGGAGATCGCCGCCGGCCCGGACGGGCCCCGGTTGACCGCTTCCTTCATCTGGGCGGGCGAGACCCTGCCGCAGACGACGGTCAGTGCGATCGCCGACGGTTGGCTGACCGCCCTGGACACCCTGGCCGCCTGGGCGGACGGGGACACCACCGGGGGACACACCCCGTCGGACCTCGACCTGGTCGACCTCGACCAGGACCAGATCACCATGCTCGAAGCAATGTGGAGGGACCAGCAGTGACGCAGGCTCGGATCGAGGACATGCTTCCGCTGTCCCCCTTGCAGCAGGGCATGTTGTTCCATTCGGTGTACGGCGGACCGGATGCGGACGGCGCCGATGTCTACACCGTCCAAGTGACGGTCGCACTGGCGGGGACGGTGGACGCCGAGCGGATGGATCGCGCGGCAGCGGCCCTGCTGCGGCGGCATCCCAATCTGCGCGCGGGCTTCTGGCACGAGGGTGTGCCCCAGCCGGTGCAGTTCATTCCGTCGGCGCTGAAGATATCCCTCACCAGGGCGGATCTGTCGGGTGGCGCGACGGACGCGGAGCCTGCGGCGGCGCTGCGGCGGCTGGAGCGGGAGGAGTTGGCGCAGCGTTTCGCGCTGCACCGTCCACCGCTGCTGCGGCTGGTGCTGGCCCGCACCGGCGCCGACGATCACCGGCTGATCATCACGGTGCACCACATCCTGGTCGACGGCTGGTCGATGCCCCTGCTGGTGGGCGATCTGCTGGCCCTGTACGAGAGCGACGGCGACACCTCGTCCCTCGCCGCGGTGCGTCCCTATCGCGACTACCTCCAGTGGTTGAAGCGGCAGGACCAGCCGGCCGCGGAGTCCGCCTGGCGTACGGCGTTGGAGTCCTTCGACGAGCCCGCGTTGGTCGCACCCGTCGACCCCTCACGGTCCTCGGTCCGCCCGGGCACGGTGGGAGTGGAGCTGACGCGGGACGCCACCGCGCGGCTGACGGCGGCGGCTCGGCGGCTCGGGACCACCCCGAGCACCCTGATCCAGGCCGCCTGGGGGCTGGTGCTCGGTGGGCTGACCGGCCGGGACGACGTGGTGTTCGGGCTGACGGTCTCCGGGCGGCCGGATGAGATTCCGGGTGTGGAATCGATGGTCGGCCTGTTCATCACCACGGTTCCGGTGCGGGTGTCGTTGCGGCCCGCCGAGAGCGTCGCGGGGCTGGTGCGGCGGTTCCGTGACGAGCAGAACGCCCTGCTCGCCCATCACCATCTGGGGCTGCGCCTGATCCAGAAGCATTCGGGCGTGTCGGAGTTGTTCGACACCTTGGTGGTCATCGAGAACTATCCGGTGGATCCGGATGCCCGTCCCGCGCTGTCGGACGGGTTGCGCGTCACCGATGTGCAGGCGCGCGACGCCACCCACTATCCGTTGACGTTGGCCGTGTCCCTGGAGGACCGGGCGCACCTCCAGTTGGAGTACCGGCCCGATCTCTTCGACGAGCGCCGGGCGACGGTGATCGCGGATCGGCTGGCCCGGGTGCTGGACCAGCTCGGTTCGGCTCCGGACACACCGGTGGGTGTGTTGGACCTGTTGACGGTCGCCGAGTCGGAGCAGTTGCGCGAGGGGTGGAGCGGACCGGTGCGGGCCGTGCCCACGGGCACGGTGGCGGACCGGTTCACCGAGCGGGCGGCTCTGGCGCCGGATGCGCTCGCGGTGGTCTCCGGCGCGACCGCCTGGACGTTCGCCGAGGTGGAGGAGCGCGTGGCGCGCCTGGCGGGGCTGCTCGCGGCGCGCGGGGTGGGACCGGAGTCGGTCGTGGCCCTCGCGGTGCCGCGTTCGGCGGATTCCGTGGTGGCGATCCTCGCAGTGTTGCGGGCGGGCGGTGCCTATCTACCGCTCGACCTGGACTATCCGGCGGACCGGTTGGCGTACATGATCGAGGACGCGGCGCCGGTGTGCGTGCTGACGACGACGGCGGCGCTCGGGCTGCTGCCCACCGACGTTGTGCCGGAGCGGATCGTTCTGGACAGTGCGTGGACGACGGCGGAGTTGGCCGCGATCGGCTCCGGCTTCACGCCTTCGCCGGTGGACCCGCAGAGTCCTGCGTACGTGATCTACACCTCGGGTTCCACCGGTCTCCCCAAGGGGGTGGTGCTCACGCACGGGGGACTGGCGAATCTCTATGCCAACCATGTGGATGCGGTGTTCGCTCCGGTGGTGGCGGCCGTCTCGGGGCGGAGGATGCGGGCCCTGCACACCGCGTCGTTCAGTTTCGACACCTCGTGGGAGCAGTTGTTCTGGCTGGTCGCCGGGCATGAGGTGCATGTGCTCGACGAGGTCGAGCGGCGTGATCCGGAGTTCGTGGTCCGCTATGTGCGCGAGCGGCGGATCGACGCCATGGACGTCACCCCGACCTATGCGCAGCAGTTGTTGGAGTGGGGATTGTTGGCGGCGGAGGCGCACCGGCCGGCGTTGCTGCTGCTGGGCGGGGAGGCGGTGCCGGACGGGCTGTGGTCGCAGGTGCGCGCGGCCAGCGGAGTGATGTCGGTGAATCTGTACGGGCCGACCGAGTACACCGTGGATGCGCTGGCGGCGGATCTCGCCGACGGTGTCTCCCCGGTGGTGGGCCGACCCATCGGGAACACATCGGCGTATGTGTTGGATGCGGCGCTGCGTCCCGCGCCGATGGGTACGGTCGGTGAGCTGTACTTGGCGGGTGCGGGGATGGCGCGCGGCTATCTCGGCCGGCACGCGCTCACGGCGGAGCGCTTCCTCGCCGACCCGTACGGCCCGGCCGGTGGCCGGATGTACCGTACCGGCGATCTCGTACGCCTGGGGGGCAACGGCGCGTTGGAGTTCCTGGGCCGCGCCGATGACCAGGTGAAGATCCGGGGGTTCCGGATCGAGCTCGGTGAGGTGGAGGCGGCACTCGCCGCCGTGGACGGGGTGCTGTCGGCCGCCGTGGTGGTGCGTGAGGACACACCCGGGGTGAAGCGGCTGGTGGGCTATGTGACCGGGGACCTCGATCCGTCGGCGGTGCGGGCGGTGTTGGCCGGCTCGCACCCGGAGTACATGGTGCCGGCGGCGGTCGTGGTGGTGGCGGAACTGCCGACGAATGTGAACGGCAAGCTGGACCGGGCCCGGTTGCCGGCCCCGGAGCTGACCGGTTCACAGGGCTCGCGGGCACCCGCGGATGAGCGTGAGGAGGTGCTGTGCCGGGTGTTCGCCGAGGTGCTGGGGCTGAAGTCGGCGGGCGTCGACGACGACTTCTTCGCACTGGGCGGTGACAGCATCGTCTCGATCCAGTTGGTCACCCGTCTGCGCAAGGAAGGGCTGGTGCTCACCCCGCGCGATGTGTTCGAGCGTCGTACGGTGGCGGGGCTGGCCCGGGTCGCGTCCACCTCGTCGCAGCCGGAGAGGGCTTCGGTCTCGGGCCCGCTGGTGGTCCTGGACGAGACGCAGCGCGCCGTGGTCGAGTCGGCCTTCACGGACGCCGAGGAGGTCCTGCCGCTCTCCCCCCTCCAGGAGGGGTTGTACTTCCACGCCGTCTACGACGACAAGGCGCTGGACGTCTATCTGATGCAGAACTTCGTGGAGTTGCTGCACACCGTGGACACGACCGCCCTTCGGTCGTCGTTCGACGCCCTACTGCGTCGACACCCCAATCTGCGGTCGGGCTTCTGGCACGACCGGTTGGACGGTCCGGTGCAGGTGGTGCCGGCCCGTTGGGAGGTGCCGTGGCGCGAGTTGGACTTCACCGGGCTGGACCGGGCCGCCCAGGACGAGGCTTTGCAGGAGTTCTCGTTGGCGGATGCGGCCACCCGGTTCGATCTGGCGGACCCGCCGCTGCTGCGGGTGACGTTGATCAAGTTCGCCGAGGACCGTTGGATGCTGTGTCTGACGCAACATCACATCCTGACGGACGGCTGGTCCGAGTCGTTGTTCTTCGAGGAGTTGTTCGCGCTGTACGCGCGGGGCGGCGACAGCGAAGGGCTGGCTCCCGTCACTCCGTACCGCGACTATCTGCGCTGGCTCGCCGGCACGGATGACGAGGCAGCGGCGACGGCATGGCGCGAGCACCTCGCGGGGCTGGACCAGGCGACGCTGGTGGCACCGGTCGATCCCACCCGGGAGCCGGTGACGGCCGATGTGGTGGAGGTCGTCCTGGACGAGGCGACCAGCGACCGGTTGCGGAGCTTCGCGCGCGGCAGCGGGGTCACCCTCAACACGGTGCTGTCCACGGCGTGGGCGCTGGCCCTGTCGGGGATGACGGGCCGCGACGACGTGGTGTTCGGTGCGACGGTCTCGGGGCGTCCGGCGGAGATCGCCGGAGTGGACCAGATGATCGGCATGTTCATGAACACGCTGCCGTTCCGGGTGTCGTTGCGCCCTGCCGAGTCGCTGCGCGATCTGCTGGTGCGCGTTCAGCAGGAGCACGCTGACCTGCTGCCGCACCACTATCTGGGGCTCGGTCGCATCCAGCAGCTCAGCGGCGTCGGCCAGCTCTTCGACACGCTGTACGTGTTCCGGAACACGCCGTTGGACGACGCGGCCCGGCTGGAGGCCGTGGAGCGCCACCAGATCGGTTGGACGCACAGTGTGGACGGCACCCACTACCCGCTCACGCTGGCGGTCACCCCGGAACGGGCGCTGGAGTTGAGCCTCGCCTACCGACCGGACCTCTACGAGCGGGCGGAAGCGGAGCGCCTCGCCGGTCGGCTGACGCTGCTGGTGGAGCAGTTGGCGGACGGCGGGGCCGCGCCGGTCGGGCGGTTGGCGACGTTGGTCGAGGATGAGCGGGAGTCCCTGCTCGCCCTGGGCAGTGATCTGGGGCATGAGGTCCCGGACATCTCGGTGGTGGACCTCTTCGGCGCTCAGGCCCTGGCCACTCCGCAGGCGACGGCCCTGGTGTTCGATGCGGAACGGCTCACCTACGCCGAGTTGGACGAGCGGGCGAACCGGCTGGCGCGGGCCCTGGTGGCCCGGGGCGCCGGGCCGGAGCGGGTGGTGGCCCTGGGGCTGCCGCGGTCGGCGGACTTCGTGGTGGCACTCTTCGCGGTGCTCAAGACGGGCGCCGCGTATCTGCCGCTGGATCTGGACCATCCCGTGGAGCGGCTGGCGGCCATGGTGGCGGACGCCCGTCCGCTGGTTCTGGTCACCAACGCGCGTGGCCCGGCCCTGTCCGACGTTCCCGTACTGGACCTGGACGGTGCGCCAACGGTGTCCGAGTTGGCGGCGCTGTCGGGAGCGCCGTTGGCACAGGCGGAGTTGACCGGGCCGCGCGACGGCGCCCATCCCGCCTATCTGATCTACACCTCGGGTTCCACCGGGCGGCCCAAGGGCGTGGTGGTGCCGTACTCGGGCCTGACGAACATGCTGCTCAACCATCGTGAGCGGATCTTCGCCCCGGCGATCGAGCGGGCCGGTGCACGGGGCGCCGATCGGCCGCTGCGGGTCGCCCACACCGTGTCCTTCGCCTTCGACATGTCGTGGGAGGAGTTCTTCTGGCTGATCGACGGGCATGAGGTGCACGTCATCGGCGAGGAACTCCGGCTCGACCCGACGGCCCTGACCGCCCACTACGACCGGGTCGGCATCGACGTGGTCAATGTGACCCCGTCGTACGGACAGCAGCTCATCGACGCGGGCCTGTTGGACAAGGACCGGCACCGGCCGCTGCTAGTGCTGCTGGGCGGCGAGGCCGTACCGGACGCGCTGTGGTCGCTGTTGGCGGACTCCGACGGCACGATGGGCTACAACCTGTACGGGCCCACCGAGTACACGATCAATGCGCTGGGCGCCGATGTGGCGGACAGCTCACGCTCGTGCGTGGGCCGGCCCATCTACAACACCCGGGCGTATGTGCTGGACAGTGCGCTGCGACCGGTGCCGTCGGGGGTGCCGGGTGAGTTGTACCTCGCGGGTGCCGGGCTGGCGCGCGGGTACTTCGAACGACCCGCGTTGACGTCCGAACGGTTCGTCGCCGACCCGTTCGGCGCGCCGGGCACGGTGATGTACCGCACGGGCGACCTGGTGCGGTGGCGGACCGACGGTGCGATCGACTACCTGGGGCGCACGGACCACCAGGTGAAGATCCGCGGCTATCGCATCGAACTGGGCGAGATCGAGTCCGCGGTGGCCGACGCACCGGGGGTGGCCGCGGCCGCCGTGGTGGTGCACACCAGCGCCGCGGGGGTCAAGCGGCTGGTCGCGTACACCGTGGCCGCGCACCAGGCCGATCCGCGCGACATCGAGCCGGCACGGCTGCGGGAGAGGCTCGCCGCGGCGCTGCCCGAGTACATGGTGCCCTCCGCGTTCGTCACCGTGGAGGCGATGCCGCTGACGGTCAACGGCAAGGTGAATCACGCCGCGCTGCCGCTACCGGACTTCGGTGACGGAGGAGGCGGCCGAGGAGCCAAGGACGCCCGGGAGGAGGTGCTGTGCCGGGTCTTCGCCGAGGTGTTGGGCCTGGAGCGGGTCGGGGTGGAGGACAACTTCTTCGAGTTGGGTGGTCATTCGCTCCTCGCGATGCGCCTGGTCGGCCGGATCAGGGCAGAACTGGGTGTGCCGGTGCAGGTCGCGACGGTGATGTCCGCGCCGACGGTCGCCGACATCGCGGTGCGGATCGGCTCCGACGCCCGGCGCGATGCCCTACGGGTGGTGATGCCCCTGCGGGAGCGCGGCGCACGGGAGCCGTTGTTCTGCTTCCATCCGGCGTCCGGATTCAGCTGGCAGTACACGGGGCTGCTGCGCCATCTCGACCCGGGCCGTCCGGTGTACGGGGTGCAGTCGCCGGGTCTCACCGGCGCCCTGCCCGACGTGGATGACGTCGCCGCTCTGGCCGAGCTCTATCTGAAGGAGATCCGGGCGGTGCAGCCCGAGGGCCCGTACCACTTCGTGGGGTACTCCTTCGGCGGGACGGTGGCGCACACCCTGGCGGCGCTGCTCCAGGAGCGCGGTGAGGAGGTGGCGTTCCTCGGGCTGCTGGACGCCTATCCGCCGGAGACGGAGGACTGGGCGTTCGTGGACGCCCCCGAGTGGCGTGAGCAGTTGGAGCAGGAGGAGAGCGGGTTCCTGTTGTCGGTGGCCGGACTGGGCACCGACGGGGCATCGGACGGCGAGCCCGCTGCCGGAGCGGTCAGCACCGAGGAGGCCATGGCCGCCATCCGGGACAGCCAGGGACTGCTGGCCGGGTTCGACGACGAACTGCTCGGCGCCATCGTGGACACCAATGTGCACTGTGTCCGGTTGCTCTCGCGCAGTTCGTCCCGCCACTACACGGGCGATGTGGTGTTCTTCACGGCCGCCCGTACAACGGAGGAGGAGGACGCGCCCCAGCGGGTGTGGCCGACATATCTGACCGGCACGCTCACGGAACACGTTCTGGACTGCTCGCACGACGAGTTGATGGACCCGGAGCAGTTGGCGGTGATCGGGCCGGTGTTGGACGCGGCGCTGACCGCCGTCCGGACGGGCTGAGGTCCGGTCCGTCCCGGGGCGCCTGTCCCGGGACGGACTCCGGTCCCACCGATCGGCAGCCACTCACCGCTATAGAGCGTTCCGGGCGGCCGGTGGGGACATCGACGCCAGAAGGCGCCCCACGGCCCTTACACAAGGGCGGTGGGCCCACCGGACGTACAGCGGGTCCGGCATCCCTCGGGGTCCGGACCCGCTGCCGTGCGATGCACGGGGCCTCCTCGCCCCCGCGGGGTGGCAACCGAGTGCGCGGGCCGCTTCGCACCTCCGCGCTCCTGCTCGGCCCGGCTTCCGAGCACTTGGGATCCGATCGGCCGACGAGCACCCGGGATGCGGCCGGCTGGCGAAATCTTCCCCCGTGCCCGGGGTGCGCCATTCCGTGCCGGAGGCGTGAAAGTCCTTGGGGGGCACGGCCAGTTGCCCGTCCGCATCCCGCTTCAGCCGTGACGGAGACCAGGGTGGGCCAATGGCTGAACTTAGGTTAGGCTCACCTAAGAACGAGGAGGATGCTCATGCCTGACCACAGAGCGTTCGGCGGAGAGTTCGCCGACCGTGTGGCACTCGTCACCGGTGCCGGACAGGGCATCGGCGCAGCCGTGACGTGTGCGCTGACCGCTCTCGGTGCAACGGTCGCCGCGACCGACCGGACCGCCGACACCGTCTTCGCCCTGGCCTCGACACTCACCGACGAGTTCAAGGACAACCCGTCGGCCGGCACCGTAACCCCCTTCCCGCTGGACGTCACCGACGTGCACGCGGTCGAGGACACGGTGGACCGGGTGGAGCGCGAACTCGGCGCGGTGGACATCCTGGTGAACGTCGCGGGCATCCTGCGCACCGCGCCGGCCATCGAGTTGACCGACACGGACTGGGCGGAGACCTTCGCCGTCAACACCACGGGAGTCTTCCATCTGTCACGGGCGGTGGTGCGCCGCATGGCCCCCCGTCGCCGCGGCTGCGTCGTGACCGTCGCGTCCAACGCGGCGGGCATCCCCCGCCCGCAGATGGCCGCCTACGCCGCGTCCAAAGCCGCTGCCGTCATGTTCACCAAGTGTCTGGGCCTGGAGATGGCCCGCACGGGCATCCGCTGCAACGTGGTGGCCCCCGGCTCCACGGACACCCCGATGCAACGCGCGCTGTGGACCGACGCATCGGGCCCCGCCACGGTCATCGACGGCGACCCACACCCCGACGCCTACCGCACCGGAATCCCCCTGGGCCGGATCGCGCTCCCCGAGGACATCGCGGACGCCGTGGTCTTCCTCGCCTCCGACCGGGCCCGGCAGATCACCATGCACGACCTCTACGTCGACGGTGGCGCCACCCTGCGCTGATCCCACCGTGCCGAACGGACCGTGGGACCGGCCCCGTGCCGAGCCGCGCACGAGCGGCCCGCGCCCCCGCTCCACCAGAACGCTTCGCTTCCAGAGCGCCACCAGCAACGCACCCTCCCCGCACGTCCCCGCCCCCATCACATCGAGTACGTCGCATACACCGAACACATCGAACACATCGAACAGAGGAGTCACCGTGTCGACGGCTGCCCACGAAGTCGCCACGCACAGAACGTCGGCCGCCCCGGCACACCCCTCCGTGGGAGCGGCCACCTCTCTTCTCGACGCCTACCGCCCGGGGGACCGGTTCCTCGCCACCCCCACCCGCACCCTGCTGGCACGAGGAGTGCACCAACGCGTCCCCGAAGGAAGCCAACCGCTCGCGCACCGGGTGGCGACCGCCCTGGATGACGCCCGCTCCTCACAGTCGGCTCCCCTCGTCATGGGCGCCATCCCGTTCGACCAGTCGGCACCCTCCGCCCTCGTCATCCCGAAGACCGTGCGCTCCGGGCCCGCACTGGCAGCCGACCCCCTCATCGCCCTCCCCGCCGAAAGCGCTCCCGCCGTCGACTGGGAGATACGCACCGAGCCCGAGCCCGAGGCGTACGCCAAGGGCGTGGCCGCAGCCGTGGACCGCATGTGGCGCGGCGAGTTCAGCAAGGTGGTCCTGGCCCGCACGCTCACCCTGTCCAGCGGGAACCCCCTCGATCTCCCGCCAATGGTGCAGCGCCTGGCTCGTCGCGACCCCTCGGGCTACACGTTCGCCCTGCCCACATCGCCCGGTCGCACCCTGCTCGGGGCCAGCCCTGAACTGCTCGTCTCCCGACGTGGTGAACTCCTCGTCGCCAATCCGCTCGCCGGCTCCGTGCCGCGCAGCCCCGATCTCGCCGAAGACGTACGGCGCGCCGCTGGACTCCTCCAGTCCGCGAAGGACCTCCATGAACACGCGGTCGTCGTCGACGCCGTCCACCAGGGCATGGGCCGGTTCTGTCACAGGATCGATGTGCCCGCGCGGCCCACTCTGATCAGGACCGCCACCATGTGGCACCTCTCGACCACCGTCACCGGCGTACTCGCCACGCCCGAGGCATCCGCCCTGGAGATCGCCTGTGCACTGCACCCCACCCCGGCGGTGTGCGGAACCCCCACCGCGCTCGCCCGTGAGGTGATCGGCGAGACGGAGACCTTCGACCGGGGCTTCTTCACCGGCATCGTCGGCTGGGGCACCCCGGAGGGCGACGGCGAATGGGTCGTCACCATCCGCTGCGCCGAGGCGACCGAACGCTCCATGCGGCTCTACGCCGGCGCCGGTGTGGTCGCCGCGTCCGAGCCCGAGGCCGAGACGGCGGAGACCGCCGCCAAGTTCCATACCTTCCTCAACGCAGTGGGAGCCCAGCTGTGACCGCCTATCCCGCAGAAGCCCTGCTGGCACCCGCCGAAGAGGTCCTCGGATACGAGACCCCCACCTGGCCGACGGAGTTCGCCGACCGCTACCGTGCCGCCGGCTGGTGGCGGGGCGAAACCTTCGGCAGGATGTTGCGCGAGCGGGCCGCTGAGCACCCGGAACGGATCGCCATCGTCGATCCGACGGGCGGCCCGGACGGCGGTCGACGCACCTGGACCTACGGCGAACTGGATCTGCGCGCCGACCGGCTGGCGGCGGGATTCATCGCCCGCGGCATCAGCAAGGGCGACCGGGTCGTCGTACAGCTCCCGAACGTGGCCGAGTTCTTCGAGGTCGTCTTCGCACTGTTCCGGATCGGCGCCCTGCCCGTCTTCGCGCTGCCGGCCCACCGCAAGAGCGAGATCGTCTACTTCTGCACCTTCACCGAGGCCGTCGCCTACGTCATTCCGTCCGAGCACGACGGCTTCGACTACCGGACGCTGGCCGCCGTCGCCTGCGCCGAGGCCCCCTCGCTCAAGCATGTGTTCGTCACCGGTGGTGACGCGGGCTACTTCGAGGACCTGGCGGACGTACCGGCCGCGCCGATCGGACTCGGCGGGCCCGCGCCCCACGAACTCGCCTTCCTCCAGCTGTCCGGGGGCAGCACCGGTGTACCCAAGTTGATCCCCCGGACCCACGACGACTACATCTACTCGCTGCGCGGCTCCAACGACATCTGTGCCGTCGACGAGGACAGCGTGTACCTCTGTGTGCTGCCCGCTGCACACAACTTCCCGCTCTCCTCGCCCGGTTCACTGGGCACGCTGTACGCCGGCGGTCGAGTGGTGCTGTGCCCCCAGCCGGTGCCCGATGTGGCCTTCCGGCTGATCGAGAGCGAGGGTGTCACCATCACCGGGCTGGTGCCGCCGCTGGCCATCGTGTGGACCGAGGCGGCCCCCCGCAGCGCCTACGACCTGAGCAGCCTCGACGTACTGCTCGTCGGCGGTGCCAAGTTCAGCGAGGAGGCCGCCCGCCGGGTGCGCCCGGCGCTGGGATGCACCCTGCAACAGGTGTTCGGCATGGCGGAGGGACTGGTCAACTACACCCGGCTCGACGACCCGCTGGAGACGGTCATCACCACCCAGGGCAGGCCGATCTCCCCCGACGACGAGATCCGGATCGTCGACGACGAGGACAACGACGTGCCGCCCGGTGCCACCGGCCATCTGCTGACCCGCGGCCCGTACACGATCCGCGGCTACTGGAACGCGCCGGAGCACAACGCCCGCTCCTTCACCGAGGACGGCTTCTACCGCACCGGCGACATCGTCCGGCAGACCGCGAGCGGCCACCTCGTGGTGGAGGGGCGCGCCAAGGACCAGATCAACCGCGGCGGGGAGAAGATCGCCGCCGAGGAGGTGGAGAACCACATCCTCGCCCACCCGGCCGTGCACGACGCCAATGTGGTGGCCGAACCCGACCCCTATCTCGGCGAGCGGACCTGCGCCTACGTCATCGTGCGCTCCGGCGCCGCACCACTGCGCGCCCTGGACGTCAAGAAGTTCGTGCGCGAACGGGGGCTGGCCGCCTACAAGGTGCCGGACCGGGTGGTGTTCGTCGACACCTTCCCCAAGACGGGTGTGGGCAAGGTGTCGAAGAAGGACCTCCGCGCGGTGACTCCGGCCCCCGACCCGGCCGGATAGCCCCTCAGCAGGCCATGGCCGTCCGACCCGTCAGGCCCCAGGGTCGGACGGCCGTGGTCCCCCCTTTCCTCCACCTCCCGGCCCATGCTCAACCGCCGGCTGTCCACTCAGCACTCGACCACCACCCGACACCGAAAAGGACCACTTCCATGGCACTGCCCGCCATCGCGCCCTATCCGATGCCCCCATCGGACGGGCTCCCCACCAATCGGGTGGAGTGGACGGTGGACCCGGATCGGGCAGTGCTGCTCGTCCACGACCTCCAGAACTACTTCCTCTCCGCGTACGACACCCGGGCCGAGCCGGTGACCACCCTGCTGCACCACGTGGCCCAGCTACGCAAGGACGCGTCCCGGCTCGGCGTCCCGGTCATCTACACCGCGCAACCGGGCGGCCAGACACCCGAGGAGCGCGGTCTCCAGCAGGACTTCTGGGGACCGGGCCTACCCGCGGACGCGAACGCAGCCGCCATCGCCGAAGCCGTCGCCCCCGCGGCCGGCGACACCGTGCTGACCAAGTGGAAGTACAGCGCTTTCGTCCGTACCGAACTGCGCGAACTGCTGCGCGAGCAGGGCCGCGACCAGCTGATCATCACCGGTGTCTACGCCCACATCGGAGTCCTGACGACGGCCTGCGACGCCTGGATGCAGGACATCCAGGCATTCCTGGTCGCCGACGCCGTGGCGGACTTCTCGGAGCGCGAGCACCGGATGGCCCTGGAATGGGCGGCGGGACGCTGTGCCCATGTGACCACCTCCGACCGGGTCTTCTGAAGGACTCCCCCGCCCCGAAGGCTCATCCCCCGCAGCGGTGAACGGCCCTCCGCCCGGGCCGCAGGGGGCCGAGCACGCGCTCACCCCAACAGGTGACCCGGGCGGACATCGCCCGCCTCCCGACCGCGTGACGGCTATGAAGGCAGTGGCCGCCGCCCGGGAGGATCCCATGCCACCGTCGCTCATCGAACGAGAGACCCCACTCGACCGGTTGCGGACCCTGGTGGAGCGGGCCACCGTGAGCCACGGGGGTCTCGTCCTGGTCACCGGAGACGCCGGGATCGGCAAGACGACCCTGGTACGCCGGGCCGCTGACGATGCCGTGTGCGCCGGTGCGCTGGTCCTGCGGGGCGCCTGTTGGGACGCGGACAGCTCACCGGGCTACTGGCCCTGGACCCAGACCGTGCGCAGTCTGCGACGCAGTGCGCGCGACGACGAGTGGTCACGTGCGAGCGAAGCCGCCGCAGGACTGCTGCCCGTCCTGCTGGGCGAGGCCACCACCGACGAGGACGTGGAACGGTTCCGGCTGTTCGACGCGGTGACCAGCCTGTTGATCGTCACCTCGCAGTCCCGTCCCGTCCTGATGGTCATCGAAGACCTGAACCGCGCGGACGCCGCTTCGCTGAGCCTGCTGGAATTCGCGGCCCAACACGCCTGGTACGAGCGGCTCCTCCTGATCGGCACCTATCGCGACACCGAGGTGGAGCGGCCCGACCACCCGTTGCGCCCCCTGCTCGGCCCGCTGACCGCGAAGGCCACGACGATCCAGCTCAGCGGGCTGACACCGCCCGGCGTGGCCGAGCTGATCACCCGTACCGCGGGGAGAAGGCCGACGCCTGAGCTCGTCGAAGCGGTGCACCGGCGCACCGGGGGCAACCCCTTCTTCGTCGAGGAGAGCGCCCGGCTGTGGTCCGCCGGGCAGCCCCTCACCGCCGTATCGCCCGGGGTGCACGACGCCCTGCGCCATCGACTCGACCTGATCAGCGAGCCGGTCGTCGAACTGCTCCGGGCAGCGGCCGTTCTCGGCGGGCGCTTCGATCCCGGTGTCCTCGCCACCATGACGGCGCTCACCCGCTCCCAGGTGGACGCGCTCCTCGCGGAGGCCGAGCGGACCCGGGTGGTCGTCCCGTCGGGGGAGGACCGGATCGACTTCGCCCACGACCTCGTCCGCGAGTGCCTCTACGGCTCGCTGGACGGACCGCGGCTGCGCAGGCTGCACGCCGCCGCGGCACGGGCGCTGCTCGCTCCGCGCCCCACCGGGCATCCGGTGGGCGGGGAGGTCTCCGTGCACACCACCGAGCTGGCCCGCCACGCCTACTTCGCCGGCGCGGAGTTGCCGCACACGACGGCCGTGGAGCTGCTGCTCTCGGCGGCCCGGCTCGCCGCGGGTCGACTGGCGAGCGAGGAGGCGGCGGGCCACTTCCGGCGTGCGCTCGATCGCCTCGACACCGGTATCGAGGCCCCGGATCCACAACGGATCCTGGTCGCCCTGGAACTCGGTCTGCAACTGCAACTCAGCGGAGAGTACGAGCAGTCCTGGCTGGTCTTCGCCGACGCCGCGGCGCTGGCCCGACAGCTGGGCGATGCCCCGCTGCTGGGCCGTGTCGCGCTCACCCTGTACGGAGCGGACGGCCAGGGCGACGAGCGGGGGCTACGGGCGCGGGCGCTGCGGTGGGCACGGGACCTGCTGGCTCCCCAAGGGACTCCCGTGGGTGACGGAGCGCGCGGGAGGGACGATCCGGCCGCCGTCGTGGCCCGTTCGGTGATCGCCGCCGCCCGCACCGCGCAGGACGACGAGGCCCTGCGGCTGGGACTGTGGGCCCGCCTCCACGCCGTGTGGGAGCCGAGCACCACGGCGGAGCGCGTTGCCATCGCCGGAGAGTTGACACAGGTGTCACGACGTCGTGGTGATCGGTGGATGGAACTCCTCGGTGCCTCCATGCGCTGGGTTGCCCTGTTGGAGCAGGGCGATCCACGGTTCCTCGACCAGTTCCACGCCCTCGTCGCCGCCTCCCGGTCGGGCGAGGCCCCGCACCGCAATCTGACGTCGATCATCGACCGCAGTGTGGTCCATGCCCTCATGGGCCGCTTCGACGAGGCCGCGGAACTGCTGGACGCGGCCGTCGAGCTCACCGGCCGACACCCCAACTACTACCGGTACTTCATCGGCCACCAGCGGTGGGTGCTGCCCGTGCTCCAGGGTCGGTTCGCGAGCCTGCCCGAGGTCCACTCGGCCCTGCGATCGGCGGAACATCCCACGTCCGAGCTGTTGCTTGCGCTGACCGCCCTGGAACGAGGGGAGCGCGTGAGCGCACCCGTTCCCCGGCCGGGCCAAGGGACGGGGGACCACGAGGTGCTCAACCGGAGCGTCCTGCCCCTATGGCTGCGCTACCAGGCCCAACAGGCCGCCGCGACCCGGGACCCCGAGCAGTGCGCGCGGGCCCGGGCCGACTTGCTGCCGTACGAGGGCCAGTGGCTGGTGTCGGCGTACGGCTGGGACATCAGCGGGCCCACGGCCCTGTGGGTGGGGCTGCTGGACGCGGCCCAGGAGCGCTGGGACGCCGCGGTCCTGCGGTTCACCGAGGCGCAACGCAGTGCCGAACGGCTCCATGCACGGCCCTGGTCGGCCCGGGCGGGCGGTGAACTCGCCGCCGCGCTGCTGGCTCGGGGCGGCGGCGGTGATCGGGAACGGGCGGCGAAGCTGGTGAACCAGGTCCTCTCGGAGGCGCAGGAGCTGGGCATGGTGCATATCGCCGCCCGCGCCAGGGAGCTGGCCACGGCCACCCACCGGCCCACACCCACACCCACACCCGGACCCGGACCCGGACCCGGATCAGCGTCGGTACCAGCACCAGCACCGGCACCGGTCACAACAAGTGCGGTTCCGGCGTACGAGTTCTCCCACCAGGGCGCCGTGTGGCGGCTGCGGTTCGACGGTCGGACCGTGCACATGCCGGACGCCAAGGGACTCAGGGACCTTCATGCACTGCTGGGCCAGCCGGGCCAACCGGTGCCGTCCGTGCGGTTGCTCAATCCACAGGGCGGCGAGGTCGTCGTGGCGGCGGCTGCCCTCGGCGGTGATCCGGTGTTGGACGAGGAGGCTAAGGCCCGATACCGCGCCAGGCTGGCGCGCCTCGACGAGGAGATCGACCGGGCGGACGCCCTCGGTGACGATCTGCGCGCCGCCGAGTACGACCAGGAGCGGCAGGCCCTGATCGACGAGCTGCGACGGGCCGTGGGGCTGGGCGGACGGACCCGCAGACTGGGCGACGAGGCCCAGCGCGCCCGCAAGAACGTCACCGGCCGCATCCGGGACGTCCTGCGCCGCCTCCACGAGCACCATCCCGAACTGGCGACGCATCTGGAGGCGACGGTCTCCACGGGCACCTCCTGCGTCTACGCACCTGAGGATGCCGTGCCCTGGCGACTGTGACGCGCCACCGGGGCACCCGGTGTACGCGGTCCGGGGTCCGCCCGCTCGGGTGGCGGCCAAGGGGCCCCGGGCCGGGCGCCGGGCGCGCCGCGTGCCGGAGGCCGCACCGAGGTGCCAGATTGCGTACGCCGACCGCCAGATCTGATCTGGCGCCCCAGTCGTAGAGCACCACGGTCACCATCGGCTCAGCAGCCAAGGAGCGCACACCCCCCATGAGCACCGCACGAAGGGCCTGGACCACGGCCCTGTTCACCGTGGCGGCGCTGACCGCCGTACTGGGCGTCACACCGCACCGGGCGCCCGTGGTCGAAGCGCCGGACGAACTCACCGTGAGGGTCGACACGGGCCAGCTGCGCGGGGTCCGCTCCGGCGCACACCGGGTCTTCTTCGGCATCCCCTACGCCGGGCCACCGACCGGGGTCCATCGCTGGGCCGCGCCGCGCCCGGCCGGGCACTGGTCGGGGGTCCGGGATGCGAGCCGGCCGGGCCCGCTGTGTCCGCAGGTGCCGTCCGCGTACGCCGACATCTCCAGTCTGGAGGAGGACTGCCTGGTCCTCAATGTGACCGCACCGCCGAAGGGCCGGGGCGGCCCACGGCCGGTCCTGGTGTGGATCCACGGTGACGGCTCGGTCGGCGGGGGCGAGTTCTTCGGCGCTCGGGGCTTGGCCGACCGGGGGGTCGTCGTGGTGACGATCAACTACCGGCTCGGGATCTTCGGAGGGTACGCACAGCAGGGACTGCTTGGCTCGGGGACGTTCGGGCTCCAGGACCAGCAAGCGGCGTTGCGTTGGGTGCAACGCAACGCCCCCTCTTTCGGTGGTGACCCCTCACGGGTGACGGTGGCCGGTTCGTCCTTCGGGGCGTCGGCCATCACGGGCCATCTGACCTCGCCCGGGGCCCGCGGCCTCTTCCACCGTGCCGTGCTCTCCAGCGGGGAGGGCATGATGGACATGCCGGCCGGAATGATGGGTCCCGAAGTGCCCGGGTATCCCTGGTACGTCTGGCGCCCGGCGCAGGAGATGCGCGAGATCAGTGCGGAGATGACGGCGTCACTGGGCTGCGCTTCGGCCGATCCGGCACGGACCTTGGAGTGTCTGCGGGGACTGCCGGTGAAGACGATCCTGAAGGTGCCCCACATCATGAACGCCTTCCAGGCGTTCGGCTACGGCAACGAGGTCCTGCCGCAACTACCGCCCGATGCTCTCAGCGCAGGGCGTTTCCATCGGGTGCCGGTGCTATCGGGTGCGACGTTGGACGAACACCGCACCTTCGTCGGGATGCAGTACGACGCCGTGGGCACGCCGTTCACCACCGATGACTACGACCGGGCACTGAGCACGGCCTTCGGGGCGGATGCCGCCGTGGTGGCCCGTGCGTACCCCGTGACCGACTTCCCCTCGCCTGCGTTGGCATGGGCCACGGTGGTCACCGACCGGATGTGGGCCCTGGGCACCGCGGCGCAGCACTCCGTGTTGTCACAGCGGGTTCCGTTGTACGCGTACGAGTTCGCCGATCGTGATGCCCCGATGTACCTTCCGCTGCCCGGTGACTTCGACTTCGGCGCCTTCCACGCGGGAGACACGCCCTATGTGTTCGACGATGCGGAGGCCCGCGCTCACTTCACGCCCGCACAGTGGCGGCTTTCGGACACGATGACGGACTACTGGGCGGCCTTCGCCCGTACCGGAGCACCGGCCGCGGCCCAGGGGGTGCCGCCCTGGCCTCGGTACGCACCGGGCGCGCCGGTGCCGTACACGCAGTCCCTGGCTCCCGATGCGATCGGTCCGGTCGACTATGCGCGCGGGCATCGACTGGAGTTCTGGCAGCGGCTGGGCTGAGCCCGCAGAGCCCCGCACCCCCGCGTCTGGTTGCCCCGGGGCGCCTCACACCGCGCGTCCCGACACCAGCCGTTCGGCGACGCCCAGTCGAGCGGCCCACTCCAGGGCGGTGGATATCCGGGGCTCCTGGGGGAGGGAACTGAACACGGAGGCGGAGTCCATCAGGTCCTGGAGTGCGGTGGCATTCACGGTCCCCCGTTCGACCCGGGAGATGAAACGCTCGGCGGCCCGCCGATCACGGTAACCGGCGTCAGCGAAGCTGTTGGCGAGGGACCGGTCGTCGAAGATCCCGGCGTATCCGTCACAGGAGGCGACGAGACCGTCGTCCGCGACGAAGTCGGGGTAGGGAGCACGGCTCCAGTGGCCCTCCTCCCACCAGTAGAGGTAACCGAGTTCATGGGCGTCGTTCATGTCCCGCAACTGGTGGTGCGGCAGCCAGTCGGGGGCGCCGGCGAGGAGGTCGACGGGGCCGGGCCCGCGGTGGATGGTGTCACTGCAGTCCACGTCCTGACCGTAGAAGAGCGCTCGACCGTCGGGCCTGAGGGCGAGTGTCCATCCGCCGTTGGAATGGGCGCAGGACAGCGCGCAGTCACTCAGGCGGAACACCGGCCTCGCGGTTCTGGTGGCGGCGATCAGTACGACGACGACGGCGCGTTCCCACATCCGTTCAGGTCGACCTAATTGCGCAGGAATCGCCAACACGTTGGTCATCTCTGTCCTTGTTGTCAACGCAAAGTGTTGCTGACCGAACATTCAGCGTTACCGAACCATAAGGCCGGACGAAGTGTCGACGCCAACGCAGCGTGGGCGAGGAGCACCGCAGGAGTTGCCGTCCATGGTCGAACGAGCCGGGTTGATCCCTTTCTGTGCCATCCGGGCTTGCAGGGACTCACTGTGATGGATCGGCATTCAACGCACCAAGGGAAGCTGGGGACATGAGGCTGAGCAGCAAAAACGCAGCGTCTCCGGTGGGCATCACCGGAGACGCGGGGGAGGGTCAGACGATCGTGCACACCAACCAGGGCGCACGGGCCACCGGACCTTCATCCAGGACCGTTCGATTGAGCGGGGGCAGCGCTGGGCACCCCGTGCTGAGGTGAGGGACCTCTTTCGCACTCATGGAGTGAACGTAGCCGCAGACGTCGACCTCGTGTTCGCATTTGCTTATCGTTTACCGAGTCCTCATCACAGACCGGGACGGACAACACCGAAGCCTTCAAACAACCGCATATGACTGCGCGAGGGCCTCGCCCGACGGCCGGGACGATGGTGCTCCGTTTGAGGAGCACGGTCCGGCACGGGGTGATATCGATGCCTGCCGGTACCACCCCTTCCGCGCACGATGGGCGAATGCCAGTACCGTGGCGGCGATGTTCTCCACTTCGGGCCCCACCCTCCGCGAACTCACCGTGCAGGCGCTCTCCTCGATCGAACGCGGCTACGACCTGCTCGCGCCCAAGTTCAACGCCACGCCCTTCCGCACCCCTGATCGCATCCTCGATCCGGTGACCGACGCGATCCGGACGCTCGGCCCCTTCCGCAGCGGCCTCGACCTCTGCTGTGGCACCGGGGCGGGCATGGGCGTCCTGCGGGAGGTGTGCACGGAACGGATCACGGGCGTGGACTTCAGCGCGGGGATGCTCGCCGAGGCGCGTTCGTCGCTGTCCACGCCAACGGACGGACCGCACACCGGCTGGGTGCGCGCCGACGCCCTGGCCCTCCCCTTCAACCACGCCTTCGACCTGGCCGTGAGCTTCGGTGCGTTCGGCCACTTCCTGCCCGCGGAACGCCCGCGGCTCTTCGCCGAGGTCCACCGGGCCCTCCGACCGGGCGGGGTGTTCGCCTTCCCCCTGCCCGCACCGCCCCGTGTCGGCTCCCCCGCGTATCTGACCCTCTGGGCCTTCGATGCGGCGATGCGGGTGCGCAATGCGCTGTGGCGGCCGTCCTTCGTGATGTACTACCGCACCTTCCGACTGCACGAGGTGCACAGGGAGCTGATCGACGCCGGATTCACGGTGGAGCTCAGTCCGTTGGAGCAGTTGGGTCGGCTGCCGGACGGCAGTCCCCGCTGCCGTCTGGTCGTGGCACGCCGCCCCGTCTAAAACCGTCCGTCCGCCCGCTTCCCGGCCCCCATCGGCCGCCCCCATGACCCGAGCCATACGCGGGCCGTACGACGCCGAGCCCTACGCCAACGCCCCGAAGTGGGCTTCCCCCGACGGCGGGTGGTGCGGTCCGGAGTGGTGGATGGGGCGCTGGCCGCCCCGCAGGGGTACACCGCTGCCGCCACGCCGTCCCGCGACGATCTCCGCCGCGATGGACAGCGCGGTCTCCTCCGGGGTGTGGGCACCGAGGTCCAACCCGATGGGACTGCGCAGCGCGGCCCGTTCCCGATCGGTCAGCCCGACCGCGCGCAGTCGGTCGTCCCGCTCCCGATGGGTGCGGCGGGATCCCATCGCACCGACGTAGGCCACGGGCAGCCGTAGGGCGCGTTCCAGGAGGGGGATGTCGAACTTGGCGTCATGGGTGAGGACGCACAACACCGTCCGGGCATCGGTGCGAGTGGCGTCGAGGTAGCGGTGCGGCCAGTCGACGACGATCTCGTCCGCTTCGGGAAAGCGCTCCCTGGTGGCGAAGACGGGTCGGGCGTCGCACACCGTGACGTGATAGCCGAGGAACTTCCCGATGCGCACCAGCGCCGATGCGAAGTCGACCGCTCCGAAGACGATCATGCGCGGCGCGGGCCCGGTCGTCTCCACCAGGATCCGCAGGGCGGTGGCGCACCGGCTGCCGTCCTCCCCGAGGTCGACGGTGGCCGTGCGGCCGGCCTCCCACAACACGGCGGCCTCGGCGGCCACCGCCCGATCCAGCTCCGGCCGACCGCCGAGCGTCCCCTCACAGGCGCCGCCGGGCCGCGCCAGCAGGGCGCGCCCCACCAGCGAGGAGGGCCCGTCGATGACGCGGGCGAGTGCGACGCTCTCACCGCGTGCGGCAGCGGCGAGCGCCGCGTGCACGACAGTCGAAGGATCGGCTGGCCCGGGCGCGCGGTGCGCCTGGGCCCGGCTGCCGGGCGGTCGGATCGGGGTGATCAGGACGTCGATCCGACCGCCACAGCTCAGCCCCACCGCGAAGGCGTCCTCGTCATCGTGGTCGAAGCGCTCCCGAACGGGCCGACCGTCCTCGTTGGCCTGCCGGCACAGTTCGTACACGGCCCCTTCCACGCATCCCCCCGAGACCGACCCGATCGCGTTCCCCTCGGCGTCGACCGCGAGCGCCGCGCCCAGTTGGCGGGGCGCGCTGCCGCTGATGCCGACCACTGTCGCCACGGCGAACGCACGGCCCTGCACGACCCACCGGTTCAGGTCGTCGGCGATGTCCAGCATGGCGGCCTCCTGGTGTCTTCGGCGGGTGGCGGACAGGGAGAGCCGTCCGTCACCCGCCGGTCGTACCGGTGAGGTGCTCGGGGCGCACCGGCACCCGGGTGAGCGCCAGACCGGTGGCGGCGCGGATGGCCGCGAGCACGGCCGGGGTCGAGGAGAGAGTGGGTGCTTCGCCGACACCGCGGAGCCCGTAGGGAGCGTTCTCGTCGGCGAGTTCCAGTACGTCCACGGGGATGGTGGGGGTGTCCAGAATGGTGGGGATCAGATAGTCGGTGAAGGAGGGGTTGCGCACCCGCGCGGTCACCGGGTCGACGACGATCTCCTCCATCACCGCGATCCCCAACCCCTGGGTGGTGCCGCCCTGGATCTGTCCGACGACGGAGAGCGGGTTGAGTGCCTTGCCGACGTCCTGGGCGCAGGCGAGTTCGACCACCTTCACCAACCCCAGTTCGACGTCGACCTCGACGACCGCGCGATGGGCGGCGAAGGAGTACTGGATGTGCCCGTGGCCCTGGCCGGTCACCCGGTCGAGCGCCTCCGTGCGGCGGGGACGCCACTCCACCTCGGTCTCGACCGGCTCGTCCCCCAGCACCTCCGCCAGATCGGCCAGCGCCTCGCCGGCGTCGGTGACCACCCTGCCGGCCTCAAGTCGCAGGTCCGCGTGGGCCCAGGCGGGATGGTACGAACCGTGGGTGCGCCGACCCCGTTCGAGGACGCGCTCGCGCACGATCTCGCAGGCGTGCTTGATCGCGCCTCCGGTGACGTAGGTCTGTCGGGATGCCGATGTGGAGCCTGCGGAGCCGACCCGGGTGTCCGCCGGTGCGATGGTGACCTGGGCGACGCCCAGTTCGGTGCGGGCGATCTGGGCGTGGACGGTCACCCCGCCCTGGCCGACCTCCGCCATCGCGGTGTGCACGGTCACCACCGGCTCACCCGCGATGTTCTCCAGCCGGACACGGGCGGTCGAGTAGTCGTCGAAGCCCTCGGAGAAGCCCACGTTCTTGATGCCCACCGCATAGCCGACGCCGCGCACCACGTCCTCGCCGTGGGTGGTGTTGGACAGGCCCCCCGGCAGTGCGCGCACATCGGCTGCCGCGCCCGCGGTCTCCCACTGGCGCTCGGGCGGCAACGGGCGGGCCTTGACGCGGCGCAGTAGTTCGGCCACGGGCGCGGGGGAGTCGACCCGCTGTCCCGTGGGCATGACCGTGCCCTGGGACATGGCGTTGCGCTGTCTGAACTCCACCGGATCGAGGCCCAGTTCGGCGGCGACGCGGTCCATCTGGGCCTCGTAGGCGAAGCACGCCTGGACCGCGCCGAATCCGCGCATCGCCCCGCAGGGCGGGTTGTTGGTGTAGAGGGCGATGGTCTCGATGTCGACGTCGTCCACCACATAGGGGCCGATGCCGAGGGATGCGGCGTTTCCCACGACGGCCGGGGACGAGGACGCATACGCCCCGCCGTCCAGCACGATCCTGCACTTCACATGGGTGAGCTTGCCGTCCTTGGTGGCGCCGTGCTCATAGGTGAGGGTGGCCGGGTGCCGATGCACATGACCGAAGAATGATTCGAACCGGTTGTAGACCATCTTCACCGGTTTGCCGGTGTGCAGGGCGAGCAGACAGGCATGGATCTGCATGGAGAGGTCTTCCCGACCGCCGAAGGCGCCGCCGACGCCGGAGAGCGTCATCCGCACCTTGCTCGGGGGCAGACCGAGGACGGGGGCGATCTGCTGGAGGTCCGCGTGCAACCACTGGGTGGCCACGTGCAGTTCCACTCCGCCGTCGTCGGCGGGGATGGCCATACCGGACTCGGGGCCGAGGAAAGCCTGGTCCTGCATGCCGAAGACGTACTCACCGGTGACGACCACATCGGCGCGTTCGGCGGCCCTGGCGGTGTCACCGCGGACGATCGGCTGGCGGTGCACGATGTTGGGGTGGGGTACGTAGGGGCTGTAGTGGTCGTCGCGGTCCTCGTGGATGAGCACCGCATCGGGCGCGGTGGCGGACCGCTCATCGGTGATCACCGGCAGTTCGACGTAGTCGACGCGGATCTTGGCGGCGGCGCGGCGGGCGGTCTCCGGGTGGTCGGCTGCCACGAGGGCGACCGGCTCGCCGTGGTGGCGGACCTTGCCGTCGGCGAGTACGGGGGCGTCCTGGATCTCCAGGCCGTAGTGCCGGACATCGGTGGGGAGGTCGGCGTGGGTGAGCACGGCGTGCACACCGGGGACGGCGAGGGCCTCGGAGATGTCGATGGACCTGATCTCGGCATGGGCGTGCGGGGAGCGCAGGGTGTGGCCCCACAGCATGTCCTCGTGCCAGAGGTCGGATGCGTACGCGAACTCTCCGGTGACCTTGAGGACGCCGTCCGGGCGGAGGGTGGACTCACCGATGCCGCCGCGGGTGCGGGCGCCCTGCGTGAGTCCGGTGGCCGTGCCGATCGTGGTCATGATCCTCACACCGTCCGTTCGGGTGCCGCTTGGCGGGCGGCGGCCAGTCGGACCGCGTCCAGGATCTTCTCGTAGCCGGTGCAGCGGCAGAGGTTGCCTGAGAGTGCTTCCCGGATGTCCGCGTCCGACGGCTCGGGCTGGTGCTCCAGCAACTCATCGGCGGCGACCAGCAGTCCGGGGGTGCAGAAACCGCACTGGACCGCGCCGGCGTCGACGAAAGCCCGCTGGATGGGTGCGAGCGGATCGATCGCATCGATCTGAGCGGCTTCCGTGACGCGGGGGGTGCCGGTGGCGGGCTGCGCCGCGGCGTCGTCGCGCTGCCGGGCGAGGTCGGCGAGCCCTTCCACGGTGACGACGTCCCGCCCCTCGGCCTGTCCTGCGGCCACCAGGCACGAACAGACCGGCACCCCGTCGAGCCGAACCGTGCAGGAGCCGCACTCGCCCTGTTCGCACGCGTTCTTGGAGCCGGGCAGCCCGAGCCGCTCCCGCAGTACGTACAGCAGGCTTTCGCCCTCCCACACGTCGTCGGCCTGCTGCGGGCGTCCGTTGACGGTGAAATTCACCCGCACGGGGTGCTCCTCTCTCCTCCGCGGTACGACTGCCAGGTCCAGCCCAGGGTGCGCCGGGCCAGCACCCCGACCGCGTGCCGGCGATAGCGCGCCGTGCCGCGGACGTCGTCGATGGGGTTGCAGGCGCCCGCCGCCAGTTCCGCGAACTGGCGGGCGATCGGGGGCGGAAGGGGCCGGCCGTTGTCCCAGAACCCCCCTTCGTCGAGAGCGGCGGCGAGGAATTCCTCCGCCGTCCTCGCCCGAACGGGTGTCGGCGCCGCCGATCCGATTCCGGTGCGGACCGTACGGGTGGCGGGGTGGAGCGCGAGCGAGAAGGCACAGACCGCGATCACCATGGCATTGCGGGTACCCACCTTGGCGAACTGCTGCGGGCCGTCGGCGCGGGGGATGTGGACGGCCCTGATGAGTTCATCGGCGGCGAGGGCGTTGCGCTTGACGCCCGTGTAGAAGTCGTCGATGGGGATGCGACGGGTGCCGCGCAGCGAGACCGCCTCGACTTCGGCACCCGCGGCGAGGAGCGCCGGATGGGCGTCACCGGCGGGCGACGCCGTACCGAGGTTGCCGCCGACACCGCCCCTGTTGCGGATCTGCGGCGAGGCCACGGTGTGCGCGGCGAGGGCGAGCGCGGGCAACTCGCCCCGCAGGTCCTCCATGATCCGGGTGTACGGGACGGATGCGCCGAGCCGGACCGTATCGTCGCCGACCTCCCATTCACCGAGTTCCCCGATACGGGTGAGGTCCATCAGCCGGGAGGGCCGACGGTGATCAAAGTTGATCTCGACCATGACATCGGTGCCACCCGCGATGGGTACGGCCGCGGGGTACTCGGCCTTGGCGGCGAGCGCATCCTCCCAGCTGGCGGGGCGGAGGAAGTCCATGAACGGCTCTCTTCCGATCGTCTGCCGCAGGTTGGGACATCGCCTGCGTTCGATCCGGTGCTGTCGTCAGCCGGCCGACGGGGGCGCGGCCGGCCGGCGGTCGACCGGCTCTCCCTCTGTGGTGTTCACCTGGTGTGGCCCCAGTACACAAGGGCGTCCGCCATGCGGTGCAGTCACCGAAACCATGAAGGAGTTGGCTGGTCGACCGGTGCATCTTGTAGATTCGAACGAAAGGCGAGCCCGGTGGTCACGGTCCCGTGGCACTCCCTGTTCCTCGTTCCTCCCCGGGGCATCCGGTGTGCGGCGTCGGGGGCGGGGGCCGTAGGCACGCGACAACGAGATGGATCGGCGGCGACGAGATGCGGCTGCGCGCACTGCTGGAGAACGATGCGCTGGGGCTGCGGTTGCTCGGCGGCGAGGACGAGCTGGACCGCGGCGTGCGCGGGGTGATGACCACCGATCTGCGCGACCCCAGCCGCTATCTCTCCGGTGGCGAGCTGGTGCTGACCGGACTCGCCTGGCGGCGGTCCGCGCAGGACACCGAGCCCTTCGTACGCATCCTGGCGGCGGCCCAGGTGGCTGCGCTGGCGGCCGGCGAGGCGGAGCTGGGCGACATCCCCGACGATCTGATCGCGGCATGTGCCCGGCATCGACTGCCCCTCTTCGCGGTGAACGAGTCCGTCGCCTTCGCCACGATCACCGAGTACGTCGTGCGCCAGGTGTCGGGCGAGCGTGCCGGCGACCTCGCAGCGGTGGTCGACCGGCACCGCAGACTGATGACGTCGGGCCCGGCCGGCGGCGGCCCCGAGGTCGTCCTCGACCTCCTCGGCACCGATCTGGACCTGCACGCCTGGGTGCTCTCCCCCACCGGGCGACGGATCGCGGGCGCAGAGCTGCCGGCCTCCGTGGGCGCCGCCCTGGCGGGTGAACAACTGGCCGCGCTGCGCGGCGGGCGACGCGGACCGCACCGGGTGAGAGTGCAGTCCCGGACGTACTCCCTCTTTCCGATCCGCAACACGGGCCGGGGCCAGCCCACGGACGGCGGCGACGTCCGCGAGAGCGTGCTGTCGGACTGGATGCTGGCGGTGGAGGCGGACGCCGCCGACTGGCCGGCGGCACGGCTCGATCTGCTCCAGGGCGTGACCCAGTTGATCGCGGTCGAACGAGACCGCCGCGAGGCCGCCCGTACGGTGCGCAGACGGCTTGCACAGGAAGTTCTGGAGCTGGTCCAGTCGGGCGCTGCTCCGGCCGAGGTCGCGGCCCGGCTGCGGGTTGCCGCCCCGGTGCTGCTGCCCGGTCTCGGCTCGGCACCGCACTGGCAAGTGGTCGTGGCACGGGTGGACTGGGGCCCGGACTCCGCAGCCGTCGAGGCCGGCCCGGTCGCGCAGTCGTTGTTGGAGGAGATCCTCGTCGATCCCTCGTCGTCGGGGCCCGACTCGTCGGACCGGATCGCCGTGGCCCACGTCGGTAGGGAAGCCATCGCCCTGGTGCCGCTGTCGCCCGTCTCTCCCCCGGGTGAGGCAGGTACCGAAGGGGTCGCACAGAGCGGGCTGCACGCCGAAACCCTGCTCAGCGCGGTTCAGCAGCCACTGTCAGCGGGGTTGGCGGACGACGGGCGGCTGACGCTGGGCGTCAGCGCCCCGGTGAGCTCGGCGGAAGGTCTCAGGGGAGCGCTGGAGGAGGCCCGGCACGCACGCCGGGTGGCCGCCGCCCGACCGGGGCGGGTGTCCGCGGCCGGCCATCATGAACTGGCCTCCCACGTACTGCTGTTGCCGTTCGTTCCGGACGATGTCCGCAGGGCGTTCACCGCCCGGCTGCTGGACCCGCTGCGTGAGTACGACCAACGGCATCGCGCGGAGTTGATCCCGACGCTGGAGGCGTTCTTGGAATCGGACGGCTCCTGGACTCGGTGCGCCACCCGACTGCATCTCCATGTAAACACCCTGCGCTACCGGGTGGGGCGGATCGAACAGCTGACGGGTCGGGATCTCTCCCGGCTGGAGGACAAGCTGGACTTCTTCCTGGCTCTGCGGATGAGCTGAACGGCACCCAGCACCTGGCGCCCGTTCCGTTCAGCCGACGTCTGTTCCGGGCTCCGGGCTCCAGGTGAGTCAGGGCGGGGCTTGCGGGGGCCATGCAGCGCGGCAGTGTCGACGGGGCAGCTCGGGCCGGCACGCCGTACGAGTAGGGAGGCACGTCGGCGCGGTCCGATGTCCACTCGGCGTCTCCCCGACACCCTCCTTCGGGGGAACTGAAAGGGAAACCGACGAGGAATGCACCTGAGGCGTAGGTAATAGTAATAACTCAGCAGAAATGCGCGGGAATGAGGAATTCGGCCTAAGCCTGAGGAAAACTCACACATCAGGGACTCACCGCACCCATGGGCATCGCCTGTCCATCCACCCCCAAGCGCTGACCGGAAACAGCGCTCGCCACGCACGCCCTTTCCGGCCGGCGTGGCCTGGTCTCCGGCCACTCACCCATCGGGTGCACCACGCCTCGTGCCCGCGAACACGCCATGCGACGACGACCCGTGAAGCCTCGGGAACGGCCGCCCCCTCGGGGCGCGTTCCAGGCGCCGCACGGGCTCGGGGGATCAGCACAGGGAGCCCGGAACAGGACTTCGGCGCGGCCCTCTGCCGGGCCCGGAAGCATCGCTCACGACCATGCTGCGGCGAAGCTCGACGAGCCGCACGGGCCCGACGGGCAGGCGGCCGGTTCACAACTCCCCTGCGTCCCGGCCCGATGGCGGGATTCCGATCACCGCCCGGGCATTCGGGGCCGACGACCCCTTCGATCTTGGCCACCTGTCGGGTCAGTCCAACCCCATCGGCGTGCCAGGGATTGTGAAACAATTCACCAGAACCCTTGGCCGGGCAACCCCATCCATGCTGAGATGCCATCTACTCAACAGCTCAATGGCGTGCTCGGGGAGGGCATAGTGGCGCATACCGCCATGTCTGGTTCCGGAACCACCGCAGGTGACGACCCTCTCCAGACCGCGGTGTGGCGGCTGCGCTCGCGCGGCTGTTGGACCGACGCGGCGGCACTGCTCGCACCTCACGCGAGCAACGCAGCGGCGGCTCTGGAGCGGGCAGGACTACTGGTCGAGCGCTGTCTGTTCACCGGCGAAGGGTGGGCGGACGCGGAGGACGCGCTCCGCACGGCCGAAGCCGTGGCTCAGGACGACGAGGAGCGCGGCGGCGCAGCGTGCGAGCGCGGCAGGCTGGCCTACGCGGCCACCGTGCTGCGCGTGCGCGACCGGGCCGACGAGGCCCGCTCGGCGCTCGGGAGGGCCGCCGCTCTCCTCGCGCCCACCTCACCGGGCAGGCCGCTGCTCGACTTCCGTCGGGGGCTGGTCGCCGAACACATCGCCAAGGCGCCCCAAGCCGCCCGGGCCGCCTACCGCCGCGCCCACGACGGGGCCAGCGCGCACGGCGATCTGCTGCTGCTCTCCTTCACCTGGCACCAGCAGGCCGGGCTCTCCCTGCGCGACGGTGAGTTGGCCGAGGCCCGGCTCGGGTTCTCCGAGTCCCTGCGGATCCGCGTGGAGTTGGGCTATCTCATCGGTACGGCGTCGGCGCTCGTCGGGCTGGCTGACTGCGAGACGGAACCGGAGGCGGGGCGGTTGCGCGCCGAGGCGCGCCGGCTCTTCCGACTCCTCGGCGGCGTCCCCGTACGGCTGTCGGGTCGGCTGAGCGCTTCCGCCGCTCCACAGGTCCCGGCCGCACCGGGCGGTTCACCCCAGGTAGCCGCCCCTCGCGCCGTGACCAAGGGAGGGCCGACGGGAACCGCACCGGGGGCGACACCCAAGGCCGCGGCGGCGAAGCCCCCCGTACAGAAGGCGGTCACTCCACCCTCTCCCACCCAACCGGAACCCGCCGCATAGGGGCGCGATTCGGCACTGCACCGGGGGCGGACCCTCAGCGTCAGCCCAGGTCGCGGAGTTCCCTCATCGCGCGGTCCGCTTCGGTGGGGAGCCGGCCCGGGGAAGGGCGTTCCAACAGGTCCAACGCCCGTGACCAGCCGAACGAGCCACCACCGGCGCCCCCGCGTGCGGCATCGTCGATCAGCACTCCCATGCCCCGCAGCCGCTCCAGGCTCTGCGCATAGGCGGGATGGGTCGCCTGGGCGGCGCTGAGACAGGGCAGGACGGCGATCGGGACACCGGAGCCCACCGATTCACAGAGGATGCCGAGCGCCAGGGTGTCCGAGATGCCGGTCGCCCATTTGTTGATCGTGTTGAAGGTCGCAGGTGCCACGATGACCGCGTCGGGCGGCGGAAGGGGGCGCGGCTCATCGGGGCGGCGCCAGGCAGATCTGATCGGAAGGCCCGTCCGCGCCTCGATGGCGGCCCGGTCGACGAAGCCGAGCGCCTGCGGGGTCACCACGACGCCCACCCGCCAGCGTCGCTCCTGCGCCGCGGCGATCAATTGATCGATCTGCGAGGCCACTTGGGCGGCACAGACCACGATGTAGAGGAAGGGTCCAGGAGTCCGGTCAGTCATGGGGCACCTTCCTGCGATCGACGGCTTCCGCCCGGTGCACGATCAGCCTTCGGAACCGGTGAAGTGCTCGCGCACCAGCGTGCGCACCACGGCGAGGTCCTGTGTGGCGAGCGCCTCCAGCAGGGCCATGTGCTCCGCCGCATCGGCCACCAGTTCCGCGCGGCGGGGGATCGCCACCCCGGTCAGGGGCCACTGCGAGCGCCGGTGGAGGTCTTCCGCGACGTTCACCAGTTGGTCGTTGCCGGCGAGGGAGAGCAGGGCCCGGTGGAAGGCGCGATCGACTTCCGCATAGCGTGCGCGGTCCCCCACCGCTGCGGCGGCCACGGTCGCCTCGGCCAGGGGGCGCAGCCCCACCCAGTGCGCGGAGGGGATCGTCCGGGCCAACCGGAGCATGACCGGGACCTCGATCAGTGCGCGTACTTCGGCGAGCTCGGCGAGTTCGCGGGGGGTACGGACCGTGATGCGGAATCCGCGGTTGGGGACGACCTCGACCGTGCCTTCGGCGGCCAGCCGCTGCATGGCCTCGCGTACCGGAGTGGCGGAGACTCCGAAGCGCTCGGCGAGCGCGGGGGCCGAGTAGACCTCTCCCGGGGTCAGCTCACCGTCGATGAGCGCGGTGCGCAGCGCGTGGAGGATCTGTCCGCGTACGGAGTGGCGCTGAACCGTGCGCGGAAGGTGCTCGGACGGTGGCGGACGGTCGGCCGGGTCGGTCTCGGCCGGCTCATTGCCGGGGCCGGCCGTGGAGGGCGTTGGTCCGTCTTCGGGTCCACGGGGGCGCGGGGGCCGGGCGGTTCTTCCGGGCGATCGGCCCGCGCTCCCGACGTGTGTGTGGGAGTCTTCTCCACGTGTCTGCTCGGGCAGGCTCGCCCAACTCCCGTCGCGGGCCACGAGCGGCACTTCGTCCCACTCGTTCGAGCTGGACGGGGACGCTTCCGCGGTGGTCGGGGAGCGCTCTGAGCGGGCGGTCGCGCGTGCTCGGGCCTGCTCCACTCGGGTCCTCCTCCGACCGGCGGGACGACCCGGCTGGCGGTTGCGGGGCCATGGGTGCACCATAGGCGGACTGGAGTCCAGTTCAAACACCGATCCGGTCGGGTAAGGTAAGGCTAACCTGCTAACGATCGCGATTCGGTGGTCCCCGGCATGATCCTTCCCGCCTTGACGCCCTCGCTGGCCTCACCCCTCGCAGACTCCTATGCACGTCTTGGCGAGGTATATCCGACTTTGCGGATACGGGAGCTCTCGCACGGCGAACCGACACCCTCGGGTACCGGTTGGGTCAGCGCCCATGAGCTCGCCGCCGGCGGCGCCGCGCTCGACGCCTTCCTGGCGTGGGACAACGCCCAGGTGCTCCGGGACTACGGCGAGCAGGCCCGTCCCGATGTGATCGCGAGTTTCGGGCTGCACCGCTACGCCTGGCCCGCCTGTCTGCTGTTCACCGTCCCCTGGTTCCTGCGCCGCAGGGTGCCCCGGGTGCCCGTGGAGAACGTCTGCCTCCAGCGCACCCTCGGGCAGATGACGGTACGGATGACCGGCTTCTCCTGTCTACCGGGAGATCCAGCGGCGGCCCTGCCCGGCGCCCGGGTGGTCCCGGACGAGGAAGCGCTGCGGGCGGAATTGCGGAACGCGGTCGCCGAGCACATCGAACCGCTGCTGAACGGCTTCGGCCCCCGGATGCGCCGCGGCAAGCGAGCGCTGTGGGGCATGGCGAGCGACGAGGTCGTCGAAGGACTCTGGTACATCGGCAACCGGCTGGGCGAAGAGCAGCGGGCCATGGCGGAGTTGGAACTGCTGCTGCCGGGCACCACCAAGCCCTATGTCGGCTCCCCCGGCTTCCGGGTGCTGAGCGGCCCGGCCGGCGAGGAACTCCCCACCCGGGATCGCGCGAGTTGCTGCCTCTTCTACACTCTGCGACCGGACGACACCTGCGTCACGTGCCCGCGTACATCCGACGCGGCGCGGGTCGCAAGGCTGCTTCCGGGCGACTGATCACACGTCAGTCACGGTGCGCCGAGGTGGTTACGCTATGGATGTCACGCCCCCCTTCCGGGTGATATAAATCGTACGCACCTCACTCTGACCGCGCGTCAGTTCGAGCGAAACACACCTATCCGTATGCCGTATGGCCCCATTGGCGTTCTCTTGCCACGAAACCCCCTGGGATCGCCAGGACTTCGGTCACTATGGCGGCCGAAATGCCCTACCGCGATGCAGATGCAAGGGACACCAACACATGAGAGACATATCGCTTACCTGGCTGCTTCCCGGCGGCGTGATGGTCGTGGGAGTCCTGGTGGCGGTCGTAGTGCTCGCACGCGGCAAGAAAGCCGCTGCCAAGCCCCAGGTCGAGGACTCCTGGGAGCGCAGTGAGGAGCGCCGAAGGCGCAAGGAAGCCATATACGGCACCGCTTCCTACGTTCTCCTCTTCTGCTGCGCGGCGGTTGCCGCAGCACTCTCCTTCCACGGCCTGGTCGGCTTCGGCCGACAGAATCTGAACCTCTCCGGGGGCTGGGAGTACCTGGTCCCCTTCGGTCTCGACGGCGCGGCCATGTTCTGTTCCGTACTCGCCGTCCGTGAGGCCAGCCACGGTGACGCCGCCCTCGGCTCCCGACTCCTGGTGTGGACGTTCGCCGGTGCCGCCGCCTGGTTCAACTGGGTCCACGCACCGCGCGGCCTGGGCCACGACGGCGCGCCCCAGTTCTTCGCCGGCATGTCGCTGTCCGCAGCCGTCCTCTTCGACCGCGCGCTGAAGCAGACCCGTCGGGCGGCACTGCGTGAGCAGGGCCTGGTGCCCCGCCCGCTGCCGCAGATCCGTGTCGTTCGCTGGCTGCGTGCGCCCCGTGAGACCTTCAACGCCTGGTCGCTGATGCTGCTTGAGGGTGTCCGAACCCTCGATGAGGCGGTCGAGGAAGTACGTGAGGACCGTCAGGCCAAGAAGGAGAGCCGCACCCGCAGCCGGGACCAGCAGAAGCTGGACCGGGCGCGGATAAAGGCCCTCAACCGGCAGCACCGCGCCTGGGGTCGGGGCCGCGTCCTTCAGGACCCCGACCTGCCGGCCCTCAACTCCGGTGCGGCGGGTGGTTCGGCACAAGCTTTGACGGGTGCGCCGGATTCGAAATCCGTCGCGGAGCCTGCCATAGGATCCGGACAGCTGCCTCTTCGTTCTCGGCACTCTCTCCAGTCCGCCAGTTCGACCCCCGGGTCTGAGCCCATCAGGGTCGACCTCACCGCCGAGGATGACACCCAGACACTTCCGCGTCTGGACTCCTTGGAACGCAAACTCAAAGACCTGGAGCAGCAGTTCGGCTAGCTGAACGCCGAACCGCACCACCCTCCCGAGGCAGTGTCAAAGGCCGGCCTGGCATCAGGCCGGCCTTTTGCGCAGCTCGAACCAGATGACCTTGCCCGCGCGCTGGGTCCGCACGCCCCAGGAGTCGGCGAGTTCACGCACAAGGAGCAGTCCCCTGCCGTGGGTGGAGAGGTCGTCGACGGACGGCGGCTCCACCGTGTCGCGGCCTTCGGGATGGAGCATGCGGGTACCGGGGTGCGGTGGATCGTGGAGGGGGAGCCCGGGCATGAAGTCGCGTACTTCCACGCGCAGCACGGAGGACACGACCGTCACGGTGACCACCGCACCGTGCTCGGTGTGGATCAGTGCATTGGTCACGAGTTCGCTGGCCAGTAGTTCCGCCGAGCCGACGGTGTCGGCGCGCTGTGCTGCCAACTGCCTCGGGTCGGGACGGGGTGAGCCGTCCCCGAGTCCATGAAGGTCCTCTATCTCCTGCCAGTCCCTGAGCAGTTCACGGATGAAGGCCCGTACCGCCGGCACCGATCGGATGTCCTTGCACCCCAGGCGTCTGCGCAGTACGCCCCGTATGGCCGCCGACGGCGCCTGCTGGGGTGCCGGGCTCCCCTGGTCGGTCCGCTCGCGCCGTGGTGCCGGGCCCTGCTGCGCCCGCTGCGGCGAAGGGTGGGACGGTGGCGGCGCCACTTCGGCTGGTCTGGCCTGATCCGTCCGTGCCCGATTTCCCCCGTACATCTCGCGCCCCCCGCATCCCCCGTGCACGTCATGTGCCGTGTGCGTGCCGTCGTCCCTTCGTCCGCCCTGCTCGGCGCCTCTATCTGCACCGGGCCCGGCCCCTCCCTGACTCCCTGTCATCATCCCCACCCGCACGTCGGACCATGTCGCGACTCGTTGCACCGAACGCTTCCACGAAGAGCATTGCCCTTCGGCGAGTGCACCACGCATGCCGAAGGGGCAACCGCTCGCGTCGGGCCAGTCATGTCATGCAACCGGCGGATCGCTTCTACGCCCATTGCCGGAGAGCGCTCACGGTGCACTCCCGCCGTTCGACGCGGTTGGTTCAGACGGGGAACCCTTGGTGGGAGCGGGGTCGGACACTCATGGACGGGGCACGTTGCGCAGATTGGAACGGGCCATCTGGACCATCCGCCCCACCCCGCCGTCCAGCACCATCTTGCTGGCGGACAGCGCGAACCCGGTGACCATCTCCGCACTGATCTTCGGTGGGATGGAGAGTGCGTTCGGATCGGTGACCACGTCCACCAGCGCGGGCCCCTTGTGCTTCAGGGCGGCCTTGAGCGCGCCCGCGAGTTGCTTGGGCTTCTCCACCCGCACGCCGTAGGCGCCCGCCGCCCGGGCGATCGCCGAGAAGTCGGGGTTGACGTTGGTCGTTCCGTACGAGGGAAGACCGGCCACCAACATCTCCAACTCGACCATGCCGAGGGAGGAGTTGTTGAACAGTACGACCTTCACCGGCAGGTCGTACTGGACGAGGGTGAGGAAGTCCCCCATCAGCATGGAGAATCCACCGTCTCCGGACATGGAGATGACCTGCCGGTCACGGTCGATGAACTGGGCGCCGATGGCCTGGGGCAGTGCGTTGGCCATCGAGCCATGGCTGAACGAGCCGATGATCCGCCGTCGGCCGTTGGGCGAGAGATAGCGGGCCGCCCACACGTTGCACATGCCGGTGTCGACGGTGAAGACGGCGTCCTCGTCCGCGAGGTCGTCCAGGACCGATGCCACATACTCCGGGTGGATCGGAACGTGCTTCTCCACCTTGCGTGTGTACGCCTTGATCACGCCCTCCAGCGCGTCGGCGTGCTTCTTCAGCATCTTGTCGAGGAACCTGCGGTCGGTCTTCACCCGCACCCGTGGGATGAGACAGCGCAGCGTCTCGCGGACGTCACCCCAGACGGCGAGGTCCAGTTTGGAGCGACGGCCGAGGTGCTCGGGCCGGACGTCGACCTGGACGATCTTCACATCGTCCGGCAGGAACGCCTGGTACGGAAAGTCCGTCCCCAGCAGGATCAGCAGATCGCACTCGTTCGTGGCCTCGTAGGCGGCGCCGTAACCCAGGAGACCGCTCATCCCCACGTCGTACGGATTGTCGTACTGGATCCACTCCTTGCCCCGGAGTGCGTGTCCTACGGGGGACTTGACGCGCTCGGCGAACTCCATCACCTCGGCATGGGCGCCCGCCGTGCCGCTGCCGCAGAACAGGGTCACCCGGTCGGCCTCGTCGACCATACGGACCAACTTGTCGATCTCGGTGTCCCCGGGCCTGACGGTGGGCCGCGAGGTCACCAGGGCGTGCTCCATGGTCTTCTCGGGAGCCGCCTGGGAGGCGATGTCGCCGGGCAGCGAGACCACGCTCACTCCGCTGCGTCCGATCGCGTGCTGGATCGCGGTCTGGAGCAGGCGCGGCATCTGCTTCGGGTTGGAGATCAGCTCGCTGTAGTGGGAGCACTCCCGGAACAGCTGATCGGGGTGGGTCTCCTGGAAGTAGCCGAGTCCGATCTCACTGGAGGGGATCTGCGAGGCGAGCGCGAGCACCGGAGCCATGGAGCGGTGGGCGTCGTACAGCCCGTTGATGAGGTGGAGGTTGCCGGGACCACAGGAGCCGGCGCAGGCGGCCAGCTTCCCGGTGATCTGCGCCTCCGCGCCTGCCGCGAAGGCAGCGGTCTCCTCGTGCCGGACCTGGACCCAGTCGATGGCGGAGTTACGACGGATGGCGTCGACGACGGGATTGAGGCTGTCGCCGACAACCCCGTACAGCCGTTGGACACCGGCGCGGACGAGGATGTCGACGAACTGTTCCGCCACGTTCTGCTTGGCCATGGGATGGGCACCCTTTCTACGGCTTGACGGCCTCAGGCTCCATCAACCCACGGCTGGCCCGGTTTCGCCTCTCAGTGCCGTCCGACGCCCAGCTGCCGGCCGTTGCCGTCAGGTCTCCCAGATGGCCGCGGCCGTACGGTCGTCCGCGTAGCCCGTCGCCCGCAGTTGGACGTCGGCGAGGAAGGCGGCGAGGCCGGGCGGTTCGGCAGTCGCGGTCCAGCGGTTCGCCAGTTCGTCGGTGAGTGCGGTCTCCGAGCGCAGCGGTTCGGCGAACCCCGGACTGCACAGCAACAGTGTGTCCCCGGGCTGCGCCACCGAGGCTCGGAACCGAAAGGGTTCGGCGGGCCCCGGTGTCGGGACCTCGACATAGGGCGAAGGAGGTGCCGGAATCCCCAGGTCCATCGTGAGTCGATCGCCCTCGGGGGCGGTGGGCTGCGGATCGGGCGATCGGCCCGGCCCGTCGTCCGGCCCGGACGGCTGCGGACGGGCCGATCCGTAGCCGAGCACCGGCTCGCCCACCGTGCTCTGCGGACTGGGCAGTGACGGTTCTATGTCCTGCCAGACACCGCCGCGCAGCCGCAGGAGACCACCGGCGCCGACCCCGAAGTACACCCGCGTTCGACATGCGGGATCGGCCGAGAGCAGCAGAGCGCGCAGACCGGCCCGGTACTCCTGCGGCTCGACTCCGGCTTCGACCGCGCTGGTACGCAGTTTGCCGAGGCTTCGATCGGTCAGCCGGTGCAGTCCGGATTTGAGGTCGCCGCGGCGACCTGCCCGGATGTCCTCGGAGAGCCGGGCGTGACTGCGGCCGACGGCTCCGCCGATCCAGTGACAGGCGTCCGCGGCGGCGCGGTGCGCCATCTCGGGACCTGCGGACCTGGCTCCGCTGGCGATCACCACCAGGACGAGGGCTGCCGTGCCGTTGCCGAAGCGCACGGTCAGCAGCGCATCGCGGCGGGGCTCTCCGCGGTAGCGGGCGGAGTCCCCCCGGACGGATGCCGCCCGCAGGATGAAGGAGCCGTAGCGGGCGCCGTCGAGGACGGTGTCCGATGGCGAGTGACCGAGTCCCTCGGGGGTGGCGGCGGGCAGGGCGGTGGGCTCGGGGTCGTAGGTGGGCGGGCGGTCGCCGACGTATCCGCCCCGGGGACGGTCCGGGCCGGTGGTCCGCGGACCGGGCGGCCGGGCGAAGGCAGGCGGCACGGTGGGCCGTTGGGGAACCTCGCCGGCCGGCCGACCGGGCGGGCGGGGTGGGGTCACGGGGGCTGGCGGAGGGACGGGCGGTGCCGCCGAGTCTTCCGGAACGGGGGGCTCCCAAGGGGCGCGGGGACGAGGGGTGATCGGCGCGGCGGGCCGTTGCGGTTGCGGTTGCGGTTGCGGTTGCGGGCGATGCACCGGGGCCCCTGCGGGGGTCTGCGCGGTGGCCGGGGGCGCAAGGGGACGCGCGGGTGGGTCGACCGCCTCGAAGCGGCCGGTACGAACGGGAGGGGCGGTAGGGGCGGGGCCGCGTGGAGTGTCGTTGTCGGTGAACGCGTCGATCGACACGACATCACGGGCGGATGCGGTCGAAGCCGGCGCTTGAGTGGCGGTCGGCGGACCGTCCGGAGGAGCGGCGGCGTTGGAGGGGGCGGCGTCCGCAGGGGGCTCGCCCGTCGGCCGCCCGGGGTGCGCTGCACTCCGTTCGCTGTCGGTTCCGCCGTCCACGGACCGGGGGGCGGTCGGTTGGGGTCGCACCTCACGTTCGCCTTGGGATTCCGTCCGGGATTCCGCACGGGATGGGGCGGCCACCTCTTGATTCATCGGCTGCGGCTCGCGTGGCTGTCGCTGCGGGGTCGACCCCGGCCCGGACAGGGGCACCGTCCTGGGGTCGGGTACGGACGGTGTCACCGCGTCCGAGGCTGAGTCGAACCGGGTGTCCAAGGTGTCGCCCGTACGTGTCGTCGGTCCCGTGTCCGGCGTGGACTCGTCGTACAGCCGGTTCCACCAGTCGTCTTCGGCCTGCTGACTCATGCCCTTATTGTCCACAGTGAGTGCCGCATGAGAATGGGGCTTTCCGAAAACCTATAAGCACCAACAGCTCTGACCTGCCTGCCTCTTGGCCACCCTTTCGGCCAAGACCGTCTTCACTCAACGGAGGCACTCCTCGACCGAATCACCCCGTATACGACGCAAGTGCACGATTCCATGGGGTTGGTGAGGTGACAGTGACTCCGCAGTGGCCCAGTGATGGATGGTGCATGGATGATGGGATTGGCGTGAACACGCCGTGGCCGTTTTCCGCCACGGATGCAGGGGAAGTGCAGGCCCGGTGGGGCTGGTGCTGGAGGGGGTCTGGTGCTCGGAGCGATAGGTCTCGATGAGGGACAGGAGTCCGCCTACCGTGCTCTCGTGGCGCTCGGCGCGGCCGAGGTGACCGACCTCGCACGCCGGCTCGCACTCTCGGAGACCGAGATGGAACGGGCACTGCGACGGCTGGAGCAGCGCGGACTTGCCGCCCGGTCTTCGGTACGTGCAGGGCGATGGGTGGCCGCACCCCCGGGGGTGGCTCTCGGCGCCCTGCTCACCGAGCAACGGCACCAATTGGACCAGGCGGAGTTGGCGGCGGCCGTACTGGCCCGACAGTTCCGCGCGGAGGCCACCGCATCCGCGGACCACGACCTGGTGGAGCTGGTGACGGGCCAGAGCGCCATGGCCCACCGCTTCGCCCAGTTGCGGCTCGGGGCGGTGAAGGAGGTCTGTGCGCTGGTCACCGACCTCGACCAACTCGGGTCCGCCGCTGACCACACCGGTGGAGCGGGCCCGGACCAGCCCGCAAACCACCCCGTGAACCACTCCAGCCACCGGCAGGACACCCCGATCACCGGCCCCGGTTTCGCCGAGCCCTGGCCCGGTGGAGCAGACGGATACCCGGGCCACGCCGCACCGCGAGGATCGTTCCACCGGGACGAGGACACAGACGAGACTCCCGGGGCGGCCGGGGCGGACCGGATCGACGGCCCCATGGACGTGGGATGGGTCGACGGGCTCCCGCCCTACGGTGGATTCAGCCATCGGACGGTGCTCTCCCGCGAGGCCCTGTCCGTCCCCGGTGCCGTACCGCAGCTCACCGCGGCCCTGGCACGCGGAGAACGTGTGCGCGTCGTCGACGAGGTGCCGACCCGGCTGGTCATCGCCGATCGGACCATGGCCATGGTCCCCCTCACCGGGCGGGACTCCGATGCAGCCGCGCTCGTCGTCCACGGCTGTGGCCTCCTGGACGCACTGACCTGCCTGTTCGATGCCGTCTGGCGGGAGGCGGTCCCCCTGCGCTTGGGGATGGGGGCCATGGCCGGCTGCCTTGCGGAGACCGCCGGGGGGCCCGATGCCACCGATCTGGAGATCCTGACCCTGCTCCTCGCCGGCATGACGGACGCCCGGGTCGCCAAACAGCTCGACCTGGGGTTGCGGACCGTGCAACGCAGGGTGAAGGGGTTGATGGAGCTGACCGGTGTGACGACACGGCTCCAGCTGGGCTGGCATGCGTACGCCAAGGGATGGGTGGCCCGCGACTCCTGCGGGTGAGACACGGCTGACCTGGGCCCTCGTGGCGGTCCACCGGCCGCAGGGACGGCCTCCCCACCCGATGGGAGCGGCTGCGACCTGCGGGAGCGGCCCCGATACCGCACCCTTGGCAGATGGGCGTGTGGCAGCTCGTGCTGGTCGGTCTGGTGATGGTGCTGGGCCTCGTCGGGGTCATGGTTCCCGGTGTGCCCGGGCGATGGCTCGTCTGGGCGGCGATGCTCTGGTGGTCACTGCACGAACAGTCGGGACTCGCCTGGGTGCTGCTCGTCGCCTCCACCGCGCTGTTCCTCGTCGACCAGGTGGTGGTGTGGCTGCTGCCCACGCGCAGACTGCGTGGAGTGGGCATCACCCGACGGATGGCGGTCTTCGCCGGTGCGGGCGCGGTGCTGGGATTCGTCCTCCTACCGGTGATCGGTGCGGTACCCGGGTTCATCGGCGGGATCTACGGCACCGAGCGACATCGGCTCGGAGGGCACGGCCAGGCGATGGCGGCCACCCGACAGGTGATGCGGGCAGCCGGAACGAGCGTGCTGGTGGAGTTGTTCGCCTGTCTGATGGTGGTGGGCGCCTGGCTGGGTGCCGTCTTCTGGGGTTGACCGCGCCGCCCGCGTCGGAAGGCTCCCTTTCGCGTCCCGACGCCCCGGCCGGTTGCCCCACCGTCCGGTGGGGCGGGTCACCCCCCACACACAGTGCGGCGGCCGACCGCACAACCGCCCGGCCGCCCGCCGCACCTACTGGGTCACCTCACCCGACCGCGCTTCGCCTCCACGGCCGCCCGGCCCTCGGCGTGCTTGCGCCGCCAGTCCCTGCGGATCTCCGCGCGCACCCGGGCATCGGTCTTCGCGACGATGTACTGGTTCTCGCGCAGCAACTTGCGGTAGCTCTCCAGTCGGCGCTCGCCCAGCGAACCGTCCGCGAGGGCGGCGAGCACCGCGCAACCCGGTTCCGACTCATGGGCGCAGTCGTGGAAGCGGCAGCCTTCGGCGAGTTCCTCGATCTCCGAGAAGACCTGGCCCACGCCGGTCCCGGCATCCCACAGCCCCACTCCCCGCAGTCCGGGAGTGTCGATGAGGACCCCGCCACCCGGCAGGGCGAGGAGGTTACGGGTGGTGGTGGTGTGACGCCCCTTGCCGTCGACGTCACGCGCCTCCTGCACCTCCATCACCTCTTCACCGGTGAGGGCGTTCGCCAGGGTGGACTTTCCCGCCCCGGAGACACCGAGCAGCACGGTCGTTCCGCTGGAGACGACAGCGGCGAGGACGTCCATTCCCAGCCCGGTGTGCGAACTGACGGGAAGGACCTGCACTCCGGGCGCAGTGTGCTGAACGTCGTCGACGAGATAGGAGAGCCCGGTCGCATCCGGTACCAGGTCGGCCTTGGTGAGGACGACGATCGGTTGGGCACCGCTCTCCCACGCCAGGGCGAGGAAGCGCTCGATCCGTCCGAGGTCGAGTTCCACAGCGAGGGAGACCGCGATGACGGCGTGGTCGACGTTGGCCGCGAGGATCTGGCCCTCGGAGCGCTTCGAGGAGGTGGAGCGGACGAACGCGGTGCGTCGGGGCAGATAGGTGCGGACGAACCGGGGGTCGCCGCCGGGGTCGACCGCTGCCCAGTCGCCCGTGCAGATCACCCGCAGCGGGTCATGAGGGGTGACGAACGCCGTATCGGCCCGGATCACACCGTCGGCGGTGATGACATCGCAGTGGCCGCGATCGACGCGCACCACCCGTCCGGGTACCAGGCCCTGTGCACGGTACGGGGTGAACTCCGCCGCCCAGTGCTCATCCCAGCCGAAGGCGGCGAGGGAGTGCGACGGGATGGAGTCGGAGGTGGAGAGTGACAAGGGAAACCCTTCGAAGGGTGGTCCCGGCCGCGCGCTGAACGCGCGGTTGGCTTCGGTGTGTCAGCCGTTTCAGCCGAGGACCACAGGGGTGGGGTGGATGAACTCCTGATTGCGGGCAGCGCCCGGCACCATGACCGTCATCAACGTCCTCACCTCCTGCTTCACCAAGCACTCGTCGTACGGGGCGGGGCACACGGCTCCGTCCCCGGGGGAACGGCAGAACCATAACCGTCGCGGGAAGCACGCGCCAGGCGTTTTCGCCCGTCGGTGCGAGCACCCACGTCGGACCCAGGGGCGGGGTGGGAACCGTGCCCGGTCCGGCGGTTCGGCCGGGGTGCTGCGGCGGAGCCGGTGGTGGCCCCGCCTCCCCACCGCGGTCAGCTGTTCGGGCCCTCCCTGTCAGCGGGCCGCCCGGTCGGTGTTGCGGAACCTCCCGTACCGGACGGTCCACCGCCGTGCCCGGGGTCCGTGGGCCTGCGGGGCTGCTCACTGGGGCGCGGAGGCCGGTCCCGACCGCGCCCGCTGCGCCAGAAGACCATGCCGATCAGCAGGGCCACCACGGCGATCCCGATGAGGAGCGGACCCAATCCGGAGATTCCGCCGGCCTCCGCCAACGGTTCGAGCCTCTGCTCGCCTGCGAGGAGGAATTCCTCTGTCGTGGTCATCCGGGCCGTCCCTTCGTCCGATGGAAACCGGTTCTTCACAGCGGGTGCCCCGAGAACACCCGAGATCACCTGTGGTGATCCGGATGATCGAGGCACCGGGGTCGCCCGGAGGCCGGCCGCCCGGTGCCCGGTACTGTCGCCGCACATCGACCCCGCACCGGGGGTCGCCATGCGGGAGGGTCGCCTTGACGAAGCTGCGCTGTGCGGTGTTGGACGACTACCAGGGCATCGCACGATCCCTGGCCGATTGGCCGAGGATCGGCCAGCAGGTGGAGACCGAGTTCCTGAGCGACCACCTCGGGTCCCAGGACGCGTTGGTGGCGGCGATCGGGCACTGCGAGATCGTCGTCATCATGCGCGAGCGGACACCCTTCCCCGCCGAACTCTTCGCCCGGTTGCCCAGGCTCCGACTGTTGATCACATCGGGGATGCGCAATGCGTCCATCGATGTGGCGGCGGCGGCCAGTCATGGGGTCACCGTGTGCGGTACGGCCAGCAACTCCGAGCCACCCACCGAGCTGACCTGGGCGTTGATCCTCGGTCTGGCCCGACAGGTGGTGCCCGAGAACACCGCGCTACGCACGGGCGGCCCCTGGCAGCACACCCTGGGCGCCGATCTCCACGGTCGCCGCCTCGGGCTGCTGGGCCTGGGCAAGATCGGCAGCAAGGTGGCAAGGATCGGGGCCGCGTTCGGCATGGAGGTGATGGCGTGGAGCCAGAACCTCACCGCCGAGCGGGCGGCCGAAGCCGGTGCGATCGCCGCCGGTTCCCTGGACGAACTGCTGACGAGCAGCGACTTCGTCTCGGTGCATCTGGTGCTCGGCGATCGCACCAAGGGGCTGATCGGTGAGAAGGAGTTGCGCCGGATGCGCAGCAGCGCCCATCTGGTCAACACCTCGCGGGCGGCGATCGTCGACCAGGCGGCGCTGCTGCGGGCACTGAACGAGGGATGGATCGCGGGGGCGGGAGCCGATGTCTTCGAGACGGAACCCCTGCCGCTGGACGATCCGCTGCGCACGGCACCGAACTTCCTCGCACTGCCTCACCTGGGTTACGTGACCCGGCGGAACTACGAGAGCTACTTCAGCCAAGCCGTCGAGGACATCGAGGCGTTCTTGGCAGGGAGCCCGGTGCGGGTCCTGAGCTGATCTCCCGCACCGGAGCCCGTGCGCGTCCGGGGACGATCTGCGGACGAGGTGGGGGCGGGCGGCAAGCCCGCCGCTGCCGCCGCGTCCCGCTTCTGGACCCGCCCTCTCAGGCGGTGAACTGGCCCGAGGAAACTCCCGTCTCGTCGTACCCGACCAGTACGGAGGTGTACCCGTTGTGGACGTCCCAACTGGGATAACTGGTGAGCTCCCAGGGTGCGTCGACCACCCCGGGTCCACACGGCAGGGTTCCCGAACCAGACGATATGCTCAAGGGCATGAACTGGGACGCGGTGAAGCTGACGGGCATGGTGCTTCCGGTCGGTCCGGTACAGGTGTAGGTGCCCCCGACGGTGAGGGTGCCGGAGCCGAAGGGGATCGGCGAGGGGGACGCGCTCGCCCACTGCACCACTAACGTCCTGGTCGACTGGGGCAGCGCGGTGGCACTGGGAGCGCTGACGCCCAGCGCGACCAGAGCGGTGGCGGCGAGAGAGGCGATCAGCCGGGGTCGAATGGTCAGGCTCATGACATGCTCCTCCAACGGGTGGGCCGGGGCGCCCACGGGGACGGAGCCATCAGATCTACCGGCGCACAGGCCGCGAGGACAGTCGCACACCCCGGCGCGCAGGAGCAGGGGCCTGACACGGTGGGCGGGCCCTCGTACGGCGACACCCCATGTGACCAGGGGTTCGACCCCTTATCAGGACACCGCCTTCGCCGCTTTTGACCGGCATGTCAAGGTTGGTGGTGTGATAGACGGTGTCGACCAGAAGATTATGCAGGCGCTCACCCGGGACGGCCGGACGCCCTACACCGTCCTGGCGCGCGAGGTGGGGGTCTCCGAAGCCACGGTGAGACAGCGGGTGGGACGCCTCCAGGAGAGCGGTGTGCTGCGCATCGTCGCCCTGTGCGATCCGCTGACCCTGGGGCACCAGTCGGTGCGGTTGATGATCCGGGTGCGCGACCTCACTCCCCGGGCCGTGGCCAAGACCCTCTCCGGAATGCCGATGATCAACCATGTGGCACTGGTCGCCGGGAGTCAGGACATCTTCTTGGAAGGGACCTGCCGCGACCAGGCGCAACTGGTCCAGCTCCTCGATGACATCCGGATGCTGCCGGGGGTCTCCCGGGTACAGGTGCTCCTGCTGCTCGAACTCTTCAAGGACTACTCGTGGAGCGGCCTGGCCAGCGCGGTCGGCCAGCGCGTCACCGAGGAGGAACCCGGCTAAGAACCCGGCTAGGAAACCCGAGCAGGTCGCGTCTGACGCAGGACGCCGTTCGGGCAGGAAGGGCGTCGCAGGGCGGACGGGATGCGTCAGGACACGCCCCAGCTCGGGACACGACCTAGCTCGGAATGATCCGCTCCCCCGGGCGCACCGGCACCTCACGGAAGCCGGCCCAGAGGTAGGAGTCCTTGAGCACCTCCAGCACGGTGAGCGCTTCCGCGTGTGCGACCCCGTTCACCCGACGGACCCGCTCGGTGAGCAGTTCCGCCAGGTGTTCGAGATCCCGACAGCGCACATCCACGATCAAGTCATAGGGCCCCACGCAGGAGGCCACGTAGCGCACTTCCGGCATCCGGGAGAGCTCTCGTGCCACCAGTGCGACCGGGATGTGGTGCACCCGTACGGCCAGGTGCACTTCCATCTCCCCCATACGGACCGCGTCGGTCATCCCCACCACCTGGAGGATGCCCTTGCGCTGAAGCCGCTGGTAGCGGGCGCGCACAGAGGCTTCCGAGAGTCCGACCGTACGACCGATCTCGGCGAAGGAACGGCGCCCGTCCACCCGCAACTGATCGATGATCTGTCGATCGAGGTCGTCGATCACCGGCACCTCCGAGCGGACGACCGCCGGGCGACCCCGGTGGTGAGTCGGGCCCGACAGAGATATGTGCTAGCTCCATCTATCATCGCCCACTCATGTCGTTTTACCTACCGACTACGAGATACGTGGAAATACACCCCGCTTTCCACGGTATTCGTCGCTGGTTCATCTATCCGGAGGGTCTCTGTCTACCGGACGCTGTGTCCACCCCAACCGCCCCGGACAAGGAGACCAGCGCATGCACACCACACCTCCCCCCGACCGGACGTCCCGGTGACGGTCACCACCGCGCAGCCGCCCGTTTCCCCGGCGACCGGGCCCCAGCAGCCCGCCGCTGCCGGAAAGGAGGCGCGGGCCCGCAAGGCAGTCGTGACAACGGCCCTCCTCGCGCCGGCCGGGCTCACGGTGGTGGGTCTGGTCCTCGTCCCCCTGCTGCTGGTGGTCCGCAACAGCTTCGCGTCGGCCGACTCCTACGGCGGCATCCAGGGCGGCTTCACCCTGGCGAACTACCAGGACCTGCTCGACCCGATCTACCTCAAGGTCTTCGGCTACAGCCTGGGCATGGCAGCGCTCAACACCATGGTCTGTCTGGTCCTCGGCTACGTGGTGTCGTACTACCTCGCGAGTCGACCGCCCCAGCGCCAGATGCTGCTGCTCCTGCTGATCATCCTGCCGTTCTGGACGGACTTCCTCGTCCGTACCTTCGCCTGGATCAATCTGCTCAGCCCCGGCGGCCCGGTGAACAGCCTCACGGACGCCATCGGCTTCACCAGCGGCCCCACCCAGTGGATCCCGAGCCAGGGCGCCTCCTTCATCGGTCTGGTGTACGCCTTCCTCCCCACCGCGATCTTCCCGATCTACGCCTCCCTGCGCGGGGTGGACAACTCGCTCGGCGAGGCCGCCCGCGACCTCGGCTGCGGTTGGTGGCGGGTGCACAGCCGGGTGCTGCTGCCCATCTCCCGACCGGGAATGCTCGCCGCGGCGCTGCTGACCTTCATCCCGACCCTCGGCGTCTTCGTCATCCCCGTACTGCTGGGCGGCGGACGCGACCAACTCGTCGGCAACCTCATCGTGACCCTGTACACCGAGTTCCGTAACCAGCCCATGGGTGCCGCGGCCTCCGTGGTCCTGCTGGTGCTGATGGTCGCCTCCATGGCGGTGTTCGGACTGGCCGCCCGACGCCTGAGGAGGAAGACGGCATGAAGCACGCCCTGGACACCGTCACCGCTTGGCTCGCCCGCGGTGTCATCGCCTTCCTCTACATCCCGATCATCGTCGTCGTCGTGCTCTCCTTCAACGACTCGGAGATCACCTACAAGTGGGCCGGTTTCTCCACCCGCTGGTACGGAAAGCTCGCCGACAACACCGAACTGCTGGCCGCCCTGAGGGTCAGTGCCGAGGTCGCACTGATCTCGGCGACGCTCGCCACCGCCTGCGGTCTGCTGGCCGCCATGGGCATGGCGCGACTGCGCGGCAAGGGCAAGGCGCTGTTCTCCGGCAGCCTCTTCCTGCCGCTGATCATTCCCGAGATCGTGCTCGGCGTGGCCCTGCTGTCGGTCTTCGGAGCGATGGGCGCCGACCTGGGCATGACGACCCTGGTCCTGGGCCACCTCGTGGTCACCCTGCCGTACGCGGCACTGATCGTCCTGGGCGCCTACAACGCCCTGGACTCCTCCCTCGCGGAAGCGGCCACCGATCTCGGCTGCAACGCCTGGCAGGCGTTCCGCCGGGTGACGCTGCCGCTGCTGCGTCAGCCCCTGCTGGCGGCCTGGCTGCTCTGCTTCACCATCTCCTTCGGCAACATCGTCATGTCGACGTTCACCAACGGCGTCGGCAGCACCACCCTCCCGCTGCGGGTGTACTCAATGCTCAAGGGCGGTCTGACGCCCGAGATCAACGCACTGGGCACGCTGCTCGTGCTGTTCACCCTGCTGATCATCCTCGGTGTCGGAATGCGTCAGATGCGCCGCGTCCTCATCGGCGGCGAACGCTCCTGACCCCTTGCACCACCACCCTCCCCCGGCTTGAGAATTCCAGTGAAAGGCACCCCGTCATGCGTGGAAGAACTCTTCGGCGAACCGTCCTGGCCGCCTCCATCGCCACCGTCACCGCCCTGGTCGCCACCGGCTGCGGCGGCTCGGACTCCGACTCCGCGGGCGGCGGGGGCAAGGAACTGAACATCTACGCCTGGGCCGGGGAGATCCCCGAGACCGTGGTCCAGAAGTTCGAGAAGGAGACCGGCATCAAGGTCACCCTCGACACCTTCGACAGCAACGAGACGATGACCGCCAAGCTCAGCTCGGGCTCGGCCGCGTACGACCTGATCGAGCCCAGCCAGTACAGCGTGCAGCAGCTCATCGGCCAGAAGCTGATCCAGCCGCTGGACCACGCGCGGATCCAGGGCCTGGACAACCTGGCGGAGAAGTTCCGGGACCCGTCCTACGACAAGGGCAACAAGTACAGCATCCCGTGGATCTGGGGCACCACGGGCTTCGCGTACAACGACAAGTGCATCCCGTCCGCGACCAGCTGGAAGACCCTGTTCGACAAGAAGTACAAGGGCAAGGTCTACATGTTGGACAACATGCTGGCCGCCTACATCGCGGGCCTCCAGGTGACCGGCTCCCGGGCGACCAGCACCGACGAGGGCGAGATCAAGAAGGCCACCGAGGCGCTCACCGAGCAGAAGAAGATGCTCGCCGGCTACAACTCGACCAACTACCCGCAGCTGCTCTCCACCGGCCAGGCGTGCGCCGCCGAGGCGTGGAGCGGTACGGCGATGGCGAAGGTCGTCGCGGCCAACCCGAACGTCCACTACGTCATCCCCGAGGAGGGCGGCTCCATCTGGACGGACGGGCTCTCCATACCCAAGGGCGCCAAGAACACCGATGCGGCGTACCAGTTCATCAACTACCTGCTGAAGCCCGAGATCGCCGCCATGGCCACCGACGACGGCGGCAGCGCGAGCACCAACGCCAAGGCCCGTGACTTCATCAAGGACAAGAAGACGCTGGACAACCCGGCGATCTACGCGTCCGACGAGTCCATCGCCAACGCGGACTTCCTGCTCGACCCGGGCCAGGCCATGAAGCACTTCCAGCAGGGCTGGACCAAGGTGAAGGCGTCCTGACATGACGGTATCGACACACGCGCCGCAGCAGGCGCCCCCGGAGACGGACACACCGGCGGTACGGCTCACCGGGGTCGGCAAGACGTTCGCCGGCACCCCCGCCGTCCAGGACGTGACCCTCGACATCCGGCGCAACGAGTTCTTCTCCATCCTGGGGCCCTCCGGCTGCGGCAAGACGACCCTGATGCGGATGATCACCGGCTTCGAGGTGCCCACCGAGGGCACGGTCGAACTCGGTGGCGTCCCCGCCACGGGCGTACCGCCGCACAAGCGGGACCTCAACATGCTCTTCCAGAGCTACGCCCTCTTCCCTCACCTCAATGTGCGCGACAACGTTGCCTTCGAACTGAAGGTGCGCCGCAGCCACCCCAAGGCCGACATCGCCCAGAAGGTGACCGAGGCACTCGCCCTGGTCCGGTTGGAGGGATACGGCGAGCGCTCCATCGCCCAGCTCTCCGGTGGACAGCGGCAGCGCGTCGCCATCGCACGGGCACTCATCGGCCGCCCCTCGCTGCTGCTGCTCGATGAGCCGCTCGGGGCGCTGGACCAGAAGCTGCGGGCCGAAATGCAGTTGGAGCTCAAGAAGATCCAGCGCGAGGTCGGGGTCACGTTCGTGACGGTCACCCACGACCAGGAGGAGGCGCTGACCATGTCCGATCGCATCGCGATCATGGACGGTGGTCGGGTCCTCCAGGTCGACAGCCCCGAAGCCATCTACGAGCGTCCCGCAACCCGGTTCGTCGCCGACTTCATCGGCACGTCCAACTTCCTCACCGGCACGCTCGGCGGCGGACGGCTCGGAGTGGACGAACTCGGCAACATCCCGGTGCCGGGCGGGCACGGCGTCGCCGATGGCACCGCGGTCCATCTGGCGATCCGCCCGGAGAACGTGCGGCTGGGGCGGGTCGAGAACGACCTGGCCGGAGAGCCGATCAGCCTCCCGGGCACGCTCCAGCAGATCGTCTACCTGGGCAACGCAACCCGCTACCACCTCACCCTCGCGGACGGCAGCGACTTCGTCGCCGAGGCCCGTGGCGCCGACCGCAGCTCCCTGGCCGTGGGCGATCCGGTGTGGGCCGGGTGGGACCCCGAGCGGTCCCGGGTGCTGGACCGGTGAACCGCCCACAGAGCCGTGGGGCACTCCCCCCGACGGCCTCCCCCGCACCGGTCCGCCCGACCGTCGAGCACCCGACGACGTCCCCCATCACCCCGCCCCTGACCAAGGAGGCACGACCGTGAAGGTCGCCGCAGCACAGTTCGCCCCGACCGCAGACGCGGCGGCCAACCTCGTCGTCATCGAGGAGATGACCCGGGAGGCGGCCGAGCAGGGTGCCGAACTCATCATCTTCCCCGAAGAGGCGATGATCCCGTCCGACGTCTGTGACACCCCCCTGCGGGAACTCGCGGAGGCCCACTGGCCCGGCTTCATCGAGGGCGTCAGCCGGATCGCGTCCGAGTTGGGCATCGCGATCATCGCGCCCGGCTACGAGGACAGCGGTACGGCACTGCCGTACAACACCATCGCCGCCGTCGACGCGAACGGTGAGGTGCTCGGCCTCTACCGCAAGATGCACCTCTACGACGCCTTCAACTACCAGGAGTCGCGGCGGGTCCAGCGCGGCGACACCGGGCCCGTCGTGGTCCGCATTGGGGACTTCAACGTCGGCCTGGTCAACTGCTACGACGTGCGCTTCCCCGAGTTCACCCGCTCGCTGATCGAGATGGGTGCGGATCTGCTCGCCGTGTCGGCGGCCTGGGTCCGCGGTCCGCTCAAGGAGGACCACTGGTCGACGCTGGTGCGCACCCGGGCGATCGAGAACACCTGCTGGGTGGTGGCGTCGTCCCTGACCACACCCGACTGCATCGGCATGAGCATGGCCGTCGACCCGCTCGGTGTGGTGCGGGCGGCGCTCGGCGAGGAGGAGCGCTCGCTGCTCGTCGTCAACGCCGACAAGGACCGCATCGACCGGGCCCGCACCGTACTGCCGGTGCTCCGCAACCGCCGCATCATCATCGGACCGAGGTAACCCCGCCATGCCACTCGACATCCGCGAACTGCCCGGCCCGCTCGACGCCGAGCAGACCGAACTCTTCGACAAGCTGCGCCAGGTGGACTTCCCCACCCTCGGCCACTATCTGGAGGAAGGTTTCTGCGAGCCTGCGCTCCAGCGGCAGGCCGGCACCGACAAACTGGTCGGCCGCGCGGTGACCGTCCGTACCACCGCCACCGACTCGACCCTGCTGCACCATGTCGCGGGGCTCGTCCGGCCCGGTGACGTGGTCATCATCGACTGCGGTGGCGATCGACGCCACGCCCCGCTCGGCGAGGTCGTCGTCAATGCACTGGCCGCCCGTGGTGCCGCAGGCGCCGTGGTGGACGGGCTGTGCACCGACATCGACGCCCTGCGCCGGGTGGGCCTGCCCGTGTACTCCTACGGCCGCACCCCCCTGACCACCAAGCTGCACGGCATCGCGGACGGCTCGATCGGCGCACCCGTTTCCATCGGCGGCGTACCCGTCCACACCGGCGACGTGGTGCTCGGCGACGCCAACGGCCTGATCATCGCGTCCGCCGCTCGCCTCGCCGCCGTCGTCGACGAGGCGATCACCGATGACGCCGAGGAGCCCGAGTTGATCGCACAGCTGTGGGAGGGCGAGCCGCTGGGCTCGCTCACCGGTGCCACCGAAACCGTGCGGCGCCTTCAGGCATCCGTCTGACCTGCTGAGAACCACCCAGAACCACAGTCGAAAGGCCCATCGTGTTCCTCAAAGCCGCCATCAACGGCGGGCGCTTGCAGTCCGAGCACCCCGCCGTCCCGGTCACCCCGGAGGAGATCGCCGCGGACACCCTCGCGGTGACCTCCGCCGGCGCGGACGTCGTCCACTTCCACGTCCGCGAGTCGGACGGCGGACAGACCATCCGACCGGACGCACTCGCCGAGGTGCTCGCCGCCATCCGCGCCGTCGCCCCGGATGCCGTCGTCGGCACCACCACCGGACTGTGGACCTGTGCGGGCCCCGAGGAGCGCTACGAGTTGGTCAAGTCCTGGACCGTCCTGCCCGACTTCGCGTCGGTCGCCTTCAGCGAGGAGGGCGCCACGGAGACGGCCGCCCTCGTCGTCGAGCGCGGCATGGTGCTGGAGAGCGCGGTGTGGACGATGGACGACGTGCCGGCACTGCTCGCCTCGCCCACGCTCCACGACAACGTGCGCATCCTGATCGAGCCGGTCGAGGAGGATCCCGCGGAGGCGGTCGCGGCGGCCCGTGCGATGGCCGCCCGGATCAAGGAGGCGGGGGTGACCTGCCCGATCCTGTACCACGGTGACGCCGCGACCGTATGGCCGCTGGTGGAGGCGGCGAAGGAGGACGGCTGCCAGGCGCGGATCGGCTTCGAGGACGGTACGGAACTGCCCGACGGCAGCCATGCCGCTGACAACGCGGAACTGGTCCGCGCGGTTCGCGCCCTGGCACCCCGGAGCTGACCGGTCGGGCACCCCGCGCGGGCCGCGGGCCGCGAGCGGTGCCCGACGGCGCGGGTGATCCCACCTCCCGCTGACAGCGACGCCGACCAGAACCCGTCCGCGCGGGTGGAGCCGCCTCGGGTGCACCGCACCGGGGCGGTCAGAGCCCACCCGCGCGGACGGAGCCATCAGCGGGGGCGTCACCCACCCGTACGGACGGTGCGTCACCCCGCGCGAGGGCGTCCGAGCCGGCCGTCCCACCCCTTCGGGCACCGAACCCATCCATCCGCCCCACCCCTGTGGCGAGTGGTCATGATGGCCCATAGCTTCGGCTCATGACGCAACAACATAAACGGCATAAGCGACAGATCGCATGTGTTGTGGGGATGACGGCGACACTCCTGACCGGCCTGGTCGCCGCCGCGCCCACCGCCGCCTCGGCCGCCCCGCACCTCGTGCGCGCGGGCGAGTCCATCCAGGCGGCCCTGGACGCGGCCTCCCCCGGCGACACCGTCCACGTCCTCCCCGGTACCTACCGCGAGAGCGTACGGATCACCACATCCGATGTGACCCTGCGCGGCTCGGGCGCGAGGACCGTGATCTCACCACCCGCTGGCGCCGAGGCCAGCGGTCCCTGTGCCGGCCACGGCATCTGTGTGGTGGGCACCGCCGACCAGGACCTCACGGACGTCTCCGTCCGGTCGTTGACCGTGACGGGCTTCGCGCAGCACGGTCTGTGGGCCTCGCGCACCGACGGCCTGAGCGTGCGCGAGGTGACCGCCCGGGACAACGGAGTCTGGGGACTGGCCCAACAACGCTCCACCCGGGCCGTCTTCCGAGACAACACCGCCACCGGAAACGGTGACGCCGGCATCTTCCTCGCCAACGCCATCGACGCGGAGGGCGGGGCCACCGACGTCGACGGAACCCTGATCGCGGACAACCACCTGTCCGACAACCGCATCGGAATCACCGTACGACGGGTCCGCAACCTCACCGTCCGGGCCAATGAGATCTCCGCCAACTGTGCCGGCCTGTTCATCGTCGGCGACGAGTCGAAGCCGGCCGCGGGAGCGATGTCCGTCATCGGCAACACGGTCGAGAAGAACAACAAGCTCTGCCCGGCGACCCCCAGACTGCCCGCGATCCAGGGCTCGGGAATCGTACTGACCGGCTCGGAAGCGAGCGTCATCCGCGGCAACAAGGTCCTGGACAACGTCGGCTCCCAGCCGATGTCCGGAGGCATCGTCCTGGTGCCGAGCATGGTGGGCGCCACCAACACCGACAACACCATCGAACACAACGACGTACGCGGCAACACCACCGCCGATCTGGTCCATCGCGGCGAAGGCAGCGGAAACACCTTCACCGGCAACGTCTGCCAGTCCTCCGAACCCGCAGGGATGTGCTGATGACCACGCTGAGCACCCGCCCCGACCAACCCGCCTCGGCCGAGACGACCCCGCCACCGGCCATGCGGCTGCGCGAACTCGTCTTCGGAGCGGCCGTCTCGGCAGCCGTGCGCGCCGCGGCCCGACTGAAGGTCGCCGACGCACTCGACGACGTACCGGCAGCGGCGGAGAAGCTCGCCGCTGCCCTCGACGTCGAGCCCGGCCCGCTGCGCAGACTGCTGCGCACACTGTCCTGCTACGGCGTCTTCGAAGAGCGCCCCGACGGCACGTTCGGCCACACCCCCATGTCGCGGATGCTGCGCGAGGACGACCCGCAGAGCCTGCGCGCGATCGCCCTGTGGTGCACCGAGCCCTGGACGTGGGCCGCCTGGCCGCGTCTCGACGACGCCGTGGCGAGTGGCGGCATCGTCTTCCAAGAGCTCTACGGCAAGGGCTTCTTCGAGTATCTGCACCAGGACGCCCATGAGTCCGCGCAGGTGTTCAACCAGGCGATGACCACCTCCAGCCGGCAGTCGGCCGACGACGTCGCGCAACTGCTCGACCTCACCGGCGTCACCTCGGTCGCGGACATCGGCGGCGGTCAGGGCCATGTGCTCGCCAGTCTGCTGGAGAAGCACCCCGAGGTCCGTGGCTACCTGCTCGACCTGCCCGATGTGGTGGCCAAGGCGGACCCCCGGCTGAGGCCGGGCGGAGCCCTGGCGGACCGGGTGACGGTGGTGCCGGGCGATGCGCGGCGCGAGATCCCGATCGACGCCGACCTCTACATCATCAAGAACATCCTGGAGTGGGACGACGAGTCCACGCGCAGCACCCTGCGCAATGTGGTGGAGGCCGCCCGCCCGGGCGCGCGGGTGGTGGTGATCGAGAACCTGGTCGATGACACTCCGTCGATGAAGTTCACCACCGCGATGGACCTGATGCTGCTGCTGAACGTGGGCGGGGCCAAGCACACCAGGGAGTCCCTGGTGCAGCGCATGACCCAGGCGGGTCTGGCTCCGCTCGTGGTGCGTCCGGTGAACGCCTACCTCCATGCGTTCGAGTCCACCGTGTGAGCGCCTCTGCGCCCCCCGCTCGACACAACGCCCGGTGCCCCGGCCCCTGTGACAGGGGCCGGGGCACCGGGCGTTGTGTACCGC
>NZ_JBHYZO010000032.1:0-66681 GCF_042753785.1 Streptomyces sp. NPDC059256 | reverse complement strand
ACCCATCTTCGACCTCGCCGACTACGGCATCATCGGCGACCTCTTCACCGTCATCCCCCAACTCACCACCCACATCAACAACCACAAAAACTAACGCGAGACACTGAGAAGAATGTTGCGGCTCGGCGCCCCGTCAGGGGACGCCGAGCCTTGTTGTAGGGGCGAGTTGCTGTTCCGGAGCTGACCCCTCACTTCTCGACGATGCTCCGCTCACCACGGACGGCCGGATGCGTCACGACCCTCCCTGCCGTCGTCCCTGAGGTGCCACAGTGGCCGCGCCCGACGGGTCCCCAGGCAGAGGGAACCCACGGGGCCCGATCATCCTTCGCCGTCGAGGAAGAGCGCGGTCAGCGCGGGCAGTCGGCGACGCATCTCATCGTCATCGTCGAAATCGAAGGGTTCCCCCATATCCGGCTCGTGCCGGTTGGTCGCCCCTGTCGCCGCTTCCCAGAGTTCCTCACTGCCGGCCAGCCGGGAGAAGGCTCGGGACGCGGCGTAGTTGCTGTCCTCGTCGAAGACGATCTCTTCCAGCATGGTGGGCTCGCCGCTCAGTGCGACGGGGTGCTCCGCAAGACTGTCCGGGGCCACGAGGACCTTCTCGTACCAAGATCGACCCTGGGCGATGACACCGGCCCGGAAGTCCATGAAGGAGTCGTCGGAGCAACCACCGCCTATCAGATAACCGGCTGCCCATATGTCCCAGCGGTACAACGCCCCATGGAGCGCGGTGAAGGTCAGTTCATAGCCGAGGGCCTGCTCCGGGGAGGAATCGGCCAGTACGTCGGTAAGGACCGTCGCGAACGGACGTTCCGGTGTCGTCCTGGTGCGGACCTCGTCGATGAGGCGCCAGAAGTCGTCGAGCGGGAGCGGCTGAGGGAGGGAGGTGTCTGTGATCACCGGTCCACTGTCGCAGAACGCACTGACAGTCCCGCCCCCGGCCGACTGCGGGCCGCTCCCCCGCCGTCAGCCGCCCCGATGGTGTCGTAGCAGTGTCCTAGCCGTGTGCCAGGGAGCGGACGTCGCGCTGGAGGGACTGCACGATGCCGAGGCGCTCACGTCTGATCTCAAGAGGGCGTCCGGCGTTCGGCACCGCTCGGATGACGCCCGGTCGCGACGGCTGCTGTTCGATGAAGGTGTCCAGTCGAGCCGAGGGGGCGAGATCGCTGCGGTGTTCCAGGCTGATCCAGTAGGTGCCCGGGCGCTCGATCGCGAGGGGCAGCGAACGGGTGTCGGGAGCGCGCTGTTTGGCGGCGGCCTCGGCGTTCCAGGTGTCCCGGAGGCCGTAGTCGTACGTCATGAGGCCCAGGATGCCGAGCGCCCACAGGATGAATGCGAGGGTGCCCCAGCGGGGCAGGCCCCGTGGGTATGAACAGTCTTCGCACATCTGGTGAAGCCATGAATTCTCCCCCCGGATCACCCCAGACATCGCAAGTCGGAACCTTAACAGCCCTTTCGACACGAGGTAGTTGAAACGATCGCGCACCCGTGTGGGCCCGGCGGGAGGAACTGCCCGGTCCAGGGGCTCTACCCACCGTGGGGCGACATCACCCCACCAGGACTTTGGTCCAGACCTATTGACGACAGGTCTGGACCAACCTACGGTGTGGCGCATCGCACCGCGGATGTCTCCAGGCCCCCACAGTCCAGGAGGTAAGCGTGCTCCACAGAGCTACCCCTCCCCATCCTCCATAGCTCTCTCCGTCCTGCGGCTCTCCCCAGTCGCACGACTCCCCGTCTCCCGCCGCCCGGATGTTCACGACACCGGCCCCCCGGTAGTCGTTCCCCCACCGCGTGCCGCCCCGCCCCCAGGGCGGCACGCGGACATCCGCCTCGCGATCAATCACCCCCCACCACTCACCGAGAGCCCGACGCAGTGCCGAGCCGGTGCTCGCGGCGGGCCCGAAGGGAGCACGCATGATCGGTCGGAAGATGCGTTTGCTGGGTTCCGCCCTGGCCATGGCATTCGCCGTACAGATGGTGGCCGCCCAGGCACCCAGCGCCGCACCCAGCGATCAGAAGGCCGCCCCCACAGCGGCTGCAGCGGAAACCTGTGCGGTCAAGTCGAAGCCCACCGGCAAGGTGCTCCACGGCTACTGGGAGAACTGGGACGGCGCGGTCAACGGCGTGCATCCCCCGCTCGGCTGGATACCGATCACCGACAGCCGAATCCGCGCCAACGGTTACAACGTGATCAATGCCGCCTTCCCGGTCATCCGCTCGGACGGCACCGTGCTGTGGGAAGACGGCATGGACAACACGGTGAAGGTCCCGACGCCGGCCGAGATGTGTCAGGCCAAGCAGGACGGACTCACCATCCTGATGTCCATCGGCGGCGCCGCCGCAGGGATCGACCTCAGCTCCAGCGCGGTCGCCGACCGGTTCGTCGCCACCGTGGTGCCCATCCTCAAGAAGTACAACTTCGACGGCATCGACATCGACATCGAGACCGGCCTCGTCGGCAGCGGGAACATCAACCAACTCTCCGCGTCCCAGGCCAACCTGATCCGCATCATCGACGGCGTCCTCGCCCAGATGCCCGCGAACTTCGGTCTGACGATGGCACCCGAGACGGCCTACGTCACCGGTGGCAGTGTGGTGTACGGCTCGATCTGGGGCTCGTACCTGCCCATCATCAAGAAGTACGCGGACAACGGCCGGCTGTGGTGGCTGAACATGCAGTACTACAACGGCAGCATGTTCGGGTGCTCAGGTGACTCGTACTCCGCCGGAACGGTGGCCGGCTTCAAGGCCCAGACCGACTGCCTCAACCGCGGTCTGGTCATCCAGGGCACGACCATCAAGGTCCCGTACGACAAGCAGGTCCCGGGTCTGCCGGCACAGCCGGGTGCGGGCGGCGGCCATATGTCCCCGAGCCTGGTGGCGCAGGCGTGGAACGGCTACAACAACGCCCTCAAGGGGCTGATGACCTGGTCCATCAACTGGGACGGGTCGCGGAACTGGACCTTCGGAAAGAATGTGAAAACGCTCCAGGGCCGGTGACCGTCGGCCGACGATGACATCGCGGCTTAGGCCGCAGGGGACCGGTGCCGCTGAGCGGCACCGGTCCCCCTTTTCGGTTGCCTTCCCCGTCCCACGCTCTCTGCCGGGGGTGCTCGGGCACGGACAACGAGCCCCATCCGTCACCCGGTTCACGGCGATCCCGAGTCGACCGACGTTTTACCTTCAACCGATAGTGCGGATGGCCGGATCTATGGCGTAATGGTGACCGGCTCGGTGCGGAGTGTGGCCATACGTCCGAGGCCGGATCGATACGTCCTGTCCCGGGAAGACAGGACGTGGGGGTCATACCGGACTGGGGGGTTCGATGGCCGGAAGTGATGTGCCCGCAGCCGGTCCGACGGGGAGAGAACCACGGCAACTGGCGGCCGAACTAAGCTCGTTGGCACTGGATCCACGAGTCGCCGTCCATCGCACTGCTTTGATCGAACTCGCGGGGGACATCCCCCACCCCGAACGGCTCGCTCGATGGTCAGGGACCGACCTGGTCGCCGTCTACAGCGCACCCGGATCGCTACTCAGCGTCCCCGGCCCCGAGCCGACGGTTCCGCGCGCCCGTGGAGCTCCCACGCCGAACCAGCCTGCTCATCAGATGAGTTGGGCCGTTCGTCGGCAGAGATGGGCTCGCACCCTCGCGGGCTGGGCGGGTGCGCTGGTCTTCCTGCCGCTCCTGGTCACCTGGGCGGGACTGGGCGCCGCCGCCTGGGCCTATCAAGAGATGCGGGAGGCGGGAAAGGGGGGCAGTGAATCGTTTCTCGGTCTGTGGCAGCAGGGCTTCGCCGGAGAGCTCTGGGCTCCGTTCCACTTCGATGTGATGGTGCTCTACACCGTCCTGGCACTCGGTGGTCTGATCACAGCAACCCGGTTGCGCAGCCGGCAGGAGTTGGCCGATGAGCATGCGACCAGGGTGTTCGCCGCCCGTTTGGCAGGGGCGCTCGCGCAAGTACAGGCCCTGGCGTCCGGCGCGGCCCATATGACCCCGCTTCGGTTCGCCGAGGAGTTGCAGGGGGCAGCCGCCAATCTGCGTGCTCTGGGTGATCTGGCGGGCTCGGTCCAGCGTGAGACCCGGGAACTGGTCGAACAGGCGCGGGAGACCGCGACCCTCACCCGGTCGGCCGCCGAAGCCCTGGGAGTTGCCGTCGCGGGTCTCCAGACGGCCGCCGCCGCCGTGGAACTGTCGGCCGACCACGCCTCGCAGGCCGCGGTGGGCGCCCACCGGGGCGCCGAGGTGCTCTCCCACGAGGTCGTCAAGGTCCTGGGCGAGATGGGTCAGCACGTCAAGGAGTCCGCGCTCACCGCAGCGGGCCAGTTGTCGGCGGCTGCCCTGGATGCGGTGCACCGCATCCACGACGCGGCCGAGGACGCAGCGGCCCATGAGGACAACGCGGTACGCCGGGGCGTCGAACTGCTGGACCGTACGGCCGAGGCGCTGGGGGCCACCCTCGACGGGGCGCGGACGGCTCTGGAGAGCGCCACGGTCGAGTTGGGAGGCGCGACCGAGCAGCTCAACGGGACGGTGGCCGCACTGCCACAGGCTCTGGAGGCATCGGCAGCCGACGGTGCGGAGCGGATCGGCTGGGCGTACGACCGGGCCGTCGCGGCGCTCGCCGTCTCGCTACGGGGCGATGTGCGGGCCGTATCCGGTGAACTCAGCGCCCACCTGGATCAATTGCGGGAGCTGGCACAACAACGCGAGGGCGCTGAGCTGTCGGCCCGGATCGCCCGGGCGGACACGGAGGAGGATCTTCGCCTGGCGGTCGATGAGTTCCGCCGAACCCTGGCGGCCGTGGCCGCCTCGGTGGCGGAGGCGACCGAGCGGTTCACCCGCTCGGGTCCGGTACCGGGGACTTCGGACACGTTCCTGGCCCGCTCCGCCCGGTCGCCCGCGGTGCACGGTGTGGACAGTGTTGCCGGTGTGGCCGGTCCGGAGCTGCCGTATGACGATTCAGCAGATCACCCGCGCGACGAGGGGCACACGGGCTGGGACGAGTGGTACTCCGAAGATCCCGATGACCAGAGCGTCCCCGACGACACCGCTGTGCACCGGGCCGACCCCGTCGATCCTCGCCGTCTCGACGCGGCAGGCGCAACGGGTCCCCACGACGCCGTTCCTCCGGCTCCCCTCGGGGTCGGAGGTTCATGGGAGGGCGGCGCCCGCGATGAAGCGCCCGAGTCCGCCGCCCGGAGTGTGAGCGATCACCACGACGTACACCGTCCAAGGACCGGGTCGGCGACGAGCGGCGGGGAGGAGGGGCCGTGAGGCAACGCTCTCCGGGGAGTGTGACGCATGCAGCGGGATGGCTGTTCGCCGATCTGCTGCTCGTGATCACGGTGATCGCCCTGGGTGGTCAGTGGATCGCTCCCACCGCCACCGACCTGGTCACGGGCGAACCGTCTCCCGCCCCCAGCGCATCAGCCGCGCGATCGCCCTCAGCCAGGCCCGCAACGGCGACGGCCCAACCCGGACTCGACCCCAACAGCGAGGAGTTCGATGTGACCGGTGATGCGCCGGGGCTCCTCGCGGGCAGGGCGGAGGCCGTCCGCGAGATCCGTCAGGAGGTGGCCGAGGGCATCCGCGCTCACCCCGGGAAGACGGCGGCGCTCGTCATCGTCTGGGGTACGGCCGCCTCGTGCGGCACCTGTCCGGTCGCCGACGACGCCAGCCGTGCTTACGCCCGGGCCATCGCCGCCCTGCTGCCCTCCGTCTCCCCCACCTTCTTCCCTCCGTTCCACGAGGAGATCATCCGCGGCTACCGCAACACCAGCGCTGATCGGGCTCGGGGCCAGGCCACGATCGAACTGTTCTTCCTGCGCGAATGACTCCGACCATCGCCCGAGTCACCGCAGCACGCGCCACCACGAATGAGGGATCGCAGCGGCCCCGCCGAGCAAACCACCCGGCCTGCGATCCATTGACCTCTTGGACGTCATCCGAGCACAGAACGGAACGAGGAGGACCACCACCTTGGCCCCACCACTGAATCTGGCCGAGTTGCGTCGCTTCGCCGACGAGACCCTCGCCATGCTCGAACAGCAGGAGATACCGGGGACCCAGGAGGCCCACGACCGAAACGCCGAGGTGATGCGATGCGTCCTCGAACTGCGCGACCGGGTGCGCAAGCCCGTCACGTTCGGTGTGGTGGGCGAGTTCAGTGTGGGCAAGTCCCTGTTGTTGGGCTCGGTCCTCGGCAGACCGGACCTCCTGCCGGTCGAGGACCGCAAGGCCACCGGCAACATCACCGTGCTCCGGTTGCACCAGGCGAAGTCAGCGAACGACGGCGGGGAGCCCGGGTCGACGACCGCTGTTCAGCACGCGACCCGTACGGGGCCGACGGCCGAGGTGCATTACCTCACCGAGGATCGGCTCCGATCGTGTGTCCGCGCCATCATGGCCGATCTGGCCCGCGGCATGGACGAGGACCATCCCACTCTGGGCGCGGGAGCGGTGCTCGGCGAGTACGATCCGCTGACCGATCCGCGCGGTTGGGGCCCGTTCGACCAGTGGATCGGCTGCCTCTGGCCGGTGAACACCGCAGAGGGTCCCCCGTCCGGCCACCGACCCCCGGTCGATCCGATCCAGATCTCGGCCACCCATCGAGCAGCGGCGACCGAGCTGTGCAGGATCCGCGATGCGCTGCTCAGCCAGACCGATGTCCTCGGCACCGTCCAGCACGTCAGCTCCCGGCTGGTCCGCGAGGCACTGGACCACGGCAGTGAGGAGCGCATTCCCGCGGCGAAGCCGCGACCTCGCATCCAACCGTTCAGCGCGGCTGAGGTGGAGCAGGACGCGGCGATCCTGGCCCGCAGCTTCATGCTGATCGAGCGGGTCGTCTTCGACGTCCATGTCTCCCCCGATCACTGGCAGTTGTACGGACTTCTCGAAGAACACCCCTTGCAGTTCCTGGACTTCCCCGGGATCGGCGGGGCGGGCTCCTACGGGCGCGACGTGCATCTCAGCCGCAGCGAACTCGCCGAGGTGCACACCATCTTGGTCGTCCTCGACTCGCGCAAACCCGGCGGTCGGGGGGTGGAGGAGTTCTGGGGGATGCTCGTCAAGGACGGCCGGAGTCCCGAGGCGCTGGCGCAGGCGGCGCTCGTCGCTGCCAACAGCTTCGACCGGGTTCTCGTCCCGACGCTTCCCGACACGGTGTTGTCCCTGCCGGAGCTGTTGAAGCGCTCGGATTCACTCAACGGCATCCACGTGCACTCGGACAAGTTCGTCAAGGGTCGGGAGGCAGCGGTCGTGGCCACCTCGTCCGTGTCGGCGATCCGTCGGTACGGACTGCCGTACGCGCAGCTTTCCCAGGGCACTCGGGACGTCATCGAGGACGCCCTCAAACAACTGGACCAGGGCGCACACCCCCGCTGGGAGGGTACGGCCGCCCGGTTCGACCGGATCGATCCGTCGGGGCCGTGGGGCGGGCGGTTGCGGGAGGCCGAGCGGGACGGTGGCATCCGGGCACTGCAACAGCTGATCGAGAGCCAGCTTCGGGCCAATGGGACCGCGCAGAAGGTCGAACGGGCTGAGGCATCAAGACGCAAGCTGTGGGCGGCGCTGCTGGCGCTCCAGTACCAGGTCCGGCTGGAGTCCGCGGAGAAGGATCCCGGCATCGCGGAGTACCACAGGATCCGCCAGCAGATCCAGCGGTTCCGTCTGCTGGTCGGCGCCTTGCTGTCCCAACTGCGTCAGGTGCGGGACACCGGCCGGCAGCTGCCCGCCCACACCTCGGAGCAACTGCCGGTGTCGGTGGTGGAGTTGCCCGCCCCACCGAGCCTGGCATCGGCGGCCGGGCAGGTGCGCGCTGAGGTCTACGACTGGGCCGAGTGGGAGCAGTTGTTGCGTCGGGCCAGGGCCGACAAGAAGGGCCTGGTCACCAAGAGCAAGGCTCCGACCGCCGCACTCCGCAAGCCGCTGCCGGGGCAGCCGAGTGTGCCCGTGCCCACGGAGAACGCGGCGGACACGTCCCAGGGTTACATCACGCGCTTCACCGCGCTGGTCACCGGCCGCACCGCACAGGCGGAGACGGAGCTTCGGCAGTGGTTGACGAGTTGGCAGGCGGCCTGGCAGGACGCCTTCGACGAGCTGAGGAGCTGGTTCGAGGAGCCGGCCACGGTGCCGTCGCTGAGGGAGGCGTTCCTCTCGTACATCGGGGATGCCAACGAGGTGGAGAACCGGCTGTCGCAACTGTGGACCGCGCTCGATCCGGTGGATGTGGTGGGGCGGCAGGCCGAGCTCCACGCCGCCGGCCCGCCGCCGGAGGAGGATCTGACGGCGCGCTTCCCCGCGCAGGCCGACCACGCGCTGCCGTGGCACCACGGCGTTCCCGATCTGGATCCGATGACGGAGAGCCAGGAGCGCCATCCGCTGATGGTCTCGCAACTGCGGCTCTATGCGGCCGACACGGCCGCCTCGCTGGTGACCGACCGGTTGAACCGCCTGCTGACCGCCCGGGTGGACGCCCTGATCGAGTTCTACGAGGAGACGGAGGCGTTCCTGCCCACCGACGACGACGTACGACCGCCCCCGGGCGACCCGAACGGTACCGGTGATCCAGCCGGACCCCACGGGCCGGCCGGACCCGACGCCACGGGTGAGGACACCTCGGGCGAAGGCCCTGGCGGTGGGGCGGACCCGGCCGATGGCGGACAGCCGATCGATGTGTTGATCAGCACCTGGAGGAATGCCTGATGGCCGAGCCGTACCTGTCGTTCCGCGTCCCCGACTCCCCTTCCGTACCCTCCGAGCATGTGATGCGGACCGGTGAACGTTCCTTTCGGCTGTTCGCGTACGAGGGGTGCTATCCGCTGCCGATCGTCACCCTGCACCCCGACAACGAGCCCGGGCAGGCGTACGTCAGTGTCCAGCTCCCGGGCCGGCTCAAGCTCGCGTCCGTGGACGGCGCGGAACTGCCGCACGGCCTCGCCCGTGCGTTGGGGGTCGCCTGGTCCGCGGAGGGAGACGCCCACAGGCCGGTGATCGGCGATCTCGACCTGGTCCGGGACGCCGTGGTGGAAGCCGTGTTCGTGCACCTCGGGCCGCGGACCGCGGGCAGTGCGGCACGTACGCCGGACGACCCGTTGTACGTCGACGCCTTCTGGGAGGTCGACCTCAAGAGCGCCAAGGGAAAGTCCGTGGTCGGCGCCAGTGTGATGTTGGAGTTCGCTCCTCCGGGCGAAGTGCCGCACACCGTTCCCACCACGGACGAACCCCCGGAGTTCCTTCCGCTGCGGGAACCATCGGACGACCACTACCAGGAGTTCGTGGTCGTCGACTTCGGCACCACCGCATCGACCGTGACCCTCCAGGACACCGGTTACGTGGAACGGCATCCGATCGATCCCGACCAGGGGCGGGCCCTGGGGCGGTTCCTGACCGAACTGCTGACACTGCCGCAGGCCCCGACGGAACCGGGCGGCTCCGAGGGAGTGCCGGCGCAGTGGCGCACTGCGGTCGCCGAGATACTCGACGGCGACTTGACCCTGCGGGGCTCCACCGAGGAGACGGTGACGGGCCGGGAAGCGGTCGCCATGGTGGCCGAGGACAACCCGGAAGCGGTATCCGCACTGCAACTCGCGGTGGAACACGCGCTCCACCGGGGTTCACGGGAGCTGCGCGCATGGCTGGTCCCCCGGCTGCACGAGGGGTACACCCGGGTGACCGACACACCGCCGCTGCGCCTCCACGAGTTGCGGCCGGTGCCGTTTCCCGGCCCGAAGGGGGTCGACACCTTCGCGCCGGCCAGTTCCCTCGTCGAGATCGTCGACACGGTGTCCGACACCTCCACCGGGCTCCCGGAGTCACGGGTCTTCCGCCTCTCGGAGGAGTCCGGCGCGATCACCGGGCTGAAGCGGATGGTCATGCGGGCGAAGCTGCCCGAAGTACCGGACTCCGATCTCTCCGCGATCCATCTGACCCAACACCTGTATCTGGAACTGGTGCGCACGGCCGAGAAGCTGACCGCCGACAAGAACAATCCGGGCAGTGTCGTGCAAACGGTCGTGGTCACCTATCCGACGACCGTGCTCCCCGAGGTGAAGCGTCGGCTGGGGCACCTGGTGCGGGCGGCACTGGGCGCACCCCGTGTGGTCACCGACTACGACGAGGGGTTGGCCGCCGGGCTGTTCTTCGTGATGCGCGAACTCTCGGGGAACCAGAATCTGGGCCTGGAGGCGCTTCGGGCCCGCTCCCGGCGGGTGACCCGTACCCTTCCGCCGCGCCCCGACGCCTCCGACGCCCGGAATGGCCCAGGACAGACGCTGCCCGTCACACCGGCGACCTGGCACCGCACGATGCTCGTCATCGACATCGGGGGCGGTACGACGGACATCGCCCTGCTGAAGTTGGTCCTGGTCGACCAGACCCCGGAGCGAACGGAGAAGGACGGCAGGATCGCCGGCCGCCGCTACCGGTTGGAACCGACACTGCTCGGTTCGACTGGGCACGAGCAACTGGGTGGGGACCTGCTCACACTCCAGGTCTTCTACTGGCTCAAAGCGGTGATCGTGGATGCCCTGCGCATCCGTGGCGAGGGCGAACAGGAAGCGGGGCACAGTCGGCGTTCCCTGGCGGCCCAGGTCTCCGACCAGGCCGGACGCAATCTCGACCAGGTCGTGGACAAGAACGTCAAGGAGACCCTGGACGACTATCTGCCCACCTCGTGGAACGCCTCGTCCCCCCATCAGACCGCCGGTGGGCCCCGGGACAGGTTCCGGAGTCTCTGGCGGCTCGCGGAGGCGAAGAAGCGGGCTCTGAGCGCCGCCGACGGGGGTCTTGTCGAGTTGGAGATGCATGAGCTGACCGAGGTCGTGCAGGGAACCTCCAAGGGGCTGGCAGAGCCTCAGGGCGCGCTCGCCCTCGACGCCGGCCAGTTCCGTAGGCTGATGCTGCCGGTGCTGCAACGCGCGGCCGAGATGGGCGCCGATCTGGTGCGCACCACCTTCGAGCGCGAGCAGGAGAGCATCGCCGCCGCTGCCGCAGCAGGACAGCCGACCTGGCCGGAACCGGTTTTGGACCAGGTCGTCCTGTCGGGACGCACCAGCAACATGGCCCTGGTGCGGGAGACGGTGATCGACGTGTTGTCGCGGGCCGACTCCGGCTCCCAGTTGAAGTTCGGTTGGAATCCGACGGCACTGTCGATCGAGACGGGGTTCGCCGCCAAGCAGGCGACGTCGATCGGCGCCGGGTGGGCGCACACCGTCCGCTCGGTCGCACGGGTCACGGAGACCAAGCGCACCGACGAGCAGGTCTCCCACCCCCGGATGACGGATCTGGACATCGAGACGCACGGCTTGTTCTCCAGCCTGCCCTGCGATCTGGGGCCGCGGGCGGGGGCCATGCGTCCCGTGGTGCTGTTGAGGGCCGGTGAGCCCTTCGTGGAACTCGACGAGCGCGGCACCCTCGGCATCAGATCGGCGTGGAACCTCCTGCCCCGGAAGGTGGAGCTGCACCGCATCACCTCGGCGTCGCGTTCCATCCAGTGGGGCAGCTTCGATGTGGAATTGGCGGCCGAAGGGCGGGACGCCATCGATCTGTCCCACCCGGCGTGGCACCCCCAGCGGGACAACGGGGTCCAGTACCTGATCGAGGTCGACCAGGAGTTGGACCCGTACATCCTGTTCTGCAACGGACGTCCGCACTACTGGGTGGACACGACCCGGCACCATGTGGACCTCGCGGCACTGATCAACGAGGCCGTCTTCGATCCGGACCTCGGTCGCTGCCGGTTGCCGGGTCGGCTCTGTGTGGCGACGGTCGACGGCGGGTTGGCCGAGGTCTTCCCCCAGCCACCGCCCGGGGCCCACGACGACTACTTCACCGAGTCGTTCCACCCGGACGCGGACAGCACCCAGCACCGGTTGCCGGGCCGGATCGCCACCATTTCGGTGCCACCGACGGACGGTCAGTACGAGTTCTATCTCGACGACGGCAGCGGCAATCCGGTGCTCGTGGACTCCCTGCCCGTACCGGAGGCTGCCGTCCACGGACAGCAGCGGCTCCACACAGCGGCCCTGGACGCGCGGGGGCGCCTCTCGGTGTTCCGCGGTGCGGTGCCGTACGCCTCAGCGCTGAATCTGCTGGAGGTGCAGACACAAGCGGGATTGGTGTACCGCAGGCGCATGCACCGGGGGCGACCGGAGTTCAAGGACGAGTGGGACCCGTTCAACGGAGGTCACTGATGGACGACCACACCAGTCCGCCCGACGGCCGGGGAACGGGGTTGTCGTTGGCGCCTGCGGACTGCTCCCCGCAAGAGCTGCTGGCCGAGTTCTCCGCGGGGGTGCTGGCGCTGTTGGGCACGGCGTCTCCCAGTCGGGCCGTCCTGTTGGACGCACTCACCGCCTGCTACGGCGTGATGGACCGGCCGCCCTTCGACGAGGAGATCAGACGGGATCCCCAGGGTCGTCAGCTCCTGCACATCACGGGGTGCTTGGGGCATCTGATCCTGGTGGGCAGACGGGCCGAGGACGGACCGTACGACACCGACACCGACACCGACACCGACACCGACACGGGCATGGGCACCAGCACCGGCACCGGCACCGGCACGGATACGGACGGCGCTCATGCGGCCGGGGCTCCGGGGGCGCCCGCGCACCGTCCACCGGGGGTGCTCGATGGTGCCCAGGGTGTCGGGGGCGTGGAGGGGGAGTCAGCCGACACCGGTTCACCCACTGACCCGGTCACCGACGAGAACCCACAGAGCACAGCCGGCGGTGCCCCACCACCTGCGCACGGTCCACAGACCACGACACCCCCGCCGAACAGCTCGGGAACGTCTCTGCAAGCGGCGAAGGGCCTGCCCGGCAAGACGACGGCAGGCGCCGCACGGGAGCAGCAGCCCTCGACGGCACGGCGGGCAACCCCGCGCACCACCACGGGAGATCGACTGCAAGAGGCGATACGGGAGCAGTACATCGCCCTGCTCGACGACATCGACACCCGGGTCTGGCTCGACTCCCCCGCAGATCTGCTCAGGCTCCGCCCGGCGGAGGAACCTGAGATCACACCCCCGGTCTCGGCGGGCGACTACTGGCGGTTGTCCCATGTGGCCCTGCTCAGACTGCCCGACGATCAGCGCATCGCGTGGCACGGGAAACTGTCGGCCGCGGCCCGGGCTTCGGTCGGTCTGCGCCGGGCGGGCGAGCGGTCGGGACCACCGCGGGAGGAGGGCATCGACGACCCGGACGTCCTGGTCCCGACGCTGGTGGACCACAGCGGCCCCGTGCTGCTGAGCCTGGCGCCGACGGCCAACGGGAAACTGCCGTCCGACCTGCCCGCGGAGCTCAGTCGGGCCGCGGGCCTCCTGGGCGGCCCCGCTGCGGCGAAGGGCACCGAAGCGGATCGGGAGTGCCGGCGCCGTTGGGCCGTACGAGCCCACCAGGCCATGCAGCTGGCGCGCCTCGATCCGCTGCTCGTGCTGCGCTGGAAGGGCCAGAACATCGGGGTCACCAAGGCGGTGGAGAACTTTCAACAGCTCCTCGTCGACCACCTCACCTCCCTCAGTGCCTCACAACGGGTCGACAACGCGGAGAACCGCTTCCGCGCCGAACACCGGCTCGACGCCCTCATCGGATCGGTGCTGCACACCACACCCGCATCGCAGGAGAGCTGGTGGTGGCGGTGGCGAGCAGCTGGCTGGTCGGAGTTGGCGAAGTCGGCCACCCGGGCGGGCTACTCCTTGCACCACCATCCGGAGCGCCTTCAGCGCGAGCAGTTGCTCGCGCTGACGGGCAGTGGTGAGGAGGACAACCTCACCGGGCGCAAGGGCGCCCCGAGGGCGTTGCAGTGGGTGCTCTACGCACTGGCCGGCTCCCAGGACGGCAAGGGCATCGGTGCCGTGGTCATCAGGCCGCGGTGATGAGCATGAGCAAGGGCCGCGTCGACCGACCGTCCCTGCCCTCGACCTGGGTGGAAGGCGCACGGTTGATGTCGAGGACCGCGGTGGGGCGCTCGGGCGGTTTGACACCGCAGTTGGCCCGGGACGCGGCAGCCGTACTGCGGGCCGAGGAGTCTGGTGGGGCGGCGCCGTCGGTGCGGATCGCCGTACTGCGCAGGCTGCCCGATCCGGGAGTGGTGGCGCTGCTCAGCGGCCACCCCGCGGCAGGGGCTGGAGCGCCGCCGACGTGGCGGGCGGGTGCCAGGGGTGGTCGTGGTGTCCTCCCGCTGGTGGTCGCGAGGGCCGGCGATCGGTCCCGGCTGGTGATCGAGGCGGAGCCGGCCGATGCGCTGGAGCGGCTGGGGCTGCGGTTCCTGGGGAATCGCTCGCTGCCCCCGGACACGATCGCCTGGTTGCACGGGCGCCGTGGGGCAGCCCGCCCCTGGTTCGACTTCGCGTCGGATCGAGAGACCGCGACGCTGCTGTGGCGCCGGATCCAGGACCTGGCGGGGGCCGTGCCGGACGGGGACACGGCAGAGCTGGAGCCCTTCTTCGCACAGCCGGTGAGCTGGCTCGGTGTGCCTTCGGGCCGACGTCCGGTGCTCGCGTCGACCGGTGCGGGAACGCCCGTGGAGCTGGTGGACGTGCCCTGCGGTACGCCCGGTTCCGCAGCCGACACCAGCGGGTCGGTGCGGCGGCTGATCGGCTCCTGCCACGGCGTGCTGCTGCTTTTCCCCGCCGGCGCGCTGTCCACCGTTGCCTCGGACGAATCCGGCCCGACGGTGGAGTGGTTGCGGCGCTGGACGGAGCAGTTGAACGCGCTCCCGCACGGCCCTTCGGTGGTCCCGGTGGCCACGCTCGACGAGAGGTCGGGAACCGCCGCCGTGCCAGAACTGGCCGCTTGGTTGAGCGCACGTCTCGCGGTGCTGCTCGGTGGCCCCCGGCCCCGGGTCTCTGCGATCGCCGTCTCCGAAGCGCACGCGGTCGTCGGCACTCTCGCGGCTGCGGCCGAACCTCGGAGCGGGCCAGGCGGTCCGCGTTTCGGATCGTCCGGTGCGCTGCTCGCGCAGGCTCGGGCCGACCGGGTCGGCAGCGGTCTTGCCGCGCTGGGCGATCTGGTGGATTCCGTTGTGCTGGCGAGTGTCGACGGTCTTGCGGAACTGACCCGACGGAGACTGGTCGCGGCCTTCGACGACACCCGACTCGGCTGTCGGGACGCGGCATTCGCCCGCCAGTGGCCGCTTGACCCGCTCGAAGGGCACACCCCCTGGCCCCACAGGGGCAGCACCCCCACCAGTGGCACGGACCCCGCCCTCGGCGCGGACGGGACTTCGCCGCGGCTCGGAGCAGCCGCGATACGGGCCCATGCGGATGAGATGTGGACCCGTTGGGAGAACGACACGGTGGGCCTGCTCGCCGCCCGGGCCGCTGGGCAGGGACGTCGTACGCGCCCCTCCTTGGCCGACTCCTGCGTTTCCGGCGCATCGACGACCGCCACTCCCCCACGGGCCTCCGACGCCCGTTCCACGCCGCCCGATCCCCGGCCGCAGGGCCGGAAGGAGGATTCACCATGACGCTCGTGCTGGGTGTGCTGCTGCTGTTCGCACTGGCGACGATCGGCCTGCTGGTCCATCGGCTCCGGGCCGCACCGCCACCCTCCGTCCAACTCATGCGTGAGGACCGTCCGCTGCCGGCTCCCGATGCCGCGCTGACCCGTCGACTGGGTGAGTTGGAGCACGATGCGGTCCAGCAGCGCGACCGGGTCGAACGCGCGCTGGCGGAACGCGACCGGGCACTGGACGCGCGCGATCGGGCACGGGCCGACCGCGACGGAGGCGCCGCCGAAACGCAACAGCTCACGGCAGCCCGCGATCGGGCGGTGGCCGAGCGGGACCAGGCCCAGTTCCAGGCCGTCAAGGCCACCCGTGAGAAGGAACGGGCCGAGGACGAGGCCATACGACTCCACGAGGAGAAGGAACGGCTGCGCGCCGAGTACGAGGCGGCGCATCGCGAGGTGCTGGCCGAGGCGGAGGAGGCCGTGGAGGCACATCGAAGGGCCGAGGAGCGTCTGCGGGAATTCGATCTGGACGAACACGACCACACCTGGATCTCGTCCGATGCCGGACAGCCGTCGATGGACGAGGAAGACCCGACCCGGTCGGCGATACCGCAACAACTGTCGTTGAGCGCGGACACGGCCGCGGACAGTGTGGTGGACGGGGCGGATCTGGGTGCCGTGGTGGTCCGGGCGGCCTCGGTCTGCGGTGATCGTCACCGGCAACGGCAGCAGCACCGGCGGGACGCCGTGCTGCTGCGGATGCCGGTGGGTCTCGGCGGCTCCACCTTGCTGAGCGCGGTCGCCGCGGGTGCGCCCGACGGTGCCTGGTCGCAGTCGGCGGCTTCCCACGCCTGTCGAGCGCTGGTCACACAGGTCCAGAACCAGGCCGATGTGCTCTCCTCCTGGCTCGCACCTCGCGCGGATGCGCCCCACGGCGAGCCGAACACCCTGGAGGACTTCTCGACGCCCGCGGCTGCGCTGCGGCTGGCCCTCGCGGACGTGGGGCGGGCGATCAGGGTGGAGGCGAACAACCGGGGTTGGTCCTCGCAGGAGGGCACGGCGGACGATCGGGCGGTGGAGGTGGCGATGACGGGACTGCTGTCGCCCCTCGGCGACCGGCCGTCGCGCACCCATCTGGCCTTCGGAGCCGGCGACGGAATGGTGCTGCGGCTGCGCGACGGCCACTGGTCGACGGTGTTCCCCGTCCAGGAGGCCGGGCCAGTTGGCCCCCCACTGCCCAGTAGGGACGCGAAGGTGCGGTGGGACCCGATCCACACCCGGGCGGGGGACCTGTTGGCGGTGTGTTCCAGGCCCACGGCACAACTGCTGCTGCACGAGGGTACGGGTGACTGGTTCGCCGATCGGTGGGAGGGCAGGCAGCCGCGGCTGACATCGTTCCTCCTGCATGTGAGCGCACGTGTGCGTACGGCGATCGAGGACCGCAGCCTGGTTTGTCTGTGGGACTTCGGCAACGCCGCGGACGCGGAACGGGCCGGACAGCCTCGGCGGTGAAAAGGATCCCACGGCTGGCAGAGGCCGCCCGATGCCCTGGCTGTTCACCGGACGACGGAGTTCGCCTGCGCACCGCTTCCCGTCGGACGCTCGCTGTGCCAGGGTGTCGCTCTCAGGTCAGGCCCTGCACCGCGTAGAGGGCGCCCAGCGCCATCGCCAGGGTCCCCAGCAGCAACCTCAACGACCTTTCGGGGAGCTTGGGTTGGAGGTGGGCACCCACCGCGCCCCCGCAGAGGCCACCGAGTCCGCAGACCAGCCCGAGGAACCAGTCCGGAGCGATGTTGTGCCCCGGGACGGCGAAGGCGAGTACCGCATAGGTGGCAGCACCCACGAGAGAGGTGACGAACGTGCAGGCCAATGCGGCGGGAGCGACCCGGGAGACCGCCATTCCCCGGCCCGCCAGGATCGGACCGATCAGCGACCCACCGCCGATGCCGTAGATGCCACCGGCCGTACCCACGGCCAGTGCCAACCACACGGTGGTACGGGTACCGAGATCGGGCCTCTCCACCTGGCCCGACGGTCTGAGGGTGCGGATGCACAACCAGAGACCGAGCGGCAGCAGGAGTGCAGCGACCAGGAGTCGAAAGATCTCGGGGCCGGGGATGGCGAAGACACGGATCACCGCGCCGAGGACCACTCCCGGCACGGCACCGGCGATCAGCAGCCGGGGCAGTCGACCGCCCAGCCCTCCTCGTCGGCGATACCGCAGCAGTGCCCCCGGCCCGGCGACCACGTTGTAGAGCAGATTGGTGGGAGTCACCGAAGGGCTGGGGACCTGGAGCACGCTCAGTTGCACCGGCAGGAGGAACACCGCTCCGGACACACCGACGGGTGCGGTGACGATGGAGATCGCGAACCCGGCCGTGAACGCCAGCAACCCACCCGACCAGTCCACCCGTCCCCCTTCGGATCACTGACTTGAGTATCCACCAGGGCGCGGGCGGACCGGATCGCGGATCAGCCGTGCGACCGACTGCTGCCGTGTCGGGCTGCCTGCTCCGGCGCTCGTCAGACGGGCGTACCGAGCGGTGCCACAGCCGCGTCGCCAGGCCGTTGCGCAGCAACGGCCGCGTGGCAGGCTTCCGGGTCGGCGCCTCCGGTCAGCGCCGTGGCGGCGATGACGGTGTCCAGCCTGTCCCGTGCGGCCAGCAGGCCGGCCACGGCCTCGTCGATGCGTTCACGTTCCCGGTTCAGGTCGGGCAGCATGCCGGAACAGGCCGGCGCCAGGGTCTGCCCGTCGTCGACCATGCAGGGCATCAGTTCGGCGATCGTCGCGGTGTTGAGTCCGGCGCCGAGCAGCATGCGGATGCCCCGGACGGTGGCCATGTCCTCTTCCGTGAACTCGCGATATCCGCTCGGCCGCCGCGACGGCTTGAGCAGCCCCTGCTCCTCGTAGTAGCGCACCAGGCGCTGGCTGACCCCGGTCCGCCGGGAGAACTCCCCCATGCGCATGTGATGACCACCACGTTCAGTTGACTCTCACATCGATGTGAGACAGCAGTCTATTCCGCATGACGAATCAGCGCTCAACAAGCCCTCAGCACACACCCGTTACCGTCCTCGGCCTCGGCCCGATGGGTCTGGCCCTCGCCGAGGCACTGGGGGACCACGGCCATGCCACGACCGTCTGGAACCGCACCCCGGAGAAAGCCGACGGCCTCGTCGCCAAGGGCACCCGCCGCGCGAGGACCGTGGCCGAGGCGGTGTCCGCCAGCCCTGTCACGATCCTGTGCCTCAAGGACTACGCAACCATGTACGCGGTCCTTGAATCGGCCGGTGATGCCTTGGAGGGGCGCGTACTGGTGAACCTCAACTCCGGTACCCCCACCGAGGCACATGCAGCGGTCACCTGGGCAACCTCGCGGGGTGCCGCCTACCTGGACGGCGCGATCATGGTGCCACCACCGCTCGTCGGACACCCCGAGTCCGTCTTCCTCTACAGCGGTCCACAGGATGTCTTCGACGAGCACCGGGCGACGCTGGCGAGCATGGGCAGCCCTCGCTACCTCGGCTCCGACCCCAGCTTGGCAGTGCTCTACAACGCTGCCCTGCTCGACCTGATGTACGCGACCATCAACGGCTTTCTGCACGCCACGGCGCTGGTCGGATCGGCGAACGTCTCGGCGGTCACCTTCGCCGATCTCGCACTCAACTGGTTCATGCCCTCGGTGGTGGACTCAACTCTCGCCGAGCAGGCTCCCGATCTGGACAAGGGCAACTATCCGGGCGACGTCGGCACCATGGAGATGAATCTCAATGCGCTGGAGCACATCACCCGTACATGTGTGGAGCAGGGCGTTCACTCCGACCAGCCGCGGCTGATGAAGGAGATCGCCGAGCGGGCGATCGCCGAGGGCTACAGCGGGAAGAACTACCTCGCCGTGTTCGAAGTCTTCAAAAGGGCGACACGGGTTTCGTGACCTCGTTCCGCGCGGTGCACCACAGATCGGTTGCCGGAACTGGCCCTGGTTCAGGGGCCAGTACCGCCCGTGCGATGCGGGCAGTCCGCTGTCATGCCGCCTCGATGTCGACCGGGCGAGGTCGACGTCGAGGCGGCACTACCCAACAGGGCGAACGGTGTCTGATGCGGCCTAGAAGGCAGTCCAGGTGAAGGCGACGTGGTCACCGGTCCTGATGCGGAACTGGCAGCCACCGACCGGCGTGGGTACGCCGTTCACCGATATGTTCCAGTACGCGGAAGCCCCACCGCTGACTCCCTTGATGGTGTCCACGGAGAAGTCGTCGAAGGACGAGTACCAGGTGCCGTCCCAGGTGAAGTGGCGCTTGCGCGCGGCGTCGTCGAGCGCCGCGGTCGGGGTGGGTACGGCGGTCGGGTACTGACCGCCGTTGGTGCCGTCACAACGGTGGGTACCACCCGTCGCGGTGGTGACGTCGTGCCCCTTGGTTCTGATGAGGCCCTTGAAGAGACGCCCTTCCGGTCCTTGCACCGTGAGCTTCACGAAGACCGGCGCATTCGTGGGGACGGTGGTGGGCGCGGGTGTCGCATGGGCGAGGGGTGCGGCGGTGAGGGTGAGGCCGAGCACGGCGGTGAGGGTCGCAACGCGGAGGGCGAGCGTCTGGCGCACGAGGGTGCCTTTCCGATGGAGGCCGGCCGCGCGACCCCTGGGAACCGACCAACGGCCCACGCACCGCCCCGTGGACGGACGCTGCCGTGCACCGGACTCGGGGCTTCGCGCCGCAGACCATGGCGGTGGGAAGCAGTGCACGCGCGTCACGACGGGCGGTCCGGCTCACGGCAGCCAATCGCCGATCACGGTTGCAGGTCAGCGCCGGAATCACACCGGCTTTCCCCAGTCGTACGCGCATTGAGTTGTCACACCGGTAGGACCGGAGCCCACGCATCGTAGCCTGCTGTCGCCGTTCTTGGGATGATTCCCAACGAACTTACGCTTTACCGGAGTTCGACCCGATCGGGGGTGTCCATGAGCGAGTACCGCAGTTGTCGTGGCGGCCCACGGACGGCCCTGTCCGCCGCGCCGAGAGCACGTGTCGGCGGTAGCGGGCCGGGGGTCGCCGGATCGGATCGACGGGCAAGTCCTCCTGTGTTCAACGAAGGGACCTCGTGGATCTCAACCGCATGCTGACCGAGTTGGAAGAGCTCGTTCTGTGCGAATCCTTCTCGGCCGACCATCAGGCCGTGGCCCGCAGTGCGACGACGGTCGCGGCGCAGGGCAGCCGATGGCTGGACACAGCTCCCGAAACCCTGGTGATCGGCGGGGTGACCCATCTGCGCTGGGCCTTCGGCGTTCCCCGGGTGCTCCTGGTCGGGCACCACGACACCGTATGGCCGATCGGCTCCTTGTCCAGCCATCCCTGGTCCGTCGAGGACGGCATCGCCCGTGGACCCGGTGTCTTCGACATGAAGGCGGGGCTGGTGCAGATGTTCCACGCGGTGGGGAGTCTCGACTCCCTCGACGGCATCTGCATCCTGGTCACGGGGGACGAGGAGGTCGGTTCCCGCACCTCTCGGGAGTTGATCCTGGAATCGGCGCGGGGGTGTGCGGCGGCCTTCGTCCTGGAGGCGTCCGCCGACGACGGAGCGTTGAAGACCGTGCGCAAGGGGGTGTCCCGGTACGACATCTCCGTGCGGGGCAGAGCCGCGCACTCCGGCCTCCAGCCGGAGAAGGGAATCAACGCGGCGATCGAGGCGGCCCATCAGATCCTTGCGCTCGCCGAACTGGACGCGCTGATGCGCGAGGGCCGACCGCACGGCCCGGAGGCCACCACCATCACCCCGACCCTCGTCTCCGCGGGCACCTCCGGCAACACGGTGCCCGATCTGGCCACGATCCGTGTCGACGTACGGGCCGCAAGCGCCGCGGCTCTGACGCGGGTGGACGAACTGATCCGCACGCTCGCCGTACGCACTCCCGGTGCACATCTGGCCGTGGAAGGCGGGCCCCATCGGCCGCCGTTGGAGCACAGCTCCTCGGCCGCACTCTTCGCGTCGGCGCAACGGGCGGCGGCTCGTCTCGGGATGGAGCCGCTGCGTGCGGCGGCGGTGGGGGGCGCCTCGGACGGGAATCTCACCGCGGGCGCGGGTGTCCCGACCCTGGACGGTCTCGGCGCGGTGGGCGGTGGTGCCCATGCCGACGACGAGCATGTGTTGGTCTCCGAGATGCCGCTTCGCGCCACGCTCCTGGCCGAGTTGATCACTACGGTGCGTGGCTGAGACGAGCTGGGTCCCCACCGGAGACGCACTCACCGCGGAGAACAGTCCTATCGACCCGGGCTATCCGTCGCGGAAGCCGCGCGATCGCCCGTGAAGGCCCATGAAAGCCCATGAAGGACAGCGCGAAGGGGCCGCTCGCCTGATGTGGCGAGCGGCCCCTTCGCTTGTTCGGGTCGTCCCGCCAGGCGTCCTACGAAAGGGCAGCCGAGCGGTTCGGAGGTACCGCCTAGGCCGAGCGTCGCACCCGGGCCGCCTTGCGGGCTTCGGCGGTGCGGCGGGACTCGGTGGACCGACGGGACGCACCACCGGCGCGGGCGGGCTGTCCCGGTCGGGTTCCACGGCCTCGGAAGGGGGCACTGCCCGTCTTGGGACGCTGTGCGGCCGGGGCACTCACATTGATGGGTACGCCCGAGGGTGCCTGAGCAGCGGTGATACGGGTCAGCTCGGCCTCGCCGGAACGCACCTGCGTGGTGTGCGGCGCGATGTCGGCGTCCGACATCAGCCGCGTCATCTCACGCCGCTGATCGGGGGTGACCAGGGTGACCACACGGCCCGACTCGCCCGCGCGGGCGGTCCGGCCGCCCCGGTGCAGATAGTCCTTGTGGTCCGCAGGCGGATCGACGTTGACGACGAGGTCGAGGTCGTCCACGTGGATACCGCGGGCCGCGACGTTGGTCGCGACCAGCACGGTGACCTCGCCGGACTTGAACTGCGCCAGTGTGCGGGTGCGCTGCGGCTGGGACCTACCGCCGTGCAGCGCCGCGGCGTGGACGCCGACGCTCAGCAGGTGCTTGGTGAACTTGTCCACCGACCGCTTGGTGTCGAGGAACATGATCACGCGCCCGTCCCGAGCGGCGATCTCGGTGGCGACGGTGTGCTTGTCGGCCGCGTGGACGTGCAGGAGGTGGTGCTCCATCGTGGTGACCGCGCCGACGGAGGGGTCGACGGAGTGGACCACCGGGTCGTGGAGGTAGCGACGGACCAGGGTGTCGATGCTGCGGTCCAAGGTGGCGGAGAAGAACATCCGCTGCCCTTCGGCGTTGACCTGGTCGAGCAGCCGGGTGACCTGGGGCATGAAGCCCATGTCCGCCATCTGGTCGGCCTCGTCCAGGACGGTGATGCGCACCCGGTCCAGGCGGCAGTCGCCGCGCTCGATGAGGTCGTTCAACCGCCCGGGGGTGGCGACGACGACGTCGGCCCCTGTGCGCAGTGCAGCGGCCTGCTTGCCGATCGACAGTCCGCCGACGAGGGTGGCCAGTCGCAGCCCGAGGGAGCGGGCGTACGGGGTGAGTGCCTCGTTGACCTGCTGGGCCAGTTCGCGCGTGGGAACCAGGACCATGGCCAGCGGCTGCCTGGGGGTGGCGCGGTGTCCGGCGGTGCGGGTGAGGAGCGCCAGTCCGAAGGCGAGCGTCTTGCCCGATCCGGTGCGTCCGCGTCCCAGGACGTCCCGCCCGGCCAGGGCGTTGGGCAGGGTCGCTGCCTGGATCGGGAAGGGCTCGGTCACGCCCAGGGTGGTGAGCGTCTTCAGTACCGGAGCGGGAAGCTCCAGTGCGTCGAAGGTCTCTACCGCCGGGAGTGCGGGAGTGATGGTGGTGGGAAGTTGGAAGTCCTGCTTCGGCGCGGGGCGGGGGCGTCCGTTGGAGCCACCCTGGCCCTGGGAGCGGGGGTTTCCGCTGCGACCTGAGCCTGCGGGGGTGCGCTTGCGCGAAGGGGAGGAACGATTCGTACGATGTGGGCGCTGCATGGAGACCTTTCCCCGATATGGCGCGTATCGAGGAATCCCCCGGTGCAAAGAAACCGAATGAATCGCAGAAACGAGCCGAAATGCTGAAGACACGGGCCGTGCTGGTGCTGTAATAGCGCTACCAGGGCATCCGGAATGTCAAGAACTCACCGTGGTGAGGGAGTTGCCATGAGGTCCCGGCCCTGCGTTGGCGAACCTCACATGCGGCAACGAACCAGGGCCCGCACCTCGGGTGCGGGCCCCAGTCGTCTAACACTTTTTAGCTTTAGGCGGGAACGATGTTCTCCGCCTGGGGGCCCTTCTGGCCCTGGGTGACATCGAAGTTCACCTTCTGGCCTTCCTGAAGCTCACGGAAGCCAGAGGTCGCGATGTTCGAGTAGTGGGCGAAGACGTCCGGGCCGCCACCCTCCTGCTCGATGAATCCGAAACCCTTTTCCGCGTTGAACCACTTCACGGTGCCAGTAGCCATAACAAAATCTCCTTGGGGCATGCTCGGGATTCCACACTGTGCGGAACCCGGCGTCGCCGCGATGATTGCCCCGTCCGGAGAGACCGGAAGTATAAAAGTGTCCGACGGAATACGAAACCGCCGAGCACTCGAAATATATGGGAACCACAACTGCAACTTAAACAGACTAGCACGCCTGACGATTCTTCTTCGAGACCCGTCTCAGGGCAGAGCTCGACCGGAGCGGCGGCGGCACCCCGGATCCCTTGGGGCGCCTGACCTCCGCAGGTCCGAGCGGCCGAAGAAGATCCATGTATGCGCGCGTCCAGGGGCTCTCCCGCGACCGTCTCCTACCTTCATTATCGCCCATATGTGCGATTTACCTAGTCGGCCGCCACTCCACCGGCCGAGCGCGCCCCGATGGCCGCCATCGGCGCCGCCACCCGAGGACACCCACCACCCCGCGCCGACCGCCACCCGCGGTACGGCTTTCCGGGCGACCACACCGGGGCTTCCGAACGGCACCGCCCGGGGCGAGGTGCTATGACCTTAGTGAGCAATCTCAGATGATTTGTCCCTTTTAGGGAGGCGGCTTCATGAACGGGACGGCTACCACCGGCACCGAGACCGACACGGTGCACATCCTCTGGATCAACGCGGGCCTCAGCTGCGACGGCGATTCGGTGGCCCTGACCGCGGCGATGCAGCCGAGCATCGAGGAGATCGTCACCGGAGCGCTCCCCGGCCTGCCCAAGGTCGCCGTGCACTGGCCGCTGATCGACTTCGAATGCGGCCCGGTGCAAGGGGCGGACAACTTCATCGAGTGGTTCTTCAAGGCGGAACGCGGCGAGATCGAGCCGTTCGTCCTGGTCGTCGAGGGTTCCATCCCCAATGAGCAGATCAAGAACGAGGGCTACTGGTGTGGGTTCGGCGACGACCCCGAGACCGGTCAGCCCATCACCACCAGTGAGTGGCTCGACCGGCTCGCCGCCAAGGCGACCGCGGTCGTCGCCATCGGCACCTGCGCCACCTACGGCGGCATCCACGCCATGGCGGGCAACCCGACCGGCGCCATGGGCGTCCCCGACTACCTCGGCTGGGACTGGAAGTCCAAGGCCGGGCTGCCGATCGTCTGCGTACCGGGCTGCCCCATCCAGCCGGACAACTTCGCCGAGACGCTCACCTATCTGCTGTACCAGCTCGCCGGCTCCGCGCCGATGATCCCGCTCGACGACAAGCTCCGCCCCACCTGGCTCTTCGGCGCGACCGTGCACGAGGGCTGCGACCGCGGCGGCTACTACGAGCAGGGCCAGTTCGCCTCGGAGTACGGCACGCCCGAGTGCCTGGTGCGCCTCGGCTGCTGGGGCCCGGTGGTGAAGTGCAACGTCACCAAGCGCGGCTGGATCAACGGCATCGGCGGCTGTCCCAACGTGGGTGGCATCTGCATCGGCTGCACGATGCCCGGATTCCCCGACAAGTTCATGCCGTTCATGGACGCCCCGCCCGGATCGCACATCTCCAGCAACGCCAGCTCCGCGTACGGAGCGGTGATTCGGCGGCTGCGCACGATCACCTCGAAGACGCTCGACAAGGAACCCAAGTGGCGTCGGACCGGCCGCCAGCTGACGACCGGCTACCGCTCGCCGCGATGAGTGCGCGGCCCCACCGGTGCCGCCGGCTACGTAGCACCGCTCCCAGAAGGGCATGAGAGACACGATGGCAGCAAAGACCAAGGCGGCCGGCGACGGCAGTGGCCTGGTGGAGATGGCCTGGGACCCGATCACACGGATCGTGGGCAGCCTGGGCATCCACACGAAGATCGACTTCAAGCAGAAGAAGGTCGCGGAGTGCTACAGCACCTCCTCGGTCTTCCGCGGCTACAGCGTCTTCATGCGGGGCAAGGACCCCCGCGACGCCCACTTCATCACCAGCCGGATCTGCGGCATCTGCGGCGACAACCACGCCACGTGCTCCGTCTACGCCCAGAACATGGCCTATGGGGTGAAGCCACCGCATCTCGCCGAGTGGATCATCAATCTCGGCGAGGCGGCCGAGTACATGTTCGACCACAACATCTTCCAGGAGAACCTGGTCGGGGTCGACTACTGCGAGCGGATGGTCCGCGAGACCAACCCCGGCGTCCTGGAACTGGCCGAGCGCACCGCGGCGCCCCATGCGGCCGACCACGGCTATCGGACGATCGCCGACATCATGCGCTCCCTCAACCCCATCGAGGGCGAGTTCTACCGTGAGGCGCTCCAGGTCAGCCGCTACACCCGGGAGATGTTCTGTCTGATGGAGGGGCGCCACGTCCACCCCTCCACCCTCTATCCGGGCGGCGTCGGCACGGTGGCCACCGTGCAGTTGTTCACCGACTACCTCACCCGTCTGATGCGGTACGTGGAGTTCATGAAGAAGGTCGTCCCGCTCCACGACGACCTCTTCGACTTCTTCTACGAGGCGTTGCCCGGGTACGAGGAGGTCGGCAGGCGGCGGGTGCTGCTGGGGTGTTGGGGCAGCCTGAACGACCCGGACCACTGCGACTTCACCTACCAGAACATGACGGACTGGGGACGGAAGATGTTCGTCACCCCGGGCGTCGTCGTCGACGGCAAACTCGTCACCAACGACCTCACCGAGATCAATCTCGGCATCCGCATCCTCCTCGGCAGCTCGTACTACGAGGACTGGGAGGGCAAGGACCTCTTCGTCACCCACGACCCGTTGGGCAACCCCGTCGATCCCCGGCACCCGTGGAACCAGCACACCATTCCCGCCCCGCAGAAGCGGAACTTCGACGAGAAGTACAGCTGGGTGATGTCCCCCCGCTGGTTCGACGGCAAGGAGCACCTGGCCCTGGACACCGGCGGCGGCCCCATCGCACGGCTCTGGTCCACCGCCCTGTCGGGTCTCGTCGACATCGGGTACATCAAGGCGACCGGTCACAGCGTGGTCATCAACCTGCCCCGGTCGATGACCAAGCCGGAGACCACCTTCGAGTGGAAGATCCCGAAGTGGAGCAATGCGCTGGAGCGCAATCGCGCCCGCACCTACTTCCAGGCGTACGCAGCCGCCGCGGCACTCCACTTCGCGGAGAAGGCCCTTGCGGAGGTGCGCGCCGGTCGCACCCAGACCTGGGAGAAGTTCGAGGTGCCGGACGAGAGCATCGGCTGCGGCTTCACGGAGGCGGTGCGGGGCGTCCTGTCGCACCACATGGTGATCCGCGACGGCAAGATCGCCAACTATCACCCGTATCCACCGACTCCTTGGAACGCCAGCGTCCGGGACAACTTCGGCACTCCGGGCCCGTACGAGGACGCGGTGCAGAACACCCCGATCTTCGAGGAGAACTCCCCGGAGAACTTCAAGGGCATCGACATCATGCGCGCCGTCCGCAGCTTCGACCCCTGCCTGCCCTGCGGTGTGCACATGTACGTGGGCGGTGGGCGCACCCTCCAGCAGATGCACGTGCCCACCGGTCTGAGCGGGCTCGGCGGATGACAGCGGACCAAACGGGTGCGCGGGTGCAGGAGGCACTGGACCGGCTGACCGGCAGCGGGGCGCAGGAGGCGGGCGAGACACTGGTCCGCGAGCTGATGGCGTTCTACGACGAGGGGCTGACCGCGCTGGTGGAGGCCGTGCCGGCGCGGGATCTGGCGCCGCTCCTGGACGATCCCGCGGTCGCCGGCCTGCTGGTGCTGCACGAACTGCACCCGGAGGACGTCGGGGCGCGCATCGACCGGGCGCTGACGACCCTGGCCCGTTCGGAGATCGAGTTCGTCGACTTCCAGCCGGACAGCGGCACGCTCACACTGCGGCGGGCGGCGTCGGGCTGCGGTTGTGGCAGCGGTGCGACGGACGTGGAGGACACGATCGCCTGCCATGCACCGGAGGTGACCGAGATCGTCTGGCGAACCGCCCCCGCGCTACTCCAGATCGGTACCCGTCCTCCGACCTCGGCGGAGGCACGATGAGCGGGTACAAGGGGCAGGGTGCGGGTGTCAGGCTGTTGCGCGCCCTGCGCGCTCCGGCACCACCGCAGCCGGAGCGCTGTGCCTTCTGTGCGGTGGCCCTCGTGCCGGGCCACCGCCATCTCGCGGACACCGAGGAACGGGCCCTGGTGTGCGCGTGTACGGCGTGCAGCCTGCTGTTCCAACGCCCCGGTGCCGGGGACGGGCGCTATCGCGCGGTGCCCGACCGCTATCTGACCGACCCCGGCAGGGAGCCGGGCGAGGACGTGTGGACGACCCTGTGCATCCCGGTGAGCACCGCGTTCGTGCTCCACAACACTGCGCTCGGACACCCGGTGTTGTGCTATCCGAGTCCGGCCGGTGCCACCGAGAGCGAGTTGGACGAGTCAACCTGGCGGTCGGTGTTCGCTGACAACCGCCTGGCCGCCGTCCTGGAGCCCGATGTGGAGGCCCTGTTGTTGCGTCGTCCGCGGGGAGAGCGGGGGGAGTACCACTGCTTCCTCGTACCCGTCGACATCTGCTACGAACTGGTGGGGCGGATGCGTCTGCACTGGCGCGGCTTCGACGGCGGTACCGAGGCCCACAGGGAACTCGACGCCTTCTTCGCCGCGGTCGCGGACCGGGCCAGACCCCTGCCGAAGGAGGTCGCGGTATGACCGACCTCGGATTCATCTGTACGGGAGTGCGGGCCGATCCGCATGCGGCGGGCCCCACGCTGGTGCTGCGGCTGCGCATCACGGCGGACCCGGGGACGCGTGTCCACGCACTGGCGCTGCGGTGTCAGTTGCGGCTGCAACCCGCCCGTCGTGGCTATTCCGACGCGGAGGGCGGGCGGTTGACCGATCTGTTCGGCGAGCGCTCGCGCTGGGGCACCACCCTTCATCCGATCGAGTTCGCCCAGGTGCCGGTGATGGTCCCCGGGTTCACCTCGGAGACCGAGGTGGATGTGGTGGTCCCGTGCACCTATGACGTGGACATCGCTTCGGCCCGCTACTTCCGGGCGCTCGACGAAGGCGACGTACCCCTCCTGCTGTTGTTCTCGGGGACGGTGTTCAGCGGCCCGGCCGGTTTCCAGGTCACTCCGGTGCCCTGGGACAAGGAGGCGTCGGTGGGCCTGCCGGTGAGTGTCTGGCGGGAGATGATGGAGCAGCACTTTCCGGGCTGCGGTTGGCTGCGGCTGCCCGGTGATCTGATGGACGATCTGCTCGCCTTCCGCACCGGCAGGGGGCTGCCTTCGTGGGAGGCGACCGTACGCACCCTTCTTGATGCCGTGGAACCCGCGGGCCATGACGGTGCGCGCACGGCGGTGCCGACCGGGGAGGGCGTGCGGTGACCGAGGTGCGCAGTGGGACCGTGCGGTCCTGCGCCGATGCCCAGGAGCTTCCGGCCGAGTGGGACGCCCGGCTGGAGGCGGTACGACAGATCGCCGACGCCGTGCTGTTCGAGGGGTACGTCCTCTACCCCTACCGGGCGTCGGCGGCCAAGAACCAGCTGCGCTGGCAGTTCGGTGTCCTCGTGCCGCCCGGATACGGCGAGGACAGCGCCGAGCACAGCCATCAGCGGACGGAGTGCCTGATGGAACCGCGCCGGGGCGCGCGGATCGCGGTCGAGTTGCGGTTCCTGCGCGCCCAGCGCAAGACCGTGCAGCGGGTCGCCGAGGACGGCGGCTACGAGACGGTCCCTCGTCTGGAGTGCGCGAACCGGGTGCTCGTCCCGTGGGACGAGGGCACCGAGGAGCGGATCAGGCTGGTGGTGCCGGTGGCCGAACTCGCGGACGGGGTGACCCATCCGTTCCGGCTGCCCGCGCGACGCACCGAAGAGGGGCTTGACGAGTCGGGTGTGCGGGTGGGACGGCTGGTGCGGGTCGCCGAGGAGGTCTCGGGCGTGCTCCGGTTGGGCACCGAGGAGATTCCCGGCCCCTACAGCGCACTGCGGTTGACCGCGGTGGTGGAGAACACCAGTCGCTGGCACGGCGCGGGAGAGTCCCGCAGGGACGCGGCCCTACCGCACTCCCTGGTCTCGGCGCACCTCGTGCTCGCCCTTGACCACGGCTCCTTCCTGTCGATGACCGACCCGCCCCGGTGGGCCGAGGCAGCCGTGGCCGAATGCCGCAACGAACACACCTGGCCGGTCCTGGCGGGCCCACCGGACCGGGCGGACGTGGTGCTGTCGTCGCCGATCATCCTGGAGGACCATCCGCACATCGCCCCGGAGAGTCCCGGCGCGCTCTACGACGCCACCGAGATCGACGAGATCCTCGCCCTGCGCACGGCCGCCCTGACCGACCAGGAGAAGCGGGAGGCCCGGGGCACCGATGACCGCGCCGGGGCCGTCATCGATCTGGCCGACTCCATGCCGCCCGAGGTGTTGGAGCGGTTGCACGGAGCCGTACGCGCGATGCGGGACGTCTGCGGTCCCGGCGCAACGGTGTCGGACTCGGGAGAACAACCCTGGTGGGATCCCGGGGGCGATCGGGACGTGGACCCGGCCCGGGACCGGGTGGTCATCGACGGGCGGCGGATCGGGGCAGGAAGCCGGGTCCGCTTGGGTCCCGGCCGTCGGCGCACCGACGCCCAGGACCTCTTCCTGGAGGGGCGCACGGCCCTGGTGGAGGCGGTGCTCCACGACGTGGACGGATCGGTGCACCTGGCCGTGACGGTGGAGGACGACCCGGGGGCCGACCTCTGGCGGGTACAGGGCAGGTTCCGCTACTACCAGCCCGACGAAGTGATCCCGCTGGAGGAGTCATGACCGGGCGTCGGGTGCTGGTGGCCGGGGTGGGCAACATCTTCCTCAGCGACGATGGATTCGGGGTGGAGACCCTGCAACGCCTGGCGGGCGGGGGGCTCCCGGACGGTGTCGACGCGGTCGACTTCGGCGTGCGCGGCGTCCATCTGGCGTATCAACTCCTCGACGGCTACCGGACCCTGGTCCTCGTGGACGCCACCTCGCGCGGCGGGGCTCCGGGGACGGTGTACCTGATCGAGGCGAGGACCGGTCCGGTGGAGTCCACGGCCGCCCCGGCACTGGACGGCCATCGGATGGGGCCGGACGCGGTGCTCGCGCTGTTGGACACCCTGAGCGCCGGTACGGACGGCGTACCGCCCGAGCGGGTGCTGGTGGTGGGGTGCGAGCCGGCCTCACTGGAGGAGGGCTTGGGGCTGAGCGCCCCGGTGGCCGCGGCCGTCGACGAGGCGGTTCGCCTGATCCGGCAGGTGCTCGACGCGGAGGTCAACCGGGCGACGGGGAGCCCACCGTACGAGAGGAAGGCGACAACATGCTGAAGACCGTGTTCCTGGGGGCCGTCGGGGCCCTGGTCGGGGCGATCGTGTGGCAGAGCCTGCCGGACCTCAAGCGGTATCTGCGCATCTCCCAGATGTGATCTGCGGGGCGCACTCGCAGCCGCGAGTGGCCCCCGGGCCTCGAATGCTGCCGACGGGGTTGCTCCCGGCGGGCACTACGGCGTGGCTTCCCCCCTGCGCGACGGTGAGGCAGTGCAATGGAGCCGCTGTCACGCCGTGCGTCCTAGCCGCTGCCAGCCCCCGGAGTGGTGCCGTGGAATGAGGCGTACCGATGCATGAGATGTCGATCGCGGCGGCCGTCGTCGAACAGGTGGGTCGGGTGGCGGTCGACCAGCGTGCGACGGGCGTGACGACCGTACGGCTGGACGTCGGCGAACTCGCCGGAGTGGTCCCGTCGGCCTTGGACTTCTGCTTTGCGCTGGCCTGCCAGGGGACCCTGCTGGAGGGCGCTTCCCTCCGTACCCGGACCGTCCCGGCGCGGGCCAGATGTGGTCCGTGCGATGTCGAATGGCATCCGGGCATGCCGCCTGACCTGGTCTGCCCGCAGTGTCAGGGCGCCAGTGCGGAGTTGTTGAGCGGCCGTGAGCTCCAGATCCGCGACGTCCAGTGGGCTGACGGGCCGTTGCCCGCTCACCAGTGACCCCGGACACCACCGACCCCCGCGCAGCGATCCGGCGCCCAGCTATCCGACCAGCGATCCGTCCAACGAACCGACGAGGAAGGCGAACCCCATGTGCCGTACGACCGATCTCCGGCAGGCAGTCCTCGCCAGGAACGATGCCAGCGCCGATGCTCTGCGGGCGGAACTCGCGGGCAGGGGCGCCATCGCGGTGAACCTGCTGTCCAGCCCCGGCAGCGGGAAGACGGCACTGTTGGAGTCCGAACTCGCCCTGGCCAAGAAGCGCGGCGTGCCCGTCGCCGCGCTGACGGCCGACCTGGCCACCGACAACGACGCCGAACGGCTGGCCCGGGCAGGCGTACCGGTGCAACAGGTGCTCACCGACGGGCTGTGCCATCTGGAGGCGGTGATGCTGCGGGGCTATCTCGCGGGCTGGCTGCCCCGGGACACCCAACTGCTGTTCGTGGAGAACGTCGGCAATCTGGTCTGCCCGGCCGCCTACGACCTCGGTGAGTCGCTGCGGGTGACGCTGGCATCGGTGACCGAGGGGGAGGACAAACCACTCAAGTACCCCGGGGCGTTCGGACTGGCCCATCTGGTGGTGGTCACCAAGACGGACATCGCCGCCGCGGTGGAGTTCGACGAGGAGGCGTTCCTACGGAATGTGACCCGCGTCAATCCCGGGGTGGAAGTGGTCTTCACCTCGGCCCGCAGCGGACAGGGCATCGGCGTCCTGCTGGAACGGGCACTGGCCGTACGAAACGGTGCGCGGGTGCACCGGCCGGTGATGGCCCGCACATCGACGGCCCACGATCACCTCCACCCCCCCGCGGGAGCGGCGTCACCCGCCGCGACGGCCCGGGAGCACCAGCACACGCACGACCACGATCACATCCACGACGGTCTGCCACACACCCACGGGGCTCCCCAGCACGATCACGATCCGCTCCCGCAGGCGCACCGGGGTGAGCGTCCGAGCGTGGATCGGTGGTGATCCACCCCCCACCCCCGGTCGTCCCGCTGTGCCGCAGGGTCACCGTCCAGGGCCAGGTCCAAGGAGTCGGGTTCCGGCCGTTCGTCTTCACGCTCGCCTCCGAACTCGGACTCTGCGGGCAGGTGACCAACACCGGCGAGGGAGTGCTTGCGGAGGTCGAGGGCCCCCCGGAAGCGGTGGAAGCCTTCTGCCGTCGGGTCGCAGCCGATGCACCGGCGCTGGCCCGGGTGGTGTCCGTACGGCACGAGAACGTCGCGGCGACCGGTGCCGCGGGCTTCACGATCGCCCCTTCCCTGGCCTCCCGGCGCAGCGGACGGAGTCTGATCCCTCCCGACACCGCGACCTGCGCACAGTGCCTGGCCGAACTCTTCGACCCTGCCGACCGGCGCTACCGGCATCCGTTCATCACCTGTACGGGGTGCGGTCCGCGCTTCACCATCGTCACCGCGCTGCCCTACGACCGTCCCTCCACCACCATGGCGGGCTTCCCGATGTGCGCACGCTGCGCCCGGGAGTACGGCGACCCCTCCGACCGGCGCTTCCACGCCCAACCCATCTCCTGCCATGACTGCGGCCCCCGGCTCTCGCTGATCGCACCGGGGGCGAGCACCCTCGACGGCGATGCGGCGCTCGTCGAGGCCCGTCGGCTGTTGGCTGCGGGGGCGGTGCTGGCCGTCAAGGGCATCGGCGGCTACCACCTGGCGTGTGACGCCGAGAACGTCGAGGCGGTCCGCCGGCTGCGCCGTCGCAAGAACCGGGGGGACAAGCCGTTCGCCCTGATGACGGCCGATCTCGGCCATCTCGAACCTTTCGTCGCCGTCGACCCGGTGGAACGGGCGCTCATGGCCTCGCCACCACGGCCGATCGTCCTCCTGCGGCGCCGCACCGAAGGTGACCGTCGGGTCGCACCTCTCCCGAACGCGCTGGCGGCGGCGCTGGAGGCCGTGGCACCGGGCGGCCCGGATCTGGGGGTGATGCTGCCGTACGCACCGGTGCACCATCTGCTCTTCGGGCTTCCGGGGGATCCGGTCGGACCGCGGCTGCTGGTGATGACCAGCGCCAACCGTGGTGGCGAGCCGATTGTCACCGATGACCGGGAAGCGCGGGAACGGCTTGCGCCCCTGGTGGACGGCTGGTTGGCACATGACCGTCCCATCCACGTGCCCTGCGACGACTCGTTGGTGCGGGTCGTGGAGGGCGTCCCCCTCCCGTTGCGGCGTTCACGCGGCTTCGTGCCCACTGCGGTTCCCCTCCCCCTGGCGGTCAGGCCGGTCCTCGCGGTCGGCGGCGATCTGAAGAACACCTTCGCCGTGGCCGATGGGCGCTCCGCCTGGCTGTCCGGGCACATCGGCGACATGGACGACCTGGCCACGCTCAGTGCCTTCGACCGGGCCGTGGACCATCTCGTCGCGGTCACCGGTGTGACACCACGGCGCGTGGCGGCGGACCGCCATCCCGGCTACCGCTCGGGAAAGCGGGCCCGGCACCGCGCCGGAGCGGAGCGGGTGTCGCTCGTCCAGCACCATCACGCCCACATCGCAGCCGCCATGGCGGAACACGGTTTGGACGGGACACTGCCGGTGATCGGTGTCGCCTTCGACGGCACCGGCTACGGGGACGACGGCGCGGTCTGGGGCGGCGAGGTGCTCGTGGCCGACTACGCCGCGCACCGGCGCTTCGGCCAACTGCGGTACGTGCCGCTTCCCGGCGGGGATGCCGCGGTGGCCCGTCCGTATCGGATGGCGCTGGCCCACCTCTGGGCGGCCGGCATCGACTGGGCCCCCGATCTGCCCTGCGTGGAAGCCTGCCCCGAGGACGAACGCCGAGTTCTGGCACGGCAGTTGGCGACAGGCGCGGCCTGTGTTCCCACCTCCAGCATGGGGCGACTCTTCGACGCCGTCTCCTCCCTCGCGGGCGTCTGTCACCGGGCGGGGTACGAGGCGCAGGCGGCGATCGAGTGGGAGGGCTCGGCGTATGCCCACGGCCCTGCGGACGGCTATCGCTTCGCCCTGGCGCTCGAAGACGGACGGTGGGTCGCCGATCCGGCTCCGGTGCTCGTGGACCTCGTGGCCGATCTGCGGGCCGGGGCGGAAGCGGGCCTGACGGCGGCCCGGTTCCACACCGCGGTGGCGGAGTTGGTCGGAGATCTCTGCGTCCGAGCACGCGAGGAACACGGTCTGGAGACGGTCGCCCTCACCGGTGGTGTCTTCGCCAACGCCCTGCTGCTGTCGGCCTGCGTGCGCGGGCTGGCGGCGGATGGATTCACGGTGCTGCGGCACCAGTCGGTGCCGCCCAACGACGGTGGACTGGCGCTCGGCCAGCTGATGGTCGCCGCGCGGACCGCGAACTGAGAGGAGTCAGCCCCATGTGCCTGGCGGTGCCTGGCAGAGTGATCGAGATCGCCGAGCAGGACGGTACGCGGATGGCCGTCGTGGATTTCGGCGGCGTGGTGAAGGACGTGTGCCTGGAGTACCTGCCGGATCTGGAGGTGGGTGAGTACGCCATCGTGCACGTCGGCTTCGCACTCCAGCGGCTGGACGAGGAGTCGGCGCGCAAGACCCTGGAGCTGTTCGCCGAACTCGGCCTGCTCCAGGAGGAGTTCGGTGACCCGTGGGAAGCAGCCGCGGGCGATGTGACACCGTCGGAGGCGGAGCGATGAAGTATCTGGAGGAGTTCCAGGATCCGGAGTTGGCCCGCGGCCTGCTGGAGGACATCAGGGCCACCGTCACCCGCCCCTGGGCGCTGATGGAGGTGTGCGGCGGGCAGACCCACACCATCATCCGGCACGCCATCGACCAGTTGCTGCCCGAGGGCGTGGAGCTGATCCACGGCCCCGGCTGTCCGGTCTGCGTGACGCCGTTGGAGGTCATCGACAAGGCGCTGGAGATCGCGTCACGGCCCGGGGTGATCTTCTGTTCCTTCGGTGACATGCTGCGCGTGCCCGGCACCGGGCGCGATCTCTTCCGCGTGCGCAGCGAGGGCGGTGACGTCCGGGTGGTGTACTCGCCGTTGGACGCCCTGCGGATCGCCCGGGAGAACCCGGACCGGGAGGTGGTGTTCTTCGGGATCGGGTTCGAGACCACCGCTCCGCCCAATGCGATGGCGGTCTACCAGGCCCGCAGACACGGCGTCCGCAACTTCAGCATGCTCGTCTCGCACGTGCGCGTGCCACCCGCCATCGAGGCCATCATGACCTCACCGGACTGCCGGGTCCAAGGCTTCCTCGCCGCCGGTCATGTGTGCAGTGTGATGGGCATCGGCGAGTACCCCGAGTTGGCGGCACGTCATCGGGTGCCCATCGTCGTCACCGGCTTCGAGCCACTCGACATCCTGGAGGGCATCAGGCGCACGGTGAAGCAGTTGGAGCGCGGTGAGCACACCGTCGACAACGCCTATCCACGGGCGGTGCAACCGGAGGGCAACCCGGCGGCCCGGGTGATGCTGGAGGACGTCTTCGAGGTCACCGATCGCGCGTGGCGCGGGATCGGCACGATCCCCCTCAGCGGCTGGCGGCTCTCCTCCCGCTACCGGGAGCACGATGCGGAGCACCGCTTCGACGTCGTCGACATCGCCACGCTGGAGCCGGCCGAGTGCCGGAGCGGCGAGGTCCTCCAAGGGCTGCTGAAACCGCATGAGTGCGAGGTGTTCGGCACGACCTGCACACCTCGCACACCGCTCGGGGCCACCATGGTCTCCAGCGAGGGGGCCTGCGCCGCCTACTACCTCTACCGACGCCTGGGCAGTCCGGCGACCCGTCTGGAGGCGAACCCCGTTGGCTAGCATCCAAGCCCCCGCCGAACTGGACTTCGCCGGCTGGACGTGTCCCCTGCCGCTGAGGGACCACCCGCGGGTGGTGATGGGGCACGGCGGAGGCGGCGCCCTGTCCGCGGAGTTGGTGGAGCACGTCTTCGTCCCGGCGTTCGGCGGGGAGGTCCTCGCCGACCTCGGCGACAGCGCCGTCCTCACCCTGGGCGATGCCCGCTTGGCCTTCTCCACCGATTCGTACGTGGTCAGGCCGTTGTTCTTCCCCGGCGGGAGCATCGGCGACCTCGCGGTCAACGGCACCGTCAACGACCTCGCGATGAGCGGTGCCAGGGCCGCCTATCTGTCCTGCGGTTTCATCCTGGAAGAAGGAGTGGAGACGGAGGTGGTGGGCCGGGTCGCCAAGGCGCTCGGCGATGCGGCCCGAACTGCGGATGTCCAGGTGGTGACCGGCGACACGAAGGTCGTGGAAGCCGGGCACGGGGACGGCGTCTACATCAACACCTCCGGGATCGGGCTGATCCCGCAGGGAGTGGACATTCGACCGCAGCGTGCGGCACCGGGCGATGTGGTGATCGTCAGCGGTGAGATCGGGCTCCACGGCGTTGCGATCATGAGCGTGCGCGAGGGCCTGGAGTTCGGTGTGGAGATCGCCAGCGACTGCGCCGCGCTCGGCGGGCTGGTCCAAGCCATGCTGGACGTCACCCCGGACATCCATGTACTGCGCGATCCCACCCGCGGTGGACTGGCCGCGTCCCTCCATGAGATCGCCACCGCGGCGGGCGTCGGGGTCCGCATCGAGGAACGCGCCGTGCCGGTGCCCCCTCAAGTCGCCAACGCCTGCGCCATCCTGGGGCTCGATCCGTTGTACGTCGCCAATGAGGGCAAGCTCGTGGCCTTCGTGCCGCGCGAGGAGGCCGATGCGGTCCTCGCCGCCATGCGGGCCCATCCCCTGGGCGCGGGTGCCGCGGTGATCGGTGAGTGCGTGACGGAGCATCCGGGAATGGTGGTCGCCCGTACGGGGTTCGGCGGCACCCGGGTCGTCGATCTGCCGTTGGGCGAGCAACTGCCGCGCATCTGCTGAGGTCAAGAAGTGCCCGTGTGGGGAGCCTTGGTCGAATCGGGCTCCCCACACCGGTGTCATCCCTTGCCGGGGGCCGTCTTGAGGCGGCGGGTGCCGGTCAGCACACACCGAAGGGCCACGGACGAGATGTACCCCGGCGCCTTGTGTACGGCGATGCTCCCCAGCCGCGTGAAGCCGGCCGGTGGGGGCAGATGCGAGCCAGGAGCGATCTTGGAACGCCGTACTGGGAGATGAGGCCACCGATGACGATGCCCGCGCGCCGGCCGAGGACAGCCCGCCGGAGACCTGCCTTCAGCATGCGTCAGACGGTCCTGGCCTTCGGTGTCGCAGCCGTTCTGATCTGCGGGGCCGGACTGATCCTCAGAGCGATCTGGGAGGCATCGGGACGGAATGCGATGTTCTGGCCCGCGGTGTTCGTCGCAGCCGCCTTCTTGGTGGCGCTGTGGATACGATCGCCGCGCCGTGCCCGTAGCGGCCCCCGTCGGCTCCTTACCGGCCCGGTCGAGGAACCGTCGCTGCACGTACGGCCGGAGCTTTCCGCAGCCGACATCGATGTACTGCCGGAACCCGCGATGAACTCGTCGTACGAGCCCGAGCCTGAGCCCCAGGCCGGTTCGGTCGCCCAGCCATCGGACTTCGCGGCCATGGACCCCGCGGCCTTCGAGGTCGCCGTCGGGCAGCTGTGTGAACGCGCGGGTTGTGTGGACATCGAGGTCACCGGAGGTGCGGGGGACCTGGGGGCCGATGTCCTGGGCACCACGCCCGACGGCCGGCGCATGGTGATCCAGTGCAAGCGGTACGGCCCGGCCAACAAGGTCGGCTCACAGGACATGCAGCGCTTCGGCGGTACCTGTTTCTCGGTGCACGAGGCACAGATCGCCGCGGTCGTGACCACGGGTGAGTTCACCGCACCCGCACAGGAGTACGCGGAACAGTGCGGCATCGTGTGCATCGACCACGATGCGCTCATGGCCTGGGCGGACGGCACGGGCCCGGCTCCGTGGGAGATCCCGTGCGGGGAGGCGACCGCCGGGAACACGGCCGGATGCGCGGAGGGTTGAGCCTCTTCGACCGCGCCCGGGTGTATGCACGCCGCAGTTGCTCTGTGCGCCCCCGCGGGGTGGCCGAACGGCCGTCCAGCAGTTCGGGGGGCTCGACGCGAACACCCGATGGCCGCAGCGGAGTTATCACGCGGGCATGGCACGAAAGTACCTGATGGTGTCATAACAGTCTCTGTCTCGTCGCGCCCCACGCGCGGCACTGTTGCAGACATGCACCCTGAGATCCTTGACCAAGAGGGCTACACCTCCGTCTCTGTCGCCGAGTCCCCTGTCCGTGAGCTGTTCCCCGGCATACGGTTGCGTCCCCTGTGGCGGGGGCCGACCGGCGCGCACGCCAATGTGTTGGAGATGGACGCGGGCACCTCCTGGCCGCACCGCGATGTCCACGAGCCTGGCCCGGAGGAGGTCTACGTGGTTGCCGGCACCTTCAACGACGGAGCGCGCGACTACCCCGCGGGCACGTTCCTGCACGCCCCGGCCGGGTCGTGGCACGTGCCCTCGTCCACCACCGGCTGCACGCTGTTCATCTTCTACCCAGCAGGCTGAGATCTGTCCGGCACCCCATGGGCTGACGTGCTCGCTCGCGGCCATCGGACGCCACCGGTACCGCGCCCCAACGCGGTGAGTCCCCCTAGCCGAGGAAGCTCAGCCGCACCTGGCGGCGAGGGTTGTCCCGGTTGGTGTCGACGAGGCACACCGACTGCCAGGTACCGAGTTCGAGCCGGCCGGCGATGACCGGCAGTGTGGCGTGCGGTGGCACGAAGGCCGGGAGGACATGGTCGCGGCCGTGCCCCGGGGTGCCGTGGCGGTGTTGCCAGCGTTCATCCGAGGGAAGCAGGGCATGGAGCGCGGTGAGTAGGTCATCGTCGCTGCCGGCGCCGGTCTCGATGATCGCGATGCCTGCCGTGGCGTGGGGGACGAAGACGTTCAACAGGCCGTCCCTGCCCTGTGCGGCTTCCTGGAGGAACCGTTCGCAGTCCTCGGTCAGATCGGTCACGGTCTCCTCCGAGCCGGTGGTCACGGAGAGCAGTTGCGTGGTGAAGGGTCCGGGCATGAGGCCATCCTCTCGCAGGGCGTCGATTGTCGTGGGGCGGGAAGATCCGCGAGTCCCCCACCGTTGGTAGAAACGTGAACGACTCTGGGGTGCAGGACGTGGATGTGGTGGTCGTCGGCGCCGGGCAGGCGGGGCTCTCCGCTGCGTACCACCTACGGCGGGTGGGGCTCGTGCCCGGGCGGGACTTCGTGGTGTTCGACCATGCCCCGCGACCGGGCGGGGCCTGGCAGTTCCGCTGGCCCTCGCTCACCTTCGGCAAGGTGCACGGCATCCACACCCTGCCCGGGATGGAGCTGACGGGAGCGGATGACCGGCGGCCGTCGGCGGAAGTGATCGGCGAGTACTTCGCCGCGTACGAGGAGCGCTTCGGGCTGGAGGTGCTGCGGCCGGTCGATGTGAACGCCGTGCGCGAGGGCGAAGGCGGACGACTGCTCGTCGAGACGTCGGCCGGACGCTGGTCGACACGGGCGCTGATCAACGCGACCGGCACCTGGGACCGACCGTTCTGGCCGCGCTATCCGGGGCAGGAGAGCTTCGAGGGGCGCCAGCTCCACACGGCGCAGTACAGAGGACCGCAGGAGTTCGCAGGTCAGCGGGTTCTCGTGGTCGGCGGCGGCGCCTCAGGAACGCAGCACCTCATGGAGATCGCCCCCTTTGCGGCAGAGACCACCTGGGTGACCCGGCGGCCTCCGGTCTTCGTCGACGAGCCGTTCGACGAGGACCGCGGTCGGGCGGTGGTGTCGCTGGTCGAGGAGCGGGTGCGTCAAGGGTTGCCACCACAGAGCGTGGTGTCGGTGACCGGCCTTCCGGTGACCGACGCGGTCCGGCGGGCCCGCGAGCAAGGGGTGCTGGATCGGCTGCCGATGTTCGACCGGATCACCCCGACGGGGGCCGAGTGGGACGACGGAGTGACCGTCGCGGTGGACGTCATCCTCTGGGCGACCGGTTTCCGCGCCGCCATCGAGCACCTCGCCCCGCTGAAGCTGCGGGAGACGGGTGGCGGCATTCGGATGGCGGGGACCCGGGCCGTTCGGGACGCACGGGTCCATCTGGTGGGATACGGGCCCTCGGCATCGACGGTGGGGGCCAACCGGGCCGGGCGGTCCGCGGTCCGGGAGATCCGGGAGTTGTTGGCGCAGGAATCCGCACTCGTCTAGCTGGAGTCGACACTCCTCCAGACGCTTCAGCCTGAGTCTGAGTCTGGGTACGAGGTGCGCCCGCGTTCGACCGAGGGGGCCGGGCAGCCGGCGGATCGTCACTGCGGAATCGGTGCCGCCGCCCGGGAGTCCTCATCGATCGAGGCATGGACGGGTGCGGCTGCCTTCGCGTCCCTGCGGACCAGTGCGGTGTACCGACCGTTCTGGGCGAGCAGTTCATCGTGTGTGCCGCGCTCCGCAATGCGTCCCGCCTCCAGCACGACGATCTCGTCGGCGTCGCGCACGGTGGAGAGCCGATGGGCGATGGTGATGGTCGTACGCCCCCGGGAGAGCGCGTCGATCGCCTGCTGGACGGCCTGTTCCGTACGGGTGTCGAGGGCGCTGGTCGCCTCGTCGAGGATGAGGACCGGTGGGTCGCGCAGGATCGTGCGGGCGATGGCCAACCGCTGCTTCTCACCCCCGGAGAACCGGTATCCGCGCTCCCCCACGAGGGTGTCATAGCCATCGGGGAGTGCGGCGATGTGGTCGTGGATCTGTGCGGCCCGCGCGGCTGCCTCCAGCTCCGCATCGGTGGCGTCCGGTTTGGCGAAGCGCAGATTGTCGCCGACGGATGCATGGAAGAGATAGGTCTCCTGGGAGACGACCCCCACGGCACGGGCGAGGGTGTCGAAGTCGAGGTCGCGCACGTCGACCCCGTCGAGGGTGACCCGGCCGCCGGTGACGTCGTACAGCCTGGGCACCAGATAGCTGAGCGTGGACTTGCCCGAACCGGTCGCGCCGACGACGGCGAGGCTGCCCCCTGCGGGGACCGTGACGTCGAGGGTGTCCAGGGTGGGGCGCGGCTGGTTGCGGTCGTAACCGAAGGTGACGCCGTCGAAGCGGACCTCACCGCGGACCGGGTCGAGCCGGACCGGTTCGGCGGGTTCGGTGATGTCGACGGGCAGGTCGAGGTATTCGAAGATGCGCTGGAAGAGCGCGAGCGAGGTCTGCATGTCCACGCCGGTGGAGAGCAGGCTCACCGCGGGGCGGAACAGCCCCTGCTGGAGGGAGACGAAGGCTACGAGCGTGCCGATCGAGATCGCCGGACCGCCGCCCTGCATGGCGATGCCCGCCGTCCAGTAGATGACCGCCGGCATGGCGGCCATGACGATGCCGATGATGGCCAGCCGCCAGCGTCCGGCCATGCTGGAGCGCACTTCGAGATCGACGAGCCGGTCGGACTCCCGGGAGAAGGAGTCGGTGAGCGAGTCGGCCCGGCCCATCGTCCGCCCCAGCAGGATGCCGCTGACCGAGAGGGACTCGGTGACGGTGGCGGCCATGGCGGCCATCTGCTTCTGCCGCTGGGTGGTGACCTTCTTGCGCTCCCGGCCGACCCGTCGGCTGATCGCCACGAAGACGGGCAGCAGGAGCAGCGTCACGAGCGTCAGCCGCCAGTCCAGGGCGAGCATGGCGACGACGGTGGCGATGACGGCGGTGAGGTTGGAGACCAGGGAGGTCGCCGTGGAGGTCACCGTGGCCTGCATGCCGCCGATGTCATTGGCGATCCGGGACTGGACTTCGCCGGTGCGGGTCTTGGTGAAGAAGGCGAGCGGCATCCGCTGGAGCTGGGCGTACACGGCCGTGCGCAGATCGTGCATGACGCGTTGGCCGACGGTGGTGGAGATCAGCGTCTGGAGCACACCGAAGACACTCGTCATCACCGCGGAGGCGATCATCCCGAGCGCCAGCAGGGACAGCAGTCCGGTGTGGCCTTCAGGGATGGCGGTGTCGAGGATCTCCCGCAGCATGAACGGGGAGGCGACGGAGACGAGGGATGCCGCGCCCACCAGGAGGCCGACCGTCGCCAGTCGGCCACGGTAGGGGCGGAACAGACGCAGGATGCGGCGCACCTGGGCGGGCGGTTGTTCTTCGTCCTTGGCAGGTGGCGTCAGGGGTTCGAGGGGATGCATGGGCTCCTTCGGGGTCTGAGGCATGGTGTCTGGCGGACGGTCGCACGGGGGCCTGCGGCTGGGGTCGTCCCCCGCTCGCAGCGGTCGATCGCGCTCCGCGTTCATAGGTCCGGTGGCGCACCGCACGACGGCCGCTTGAGAGCTTAGCTCACTGTTACCTATGTTCACAATGAAGAACATCCTGATATTGTTCCCGTATGAGCACCCCCGACGCCGACGGCCTGCTGGCCGAGCAGCTGCTGAGGCTGAGCCGACGCCTCCACCGCAGCCAGAAACGGCAGCTCGAATCGGTCGGTGTCGCCATCACTCCGGCGCAGTCCCGACTGCTGCGCACCTTGACGCACTTCACCGACTCACCTCCACGGATGGCAGATCTCGCCGACCGTCTTGAGGTGGTTCCCCGGGCGGTGACGAGCCTGGTGGACGGCCTGGAGAAGAGCGGGTGCGTCCGTAGGGTGCCCGACCCAGCCAATCGGCGGGTAACCCGGATCGAGCTGACCGACACGGGCCGCAGCGTGCTCCGGACGCTGCGCGAAGCCCGTCTTGCGGCGGCCGAGGACATCCTGGCGCCGCTGAGCCGGGAGCAGCGCGAGACCTTCGGCGGACTACTGGCCTCCCTCGTCGACGGGACGGCGCGGGACTGCTGAACCCCGCGCTGGTCGACCGCCGTCGGAAGGTCTGGACAGGACTCCGAAGGAGCGCGGGCTCGTCCCCGTCGCCGATCGTGGGCAGCGGCGCGCATGGATCCATGGCCCCGGGGCATCCGAACCGCTCAAGGCCGCCTTAAGACACCTCCGCGACGCTGAAGGTCGTCGCCCGTCGCAGCGGCGCCGTGCGCCCTGGGGCGGGGCAGCGCCCCGGGGCCTGGCACCGAACCGATGAACAGGGCGACACCAGCGCAAGTGCCCTGTGAAGTGAACGTCGGTGAACGGAGAGAGCATGGCCACGGTTGCGAGCACCACCGTGGGCGAGCGGATCGGGCCCCTGGACCGGCTGCGCGCCCTCCACCGCGACGGGCGGCTCGCCCACGCGTACCCCGAGGTGCCCGGCCTGCTGGCCGAGTTGGCATCGGCGGGCGATCCCGCGGGCCCGCCCGCCCCGGACCTGGTGCGGGCAGGTCAGCTACTGGCCCGGCTGAAGCCGGACGAGATCCTGGCCGAGCACCCCGACACCGCCGCGGTCACCGTCGCGGTCACTGGGCACTCCACCCTGAGCGGGCTCACCGCCCCCCTGACAGCCGAACTCGCCCGGCACGGACTGCTGCTGCGCCATCACTCCGGCGACTTCGGCTCCTGGTTCCGTGACCTCCAGGACACCGGCAGCGAGTTCTACGCGACCCGGGCGGAGATCGCCCTGTGCGTCCTCGATGCACAGATCGTCTTCGACGAACTGCCGCACCCCTGGCTGGTGGAGGACGTGGAGCGGATCGCCACCGCCAAGCTCGCCCTGATCGGCTCCCTCGCCGAGCGCTATGTCACCGAGGGCACGGGCACCTTGGTCCTGAACACCCTCCCCCTACTGCGCAGCCATGTCCGCCGACTGGTGGACGCGCGCTCGCGGGCTCGACTGGGAGTGATCTGGCGCGAGTTCAACGCGGGCCTGCTGCGGTTGTCGGTCGACCACGACCGGGTGCACGTCGTGGACCTCGACCCGTTGGTGGCCACCAGCGGTCCGGTGCACGAACCGCGGCTGGCCGCGTACGCCAAGGTCCTCATCGGCGACGAACTGCTCGCCGGCTACGCACGGGAGGTGGGACACCTCGCCCGCGGTCTGCGCGGGCGCACCAAGAAGGTCCTGGTGGTCGATCTGGACAACACCCTGTGGGACGGCATCCTCGGCGACGACGGGCCGGAGGGCATCGCCGCCGCGACCACCTACCGCGGTGAGGCGTTCGGACGGTTCCAACAGGTCGTGGGGCAGATCGGTGCCCAGGGCGTCCTGCTGGCGGTGTGCAGCAAGAACGATCGCGAGCCGGTCCTCCAGGTGTTGCGCGGGCACCCCGACATGACCCTGCGGGAGAAGGACTTCGTACGGGTCAACGCCAACTGGGACCCCAAGGACGGCAACCTGCTGGAGATCGCCCGGCGGTTGAACCTCGGTGTGGACAGCTTTGTCTTCGCCGACGACTCACCGTTCGAGTGCGGTCTCGTGGCGGGCAGCCTGCCGGGGGTGGCGGTGGTCCGGCTCGATGAGGAGCCGGCGCTCCACATCGAACGGCTACTGGCGGACGGCTGGTTCGACGTTCCCGAGTTGACCGCCGAGGACCGTGCCCGCGCCGCGCTGTACCGGACCGACGCCGCCCGGCAGGACCTCCAGGAGAGCGCCGGGTCCATGGAGGAGTATCTGGCGGGCCTCGGCGTCCAGGTCTCCCTCTCGCCGGTGCGGGAGCACGAGATCGCCCGGGTCTCCCAAGTCACCCTGCGCACGAACCAGTTCAACCTGACCACCGAACGCCTTCAGCAGGCCGATGTACGGGCCCGTCGTGAGTCGCCCGAACACCTGGTGCTGGCGATCCGCTCCGCGGACCGGTTCGGGGACAACGGGCTGGTGGGGGTCATCCTGGTGAGCGGGGTCGGGACGGGTGGTGCCTGGCACATCGACAACATGCTGCTCAGCTGCCGGGTGTTCGCCCGTGGCATCGAGGAGGCGTGCCTCTCGGCGCTCCTCCAGCGGGCCAGGCAGGCCGGTGCGCCCGGTGTGGAGGCCCGCTACCGGCCGACCGCGAAGAACCACCGGGTACGCGGGCTCTATCCCTCCGTCGGATTCACGGAGACGGGCGAGGACGTGGACGGCACGGTCGCCTTCCGCCACGATCTGACCGAGGAGCAGGTTCCACAGCCACCGGAGCACGTCCAACTGACCGTGGACGTCATCGAGCAGTCGACCTGAGAGGCCCATCGATGGCGATTCCTTCGGGCGGACGACGATCGATCCGGCGTGGTGCGCGGTGGCTCGGACGGTTCGTGATGCGGGGCTTCGCCTCGCTGGCGGCCATGTCGGGAACGCTTCCCGCCGACTCCTTCCACACGGCCTCACGGGAGTGGCTGGCCAAGGACGCGGCGAGCCGTGACGACCGCGACGCATCCGCGGCGCAGTTGGCGGGGCCGCCGCCCGCGCATCCGGAGCGGCTCGTGGTGGAGGTTCCGCCCTCCCCGAGCGAACGAGCGCTGTGGGCACAACTGGAGGGCCCCGGCCGGCTCTCGTAGCCGCAGGGTGTTGACCGGGGGGCGAGGCCGCGAAGCGCTGCCGACGTCTGCTCGATGGGTCCGGGACCGTGCTCCACGTCCCGGACCCATCGCCGTGCCTGACCCCTCTCCGTACCCGGGCCCTCTGCGTACCCGGTGCCCTCTGCGTACCCGGACCCATCGCCGTGGCCGGTGCCGGCGAACCGCAACGCACAGCCCGCCCCGACGGCCGGCGCACCCTCTCGCGGCCCTTGCGCTGATCAGCCCGATGGCAGAGCAGCGCAGCTGACGATCGGCGTGCCCGGACCGACGCCGTGCCCCACCGCTGATCCTCCGAACCCCCCACGGCACCCCGGGCGCGAGACGGTGGTCCCGGCCGCCTCAGGGGGATGCAGCCGGTGCGCAAGAGGGCCTTTAGGTCGGGAATCGACGATCGGCGGGACGAGTCGGTCCAACACGATTCACATGGCGTCAAGGCGAGGGGAAGACGGTGGCGGAATTCAGTTCATTCGCGGAGCTGGTGCTGACGCGGTCGGACGAACGGGGTGACGCGGACGCGTTCGTGTTCCTCTCCGACGGGCGTGGCGCGGAACCCGAGCGGCTGCCCTATCTGGAGCTGGACCGCACCGCCAAGGACGTGGCGTCCTGGCTCCAGGAACGCGGCCTGTCGGGACGCCAGGTGCTCCTTCTCTACCCATCCGGCCTGGACTTCATCAAGGCGTTCGTCGGTTGCCTCTACGCGGGTGCGGTCGCCGTACCGGCGCCCCTGCCGTCCGAGCAGGGACAGCACTTCCAGCGGGTCTCCTCGATCGTGCGGGACGCCCGGGTCGGCGCCGTACTGACACTGACCCAGCACGCCCCCGAGGTGGAGGCGTGGCTCGCCGCCGAGGGATTCGCCGATGTGGTCACCCTGGCCACCGACGGCGGACCGGTCGGGGATGCGAGCGCCTGGCGCGACCCGGAACTCGGCCGGCAAGACCTGGCCTTCCTCCAGTACACCTCGGGATCCACCAACTCCCCCAAGGGAGTGATGGTCAGCCACGGCAACCTCCTCGCCAATGAGGCGGCCATCGCCCGCTCGGCGGGCAACACGTCCGACATGGTCATCGGCGGCTGGCTGCCCTTCTACCACGACATGGGCCTGATCGGTCATGTCCTCCAGCCGCTGTGGCTGGGCACGGTGGGCGTGCTGATGTCCCCGGTTTCCTTCCTGCGCCGACCGGCCCGCTGGCTTGAGATGATCAGCGACTACGGGGTGAACGGCACCGGTGGCCCCAACTTCGCCTACGACCTCTGCGTCCGCAGGGTCACCGACGCCCAGTTGGAAGGTGTGGACCTCTCGACGCTGCGGACCGCGTGCAACGGCGCCGAGCCGGTGCGCGCGGAGACCCTGAGGGCCTTCACCAACCGCTTCGCGCCTTATGGGTTCAACGCCGATGCCTTCTTCCCGTGCTACGGCATGGCCGAGACCACGCTGCTGGTGACCGGTACGCCCAAGGACCGCGGCGCCCTGCTGCGGGACGTGGACGCGGCCGGGTTGGAGCGCGGGCGCATCGAGGGCCCCTATCTGGGCGCGCCCACCCGGACCCTGGTGAGCAGCGGAAAGGCCGAGGCCGAGGACTTCGAGGTGCGCGTGGTCGACCCCGCCACCCTGGTCGAGCAGCCGGCGGGCAGGGTCGGGGAGATCTGGGTCCGCGGTGCCAGTGTGGCTTCCGGGTACTGGGAGCGACCCGAGGTCAACGCGGAGGTCTTCGGCGCCCGCATCGCGGGCCAGGAGGCGCTCGGGACCTGGCTGCGCACCGGGGACCTCGGAGTGCTGGACGGCCCCGAGGTGTTCGTGACGGGACGTCTCAAGGAGATGGTCCTGATCAACGGCCGCAACATCTACCCGTACGACGTGGAGAGCTCGGTCCGCGAGCTGGACCCGGCCATCGGCGCGGGGGCTGTCTTCGGTGTCGAGGCGGGTGATCAGGAGCATCTGGTGGTGATCCACGAGGTGCGAGCCGCGGCCCTGGGGTCCGACCTCAAGACGCTCACCACCTCCGTCCAGCGCATGATCGGCCAGGAGTTCGCGGTGCCGGCGGGGAACGTGCTGTTGGTCCGCCCCGGAACCGTCCGGCGCACGACGAGCGGCAAGATCCAGCGGACGCTGATGCGGAAGCTGTTCCTCGCCGGCGCGCTGACGCCGCTGCACGCCGTCCTGGAGCCCGGGGTCCGCGCGGTCGTGGAAGGGGCGAAGACCACTGCGTCAACACCGTCGCCGTCCCTGGTTGCGGTGGGCTGACCCATGGACCATCCCCCCTATCGCGCGGCACAGGAACTGGAACTGCTGCTCGGCGACCCCGAGGACCCCGACGCGGTGTTCTCCCACGCCCGTTGCCTGGAGCTCGACGAGCGGGAGGAGTTCCCGACGGAGATCTGCCGGGCGCTGGAGGACTGGGGTCTGCCCGAGTACTACATTCCGGTCGAGCACGGCGGACGGCTCACCGACTACGAGACCGTCCTCCAGGTGATGCGCGTGATCGCCCGTCGGGATCTGACGGTGGCGGTCGGGCACGGCAAGACCTATCTGGGCGGGGTGTGCGTCTGGGTCTCCGGCTCCGCCGAGCAGGCCAGTGCACTGGCCGCGGACATCCGTGCCGCGCTGCCGGTCTCCTTGGCGCTCACCGAGCGCGCCCACGGCAGCGATCTGCTCGCCGGGGACGTGCTGGGCGAGCCGGACGGCTCGGGCGGTTGGTCTCTCTCCGGGGAGAAGTGGCTGATCAACAACGCCACTCGGGGCAGTCTGCTGTCGGTGCTGACCCGTACCTCCACAGAGGGCGGGCCGCGCGGATTCACGGTCCTCCTGGTCGACAAGCGCACCCTCACGGCCGGTGACGACTACCGCTGCCTGGACAAGATCCGTACGCACGGCATCCGGGGCGCGGACATCAGCGGCATCGTCTTCGACGGAGCGCCGGTGGCCGCGGGCGCCGCGGTGGGTGCGGTGGGCAGCGGGGTGGAGACCGTTCTCAAGGCCCTCCAGCTCACCCGGACCATGTGCGCGTCCCTGTCGTTGGGCGCGGCCGACCACGCGCTGCGGATCGCGTTGGACTTCGCCGAGGGGCGCGCGTTGTACGGGCGCCGCCTGGTGGATCTGCCGCAGGCCCGTCATGTCCTGGCGTCCGCCGCCGCGGACGTACTGATCGGCGAGGCCCTCGCGACGGTGGCCGCGCGCTCGGTGCACACCGCGACCGAGGAGCTCAGTGTGGTCGCAGCGGTGACGAAGTACCTGGTGCCCACCGGCACCGAGGCGGTCATCGGCGACCTCACCAAGGTGCTCGGCGCCCGTGCCTTCCTCAAGGACGTCCACGCCCGCGGCATGTTCCAGAAGATCGACCGCGACCATCGCATCGTGGGTCTCTTCGACGGCAACACACTGGTCAATCTGAACTCGCTGGTGAATCAGTTCCGTTCGCTGGTACGGGGCTGGCGACGGAGCAGTGGCGATGTGACGGGGGCCGTCGCGGCCTTCGACCTGTCGACGCCGCTGCCCCCGCTGGCGGCCGAGCGGCTGTCCCTGGTGGCGCGTCGCGGCAGCGGACTCATGGCGACGCTGCCGACGTCGATCACACGGTTGGAGGCCGAGGCCGAGCAGCGGCCCGAGCTGAAGCAGGCCGTGGCGTCGGCGGTGCGACTGCTCGCCGTGGTCGAACAGGTCCACGAGTCGATGGACGCGTACCGGACGGTGGTGACCGACGTACCGCCCGAGGCGTTCGAGGTCGCCCGGCGCTACAGCCTGTGTCTGGCCGGCGCGGCCTGCCTCGGCCTGTGGGTGAACAACCATGTGGCCGGCGGGGCGGGAGCCACCGGAGGTCTGTGGCGCGACGCGGTGTGGCTGCGGGCCGCGCTCGATCGTCTGTTGATCCGCCTGGGCGAGGCCGGCCCGGAGTCGCCCGAGGCGTTTGCGCACCTGTTGGAGGAACTGCGCGCAGCCGGCAGGGCCGGGGCGCTGTTCTCCCTCTTCACGCTTCGACTGCATCCCGGGGTCGCCACCGCGGACCCACCGGGCAGTCCATCGGATCCGGTGACCGGCGCCCCACCGGGCACGGCACCGGTTCACCCGTCGAGCCCTTCGCGTCCTTCAACGGGCAATGCGGCACCCGCCGCGACCCCTCGCCCACCGGCGACGGGGCACCACGACAGCGATCCGCAAGCCGGGTCCGCTGTCATCGACACCCGAGCGTCGCACCGAACGCCCGGTCATCCGAGGGGGCGTCATGCTGAGTGATCCCGCCGTCCAGGGGCTCCGCGGCGAAGCGGTCCCGACCGGCCAGGCCGAGCGCCTTCCGTCGGGCGCGGACCAGACACAGGAGGACGCGGCCAAGGAACGCGTCGCGGAGTTGGAACGACGTTTCGGTGACCCCGAGGACGCTGCCAACCCCCTGTCCGCGGCACAGATCGTCGCCGCCGACGAGGCGGGCGAACTACCGCCCGCGGGAGAGCAGCTCCTCGACGACGTCGTGTTCAACGCCGAGTTCGTACCGACCGCGCTCGGCGGCCGGCTCGACCGGCTCGACACCCTCGTCCGAACGATGCGTCATGTCTTTCGGCGCGATGTGGCCCTCGGCCTCGGCTACGGCATCACCTCGTTCATGGCGGCGGCCAATGTGTGGACCGCCGGCAGCGACGAGCAGCGCCGTCGGCTGGCCGACCTGCTGCTGGCCGGGTCGAAGGTCTCGGTCGCGTACCACGAACTGCCGCATGGCAACGATTTCGTCCGCAACGAGTTCCGTGCCGACCCGTATCCCGGGGGCTATCGACTCAACGGGCGCAAGGAGGTCATCAACAACGCCGACAGGGCAGCCGCGTTCTCCCTCTTCAGCCGCACGGACGGGAGCCCGGGCAGCCGCAGCCATTCGGTGCTCCTCGTCGAACGGGACCAACTCGACGCCGAGCGCTTCGGAGTCCTGCCGCGCTACAGCGCGGTCGGGGTCCGCGGCTGCCGGCTCTCGGGCCTGGACTTCACCGACTGCCCGGTGCCCGAGTCCGCCCGGGTGGGTGCTGTGGGACAAGGTGTGGAACTGGCCCTGCGCTCGTTCCAGATCACCCGCAGTGCGATTCCCGGGATGGCGATCGGCGCGCTCGACACGAGTCTGCGCACGGTGGTGCGGTTCGCGGTCGGACGTCAGTTGTACCGGCGGACCGTGATGGAGATCCCCCATGCCTCGGCGACCTTGACGGGAGCCTTCCTCGATCTGCTGATCTGCGACAGCCTGGCCCTGGTGGGCACCCGTGCGGTGCATCTGCTTCCCGATGAGACCAGTGTGTACGCGGCTGCGGTGAAGTACCTGGTGCCCAAGATGCTCACGGACACCATGTACGACCTGTCGATCGTGCTCGGTGCGCGGTTCTACGTGCGCGAGGGCGAGTTCGGCCTCTTCCAGAAGCACGTGCGCGACCTACCGGTGCTCAGTCTCGGACACGCGGGCTCGGCAGCCTGCCAGGCCACCATCATCCCGCAGCTGTCCCGGCTGGCCCGACGTGCCTGGTTCGCCGGCGATGAGGCACCCCGGGCGCTGTTCGAACCGCGCACGGCGCTGGGGGACATTCCCTTCGACCGGTTGGCGCTGGCCAGCGGGCGGGACAGTCTCAGTGCCTCCCTGGTGGCGGCGGTCGACGACCTGCCCAGCGGCTCCCCCGAGGAGTTGGCGGTGCAGGCCCTGGTGATGCGGATGCTCGACCAGCTCAGACAGCTCCAGGAGGACAGCCTCAACCTCTCCCCGCAGGATCGGACCGCGCTGGCCAGCCCGGCCAGTTTCGCCCTCGCCGACCGCTATGCGGTCTTCCTCGCGGCGGCGGCCGTACTGGGTGTGTGGCGGGCCGCGCGGGACGGCGGGGACTCCTTCCTCGCCGACCCCGCCTGGGCCGCCGCCGCACTGCACCGCCTCGCCCGCCGGCTGGGGCAGCGCCCGGCCGATCTGCCTCCCGCCTGTGAAGGCCGCGTGCACGAGGAAGTGCTGCGGCGCTTCCACGAACGCCGTAGCTACGACCTCTACGACACTCCGCTGGCCGGCTGATTCCGCCTCCCAGCGCTTCCACCGAGGAGTACCCCATGTCTGTTCCCGCGACCGACCGCCCCACGAGCACCGAGCGCACCGAGCACAGCGTCGAGTCGCTGAGCAGCTGGCTCGCCGACCGCATCGCGCTGTACCTCCAGCGGTCGCCGTCCGAGATCGTGTCCACCGTCCCGCTGGCCGAGTACGGGCTGGACTCGGTCGCCGCGCTCAGCCTGTGCGGCGACATCGAGGAGGACTTCGACCTCGTCCTGGAGCCGACCGTGGCCTGGGACTACCCCACCGTCGACGCGCTGGCCGGGCACCTCGTCGAGGAGCTGCGAGATGTGCAGAGTGAGGCCCGATGAGACCGATAGCCATCGTCGGGCTGGACTGCCGCTTCCCCGGGGCGCCCGACCCCGGTGCCTACTGGGACATGTTGATGCGCTCCGACGAGGGAGTGGGGAAGGTGCCCGGGCAGCGGTGGAACGCCCGCGACTTCCACTCCCCCACCGGCGCGGAAGGCCATGCCAACACCGTCGAGGGCGGCTTCATCAGCGACCCCGACGCCTTCGACAACGAGTTCTTCACCATCTCGCCGCGGGAGGCCGCGGCGATGGACCCCCAGCAGCGGCTGCTGCTGCAATGTGCCTGGCGGGCCGTGGAGGACGCCGGGATCGCCCCGCAGAAGCTGGCGGGGACCCCCACCGGGGTGTTCGTCGGCATCATGGGCAACGAGTGGGCGCAGTTGCACCTCACCGACTACGCCCGGGTCACGGCTCAGGTGGGCTCGGGCAACGGCTACTGCATGACGGCCAACCGGGTCTCCTACCACCTCGACCTCAAGGGGCCGAGCCTGGCCGTGGACACGGCGTGCTCGTCCTCGCTGGTCGCCGTGCACCTCGCCTGCAACGCCCTGCTGTCGGGCGAATGCGACACCGCCATCGCCGCCGGGGTCAATGTGGCCCTCACCCCCGCGCTCAACATCTTCTACACCCAGGCCGGTCTGTCGGCCCCCGACGGCCGGTGCAAGCCGTTCAGTGCCGAGGCTGATGGCATCGGCCGCGGCGAGGGCGTCGGTGCCGTCGTACTGCGCCGGTTGGAGGACGCGGTCGCGGACGGTCAACCGGTGTACGCAGTCATCCGGGGGACGGCCGTCAACCAGGACGGGCGCAGCAACGGCATCACCGCGCCGAACCGTTGGTCACAACAGGACGTGCTGACGGCCGCCTACCGCAGGGCCGGTGTGGAGCCGTCCGATGTGACCTTCACCGAGGCTCACGGCACCGGCACGGTGCTGGGTGACATGATCGAGATCAAGGCGTTGGGGCAGCTCCACGCGGGCCGGACCGGTCGTCCGATGGCGGTGGGGTCGGTCAAGGGCAGCATCGGCCACGCGGAAGGCGCGGCCGGCATCGCCGGACTCATCAAGGTCGCGCTGTCGCTGCACCACCGAACGGTGCCGGCCAGCCGCTACGCCACCAAGGAGAACCCTGCGCTCAAGCTCGCCAAGCACGGTCTGCGGCTGCTCAAGACCCCGCTGCGGCTCCAGTCGAAGCCGGCGATCGGCGGGCTCAGCAGCTTCGGCATGGGGGGTACCAACGCCCATGCGGTGTTGGAGTCCGCTCCCGCCTACGCCGCCCGGCCCGAGGCGGTGTCGAGCCACGATGCCGGCGGCCGGACCGGGCTGGGCAGCGGGGTCTTCACGGTGAGTGCTCCCTCCCTGGACGCGCTGCGGCGCAATCTGCTGGCCCAGGCCGATGCCGTGCAGCGGCGCAGGGTGCCGGTCGGCCCGCTGTGCTGGAACAGCAACCGGGTCAAGACGGGCCACCGCTACCGCTTCGCCGTGCCCGCCCAGGACACGGGTGAACTGGCCGCCGCCCTGCGCGAGGCGGCGACCGACGACGACCGGCTGGCCCAGCTCACCGGGAACCCCGCGGGCAAGCCGCTGGTGGCCCTGCTGTTCACCGGTCAGGGCTCGCAGTATCCGAAGATGACGGCTCGGCTCTACCAGGAGTCGGCGCTGTACCGGAAGTACCTGGACGAGGCGGACGCGGCGCTGACCCCGCACACCGGTGCTTCGGTGCGTGATCTCCTGCTTTCGGGCGACCCGTCGGTGCACCGCACCCGGTGGACCCAGCCCGCCCTGTTCGCGGTCGGCTACGCACTGGCGTCGAGCATGGCCGACCTGGGCGTACGACCCGCCCTCATGCTCGGTCACAGCGTCGGTGAGTACGCGGCTGCGGTTCTGGCGGAGGTCTTTCCGCTGGAGCAGGCAGCGCAGTTGATCGCTGCCCGCGGTGCGCTGATGGAGGAGTTGCCCGAAGGCGGCGGAATGCTGTCGGTACGGGCGACACCGATGGAGTTGGCGCCCCTGGTGGAGATGGAACCCCTGGTGGGGGTGGGTGCGGTGAACGGGCCGCAGGCAACCGTGTTGTCGGGTGATCTGGCGGCACTGGCCCGGGTCGAGGAGTCGCTGCGCGAGCAGGGCATCCGCAGCAGGCGGCTTGAGGTGTCCCACGCCTTCCACTCGCCGTTGATGGAGCCGGTGCTGGAGCGGTTCGCCGACGTCGCGGAGGAGGCCGGCGGCGGGGTGCCCAAGCTGCCCGTGTACTCCACGGTCCGCGGCCGGTTGCTGGAGGCCGAACCGATGGACGCCAAGTACTGGACCGAGCACATCAGCGCCCCCGTGCTCTTCGGCGAGGCCGCGACACAACTGCTGGAGGCGGGGCCCACGCATCTGGTGGAGGTCGGCCCCCGGCCGGTGCTGACGCAGATGGCGCGCCGGCTGCGGTCGTCCGGGCTGACCGGTGGCCAGGGGGTCGCCCTGGTGCCCAAGGAGGACGCGGGCGGCCGGGACCTCGCACAGGCGGTGGCGGAGTTGTACCGCAGTGGTCTGGAGCCGTGGTGGGACGCGGCGTACGCGGAGGAGGAACGGCAACCGCAACGCCTGGCTCCCTATGCCTTCTCGGACACCCATCGCTTCTGGACCCGCGGTCCCGTGCGGTCCGCTGCGGCATCGGGCGTCGGTGTGCTGCCGGCGCCGACCGCCGGTGGGTCCCGCGAGCCCGTGGGCGGCGGGGAGCCGGAGGTGCGCGGGCTGGCCGTGGCACCCGGGGCCGGCGAGACGCTGGGGGTGTTGCCGTCGGCGCGGGAAGCGACGTCGGTGGACTCGGTGGCCGGGGCGGTGATCGAAGCCGTCGCGGCCGTGGGTGGCTACGCACCCGACGAGGTGTCACCCGCCTCCCTCCTCTATGAGGACCTGGGATTCGACTCGGTGATGGTGATGGAGCTGAAGGACCGCATTCAGGAGCGGTTGAGCGGGCTGGAGACGATGAGCGTGCAGGATCTGCTGCCGCGCCTGTCCTCCGTCGGCGACCTCATCGACTATCTGCGCGACCGGGTGGGTTCCGCAGTCGCCTGATACGGCCCCGGGGCCGTTCGCCCCGTTCCGCGCCCTTGGGCGCCCAGACCATGTCGGCCCTTTCGGGCCCACCGGCCCTGAAAGGAAGGAAGGACCCACGATGCAGTCATCCCCACCGTCCACCGAGGTCGTCGCCCATCTCGCGGCCGTCGGTACCGCGCTGCCGGGCGACCCCGTGGACAATGCGATGCTGGCGAAGACCCTCGGTGTGAACGAGGAGTGGATCGATGTTTTCATCGGCACCCGCACCCGGCACTTCGCCCGCGATCTGATCACCGGTGAAGTGCGCTGGTCGCTCGCCGATCTCTGTGCCCAGGCGTCACAACGGGCGCTCAGCGCGGCCCGGATCGCACCGGAGGAGATCGAGTTCGTGGTGATGGGCACCGCGACCCCGGACCACTTGATGCCCGCGACGGTCAATCAGGTCGCCGACCAGCTGGGGCTGGACCAACTCCCCACCTATCAGCTGCAGTCCGGGTGCGCGGGCGCCGTCCAGGCCCTGGAGCTGGGACGCACCTTGATCACCGGCGGTGGCTACGGCACCGGATTGGTGATCGGCGGCGATGTGTGCAGCAAGCACCTGGAGCTGGACCGTGATCTCTCCGGTGCGGCTCCCAGTGATCTGGTGAACTACGTCCTGTTCGGGGACGGCGCGGGGGCCGCGGTCCTCACCGCCGAACCGCGCGGTGAGCGGCTCGCGCTGCGCCGGGTGCTGAACCGGTTCACCGGTCTGGGCCGGGAGCCCGGTCAGGTGATCGACTGGTTCGGGCTCGCCGACCGGCACGAGGACCGACAGGCCGTGCGGGAGGACTACAAGGCGATCGAGGCCGCCGTCCCGGTGATGGCTGCGGAGATTCTGTGGGAACTGCTGGAGGAGCTGGACTGGACCACGGATCAGGTGGACTTCCTGCTGCCACCGCAGCTCTCGGGTCGGATGACCCGCCGCATCACCGAGCAGTTGGACCTTCCCGGCGCCGTCGAGGTGTCCTGTGTGGCGGAGACCGGGAACAACGGGAACGCCCTGCCCTTCCTCCAGCTGGAGGGGCTCCTGCCGAAGATGACGGACGGCCAACGGGCGCTGGCGGTCGCCGTCGAATCCAGCAAGTGGATCAAGTCCGGCTTCGCACTGGAGAAGGTATGACCGGTGTCCGCCAAGCCGGGTCGGACGCATCCCGTCCGGTCCATGGGGCGGGAGAAGCTCTCCATCAGCCATGACCTAGATCGTTCCTGACGGGTTCCACCTGGCCCGCCCCCCTTCGGGCGGACGACGCCATTCGTCAGAGACACCACCGGCGCGGGGCCGCCACACCGCATGGGCGCGGTGTGGCGCCCCGCCCGTCATCACCATTCCGCTCCGCGCCCGGGAGGGCCGTTTTCGCATGCAGACCATCGACGACTTCGTCCGTCTCGTCCGAGACGAACTGGGTATGCCGCTAGAAGACCACGAGGTCCACGCCGATCTCGACCAACTACCCGAGTGGGACTCCCTCTACCTGCTGAAACTGGTCACCGTACTGGAGCAGACCACGGGCAGGCCGCTGCCGGTCGGCAGGCTGCTGGAGGCCCGTAGCCTCCAGGAGATCTACCGGCTGGCGGTCCAGACGTGAGCGGGCTCCGGCGCCCCGACCCCAACGACCGGGCGCCGGCCACCCCCGTACGCGTCCACTCCGTGCGTCGCCGGCTCCACACGCTGTACTTCCTGGAACACGCCGCCCGGCAGCGGCCCGTGCACCTGGACACGGACATCGACATGTCACGGGTGGAGGCGCACCGGGCCGCGGCCAGGGCGGCGGGCCGGCGGTACTCGGTGGTCGGCTATCTGTTGTGGGCCGCCGGGCGGGTGTTGCAACGTCATCCGGAGGCCAACGCGGCCCTGGTACCGAGCCGGTCGGGGCTGCGGGCTCCGCGGACGGTCCGCTTCGCCGGGGTGACCGCGAAGGTGGCGCTGGATCGTGTCGTCGACGGTGAGCGGACGGTGCTCTCCGCACTGCTGCCCCGACTGGAGTCGGCCGATCTGGACGCCATCCAGGAGCGGATCGACCGCTACCGGCAGCCCGACACCGCACAGTTGCCGGAGTTCCGCGGGGTGCGGCTACTGGGCAGACTGCCCGTACCGCTCGGCCGGCTCGCCTTCGCCGCCGCGGTGCGCACCCCGGGCACGCTGGGCACCGTGTCGGTCAGTTCGTTGGGGCATCGGCCCGTCGACGGGTTCCACTCGAGTGGTGGTACCGCCGTCACCCTGTGCGCGGGGCGGGTGATCGACCGTCCCGTCGTACGGGACGGACGCCTCGCGATCGCGCCGGTGATGCGCCTCGGGTTGACCTTCGACCACCGGATCATCGACGGCGCGGCAGCGGCGGACGTGCTCGGTGATCTCACATCCACCTTGGAGGAGTTCGATGACGGCGCGGAGGAGGACTGTATCCAGCCCCTCGTTCGGGGAACCGGTCAAGATCTCCGGACGTGACGGTGCCTGGGACCGGGTCCGCGCCGATCTGGAAGAGCACTCGGTCGCGGTCCTGCACGCCCGGCTCGCCGACTGGCGGCCGGATCAAGCGGGCGGACCGCGGCTGCGGGCGTTGCTCGGCCGGGACTGGGAGCGCTATCTGGAGATGTCGCATCCGGCGGTCCGGGTCCGCTTCGCCGCGTCCCGGGTGCTGTTGAAGTTCGCCGCTGCGGTCGCCCTCCGGGTGCCCCCACAAGTGATCGAGCTCGCCTACGGTCCCACCGGACGGCCCTATCTGCGCGGTTGTGACGCCGTGGACATCAGCCTCAGCCATACCGAGGACCTGCTGCTGATCGGTCTGACGACACGCGGTCTGATCGGTGTGGACGCCGAGCGGGAGGATCGTCCGCTGTACACCCGTGGGTTGCACCGGCACGTGTGCACCCCCCATGAGTTGGCAGCATTGGAGTCGCTGCCACCACAACAGCGGGAGCGGGCGCTCGTACGCCTCTGGACGCTCAAGGAGGCGTACAGCAAGGCCATCGGTCAGGGGATGCGGTTCCGTTTCACCGATTTCGGCTTTGGCCCTGATGGGCAGCCCGCACGGGTGCTGGCCCCCGACGGCGCACCGGGCACCGGCGTCGAATGGGAGTTCCAGACCTATACCGTCGACGGGGGCTATGCCGTCAGTGTGGCCGTCAGCGATTCCGGTTTCGGTGATACGGAGGACACCGCTGCGCGCACCATGCTCGATCCACGGGTGGTGGCAGCCGTGACGGAGGCATTGGGCGACGACGAGGCCGACGACGACAACACGGACCACAACACCGACCGCGCCACGGATCCCCACGCGGGGGGCGGTGGCACGGGTACCCGGCCACAGGCGGCGACAGCGTACTGGTGAGGCGGAGCACCATGTCCGGAGTGCAGCTTCCGGCGGGCGCCGTGGTAGCGGGGGTTCCCCCGCTACCACGGCGCCTTCGTGTGTCCGGGCGACAAGCGTGGCTTAAGGGGCGAGACGCAATCTGGTCATCGGGCGGGCGCTCCGCCGAAGGCTCCACACCCCCCACCTCGGCATGGCGCCCGCCCCGATCCGTAGCGCTGCGCATCTGACCGACCAGGACGGCGCTCCGGTGCCGCGCTCGTCGGCCACCGGCCCTGGTCACCGGGGAGACGGAGGACACCCATGAACCACCTCGAAGAACTCAAGGAGTTCGCCCGGCTCCATGCGCGGGGCCAGGGCATGACCGAGCGCCAGGTGGCGGCGGTCCTCCCCTGGATCACCACGGACGAGCCGGGGCATCCGGGGTCCTGGGCACGGGTGTGGAGCGCCGAGGCCGACCGACTGGCCTTCGCCGGCCGACCGATCGACGCCTGCCGCCGCTATGCGCTCGCCCGCTTCCCCCATCACGGCGACGACGACCGCCTCAGGGCGCAGCACAACTGTGTGCGCACCTTCGATGACTGGCGCCGGCGCCGGGGCGTGGACCGGCTGGTGCTGGACCATCCGGGCGGCACGGTCGCCGCCTGGACGGCCGGACTGGACGGTGGGCGTCACCGCCCGCTGGTGGTGATCATGGGTGGCATCGTGAGCGTCAAGGAGCAGTGGGCGCCGCTGCTGCCCAAGCTGGCCCGGCTCGGATACGCGGCCATCGCGACCGAGATGCCGGGGGTCGGCGAGAACACACTGCGCTACCGTGCCGATTCCTGGGAGCTGCTGCCCTACCTCCTCGACCACCTGGGCGATCGGGCCCGGGTGGCGCAGACTTCGGTGTTGGGATTGAGCTTCAGCGGCCATCTCGCCCTGCGGGCCGCGGCCGATGACTCCCGCATCCGCAGCATCCACACCGTGGGCGCCCCGGTGGCGGAGTTCTTCAGCGACCCGTTGTGGTGGCCCCGCGTTCCCGGTATCACCCGGGAGACCCTGCGCAGGCTCACGGGCGTCGCCGATCAGGGCGAACTGCGTTCCCTACTGGCGGACTTCGCCCTCGACGAGACGACTTTGGAGTCGGTCCACGTTCCGGTGAACTACGTCGTCAGCAGGCGGGACGAGATCATCCCGGCCGGGGAGCACCAGTTGCTGGCCAGGACCCTGCCGCGGGTGCGGTTCAAGGAGTTCGACGACGTGCACGGCTCACCGGCGCACCAAGGTGCGTTGCGCTCCTGGTTGGTCGCCTCGCTGGTGCGCTCGCGCATCGCGGAGTCCACGGGGCGCGCCGGTCGGTACCGAAGGGCCGCGGCACGGGTGACCGCGCCGCACGGCACGGCTCTGCCCGCCCCCGGTGCTCAGCTGCCCACGACGCGTTCGGGCGGTCGTCGCCCCTCCTCGACCCCCGGCAGCTGACGCCCGCCAGCTGCGTCAACCGTTCAGCGCCGCCGTACGTCTGTCCGTACCTCACGCCAGTCGAACGATCCGCCCGGCAGCGCCCGCTTCCGGGCCCCGTGAACGCCGACCGAGAGGCGGTTGCCATGCCCTCCGCGACCACACTGTCCCCCGCGCCACCGCGGGCCGTCTTCCACGGCACCGTCCAGCCGTGGCGCTCCTTGACCTCGCTCGGGATAGACCCCGTGCCCCTGGACACCCGGTCGGTGTCAACGCTCGACGAGGGGCAGCAGATCGACGTCGGCGATGCTTCCGGCGCTTCGGACCACGGCGGGCCGCACGCTCCCCTGGTCTCGTTCCCCTCGTCCGACTTCCTGTCCGCCCTGACGGGACGTCCAGGTCCGAAAGAGGCATGATCCGTGGCCAGACCCCAGCTCGGCAGCGATCGCCCCGAACGTGATCGTCCGCGGACCGGGGGCGGTGGGGTGCGGCTCCGCACCCGGTTGCTGCACGGACACCGCCACGCCTACCGGATGGCCGGCAAGGGGCCGGCCGTCGTGCTGATCCACGGCATCGGGGACTCGTCGGCCACCTGGGCGGAGATCGTCCCGGGGCTCGCCCGCCGATATCGGGTGGTCGCGCCGGATCTGCTGGGACACGGGGCGTCGGACAAGCCCCGCGGAGACTACTCACCGGGTGCGTACGCCAATGGGCTGCGGGATCTGCTGAGCGCCCTGGGCATCGACAGGGCCACCCTGGTGGGGCACTCGCTCGGTGGGGCGGTGGCCGCGCAGTTCGCGTACCAGTTCCCCGAGCGCACCGAACGGCTGGTCCTGGTGGGCAGTGGCGGCATCGGACGGCATGTGACGCCGCTGCTGCGAGCGGCCAGCCTGCCGGGGGCCGGACTGCTGTTGGCCGCCCTGCAACTGCCCACCGTACGGTGGCAGCTCGGGCTGACCGTCCGTGTCCTCCAGTCACTCCACAGCGGGTTGGGGCTCGATGCCCCGGAGTTGCTCCGGGCCGTGGACGCACTGCCCGACGCCACGTCACGCAGTGCGTTCGTGCGTACCCTGCGGGCGGTGGTGGACTGGCGCGGCCAGGTCGGCACGCTGCTGGATCGCAGCTATCTGACGCAGGGCATGCCCACCATGCTGATCTGGGGCGGGCGCGACATGGTGGTGCCGGCCGTGCACGCGGGGTTGGGGCATGTGGCGATGCCGGGCAGCAGGCTGGAGATCTTCCCGGAGGCGGGGCACTTTCCGTTCCGTGCGGACCCCGAACGGTTCCTCGCGGTGGTGCACGACTTCATCCGCGGGTCGCAGCCGGCGCAGTTCAGCGCGGAGGAGTGGCGGCAACTGCTGCGCAACCGCCGTCCGCAGGCCCGCACCGCCGCGCCCGCTGCCCCACGTACGGCGGGCTAGTAGGGGCGCAGCTCCGCGCGCATGGCGGGGTGCGCCGCCGTGGCGGGTACCGGATGTACTGCCCGGCACCCACCACGACTCTCTGGGAAATCCGCCCGTCACAGGGACAGTGCGGGCACCGGGGCGCGGCGCGTACGTCCCGCCGCGGCACCGATGAGCCACATCCCGGGGCGCACTTCCACCGCGTACTGGCCCGGGACATCTCCATCGGCGCCACCGCTCACCGCCGGGGCGGGAGCGCCCGACTCGTGCGCAACGGGCATGTCCTGGGCCAGCCGTGCGGCCGTGCGACGCGTGTACTCCGCCCAGCGGCGGTCGCCGAGGCGCTCGGCCCACCGACGGCACTGGGCCAACTGCCCGGTGGCGGTGTCACGGCGGCCCTTGCGCAGATTGACCAGGGCGAGTCCATTGAGCGCCGCCACCTTGCCCCACAGGTCCTGGGCGGCCAGGCACTGGTCCAGGGCCCGTCCGTAGCGGCGGGCTGCGGCGCCCAGTCTGCCCTGGCCCAACAGGATGTCCGCCATGCCGATCCGGCAGCGGGCGGCACCGGTCCGGTCCCCGACCCGATCGAAGCAGCGCTGAGCTGCGGTGAAGTGCTCCAGGGCCCTGCGTCCCTCCTGGCGCTGCCAGGCGAGATCGCCCAGTCCGTAGCGCACGACGGCCTCCGCCGATGTGTTCCCCGCGCGCAGTGCGGCATCGAGCGCCAGTCGGTGCGTCTCCTCCCAGTCGTCCCAGGCGGCGCAGACGTGGAAGTAGCCGGTGGCACTGTCGGCAAGCTCCCACACCAGGTGCCACAGACCGGCCGCGTGCGCCTGTCGTACGCTCTCGACCAGCCCGGTGGCCTCGTCGCGGAACCAGCCGAGCGGGCTGGAGCCGACGATCGCCGCCCGGTCCAACAGGGTCGCCCGGTACGTCTCGTCCAGTGCGGCCGAGCCACCCGACAGCGCGTGCGCGCTCCAGTTCCGGCCGGGGGCGAGCCGTCCGTCCGCGTACCGGGCGAGGTCCAGGTATGCGTGGCACAGCCGCTCGACGGCCTGCCGCCTTTGCTCACGGCCACCGGCGTCGGCGTCCCGCAACTCGACGGCGAGCACCCGGAGCAAGGAGTGGAAGCCGTAGCGGGCGGGGCGCCCGCCGGGACGTGCTTCCAGGAGTTGGGCCCTGACCAGTTCCTCGGCGACCTCGTGCGCGGCACCCGGTGCGACCCCCAGGAGCGCGCCCGCCGTCCAGGCTGCGAAGTCGGGCGCGGGGGCCAGGGTCAGCAGCCGGAAGGCGCGCTGGTTGGCGGGGGCCGCCTCCTGGTATCCGGTCAGCAGGCTGGTGCGCAGATCGAGGTCGCCTTCCCGTAGGACGCCGAGCCGGGTCCGCTCGTCCCGCAGCCGCTCGGCCAGTTCGGCTGCCGTGGTGTGCGGACGGGCGGTCAGCGCCGCCGCGGCCACCCGCAGCGCCAGGGGCAGATAGCCGCAGAGCCGGGCGATCTCGGCAGCGGCGGCCGGATCGTCGGTGATGCGCTCACCAGCGGCCGTACGCAGCAACTCCAGTGCGTCGTCCGGCCGTACCGCATCCAGCACCAGGTGTTCCGCGCCGTCGAGTGCCGCCGCCGTGCGTCGACCGATCAGGATCACGGCGCTGCCCTCCGCGGGGGGCAGCAGGGGTCGGACCTGTTCCTCGGAAGCGACGTCGTCCAGGACCAGCAGCAGCTTCCGTCCGTTCAGGGCGCGCCGCAGCCGATCCGTCAGCTCGACCGGGTCGGTCGGCACGGCGGGACCGGCGGTGTCGCCCAGGAGTCCGCGCAGCAGGGCGGCCTGCGCCTGTAACGGGGTCAGCGGTCGGCCCTGCGGACCGCGCAGGCACACCAGGAGTTGTCCGTCCGGGAATCGGCCGGCCAGCCGATGGGCGAGTCTGAGGGCGAGTACGGACTTGCCGACACCGGCGCGACCGGAGATGGCGAGCACGCGCACGGGGGGATGACCAGCGCCGCCGCGCAGCGCGCGTTCGCCCTGGGCGAGTTCCTCGTGGCGGCCCACGAAGCCCGGGGCGGCGGCGGGCAGTGCCGGAGGGGTCGGTACGGGCGGGGTCGGTATGGGCAGGGTCGGTGCGGGCAGGGTCGGTGCGGTCGGGCCCGGTGTCGAGGAGGCCGCGCCGGGATCGGAACGCATCGCCGGGGGACGGGCGTCCACCGGGATGGGCGGAACGGGCGCCCGCCAGTCCAGCGAGGGGTCACGGCGCAGTACGCGTTCGTGGAGCCGGGCGAGCGTGGGCCCCGGCTCCACTCCCAACTCCTCGACCAGGGAGCGCCGCAGCCGCCCGTAGACCCGCAGTGCGTCGGAGCCACGCCCGGTGCGGTACAGCGCCACCATGAGATGGGCGTGGAGCGTCTCGCGCAGCGGGTGTTCGTTGGCGAGGGCCAGCAGTTCACCGGCGAGCTCCTGATGGTGTCCCAGCCGGAGATCGGCCACGATGCGCTGTTCGAGGACCTCCAGGCGGAGTTCGTCGAGGCGGATGGCCGCGGACTCCAGCCGTACGCCGTGCGGGATCCCGGAGAGCGCGGGTCCGCCCCACAATGCGAGGGCATCGCCGAGCAGACGGGAGGCACCGGTGAAGTCATTGCGCTGGTAGGCGGTGCGACCGTCGGTACGCAGTCGTTCGAACAGGGGCAGGTCGAAGTCCTGCTCCTGGTCGGGTATCTGGAGCAGATATCCCGGGGGGCGGGTGACCAGGAGACCGCCGGTCGTGGTGGCCGGGCCTTCGGCAAGGATCTTGCGCAGTTGGGACACGTACACCTGGAGGGTGGTGGTCGCTGTCCGCGGCGGCTCGTTCCCCCAGAGTTCGTCGATGAGGCTGTGCGCGGGCACCACTTCTCCGGCCTGCACCAGCAGGGTGGCGAGCAGGGCGCGCGGTTTGGCGGCGGACGGGGTGCGAGGGGACAGGCTCACCGGCCCCAATACCCGAAAACGCATGGTCTGGCTCCTCTCGAAAGCAAACGGAAGGCTGTGTGATCGGGGGGTGGGGTGCGGGGGCTGTCGGACCGCGGAATCTTCAGACCGGCAATCGTCGGACCGGGGGATCGTCGGACCGGGCGCTGGAGAGCTGGAGGATCGAAGACTGGGCGGCTGAACAACTGAACAGCTGGACAACGGGACGGTTGACGGAGGGGCGTCAGCAGTCCTGGAGCAGGGTCGCCGTCGCGGTGCACAACACCCGACTGCCCTGGCTGAAGGTGATCCGGGTGTGGACGACGGGACGACCGGCACGGTCACGCAGGGGATCACGTGTATTGACGGTGCAGGTCAGGGGGAGGTCCGCCTCGCCGAAACCACGGAATGAGGCCCACCAGTGGGTGAGTACGGCATGGGCGGGTTCGAACCCCTGGAGTTCGGCGGCGACGACGAGCGCCGCCTGCCTGGACGCTTCGAGGAACACCGTCCCCGGGATGTGCCCGCCCGGTCCGCCGTGGAAGGTCTCATGGCCGGGCTGTGGGGTGACGGGCAACATGAACTCGCCGTCGACCGCGCGGAGCGGTGGGCCCACCAGGACGTTGCGCACATCGCCGCGGCCGGCCTGTTCGGGGCGGACGGTCGCCCGTCGGGCCGTCGGAGAGGCGGGGGGCAGAGCTCCGCGCAGGCTCTCCCGACGCCCGAGTTCACGGTGTGCCCGGTACACCCGAGGCATCAGGAACTGGAGACGCGCGGTTCCGCTGCCGCAGCTCACGCCGTCGATCGCCACTCCCCCTCGGCACTCCAGACCGCGCGGGACGCCGTTCACCACGTCGACGGGGTTGAGCGTGATGTCCAGCGTCATGGACGCCGGCCGGCCGGTGCGGCGCCAAGGGGTGAGCTCCCGGATGTCGATACCGCTCGACACAAAGACGGCGGGGCGGTCGACGGGGACCCGGAAGTACTGGTGGGCGACGAAGAACGTGGCTTGGCGCAGTGACTCCGCGGCGAAGAGCAGGTCGTGGAAGGTGTCCGGTCCGTCGTTGAAGACCGGGTGCTCATCGGGCAGTTCGGCGGAGAGCGCGAAGTGCTGCTCCACCGGGGCCGTGGCGTCCAGGAGGAAGCCCTCCGGGGTGTCGGGCCGGTGCAGGAGATGCAGCGGGGCCAGGTCGTGGGAGCCCGGCAGGCCGGCCGCGAGGGTGGCGCGGGGCGCGGGCTCGGTTGGTCTAGCGGGTGCGTCGGAAGCGTTGGGCGCGCTGTCCATACCAGCTCCTTCGGGTGCCCCGGGCTGGGCCGTGGGCGGCGAGAGGGACGATCGTGCGGGGTACGACGCGGAGCTTCCGTACCGTCCCATCGCTCACGGCCACCATCGATGCGCATGTGACTGGCGCATATGCATGTGTCCATGAGCGGTGTACTGGGCGATCAAGCCTTTTCCGGACCGGAAACACCGAGGGCGGTGGCGGGATTTACCCGTCACCGCCCCAACGTTCTCTCGGGTCGCTGCAATCGCTCTGGACTTGGCCTGTACCGGGACTGGACCGCACCGGAATGCGATCTACCACCAACGGGCCCGAGAGGCTACTCCCCCGCCGCCCGAGCGGCGACCAGGGGGTGGTCGACACTGAGCGGTCCGGCGCCGCTGGCTCCTCCGGGAGAGCCGAGGGGCACGAAGACCTCGGAGTCGGCCGTGCGGAAGTCGCTCCACTCGGCCGGGACGTCCTGGTCGAAGAAGACGGCCTCGACCGGGCAGACGGGCTCACAGGCCCCGCAGTCCACGCATTCGTCGGGGTGGATGTAGAGCTTGCGGGGACCTTCGTAGATGCAGTCGACGGGGCATTCGTCGATACACGCCCGGTCCTTGACGTCGACACAGGGTTGAGCGATCACGTACGCCATGGGTCCCCTCCCTGGGGTGTGGGTTCTCGGGCGGATCAGACGGGCTGCGGGGTCGCGCTGCTGCGCTCCGGACGAACGACCCAAGCGTCGTTGCCGGTGAGGAGTGCGCTGAGGTCGCCTTTGCCGAGTTGTTCGGTGGCGGTGTCGAGTTGGTTGTTCATGAGGGTGTCGTAGACGGGGCGTTGGGTGCTGCGGAAGACACCGATGGG
>NZ_JBHYZO010000031.1:0-71539 GCF_042753785.1 Streptomyces sp. NPDC059256 | reverse complement strand
GAGCGGGTGCCATATCGCTTCGCGATATGCAAGCGAACTGGCTCGCTGCGCTCACCAGTTGCTCCCGCTCCGCGTGAGCGGACGCGGCTCGCTCCGCTCACCGCAAGGTGGCACGCGCTCCGCGCCCGCCACCCAACCGCAAGGCAAGCGGCCCGCGTTGCGAGCCGGGGCCGGCCTCCGGCCGACCCGTGGCCTTCGCTGCGCTCCAGCCACACAAGACGCAGCAGCAGGGACATGGACCGGGCCCAACTCCCCCACGGGCCTACGGCCCGATCAGCAGCAACAGGGAGAGGGGGGCGGGGGGCGGGGGCAGATCCAAACAGGTGGGGTGACAGGGAGTCTGAAGAAAGGGCCGGTGTGACCGATCGTCAGGCCGTTTCGGGGTGGCCATAGGGCCACCCTAGCAGAATTCAGCCACGTTCGGGGGTTTATGTGTTCCAGATGCTTCAGTTTGAAGCACGAGATAGACTCTGGACTCATGGACTAGCAGTACCGAGGGTCTAGATCGGTTTTCAATCAAGGTCCACCGCTGTTGGTCCGGGGTCGTGATCCGGCTTCAGGTGAGGTTCACTATAGTCATTCACGCCTCATTTACGTGCAGGTTTCCTGTTTCCCGTCCTCGGTCAGAGCCCAGGAGAGGCAGACGGATATGTCGAACACAAGCCGTACAGATCAGCGTGAGGCGGCTCAGCAGGAAGCGCTTGACGCGGTCCTTCGCGCTCTGGAATTGCCCACAAGATCGCTTGCGCCCGCGCGGGGGCTCCGGACTCAGGTGATCATGGCGACCGGGTCCGGGAAGACCCGGGTCGCGGCCCGCAGCGCGGAGAAGCTCCGAGCGGGCCGGGTGCTGGTGCTCGTTCCCTCACTGGACCTGCTCACCCAGACCGAGGCCGCGTGGCGCGAGGGAGGCCGTACGGGCCCGATGATGGGGGTCTCGTCCCTGCGGGGCGAGGACGCCGGCTTCCCCAACACCACGGACGTGGAAGAGCTGGTCGCCTGGGTGCGGCCGTTCGACAAGGTCACGGTGTTCGCCACGTACGCATCGCTCGGGCTGGGCACGCTGGAGCGCGCGCACCGGGCCGGCCTTCCGGGGTGGGACCTGATCGTCGTCGATGAGGCGCACCGGACGTCGGGTCGGCTGGGGAAGCCGTGGGCGGTCGTCCACGACAACACCCGTATCCCGTCTCTGCGGCGCCTCTACATGACGGCCACGCCCCGGCTGTGGCAGCTGGACGAGAACGCCGAGGGCGCGCCGGGTGAGCTGGTGGCCTCGATGGACGATGACCCGGACGGGCCGTTCGGTGCCCGCTGTTTCACGCTGACGCTTTCGGAGGCGATCGACCGGGGAATCTGTGCGCCGTACCAGGTGGTGTGCGTGGACATCACCGATACCCAGCTCCAGGCCGCGCAGCTCCTGAGCGCTGAGGGGCGCTCGGACGAGGTCCGCGGGGCGCGGCTGGCGGCTCTGCAGACCGCGCTGCTCAAGGCTTCGGCGGAGGAGAGCTTCCGGCGCACGCTCGTCTTCCACCATGTCGTGAAGGAGGCCGAGGCGTTCGCGGCCGGGCTCCCCCGGGTAGCCGCGCGGCTCCATGCCGCGGACCCGGCGCTGTATCCGCGCACGATCTGGGCGGACTGGCTGTGTGGTGAGCACAAGCCTCTGCACCGGCGGCGGGTGCTGGGTGAGTTCGCGGCGGGGGTCGCCATGGGCGGCACGGTGGTGGAGAAGGGCTTCCTGGGCTCGGTGAAGGTCCTCGGGGAAGGCGTCGATACCCGGAACTGCGACTCCGTCTACTGGGCCGACGTGCGCGGCTCGATGCCCGACCTCGTCCAGGCGGTGGGCCGGGCGCTGCGGATGCAGCCCGGCGAGGGCAAGGTCGCCTCCCTCGTCGTGCCGGTGCTCCTCGGGCCGGGCGAGACTGCGGACAACATGCTCACGTCCCGGGCGTTCGGCGGGCTGGCGAAGCTCCTGGAGGCCCTGCGGGCGCACGATGCCCGGGTGGTGGAGCAGCTCGCCGAGCAGCAGGCCCCCAGCCGCTCCACGCCCGGGCAGAGGGCCGTGCAGGGCACCGGCGGCCCGGGCGGGGGTCCCGGGTCCGGTGGGCCGTCGGCTTCCGCGCGGAAGCTGCTGAAGTTCTCCACGCCGCGGGATCCGGCGCAGCTGGCGGCGTTCATTAACCTGCGGGTGCTGAACCCGGAGCATGAGCACTGGCGGCGCGGCATCGAGGCCGCCGTCATCTACGCGCGCGTCCACGGTGATCTGAAGGTGCCGTTCACCTACCGGGTCCAGGCCGGGGACGACCTGGCCGTGAAAGTCGAGGGGTGGCCGGCTTCGCTGGCGCGGTTCCCGCTGGGGCAGTGGATCGCGGACAACCGGCGCTTCTACGCCCGCGGCGACATGGACGAGGGCCGCATCGTCCAGCTGGAGAAGCTGGGCATGGTCTGGTCGCACTTCGACGTCGCCTGGGAGGAGGGCCTCGCGGCCTCGCGGGGGTGGGCGGAGGTGAACGGGCACCTGCTCGCTCCGCTGGACGCCTCGCACCAGGGCTACCGGGTGGGAATCTGGCTGAAGAACGCACGGGCCGCCGCCCGCAAGGCCGCCGAGATCGAGGAGCGGCGTGCCGAGGGCCTGCCCGTCCAGTCGTCGGCCGGGGCGCTGTCGGAGGCGCGGCGCGAGCAGTTGGAGGAGATCGACCCGTCCTGGTGCCCGGCCTGGCCGGTGGAGTGGCAGCGCGCCTTCCACCTCGTCCGCCTCCACCTGGAGGCCGGCGGCGAGCTGCCCACGTCGCCGGGCGTCGTCCTGCACCAGGGCGAGGATCTCGGCCGGTGGGTCCGGACGGTCCGGCTCGGCTGGGACAAGCTCGCCACCGTTCAGCAGTGGATGTGCGAACACGTCCTCGGGATCGAGCCCGCGAGCGAGGACGAGAAGCCACAGCCGCGTCGTACACAGGCCGACAAATGGACGATCAACTACGAGGCCGCCAAGCAGTTCTACGAGCGCGAGGGCCACCTCCAGGTCCCGAGGAAGCACGTCGAACGGATCGTCGGCGAGAACCAGGAGGAGCGCGAGCACAAGCTGGGCGCCTGGATCGGGAACCAGCGCTCCCGGGCGGCGACGCTGACACCGGAGCGGATGGAGCAGCTGTCCGCGATCGGGATGCGGTGGCCCTCGCTGCCCCCGGTCGGTGGTTCCGCCCCGGCACAGCCCGCTCCGCAGCCCGTGTCTCCGGCGGTCCCGAGGCATCGGCAGGAACGGGAGCACCACGAGGAGTGTGACAAGGAACTGTACGAGGGTGGCGGCTGTACCTGCTGGTCCATCAAGCGCTTCGGGCCGCCCTCCGAGCGGGAGAGCTACTGGGACAACCTCTGACCACTCCCCCGCCACTGGAGGACCTCGATAGCGCAAGGTCCGGACCGCAGGCTGGTCGGCTGACCGGCAGTGAGACCGGGCGTACCCCCTGCGTCCGGCCTCACCGTCTTCGGCGGTATATGTCAGTGCTTGCCGATGCTCGCGCGCCTAGCCGCACGCGCCGCTGCCATTGCAGCCTTCTGAGCGGGCTGAACGTAGAGGATCAAAGTGACTTCGGCAACCAGTTCGGCGATGTCAGCGAGTTCTTCCGGGGAGTAGATAAGCCCGTCGTGGAGGCTGTCATTACCCACCATGCGAGCTTCGTGAAGCGCGTTCACCACGTCCGGCGACAACTTATCCTTAAGCTCCGTGATCTTGTCGTACAGGGTCTTTTTGGTGGCACCCTGGTTCTTGCAGATCTCCTCCACGGCTGCCCTGTACCCAGCGCCTGCAAGACGCGGCGCACCCACTGCTTCCGCTCGGGCAGCTTCGTCAAACAGACTTCGAATTTCGTCTGGGACTTCTGGTTGGAGTTCGCGGGGAACAGGCTCGGGATAGATCGTGCGCCGCAGAACTTCCGTGAAGCCATCAGAACCTTCAGGGCCATCTGGCTCTTTCGCCCACCAGACGAGTTCGGCCGTTGTTCTCTTGCAGTACGCGCAATTCCAAATCTCCTGGGTAACACGCTTATCGTGGTTGGCTGTTGGGTCGTAGCTCCTGGAGCTACCCAGCTCCACATACTCCGGGTGTACCACGACCACTTTGTTCTGCTGCATGATCACGCCTCGGGCGCACTCACGGTGCGGGCAGATCGCTTCACGGGTGTTGCCGAGCCAAGTCATGGTGAACATATAGACAGATAGCGTCTGAAGAGAGCAAGGGGATAGGTATCAGGAGCGGACGAGCCGGTTGCAGCACTTGTCAACGAACGACGGGCGCGGGTGTCACCCGAGCTGTCGCCGGAGCGGTGCTACGACGGCGTCTCTCTCCTCTCTCACCTGATCCCAGCCCTCCAGGAAGGCCGCGAGGGCGCGGCGTTGCTCTTCTTCGTGGGCGACCTGCTGGCCGCGCTGTCGCAGGCCGGCACGGAGATCGGGCGTACTGCGGGCGCAGTGGCTGGCGCGTACGAACCCAGACCCGACGCAAGCGAGTTGTTCGAGGTGCTCGCGGACTTCTTCCACCGCACCATCGTCCACCCCTGGCACCTCGCCTACCCCGGCGATCGAGGCGACGGCAGCACCCCCCGGCAACCGCACGGCAGCGACCACGGCCGTACCCTGGCCCGCCTGCTCATGGCCCACTTGGAAGCGCTGGGCACGCCGCTGGCGACCACCACCTCCAGCGCCCTCCCGCTCGCCCCTATTCATCGGCCTCGCCTGCCCCGTCAGAGACCCCGGTGGAGGAACCGGCCCCAACCGCAGCGCCGCTGTACGCGAGGCGTGTCCTGGCGGTGGCGGAAGGGTTCACGTGGGCCGTGGCCGCGCCGGGGACGCGGCACTGGCCGGACGGGTCGGACTTCCTGGACGTCACGCTGAGCGCGGTGGGCGACGAGGAACGCGCAGGGTACATCGAGCGCCTGGAGGCGTTCGTGGAGGAGCACCGCGACCGCCTGGAGGAGCTGCTGCGGGCATACGGGCCGGGCAGCAGGCCCGCCTCTCACGGCCGGTACGCACTGGTCGGGCAGCCCGAGACCCTGGTCATCCTGGAGTGGATGGAGGCCGTACCGTTCCTCCTGCGCGGCCGGTGGGAGGTTTGGAGCTGAGACCGTCTTCCTGGACGACCTCGAATTCGCGTGGGGCCGCGCATCCGACTCAGCCGGTGAGCAGCGGGGCCGGGCAGGGTGATCCTGTCAGGCCCCGCTGTCGTCGGGTCAGCCGAAGTCCAGCGTGTCCTGGGCGAAGTCGGCCGGGGCCGGGGTAGGCGCGGGCGCCGGCGGTCCCGCCGGGCGGGCGGCTTTCCAGCGTTCGGCCAGTTCGTCTTTCCAGCCTTTTGACGGGGGCCACGGCACGCCCCAGGCCGCAAGCTGGCTACGCGTCCGCCCCTCTTGGTGTCTTGGCGGCTTCGACCTCTTCAGGCGATGGCAGTACAGGCATGTGTGGTGAACGAGCATCGTGCAGCACTTGCTCCCCGGCCTGGGTGTGAAGCAGGGAGAAGGCTGATTCCCTCTCCAGGGTATCCACTCCTCGGGGAGCGGGGTGTCCGCGCTTGCTGGCCGCTCGGTTCCGACGGGGCGAAGAACGCCTTGCCGCTGTACTCCAGCGTCGTCGTCTCCAGCGTGACCCGCTCCGTCAGGACCTCCGGTCGCAGGGGCAGAACTCCGGCTTCGTTCAGGGTGCGGATGTAGTTCAGGAGCTCGATGGTTCCGACCATGGTCCAGGCGACGAGCGGTACGGCGGCAAGGAACCGTTCACCCAGTCCGAATGGGTCGCCTTCCTGGCGTCGTGCCGTGTCCCCGCGACCTACGACAGTGCTACGCGCCACCCGCCGAGGAAGGCAGTGAGGGCGCGGCGCTGGGCGTCCTCGCGGGCGATCTGGCGGGCGAGGACGGTGCGGACGGTGCGGTCGATGTAGATAGAGGTCGACGAGCCCGCCTGTGTTGGGTGCGGGGGCTGCAGTCGCGGGTTGGCCGGGTTTGAGCCCGGACCCGGTGGGGTGCCGTCGGGTCCGGGTCGGCCGGGCGTGGTTGCTGCGGGTGGTTGTGGTGGTGGTCAGCAGCTGGTTGCGGTGTCTGTGGTGTCGATGGCGCAGGTGTCACTGCCGAGGCCGCCGTTGGCGGTGTCGCCGCCTGCGCCGTCCTGGACGTCGATGCTGTCGTTGCCGAGGCTGCCGCTCATGGTGTCGGTGCCGTCCGTGTCGACGAGGGTGTCGTTGCCGTTCTGGCCGTCGAGGTCGTCGTTGCCCGGCCCGCCGTAGACGTGGTCGTTGCCGTTGTCGAACAGGTGGAGCAGCGACCCGAGGAGGGTCTCGCCGTAGTTGGTGTCGTTGCCGGCCTCGCCGTAGAGGTGGTCGGCGCCGTTGCCGCCGCCCATGATGTCGTTGCCGCCGCCTCCGCGGAGGGTGTCGTCGCTGTTGCCTCCGTCGATGGTGTCGTTTCCGGGACCTCCGTGGAGGGTGTCACTGTTGTTGCCGCCGTTGATGGTGTCGTCGCCGCCCAGGCCGCAGATGACGTCGCTGCCGTTGGTTCCGTTCAGGGTGTCGTTGCCGTTGGTGCCGGTGATCGTGCAGCCCAGGGAGTTGTCGATGGTGGTGTTCTGGGCGGCGGTGTTGTTGCCCGGGGTTGGGTCGCTCTGGTCGGCGTCGGCGTTTGCGGTCGCGGTGACCGTCCCGTTCGCGGCCGGGGACAGCACGACGGTGACGGTCGCGTCAGCCGAGGAGGCGAGGGTTCCGAGCGAGCAGGAGACGGTGGGCGCGGACACCGTGCACGATCCCTGGGAGGAGGTGGCGGAGACGATCCCGGTGGACGCTCCGGACAGGGTCACGGTCGTGGTGGTGCCGGTCGCGGTGGCCGGGCCGTTGTTGGTGACGGTGACCGTGTCGGTGAACGTGGTCCCGAGCGGGGCCGGGTCGGCGGAGTCGGCGACCGAGACCGCCAGGTCCGAGCCGGGGACGACATAGGTGTACTCGCCTGCCGGGACGGGGGTGCTGGTGCCGCCGGGGGTGGTGACCTGGACGTCCACGGTCCCCGCGGTGGCGGCGGGGGCGGCGGCGGTGCAGGAGGTGTCGGTGCACGACACGGCGGTGGCCGGGTTGCCCGGGCCGAAGGTGATCGCGGTGGCGCCGGTGAGGTCGGTGCCGGTGATGGTCACGACGGTGCCGCCCGCGGTGGTGCCACTCGCGGGGCTGACCGAGGTGACGGTGGGCGGGTCCTGGGTGAAGACGAACACGATGGAGCCGTCGCCCGCGTTCGAGCCATTGACCAGGGTCGAGGTCGCACCGGGGTAGGTGCTGGTGGTCAGGCTGGAGCCGCCACCGCCGGAACCCCCGGCACCGGCATAGGAATTGCCGCCTGCGGTGCCGGTGCTGCCGCTGCCGCCCTGGCCCCCGGCCCCGTAGCCGGCACCGCCGCCCCCGCCCGCGCCCGCCGGGGAGGGGACGCCCAGCTGGCCGGGTTGGGCGTTGCCGTTGGGGAAGGTGCCGGAGGCGCCCGCGACCGAGGTGGTCTGGCCGATCCCGCCCGCGCCGCCGGCTCCGCCTGCGGTGGCGGTACCGGCCTTGCCCGAGACGCCGCCACCCGCGATCCCCCCGGTGCCGCCGCCACCGAGGCCGTTGCCGCCACTGTTGGCGCCGACGGACCCGCGGGGGGAGAAGACGCTGCCGGTGCCGCCGCCGCTGGCTCCGCCGCCGGACCCGGCGGTCAGCAGCGGGGTGCCGGTGTCGTCGGTCACCGCGACCAGGTCCCCGCCGAGGCCTGCCGTGTTGGCCGCGGGCAGCCCGGATCCGGTGTCCAGGGCGCCCTTCCTGCCGACGGTCGCGTTCAGTACCTGCCCGGGGGTGACGGCCAGCGTGGCCACCACATGGGCGCCCTTGCCGCCGAGCACCCCGACCCCGTTGGCGGACCCCCCGGCGCCGTCCAGTGTCACCACCACTCCGGAAACCGCCGGCGGAACGGTGACACTGCCGGTCCCCCCGGCCGAACAGGTAACCGTGGTCGTGGCACCCGAGACCACCGGGGTCCCACACACCCCCGAGGCCGACGCGGCCGGAGCCAGTGCCACCACGCCGACGCCCGCGAGCGCGGACGCCGCGGCCAGGGCCACGATCCGTCCGGGCCATGACGTACGCAATGGACGGGTCCGTGCTGACGAAGTCATGGACTTCACCCCTCTCATCGGTCCGCACCGCGGGGGCGGGCAACCAGCGGGCCCCCCTTTCAACCACCACGGCACGGCAGCGCAACGGCCGGAGAACAACAACCGCGAGACCAAGCGGGCACACCGGCCCCGGACATCAACTCGGCTGCACTACTGCGGACTTGGGCATCTTGGCCGTCCCACAGACCATGACACGGACACAACACCGGCCGGAGGAGAAAAGCCATACCGGCCGACAGAAGTCAAACTGCCCCACAAGGCGGCAGCAAGCATTCACCAATTGCTCTCACCCGATGAGATAGCACCAGGCCCGACCACTCCCAACGGAGCGGGATCTCTGGCTCGGCGCACGGGACGGAAACCAGCGCGGCAGGGCCGCGACGCCCACCCCGGAACGGGCAGAGCAGCTGTCCGCGACCGGAATGCGGTGGGTGCAACCGAAAGCGTGGAGGGCTCGAAGTCACCGGCCCATGGTCCAAGCGTGAGCACCTTCACCCCCTCCCCGAGGCTCTGCAAGCTGTTGCTTGGGCGCGCATCCCACTGTGCCTACCCCGAGTGCGAGGAACTGCTGCCCCAGGAGCACCGGGGGAAGCTCAGCGTCACTGCGGAGATCGCACACATCCGTGCGGAGAGCGCCGAGGGAGCGCGCTTTAACCCTGAGTTCGAAGCTGTGAACGGGGAGCAGAACCTTCTCCTGCTGTGCCCGAAACACCACAAGTGGGTCGATGACTTTCAGGATGACTACACCGTGGAAGACCTGCCCGAATGGAAGCAGCGGCAAGTCGCCCAGGGGCGCAGTGTCAGCCTCACCGAGGCTCAGATCGAGCTCGTCTTCCTTGCGTTCACCACACCGAAGGCCGAGGTGGACGTGGTCGGTGTGATCAGAGTTGACGGCGACGGCATCACCTCCAAGATCGAGAGCTTCCCCAAGGTGAAGCCCGTCAACGCGCAGTCCGAGGAGCGGTTCCTTGGAGTGCGCGTCTCGAATGTTGGCGCGATCGGCTCCGGCGTTGATGGCGTCGGCATCGAAATCGATGTGGACGACCCTACCCTGCTGCCCTACTGGTTCCCGGCCGAGCACGGATTCCATCGACCTCCGCAGCATCTGGAGGCTCAGGCGAACGGCGTGTGGCTGGAGAACCCGCTGTCGGTGGTGGCTGGTATCCAACAGGGGCTGATCCCGAGGGGGTGGGTGCCAGTACGGTTCCGGGCATTCGTGGACCTGGGCTCCGGCGACAGAACTGTGGGCGCAGGGGTCCAGGCCGTACACCTCCCGATCTGGGAGGAGCACGTCACTCATGAGTGGTTGATCAGCCTGGCCGAGACTGCCAAGCAGGTGCGCGCGGCGTCGGAATCGCCAGCGCCCTAGCGCAGCCCGCGACCACGGATTCCGACTGAGGCATCAGCCATTGGCCGGCCCCCGGGATGCGGTGGGCTTGATGGGATCGGGGTCACCGCGCCGCGCTTCGGTTGGCGCAGCATGCGCGCCCCGGCCGTCGATACGCGGGTGCCGGTTGCCTGTACGGGATCCGGACTGGGTCGTCCACCGCCGCCACGGAGGGCACGAGTAGACGCAAGCCGTCGACGCTGCTACCAGCATTCGACCCACTATCCCCTGTTGAGCAAGGCCCGGACCCTGCGGTCCGGGCCTTCGCCGTGCCACGGAGATTTCTTTCCGACCGTTGCTGTCCGGGGCCTGGCTTCCGGCGCTACGGGGTGAAGAGAGGCCGTGCCGCGCCAGGACGAGACGTAAGCACCTGAGTCCTGTCACTGTCCCGCCTTCATTGGCGAACTCATGCTGGAGGCAGTACCGATGACCACGCACCAGACACCCGGGGCAACACCCGCGCCGATCACGGATACGCTGAACACGCCACCCTGGGCCCGGGCTACGACCTCACAGGGACGCTCTGAAGCAGAGAGCCGCAGGACCGCCGACCGCGCGGCGCATACCCCCGCGGACGACACCACTCAGGTGTCCGCCGTCCCCGTTCCTTCTGCTCAAGGGAGCAGCATCATGACCCGGGACCATGTTCCCGCGCCCGTTCAGCCACCTGTCCCTCCGCCCGTCCCGCAACAGCCCACTGCCGGTCCCGGCCTGACCTCCGCAATAGCCCAGGGCGCCGCCGAGGTACCGCGCGGTCGATCACGTCACGACTCGTGGACAAGTTCCTCACCAACCCGCCCGACTGGCTCAGAGCCCTGTGGAACGCGCTGCCGCGCCCCTGGGAGTAGCCGCCACGGCCGGGCAGGGGATTCGCCTGCCCGGCCTTCGCCGGCGACGGGTCAGCCGAAGTCGAGGGTCTCCTGGACGAAGCCGGCCGGGGCGGGCCTGCGTCGCCGAGGGCGTGACGAACTGCCACCTCTCAGCCGCCTGCACGTGGGGATGTGCTGCCGTTCAAGCTGCGCTTCTATCAGATCACCGCCCTCCGTCACGACACGCACTGTCGGCCGACCGGTACACCGGGGACGGTCAGGATCCGGTGGAACAGGGCAGTGGAGGGAGGTTCGCCGACGGGTTCGCCGTCGACCTCGACCCAGGCGTGGGCCCGGAAGGGGTCGGAGCGCACACCGGTGCACCAGGTCGGCCAGGTACCTCTGGCGCGGCACAGCAGGACGGTGGCCACGGACCGTTGCAGACAGCCCTCCCCGGCGCAGCGGGCGCTGACGGTGACGACGGCCTGCCGGGCGGCGAGGGCCTGCCCGGCCGTGGCGGGCGCGGCGCCGTGCCGGAGTGTTTCGAGGAGGCGGCGCAGCCGTCCGGGAGACAGACGCATCAGGCAGCGTGCCGTGGCGGTGGCCAGGAGCGCGGCGGCGCGCTCCCGAGCGTTGACCGGCATGTGGGGTTCGGGGGTGGAGAACATGCTCATGAGGTCACCAGCCCGGATGCGAGCAGGTTGTTGACCAGGGCGGTGACGTCCCTGCCGGCCTGGTCGGCGTCGAGTCCGGGGTGGCGGTGGTGGAGTTGGCGTGCCGCGTCGTCGGCGGTGTCGCCGTCGAGGAGTGTCCGCAGGATCAGCGCGCCGGTGGGGTTGAGCTGCCAGTAGCGTCCGGAGCGTTCGTCGAGGAGGACCATGCCGGTATCGGTCTCTGTGGCGTGCACGGCCGGGGCCAGTTTCATCGGGTCTCCTCTGCGCATGCGGCGGACGGGATCCCCGGGTGGTGGGGGTGGTCGAGGGAGCGCAGCCATACCTCGCAGCCGAGGGTGACGGCAAGGGCGCCGTGGAGTTGGATGGTGGGCGGGTGCTGGAGTGCTGTCCTGAGCAGGGTGGGGTCGATCAGTCCGGCGTCGGCGAGGCGGCTGTTGCCGAACAGGTCGAGCAGGTCCTGGCGGTGGCGGCGCAGCCCCTTGTTGGCGTCGGCGGTGTACTCGCCCTTGGTGCGGCGGGCCAGTACCGCAGCGGGCACGATGTCGTTCATCGCGGCTGCCAGCAAGGGTTTGTAGCGAAGGGCGGCCACGCGTTCGCCGGGGCGTACGGACAGTACGGCTTCGATGACGGCGTCGTCGGTGAAGGGGGTGGCGTAGCCGATACCGAGGGTGTCGTTCGCGTACTGGTCGAATCGGCGGGTCGCGTCCGCGCAGGCCCGCAGGTCCTGGAGTGTCTGGTGCAGGCCCCGACGCGGGGACAGCGGTTCGGGGCCCTACGCGGCGGCGGCGCGCAGCGTGCCGGCCACGGCCCGGGTGGCGTCCGCGGTGGCCCAGGGCGGCATCCGGACGCCCGGCCCCCAACCCAGCAGCGGTGGAGGCGTGGCCGTCCCGGTCGTGAGGCGGTCGGCGCTGCGGGCAAGGTCGTCGGCGAAGGCGGTCCGGTCACCCAGGACTCCCAGCAGGGGCAGCAGGGCTTGCCGCTGGAAGAGCTGTCGGCGGCGCAGATCGCGCAGTGCGCTCACCGGGTGGATGCGGAACAGGTCGTGCGCGTGCGCGGGAGACGGGCTGAACAGCTGGTCACCGCCGCCCCCGCACAGGTGCAGCCGCGAACCCCGCGCGGCCATCCGCTCCAGCATGCCGAGGAGCTTCACCCGGTCGTGCACCCACCCGAAGGGCTCCTCGGCCGCCGCCATCACCCCGGCGGGATCCGTGTACCAGGCTGGCGCCTCGTCGCGGGCAACGAACTCGTGCTCCGCGACCGGGAGCGCGAGGGCGGATCTCTGTGCCCAGCGGCTGTCCTCGTTCGCCGAATCCTGCGCCTGCCAGGCGGTGGTGAACAGCCGCGAGCCACCGGCCGCGGCGAGGAAGCAGAGACTGGTGGAGTCCATACCACCGGACAGATCCGCACTGATCGCCCCGCCGGCATCCGTGCGCGCCGACACCGCCGACTCCAGGACGTCCCGCACCGCCACAGCCCCCCGGTCGAAGGAGAGTGCCCCTTCCGGAGGACTCCACCAGCGCCTGATACTCGACCGCCCTGCCGCATCCAGCAGGAGGTAGTGGTCCGGGCGCACCCCCTTCACCCCACGCCACACGCATTGCTCCTCCAGCGGATACACCACCGGGACAGAAGCCAGCCGCAGCGCGAGAACATCCGGGTCCATCCCGGCACCGGTGAGCGCAGCGAGCGTGTCCGCCCGGCCGGACGCGACCGCCACACCCTCCAACTCGGCGTGGAACACCCGCCGCGCACCCGCAGCGGTACCCCGCACGCGAACCTGACACCCCAGAGAGGCGAGAAGGTGGAAGTCCCCGGCCCACCCGGCCTCGGCCCGATCCGCCTCCCCGATCCCGCCCAGCCGACCGGCCCGCCGCGCCAGCTCTCCGGGGCCCGGACCACGGCCGCCGCTCACCGCCACCCGCGCCGCTCCCGCGCGTCCGAGCGTCACGTGACCGCCCGGCCACACGCCCATCAGCCATGGCCGGCCCGACGCGTGCTCCACCACATTCCGCGCGAACGGCCGCACGACCCCGGCCGCGGCCACCGCGGTACCGCAGTCGGGCAGCACCACGAACCAGATCCGACCCAGCATCCCGCCCACTCCCTCATCGGCGCACACCTACCAACCGCAGACGGTGGTACTGCGGGCAGCCGCCCGCAGTACCACCACACTGAGCAGCTCCGGGCTGACAGCCCGGAGCTGCGACCCGCTAGTTGTGACCGTTCGGGTGGTGAGAGTGATAAGAGCTGTTCCGGTAGATCCAGGGAGTGGCGCCACCGTCGATGGTGTCGCCGCTCGATGACGCGCGGGTCAGATCCGCGAAGTCACCGACCTCCGTCAGCGTCGGCACCTCATACCCCTCACTTGAGGGTTCATACGTGTTCTTCATGCGTGGACTCGCTCTCGCTCACAGCAGACACAGTGCCTGCCCAGAAGAGCATCCCCAAGCCACATCAACACAGACAAAAAACGCAAAAAGGATGATGATCTTCAGAGAGGGCCAGAACTGCCCGACCTGTCTCCGGCACGGTGGCCACCACGGTGGCGCCGCTGATGCCCGCCCCGCTGCCGGCCCTGAGCTCCTCACAGGCCCCCAACTCGGCGACAGCCCGGTCAATGCCGCCGCCGCAATCACCCAGACCCTGATAGTCGCCCGCGTCCGGCCGATCCCCACCGAATCCTCAGACTCCCGCGGTGAGGGACATCCCCACCCACCCCGGCATCGACTGGTACCAGCTCCGCGCGGTGCAGAAAGGCCAGCGCTCCCCGGCATCGGCCCTCCACCCCGCCCAGGCTCACGTCCTAGCACACCTATCCGGAACTACGGCTGCGATCCGCCGCCCGCCGTGCCCCAGCCGTCGAGGAAGGCGGCCAGGGCGCGGCGTTGTGCTTTCTCGCGGGCGATCTGGTGGGCGAGGACGGTGCGGTCGATAGGGGGCGACGGCGGCGAGGATCAGGTGCTTCAGTTCGTCCGGCTCCAGTGCCTCCACCTCCTACTGAACCGGGCGGGGTCGAAGCCGTAACGGCGGCGAAGGCAGGCAACCGCGGGTCGCCACTCTTGTTGTAGAAGTCGTCGAAGTGGGCGCTGTCCTGGGCCAGGTAGAAGGTCATGAAGCGGTAGGCGTCGGCCTTGCCGGGGGCGAGGACCGGTTTGCCGTTCAGCTCGACCGGGTTGCCGTTCGGGTCGTACTTCTGGAGGTCGTTGGTGGGCGTGCAGGCGACGCTGAGGCTGTGGGTGGGGGTGGCCTCTTTGGAGCGGTGGCGGGTGGTCGTCGTCCCGCCGATCTTGGGGATGTTGAGGCTGGCGGCCGTTGTCTGTTTGACGATGTCGCGGTGACATCTGGTACACGGCCAACGCACAGTGGTTGTTGTACGGGATCGCGGTCAAAGTGGGCGACTCAAGTCCCCGGTACATCGCGTGGGAGATGAAGGTTCTCCTGTCCGCTGGCGAGGATGAGGAGCTACTACAACGCCGTCTCCACCGAGACCCAGACGAAGCCGATAGGGCTGGCAGCGAGTAGCTGCTACCACCGGACGGGGAGGGTGAAGCCCCACCTCCTGCGCCGGAGGGCGATTCCGTGGGCGAAGACGGAGACGCCGAACGCTGAATGAACTTGCTGGGCAGGGTACGGGGGCTGCTGGTGGACAGCCTCGTTCTCCGACACAGCAGCAGGCAGGCCGGTTCGATCACCGCTCTGCGGAAGAAGTCCCGCCAGCCATTGCGCCTGCGAGGCTTCGCACCACTCAGCATCCCCACAAAGCGACGCTTCACCCATCCAGTGAGCAGAGCGAAGCCAGGCCAGCACGCCGTCTCCATTGGGAACAGTGCACATGGACGGGTGTATCAGCTTGAGTTCTGATGAACGCCCAGGTCCGAGAGACCTGCCACACTTGGCCCGGCGTTCGGTTCACCCAGAATCCCCCGATGCGACACCTGAGTGATGGCGCCCAGTGCATACCGCGCCTGCCTGTGGTTGCAGACAATGATGCGGCGGGTAGTCGCCTGATCGCCGGCGAGGCTATCGGCCCGCCACAGGACCACGGACTGAGCGAACCTTGAGTGTTCTGGCCACGCCTGACATTGCAGGGCAAGGTCCGGGGGACCCCCGCGAGGCTCGGGTTGGGCCGCAGGCCCGGTGACGGCGGGGGCTGGCCCCGCCTTGGCTCAGTACGAGATGAGCAACACCACTTGTAGGCAGGGTCCGACACAGCATGGGCCTCATGACCGGGTCGGAATGTCGACGAGGTCCAGCACCCGAGCCGTCGTGCACCATTCGAAGGTCACCCTTTCCGCGGGCCATCGAGCATTCGAACCGCACCGTGCCACTGCGAGCGAGTGGTGCCGGAACTACGCAAGATGATCTTGCCTCAGTAGCGCATCACCGGGGGGCCGGATCGCTGGCTTCCCGGCCCTTTGAGGTCAGAGTTCGGCTGTCCAGATCCCGACCGGATGGTCACTCGGGGGCAACCACAACTGAGGCTGCGACTCGCGATGATGCTGGTCAGCCTGCGCATCCCCATGGAAACGGTCCTCGGCATCAGGCCACGCAACTTGCAGCACGGGGAGAGGCGGCCGCCGGTAGAACCCGATGGCCTGCCCGAAGAAGGTCCGGTACCAGCCGCGATCTACCTCTCTGAGCGCGACCCGATGCCCGACGACAACATCAGAATGGCTCTGACCGTCCGCCAGTGCTTCGCCCGCGGCGGACCTCTCTCCGAGGGTGTTGAGCATGCGGTGCATGGTGTGGACATCGAGCCCGAACATGGCGAGCTCAGGTCCACCGTGCATGTGCGCGAGGCCGATCGTGTAGGCGAATCCAGGACCGATCTCGTCTTCGGGAACCATCACGACGTGCCATCCTTGCTGCCGCACGTGCTCGATGACCATCAGATCCATGCGGTCCGCTTCGTCCCGATCACCGTAGTCATGGCAGAGGACACAGCGGCACCGGAACGAACCATCAGTCATGCGCGGAGGGTACGAGGTGAGCGTTCACGTCGAGAGACCGGGGTGGGAACCCCACGCAATCGAAAACCGAGGTAACGCTCCGCGACGACTCCCCAAGATCTGCGCCAGAACCCGGAACTCGTCGACACAAGTTCTGCCGCAACCGGGGGCAACCGTTATGACATCCGGTGTCGAGTGCACGTACAAAGTCACCGCTTTCCGGTCGGGCCCCGCGCACGGCGTATGGATCTCGGCGAAATGCCTGTTCAGGAGCGATTCACCTGCTGATGCTCGTTCCCTCGGCAGTTTGGTCCGGGCGGTGTCTTACGGGGGTTGAATGAGGCGGGTTTCGTAGGCGAAGACGATGGCCTGGGCGCGGTCGCGCAGTTCCAGCTTCATCAAGATGCGACTCAGGTGCGTCTTGACGGTGGTCTCGGCCAGATGCAAAGCCACGGCGATCTCGGCGTTGGACCGGCCCTGCGCAACGTGGACGAGTACTTCGCGCTCGCGTACGGTCAGGCGGCCCACGCGCTCGTCATCGTCCGGGCTTGTGCTGTGCGGGAGTTGGTGAGCGAAGGTCTGCAGCAGGCGGCGGGTGATACGCGGGGCGACAACGGCGTCGCCTGCGGCCACGCTGCGGATCCCGGCGAGCAAGTCCTCGGGGCGAGAGTTCTTCAGGAGGAAGCCGGATGCTCCAGCGCGAAGTGTGGCGAAGGCGTACTCGTCGAGGTCGAAGGTGGTCAGGATGAGCACCCGCGTGTGCGGGAGTTCCTGCGCAATCCGGCGGGTCGTCGCGATGCCATCGGTGCCGGGCATGCGGATGTCCATCAGGACGACGTCGGGGCGCAGCTGGCGCGCCAGTTGGAGGGCTTGGGAGCCGTCCGCCGCCTCGCCGACCGGGTCCATGTCGGGCTCGGCGTCGAGGACCATGCGGAACGCCAGCCGCAGCAGTGACTCGTCGTCGACGAGCAGGACGCGGATCGTCATGCCGCACCGTCCTCGGCCGGGTCGAGGTTGAGGTGGGCGAAGACCCGCCAGCCCCCGCTGGGCAGTGGACCGGCGGTAAGGGAGCCACCGTAGGCGGCCGCGCGGGCACGCATGCCGGCGATTCCGTGACCAGACGGGGAGACCAGAGGTTGCGTGGTGATGCCGTCGTCGGTGACGTCGACGGTGACAGTCCGTGCGGCGCAGACCACGCGGACCTGTGCTTGGGTGCCGCGGGATGAATGCTTGAGAGTGTTGGTCAAGGCTTCTTGCACCAGGCGGTAGACGGTCAGCTGGGCAGCGGTGGGCACCGCGGTGGGGTCGCCCTCCAGGGTCAGACGGGTAGGCAGCGCGGCGGCGCGCATGTGCTGGGCGAGGGCTTCCAACTGGGCGATTCCGGGGACGGGGTGGCGTTGTGCATCGGGCTCGTCGGCCTGGAGGACGCCGAGGGAGCGTCGCATGTCGGTCAATGCCTGCCGACCGGTCTCCGAAATCCTGCTTATGACCGTCTCGTCAGACCCACCGCGCCGCGTGTAGACCGCAGCGTCGGCGAGCGCGACGATGACGGACAGATTGTGGGTGACGATGTCGTGCATCTCGCGGGCGATACGGGCCCGCTCCTCTGCCGCTGCCAGCCGCGCCTCCTGAGCGTTCGCGTGCTGTAGGTTCACCGCCCGTTCTTTCAGGGATGCCACGTACGCACGTTTGGTGCGCATGTTGTTACCTAGGACGGCGGCGGCGACGGCCATGGCGCTCATGGCAGCCACCGAGGCGAGGACCCGGCCGGGAGGCGCCCAGCGAGCCGCCGCCATCAGGACGGCCACCGCCATGACGACGCCGGCCGGCAGTAGACGACGCCAGTCCGCGTGCGCGGCGACCGTGTAGAGGCCGACGAGCAGCGCAACGTCGGCAGGCAACTGGACGCCGATCAGCCACTGCGCGAACGCCACGGCGGTGATGACGCAGAAGACCGTGAAAGGCGCCCGGCGCCGCCACACCAGCGGCAGCAATAGGGCCGCCTGGATGAGCAGCCCCCGGGGGCCTTCCTGGCGGCTGGGCCCCAGAACTGCCATGAACAGGAGTGCCGCCAGAAGCCCGTCCCAGATCGCGGGCGGCAGCCCGGACGCCAATCGCCACAGTTTTCTCGCCGTCGAGCACACGGGGGCGCACTGGTCCCCGCCAGCATCCCGCTCCTTGGCGGTCGGTGGCGCCGCGCTCATCAAACGTCCCGTCGTCGCAGCATCGATGCGGCACCCGCCAGGGCCACTCCGGCATACAGGGACAAGACTGTCAAGCCCGCCCATGGCGACAACGTAGCGGACGATTGGTCGAGCGTGAAGATCGCTTGGCCGGCGTTGCCCGGCAGGTAGCGGGCCACCGTGTCCGCCGTGGTTGAGGGCAGGACCCGGGTGAGTACCGGCAGCACCAGCAGGATCCCCAGGATGGCGGCGACGCCGCCCGCCGTCGCACGGGTCAGCGCCCCGATCGCCACGCTCAGCACCGCCAGGACGGTGAGGTAGGCGGCGCTGCCCAGTACCGTCCGCGCCACCCCGGGGTCACCTAGCGACGCGGTCGCCAGCCCCCGGGACGCCAGGATCGCCTGGCTGAACAGGAAAGCGGCCACGGCCGCCGCGGTCATCGACACCCAGGTCACGACCGCGTACACCGCGGTCTTGGCCCACAGGACCGGCAGGCGCCGCGGCACCGCCGTGAGCGAGACTCGGATCATGCCAGTGCTGTACTCCCCGCTCACCACCAGGACGCCCAGGGCACCGACCGCGAGCTGCGCGAAAAGGTAGCCGGTCGTGCTGATCGCCACCGGATCCAGACCCTGCGCGGGGGCGAACAACGCGATCAGCGGGCCGAGGCCGATCAGCGCCGCCACCGCGAAGGCCAGGGTGAGGCGGGTCGAGCGGACGCTGCGCATCTTGATCCACTCGGAGTGCAGGACACGGCCCTGGGTGATCCGGCCGGGTGCGACCTGGGGACGAGGGGTGGTTTCCACGCTCATGCCTTGCTCCTGGTGGTTCGATACTCCACAGCGTCATCGGTCAGCTCCATGAATGCCTCCTCCAACGAGGCGTGGTGCGACGTCAGCTCGCTGAGGGCGATGCGGTGCTCGGCTGCGATGCGGCCGATCCCCTCACAGCTCATGCCGGTGACCTCAAGCCCGCCGTCCGCGCCGGATGTGACACTCACGCCCGGACCGGCCAGCAGCGGCCCGAGACGCCATGCCTCGTCGGTCCGCACCGACACCGTCTTCCGGGAGGCCCGCCCGGTGAACTCCTCGACCGAGGTGTCGGCGATGAGCCGGCCCCGTCCGATCACGATGAGGTGTTGCGCGGTCAGCGCCATCTCGCCCATCAGGTGTGAGGAGACAAGGACGGTGCGCCCTTCGGCGGCCAGCGATTTCAGGAGGTTGCGTATCCAGCGGATACCCTCGGGATCGAGGCCGTTGACCGGCTCGTCGAGGATGATTGTGTGCGGATCGCCGAGCAACGCGCCTGCGATGCCGAGTCGTTGACACATGCCGAGGGAGAATCCGCCGACCCGCTTCCCGGCCACCTGCCGCAGGCCGACGAGGTCGATGACCTCCTCGACCCGGCGGCGCGGGATGCCCGTGGTCGCCGCCAGTGCCAGGAGGTGGTGGAAAGCCGATCGGCCGGTGTGTACGGAACGGGCCTCCAGCATCGCCCCGACCTGGTGCAACGGTGCGCGATGGTCCACGTACCGCTTCCCACCCACGGTGACCTGCCCGGAGGTAGGCGCATCGAGCCCGAGAATCATCCGCATCGTGGTGGACTTCCCAGCCCCGTTCGGACCGAGGAAGCCGGTGACCACTCCCGGCCGGACGGTGAAGCTAAGACCGGCCACGGCGGTCTTCTCCCCGTAGCGCTTGGTCAAGGACTTGGCTTCGATCATCGTCTTTCTCCTGACACACGGTGGTGTAACGCTGCCCGAAGCTACGTTCTGGCCCGGGCGGGAAAGTGAGACCGCCGTATGAACCTCAGCGCGGGCCCTGCACCGTAAGGAGGAGCGGCCTCCTCCTGAGGTTGTATGCAGCTCCGCTCACCACAGCACATGCGCCCAGGTGGGAGGGCGGCTGGCCTGCGGCCCCGTACGACCGTGGTGCGACGGCCGTGTCCTCCTCGCGGAGGAAGATCGCGGGATGTCGCTCCGCCGATGCAGGCCGAGAACGTCCTCCGGCAGGTGTCCCGGGCCGGGCCGCAACAGAAAGGCTTCTTCAGCCGCATCCGGACGACGACTTGAGGAGCCGATCCATGCCGACCGACCCGACCGCCCCCCGTTCACGGCCCGCCCGGAGGGAATTCCTGAGGGCTGCGGCGGCCGCCGCCGTCCTCGCCACAGTGGGCACCGCCTGCTCCGCTACCAACTCCCCCACGCGGCCCGCCGCGAAGCCGACCGCAACTCCCAGCCCGTCGGCGACGGGCCGTCCGGTGTCGCTGCCCGCACCCACCGGGCACTGGCCGATCGGCACGGTGAACCTGCACCTGGTCGACCGGACGCGACACGACCCCCTGGTGCCGTCGAAGCCCTTTCGGGAGTTGATGGTCAGCGTGTGGTACCCGGCGGAGCGGGGAGGGAAGTTCCCGGTCGCCCCGTGGCTGGGTTCCGCGGCTGCGGCCGACTGGGACAAGCGCTCCGCACCCCTCCTGACCGTCAGGTCCGGAGCGGTGGACTGGCGGGGAATCAAGACCCACGCGAGGATCGGTGCGCCGGTCGCCCGGCCGGCCGGGAAGCTGCCGGTGGTGCTGTTCTCCTCCGGAGACGGCGGCGACCGTGCGCTCGGCACCACGCTGGTCGAGGAACTGGCCAGCCAGGGCTACGTCGTGGTCACCATCGATCCCACCTACGAGGTGGATCAGGTCGAGTTCCCCGGCGGCCGGGTCGTACGAAACACACCTCTGCCCGAGAAGCTCACCCCCAAGGTCATCGAGAAGCTCCTGGACAAGCACTCCCGCGCACGCGTCGCGGACGCAGGGTTCGTCCTGACACAGATCGACGCTCTGGCGCACGGGCGCAACCCCGACGCCGAGAAAAAGCCCCTTCCGGCCGGGCTGCCCACGGCGATGGACCTCTCCCGCACAGGCATGTACGGCCAGTCACTGGGCGGCTCGGTGGCCGCCCAGCTCGCCCACGACGACCCGCGCATCAGTGCGGCGGCAAACCTCGACGGCGGGTTCCACGGCCCGGTCGTCCGCACCGGTGTCGCCAAACCGTTCCTGCTGATGACCTCCGATGTGAACACCTTTGAGAACAACGCCAGCTGGAAGTCCTTCTGGGCAGCCTCGACCGGCTGGAAGCACGCACTCCACCTACGGAAGGCCAAACACGGCTCCTACTCCGACCTGCAGGTCATCTTTCCGCAGCTCACTCCGCATATGAAGATCCCAGCAGCCTCCGAGCTCATCGGCACCATCGACCCCCACCGATCCCTGGCGGCCCAACGCGCCACCATCACGGCCTTCTTTGACGTCCACCTGAAGAACCGGCCCACCACCCTCTTCGACAACCCCGGCGGCCGGTACCCCGAGGTGGAGATCCTGCGTTGACACAAGAGACCCAGTAAGGACTACACGGACAAACTGCGACCAAGAAAATCTCCCATTGAAGACTTCGGCCCTCGTCCCCGTGTCGTAGACAGTCGTGCGTGTCTCTGAGCCGCTGCCGAGACGGGCAGCAGGATGCATGACTCCGGGAGCATGCTCGTCCAACAGGGGCCGCACGGCTTGGACGTAGAAGCGCCGGGAGAGCTCCAGTCCCGGGATGAGAGCCGGTGTGACCATGCCGGGGACTGTGCCTGATCGGTGAGCGGGGAGGCGACCCGTTTCCACACCTGGTAGGGCGATCCTGTCTGGCCAGGTGACCGCTGCCGGATAGTCATGTGGACGAAGTGGCTCATTTGCTCCGGCTTTTGATCATCCGGCGGAGGCAGCTGTACGACGGCGGCGAGCTCGTGGTCTCCGAGCCTGTCGGTGGGGGCGCGGGCCCGCCCAAGCGGTGAGTCATGCGCCGATCGCGGCAAGGACGGTGTCACCTGCCACGTGGCCCGTCATGTCGTTCACGCCTTGACGTGGTCGGCGTCGACCCAGACCACGGCTGTGTCGACGTGGCGGGCGCAGATCCGGCGGTCGCGGGTGGTGTAGGCGTCGCGGCGTAGGAGCCCGGTCAACGGGTCGCGGCGAGTTGCTTGTGCAGCGCGATGGCGAGGACGGCCCAGCCGGCGGACCCCGTGTCCGCGTCCTTGCGGCGTGAAGGCGTGGGTGCTGACCTGGGCCGCCTACGGCCGTGGGGCCACTACTCGGATGAGTTCGACGGTGTTTTCCCAGGCGTCCTGTGCGCACTGGATGAATGGGGTGAACTGGTCGCCCCGGAAGGATGCAGTGGACGGCGCGCAGGACGTGCCACGCCTCCAGGCGGCCCGGCTCTGCGTCCAGGTCGCCGACTTCGTCGCGGAGGGCAAGGGAGAGGTAGTCATTGAAGTCCCATCCCACGGGGCGATTCGGCCCCTTGGCCTGCTGCTCTCCGTGAAGAACCCCGCGTAAGGCGGCCGCGTCCGCCGGCCTTAGGGGACGACTTCCGAGTTCCCCTGTCGCCTGGGCACGTCCGGCGCGGCGTCCACCGTCCGGGCCCCGCTGCTGTCGCTTGCAATGTCGGGGTCGATGAACAGGCTGTCGAGGTAGGAGTCGAAGTTGTCGGCGACCTTCGTGAAGACATAGTTGCCCAGATACCCCTGCCAGGCGATGTCATGGACGAACGCGTGGAGCTGGCCATGAGCGGCCGGGTTCAGGTCCAGGAAGAGGATGTCGCTGCCGCCATTGCGGGCGATAAGCAGCAGGCCGGCCAGGGGCACGTTCTTAGCGAGCCACCCATCGCGACTGCGCCGATACTCGCCCAGGAAAGTTCCCCAGCCGTACTCGCCCGTGTCGTCACGGCCCAACTGGTAGAGCTCGTTGAAGCCCTGGACCGGTTCCGGTTCACAGGCCGGGAGGCGGACCGAGTAGTCCAGCCTCTCCCCGCCGTCCGGTCCGCTCGACTACCACCCCGACGGTAAGAGGAGTTCGGCGCCCCGCCCTGAGCACTCACACTCAGCCAAAACCCGGCCCGCTACTCAACCGGCCCGCCCGCGCGCGCCAGGACAGTCAGCGGTGACGCCAAGCAGAGTGGTCCTCGTTCCAGGGCCCGGGCCCGCTCCACCTCGACGCCCAAACGCTCGATGCGCGGTTCGGGTTCGATACGGACGTCGGCGTGCGACGAAGCAGCGCGGAGGAACGCCTGGCCTACCACTCCAGCTTCGTCACCATCCGCACCCCCGCCATCCACACCCTGGCCACCCAGGTCCGCACCCTGATGATCCTCGGACGCCACCAGCAGACCACCGCCCGGCTCTCCCTCATCGTCACGGGACCCGCCGCAGCAGGGAAACCCACCGCTCTCCTGAACGTCGGGCGTACCTGCCACCTCGCCCACACCCGCAAAAACCCGCCGCTGCCCGGATCAGCGAACGTTGTGGTAACCATCGCGTATGTTCTGGTCCCGCCCGGCGCGACCGCGAAGACCCTCACCACCGAGTTCGCCCGCTACCTCGGCATCCCCGTGGCCGCGCGCATGCCCCAGACCCAGATCACCGAAGCCGTCTGCCACACCTACACCCAAGCCGGCGTCCAACTGGTGATGATCGACGAGATCCACCGCCTCAACCCCCGCACCACCACCGGCGCCCAAACCGCCGACCCCATCAAAGACCTCAGCGAACGCCTTCCCGCGACAGTCGTCTACGCCGGCATCAACGTCACCGACACACCCCTGTTCACCGGGACGCGGGGCGCCCAACTCGCCGGACGCGCCACTCTCGTCCACTGCGGCCCCCTCCCCGCCCGTCACGGCACCCGCCACCCATTCCGCGACGTCATCACCGACATCGAAAACAATCTCGACCTCGCCCTCCACAAACCCGGCACCCTCCCCGCCACGCCCCCTACCTCCACCAGCGCACCGCAGGCCGTATCGGATCCCTCACCCGACTGATCCGCCAAGCCGCCATCACCGCCATCCACGACAGCACCGAACGCATCACCAAAACCACCCTCGACACCATCCGCCTCGACCACCTCGCTGAAACCCACCACCGCTCCCCCCCCATTACCTTTTTGGTGGTCCCGCAATGGGGCTCCCGGCCTCCGGGCCCGGCATGACTGCTCCCCCCTGTTGAAGGTATGGCCCGGGGGGTGGTGTCACCGGTCCCGGAGGCACTGACAGACCGCTGATCAGGGGCATGACCACCGACTCCTCCGGGAGACAGGGAGGCTCTTCGTAATGTGGATGTGGCGATCGGTGCCGACGGACGGCCGGGCGGGCACGACTGAAGGACGCACGTGATCGACACCGGCGACATCGACGTCTACCTCGGTCTGGACGTCGGCAAGGGCGAACACCACGCCACCGCCGTCACTCCGGCCGGGAAGAAGGCGTTCGACAAGCGCCTGCCCAACAGCGAACCGAAACTGCGCGAGGTCTTCGTGAAACTCCAGGCCAAGCACGGGACCGTGCTCGTCGTGGTCGACCAGCCCGCGTCGATCGGGGCCCTGCCCCTCGCAGTCGCGCGGGACATGGGCTGCCGGGTGGCCTATCTGCCCGGCCTGACGATGCGGCGGATCGCCGACCTCTACCCGGGCGAGGCCAAAACCGACGCCCGCGACGCGTTCATCATCGCTGACGCCGCCCGCGCGATGCCCCACACCCTGCGGGCGATCGACCTCGAAGACGAGACGATCGCCGAGCTGGAGATGATCGTGGGATTCGACGACGACCTCGCGGGCGAGGTCACCCGGGTCGGGAACCGGCTCCGGGGCCTGCTCACCCAGATCCACCCGCACCTGGAACGGGTGATCGGCCCGCGGATCCAGCACCCGGCCGTCCTCACCCTGCTGGAACGGTTCGGGTCCCCGGCCCGGATCCGCAAGGCCGGACGCCGACGGCTGGTCACCCTCATACGCCCGAAGGCCCCCAGGATGGCCGAGCGTCTGGTCGATGACATCTTCACCGCCCTCGACGAGCAGACCGTCGTCGTCCCTGGCACGGACGCCGCCGCGCTGATCGTCCCCAGCCTCGCCACCTCGCTCCAGGCGGTGCTCGACCAGCGGAAAGTCCTGGCCGGCCGGATTGAGGAACTGCTGGAGGCACACCCTCTTTCCCAGGTCCTGACCTCGATGCCCGGCATCGGCGTCAGGACCGGAGCCCGCATCCTGATCGACGTCGGCGACGGCAGCAACTTCCCCTCCGCCGCCCACCTCGCCGCCTACGCCGGCCTCGCCCCGGCAACCCGCAGTTCCGGCTCGTCGATCCGCGGCGAACAACCCTCCCGCCGCGGAAACAAGCAGCTCAAACGGGCCTTCTTCCTGTCCGCATTCGCCGCCCTGGCCGACCCCGCGTCCAGGACCTACTACGACAAGAAGATCGCCCAGGGAAAGCACCACACCCAGGCCCTCCTCTGCCTCGCCAGACGCCGAGCCGACGTGCTGTTCGCAATGCTCCGCGACGGCACCTTCCACGAACCCCAACCCACCCCCACAGGTTGACGAAACCCATAGGGGCACCCCCCCCGAAGCCGATAGCCCACGCCCACCGAGCAGACAGAACAGCCCTGACCAGCACAAACACCCGCCGGGCCTTTACACGCTAGAACTACCTACAACAGACCCAGCCCCACTCAACAGAACACACAACCCCAGCTCAAGAGCCCCAACCTGCCCGCCCGAGCCGCTAATTCCCCTCTCGGCAAACCAGCAACACCCCAAACAAACCGCCCCGACGCACACCACCCCCTCCGAACGTTACCCCTGCTTAAGCCTTGGCACCGCACTGGCGTTCGCGTAGGCCCTGGGATCCTGAGGCCGCTCCCCCTCTGCCTGAACTACGGTACAGCCGAGGCGGGTTCGGTGAGGCGGTCCAGCCGCACATAGAGGGCGCGGACGAGGCGAGCGCGGTTCTGGACGCAGCCGTGGTCCGTCCGGCCCAGCGGAGCAGAGTGGCGCGGGCCCGCGCGGCGTCCTGCGGCTTCAGAGCGGCGATGGAGGTGTGGTGGTTGCCGCCGGGCACGTCGAGAAGGAGGGAGTCGCGGGTGCCCCTGCCCAGCCGGAAAGGTTCCGCGACCGCCACGTCGGTCTCGCCGTTGATGAACATGAGCGAGCTGCCCTGGTGACGTACCCAGCGGTCGATGTCCGCCATCGCGCCGGGCCGGAATCGCAGCGGGATCTCCCGCGGCACATAGGAGCGGACCTCCTGCACACCCGGATGGCGCAGCAGCCCGGTCAAGTGCGGAGTGGTGTACTGCGGATAGCCGAGCTCGGTGCCCAGTTGGTGGAAGTACGGGGTGAGGGGGTCGAGGGACTGGTCGGTGTAGACCGGGAGCGCGGTCACCCGGTCGATCCACGTGTAGAGCGCTTGGTCGTCGGTCGCGGTCGTGGGCACGGAGGTACAGCTAGCTGCTGGCTGGTGCATCCAGAACATCGCTGGCAGGCGCAGCACGGCGAGTTCGAAGGCGCGGTCCGCGTTGCCGATGGTGCGGAAGGTTCTTCCCTCGCTCTGGGCCCAGCGGTCGTACCGCTCGGTCATCGCCGCGCGTCGGATCAGCGCCGTACGCTGGACGGACTTGAGCGCGGCGCGGCACTGCGGGGTGCCGACCTGGTCGAGTTGGGCGTCGTAGGCGGTGTCGTCCCGGTCGTCCGTGTTGTTGGGGGCGGAGTAGGCGACCGTGCCCGCCACATCGTCCGGGTGGAAACGGCGATGGTAGACGGCTGTCATTCCGCCCTTGCTGCCGCCGGTGGAGATCCAGGGGGCGCGGTACACCTTCTTGAGAGCGGTGACGATGCGGTGATGATCGTCGGCCGCCTGCCGGATGGTGAGCTTGGACCAGTCCGGCTGCTGGGGCCGGGAGGTCCCGAAGTACCGGTGCTCGGTGGTGATCTGGTTGGCGTCCAACAATACGGCCGGCTCGGACCGGCGCTCCGGTGACAGCCCGAGGTCGTAGCCGCCGGAGTAGAGCACCATGGGACGCCAGGTCGACCTGTGCACCAGAGTCAGCCGCTGATCGAAGGAGCCCTCGCGGGGGTGCCGGTGGTCGACGGGCTGCCGATAGGCGAGATCGAGGACGATCCGCCCCGGGGCCGCGGGCCGTTCAGCGAGTACCCGCATTCCGGGAATGGCCGCGATCCGGGCTCGGACGTCGTCTCCGGGAGCCACGGACCGGCTGGGAGCCGCACTCTCGCCCCGGGGCTCAATCCGGGCCCAGGAGGCCGGGGCGGACAGCCCGGACACCGCAAGCGCGGTCAGCAGAGCCGGTGCGAGTAGGCGCGTCATCGTGTCTTTCATACCTCCCAGCGAACCGCGGCCACCCGAGCCGCAGATCCCTCCCGTGGGGCAGGCACCTCCCCCACGGGAGGGAGAGGAAACCAACCGGCTCCCGCGCAGGAGGCAGATCGAGGCCGATCGAACCCTGGTAGGCGCCGCGCGCAACCTCAGCGGCTGGCGGGCTCTGGGTAGCGTTCGCGGCGCTGGTCCGAGTCGTCGACGCCGATCTCCTACCATGACTCGCCCTGCTGGAACTGGGGCAGGGCGGCGGCGTAGCGCCGGACGTCGGGCGACGGCGACGGCGCGGGCATGTCTAGCAGTGTTGTGCTTACTGGACCGGGGCCGGGATAGCACGATCAACGATGTCGTCCGCGCAGTTCTTGCCCATGAGGTAGGCGGCACGTGCTGCCTCGATCAATAGGCGAACTCGTGCTTGAGTCCTCTCGGTTGCTTCCGCGCTGAGATCTCGGTCGCCTGCATGAGCTTCTCAACAGCCGGCACCAGCGCACTCAGCACTGCCTGCATCTCGTCGGTCCGGTCGTGATCTGTGATCTTCTCACCCTGTCTGGCCACGGACGCATGGTGCGGCCCCAGTGCGGCGTACTCCTGTTTCGAGTCTCGTCAGCCTCAGCGCATCAGGTACTTACCTCGGTGATGACGTCCGCGATCAGGACGGGCAGGTGATTGAGGGCGCGTTCCAGGAGTCGTTCGATCGAGACGGCGTGCCGGCAGAGGGCGATCAACGCCTTTCCGTGTCAGCAAGCGACGTCAAAGTCGATGCGCCACCGTCGCGAAGGATCGCGGGCGACACAAGCCCCCACCGACGAGGACGATTCGGCAGTCGAACTCGGAGCGATAGAGCGCCGAGCCCCCGCTTCGGCGAAGGCATCTCCGGCGTGCCCGGCCAGCGGCGGTCCATCTCCGCTGTCACAAACCCACCCAGTGGTCCAAGTCCAGTGGCAATCGGTCCCGGTCCGATGGCACAGGACAGCACGGACGTGTCCTGTCGCACCGAACCTTGAGTAGGCGTTTTTGATCCGCCGGCTGGTCATCCCGTGAGCGCGGCGAAGTCACCCACGGGATGTGCTCACCTGGTGAACCGGGAGGCTGGATGCCGTTGCGTGGTCCGGGTGCCGGTCATGGTGCCGGGATCAGACGCCAGAGGGACGTGGTCTCTGCCCTTCGCGCTGTGTGGAGTGGGTCGGCAGCGTCCTTGGAGCGTGGGTGTCGGGGTTTGGTATCGCCCTTGTCCACAACGCGAAGTTGTGCGGCCTGGATAGCGTCGAGCAGCTGCTGACGTGTCCGAAGGCCCAAGTGCTCTGCCAGGTCGGACAGGATGAGCCAGCCCTCCCCACCTGGTCGGAGGAGGGCGGGCAGTCCGGCGAGGAGGCTGTGGAACATGGTGCTGTCCGGGTCGTAGACGCCTTGTTCGATGGGGCCGGTCGGACGAGCGGGGAGCCAGGGCGGGTTGCAGACGATGAGGTCGGCGCGGCCTTCGGGGAACATGCCGGGGCCCGACACCTGGATACGGTCGGTCAACGTTAGCCGGTGGACGTTCTCCTTGGCGCAGGCCAGGGCACGTGGGCTGATGTCGGTGGCCACGACGTGCTGGATTCCGCGGTGGGGCAGGACCGCAGCGAGGACGCCCGTTCCCGTGCCGAGGTCGAATGCCGTGCTGCTGGCGGGAGTGTGCCGGGTCGCCGGCGGCAGTGGCGTGTGGGCGACCAGGTCAACGTACTCACCTCTGACAGGTGCGAACACGCCGTAGTGGGGGTGGATGCGAGTCCCGAGCGCTGGCACTTCGATCCCTTTCAGGCGCCACTGGTGAGCGCCGATCACTCCCAACAGTTCCCGTAGAGAGACCGCCACGGGCCCCTTCGAGGAGCCATAAGCTTCCAGACACGCCTGGCGGACGTCGGGCGCCCGGCGCAACGTCAAGGTGTAGTCGTCGTCCAACAGCACCAGGAGCTTTGCGAGGACTCGGGCGCGGTGACTACTACTGCGTCGGTGCAGGTGGAAGTTCTCGCTGGGGGACGTGGTGAACCTGGGCGGTTTGCGGTCGATACGGCGGCCCATCGCCTGCAGGAGCTGCTGGGCGTTGTGGAAGTCGCCTCGCCAGAGCAGGGCCGTTCCTTCGCACGCCTGTCGGTAGGCGTCGTTGGCCTTCAGCCGGTCGTCGGCGACGACGGTTCGCCGGGGAAGGGGGGCGGCATTCTCGGAATGCCAACGGGCGGACTGGTGGGTGTGGTTTTCGGTCCAGTGGATGGTGGACACCACGTACTCCTCGTGGTCGAACGTGCAGGGGCACGAAGAGCACTTCGACGAGGAGCAGGCCGAACACACGCCTGTCTATGGGACGGGCGTGTGCGTTGAGACAGGTGGCCGTTACCGCTCTCGCGTCGAAGCGCGAGAGCGGACGTCCCAGACAACCATGCCGAGCATCGGGGTCAGCCCTTTCGAAGGAGTGGCAGAAGGCTCGCACAGGTGCTGTTCGGCTGCCAAAAGCACCAGTCAGGCCAGGTCAACGGTCTGGCTTCTTCGTCCACTGGCTGGTTCGCGGTGAGTGCCCAGTTCAGGTGCGCTTCGGAGTGCTGCGGGAGACGTTCGTCGTCGCGTGCGTTGCGGCGGGCGTTCATGCACCAGCCGATCGTGCGCTCGACTTTCCAGCGGCAGGGCAGGACGACGAAGCCCTTGGTGCCTTGGGCCGGAAGACGATGCGCAGGGTGAGCCAGAGTCGGTCGCGGGCCCAGTCCACGAGTTCGCCGGCGTAGCCGCGGTCGGCCCAGACCTGGGTGATCTGTGGCTGGGTGAGGCGCAGGCGCCAGAAGACGTCGCGGGCGGCGTCGCGGTCTTGAATGTCGGCGGACGTCGCCGTGATCATCACGGGCAGGCCGAGCGCGTCCACGGTGATATGTCGTTTGCGGCCGTTGGTACTCTTGGCATGTGCCGGGATAAGGGCCAAAGATCAATGGCCGCAAACGGCGCCTGGTGGTCGACGCCCGCGGCCTGCCCCTGCTGGTCATGGTCACCCCGGCCTCGCTCACCGACCGCGACGCCGCCAAGGAACTCCTCTTCCGCCTCCGCCTGATGCATCCAGAGATCACCATCGTCTGGGCAGACTCCGCCTATGTCGGAAAGCTCGTGACCTGGGCAGAGAAGTACCTCAGCCTCACGATCAAGACCGTGAGCCGCCCCAAGGACGCCTCCGGGTTCATCGTGCTGCCCCACCGCTGGCTAGTCGAACGAACATGGGCCTGGATGATGCACGCCCGCCGGCACGCCCGCGTTTACGAACGCCTCGTCCAACACTCCGAAACCTTGATCACTTGGGCGGCCATCACCCTTATGACCAGGCGCCTCACCCGGAAAAGCTCCGCAGCAAGCTGCTCGTGACCTCCGGGTGCACTACTTCTCAGCCGGACTGAACGCGCTGCATAAATAGCGCCGCTCGCCTCTCAACCCAGAAACGGTAGACAGCCCAGCCGACACCGAGCACAGCGGCCGTCCACACGATGACCTCGGCGAGAATAATTGCCGGGGTCAAGGTGAGGTGCCGCCGAGGCGGCATCACGACCATCTGCATGGCCGCACCCACCGGAACCGTCAACGCCGCAAGCAAGCCGACCAATCCAGGCTGCCTGATGGCTGCACCTACCACACCAAGGACCAGTCCGAACGGGAGGCCCACCATCAACCAGGTGACCATATCCGTGCCAGCTCCCGAGACGAGGGCATCGGTCACGTAGTACGCCACCGTGGCAGCGACCAGCGCCAGAGCCCCGACCAGCGCACCTCGGACCCATGTCCCGGCCAGCCAGCCCATCGCCACCGCAAGCGCGGCCCAGGACCAGCCCGCGTCCACTAGCAGGCTGAGCACCTTGGCAGCCTTGGCCCAGATAGTGCCCGTGAATGACATCCCGAGCTCCATGTACGGCGACGAAAGCGCGTTGACGAGCGAGGTAACCGCCCCAAAGCCCATCCCGGCAACGATTCCTCCCACCATGATTTTCATACCGGGAGGGTATCCAGTGGGCTGTGACGGCCCTCCGAGCTGTCACAGCCACGCGGAGTGAGCGCTGTCCGGACACGTGACTCCGCCTCAATCTGATTGCTGCCCACGGAGCTGCACTTCGGGGAGACGAAGCCCGAGTGGTCCAGGGGCACGTCCACCGAGCAGGGATCAGAAACAGGTACTCACGGTGGCGTCATCTCGGTAGCCGGTCCTATCCGGCTCGGCGGCGGCGACGATCGTGTCCGCCAGAGCACGGGGGCAGTCAGCGTGCTCCGGGGCCAGTTCCCCATAACCCGGTGCGGGATCCGCCCGTGGGCGCCGTCGCCCGTGAGGATCACGACCGGGTCCTCAATGAAGCAAAGGGGGATGGTGTCGATGCTGCATCTTCCCAGCGTCGAGCGCGCCAGGCCGTCCAGGACCAAGGCCCCGTTCCACTGACACGGTCTCGTCGGGGCCGTCCTCGGGGTGAAGTGTGACCGCCGTCCCGCCCCAGGCTCGGAGCCATGTGCCCATGGTCTGCACGGTGGAGCGGCGCACCAGCGCCTCACCGGTCCAGCCGGAGACGCACCGCCGCGAGCAGTAGACCGCCTTCGAACGGCGATCCGTCCCGGCCACCCACGTCGCCCCGCACTCGGGACATTCGACCCTGTCGGCACCACTCAACTCTGCGGCTACACGCTTTCGCAACCGCTGGTCCTACCGCCACTGCCTGCCGCGACAGGACGCCGAACAGAACCTTGCACGAGCCGGAGCCTCCGAGGGCAGCCGACTGCCGCAGCTCTCACAGAACCGTTGCGAGACTTCCCCGATGCCCTCGGACATCCCATCAGCCTAGAAGGCAAAGCTACCCAAATCCGAGGTTCAAGCATAGGTACTGACGGTGGTCCAGGTCATCCATACATCACATCGGACGCGCACCGCGCTCCCGATGCCCCTGGGGAGGTGGTGCCAAGGCACACATACAGACGTAAGGTGAAGCCTGAGTTGGTGTGATCCCACGAGTCCAGAGTTGTTCCCCCAGGGGTGGATGTGCTGTCCGTGCCGAGCGGACCATTGGTGATTCCGCCGTGCCTCACGTAGGCACGAGCAGCCACCCCGTCTGCCTGATAGTCCTCGACGTAGTTGTAGTAGCCGCTGTGGAGCCGTGCAGCGCCGCCGGCACTGATACAGAAGGTTCCCTGAACATATCCTCCGGTCTGCCCTGCGGAGTTGTTCACGGTCGCGTTCAGCGTCTGGCACACCTCGGTGGGGGCTGCCTGGGCTGGCTGAGCCAGAGCCATACCACCGAGCAATGCACTGGCGCTGACCAGCACAAGGGCCGAGCGACGGAGAGCTGGAGTTCTTCGCACGACTGTCTCCTCCGTAGACGATGCATCCGAGATGGCGTCTATACGAAGGTTGCCGGTGGCCTGAGAAGAGACAAGACGGTCCGCTGGAGATTGACCGAATACCGCCACCAGCCCGCGTCGAGTGCTTCCACGGGTGAGTGCCTATAAAGCCGCCGGCCCGCAGACCTCGGAAGGGCCCTGCTGATGAGTAGTGCCACAGCACGTATGCCGCATGTGCCACTTCCCGTGCTTGAGCCTCACCGGTTTCCGTTCGGGGAACAGTCACGGTGACCGTTCCCCGAACGATTCGACATAGCACCCATTCCGGATTGATGGCCCTTGACCTGCGGCTACTGGGTTCAGAAACAGGTACTGATCAAACCCCGGGACGGACAGACCGCCGCGGCCGTACGGTCACCCGAGGACCAGTACCAACCTGCCCAGGAGACGTAGTGATCCCAGCACAACACCCCTACGAAGCGCATTACAAGCAGGAAGAGGGCGGTCGCACGGTCTACAGGAGCAAGCCCGTCATTGCCTGGGACGACGAGGGGCAAGCGCTCGTCGTTGATGAGCGCAGCGGTCGACTTGTCCCGGCGAACAACGGCCGCGCCTTCACCGGGCTCTCGGAAGGCGTGCACCCCGTCGTCGCCGCCATCCCTGGGGGCGGGTGGAGTGCTCGGTTCAAGAACTCGGACTGCTCGTCCATCATCGACCCGCTGGTGGCCTGGACCGTCCGAAGTAACGGCACTCTCACCCCCGTCGACACCGACCTCACCGGTCTGTGCGACGACCCCACCACCATGGCCAACTTCGATGGCCTCGTTGCCCCCGGAACCGAGACGCGGACGACACAACAGGGCAACTCGGCATGACCGGGCCGTTCTTCACCCCGGCCGCCACCTCCCGCCAACTGCCCGGCGTCATCCGCGCTCCCGTCGTACGGCGGCGGACTGACCCAAGTCGGGGCGAGACCGGGCCCGGGCGTCGGGGGCAGGTGGACGACTGGCTTCGCTGGCTCGGTCTGGACGCCGGGCTAAGGCGGTCATTCGCTGAGGCCCTGGCCGAACCCGCCGTCCACGGGCAGTTCCATGCCCGTGGTGAAGGTGGCCTCGGCGGCGAGGTACAGCGCGGCGGCGGCGACCTCTTCCACGGTGCCTCCTCGGCCCATCGGCGTGGAGGCGTTGCCCTGGGCGATGAACTCGGCGCGTTGCTCGTCGGTCAGTTCGGCGACGCCCATGGTGGGGGTGAGGATGAAGCCGGGGGCGATCGCGTTGACGCGTATTTTCCGGGGGAGCAGTTCGGCGGCGAGCACCTTTGCGAAGGCGGCGACGGCCTCCTTTGCCGCGGAGTAGGCGCTGAGACCGGGGAAGATGCGGTCGTTGGAGACAGTGGTGAACACGATCGAGCCGCCCTCAGATATCAGCGGCGCCAGCCGTTGGACGGTGAAGAAGGCGCCCTTGGCGTTTACGTCGAAGATGCGGTCCCACGATTCTTCTGTGACCTCTTCGAGTGTCTGGAACTCGGCGATGCCCTGGTTGATGAACAGGTAGTCGATACTGCCGAGGCGGTCGGCGACCTGATCGCGCAGGGCGGCGATGGCGTTGATGTCAGTGGCGTCTGAGCGCACCGGGTGGGCCAGCGGGGTGTCGAGCGCTGCTTGGGCCTCGGCGAGTCGCTGGTCGCTGCGTCCGGTGTACATGACGTCGGCGCCGCGGTCGGTCAGGGCTTGGACGATGGCCCGGCCCATGCCGATAGTGCCGCCGGTGACGACAGCCCTTTTACCTGCCAGGGGCTTCGGATCGATGGTTGAACGTGCCTGGGTGCTGTGATTCGTTGCCATGGCGGCTAAGCTAAACCTTGACGTCAATGTCAGAGTCAAATCTCTGTGCCGGGAGTCACATGTTCATCGGTGAGCTGTCGAAGCGGACCGGCGCCAGCACCAGGAGCCTGCGGTACTACGAGCAGCAAGGGCTGTTGCGTCCACAGCGACGGGCCAGCGGCTACCGCGAGTCCGATGTGGCCGCCGTGCGCCGGGTCCGCATCCTGCTCACGGCCGGGCTGAACACCGACCTGATCCGGGAGGTGCTGCCCTGCATGGCCGAAGAGGGAGCCATCCTGGCGCCGACCTGCGAGGAAATGACTCAGGACCTCAAGGACGAACGCGAGCGCCTGAGCCGCTCCATCGAACAGCTCCAAGACGCCCGCGCCTTGCTCAGCTCAATCATCCACGCAGGCGAAGCGATCACCGCCGGGGTCGGCCGCAACGACCCTTCCACCAGCCAATGAAGCCTCTGCTCGACGCCTTCTGCACCACCCTGTCCTGTCGCACTGCGGCTGTCAGATGGTGGGCCGTTGACGAGCTGGGATGCCAGGCCGTTTGCGACCGCGGTGGCTCGGGGTTCTCAAGTGACGTGGCTTTTAAGGGAAGTCTCATTCGCGGTAGAGGCGGGCCACGGCCATGGAGACATCGGTGTGGCCCGCCATGCCGTCCGCTGGTCGCGGCCGATTCAGGCCTGATTTCCGGGCTGGAGCCTCAGCTGTTGGCCAGGGTGCGGTCTAGAAGAGGGAGCAGCCGATCCCAGTGGCGCTTCAGCCCGGAGGCGCTGAAAGCGTCGGTGTCGGACATGGTGAAGCCGTGGATGGTGCCGGGGTAGATCTCGGAGGTGTAGCCGACACCTGCCCCATCCAGAGCCTGGTTGAGCACGCCGAGAGCCTCAGGTGTCACGTCACCTTCCGCGTGGCCGAGGTGGACCTGAGCGGTGAGCTTGGAGAAGAGATTGGTCCCATGAACACCCACGGGTCCGTGGAACGCGGCGACGGCTGCCACCTGGTTGGGGTGGGCCGCTGCGGTGTGCATCGCGTAGAGGCCGCCTATGCAGTAGCCGGTCACCGCAACCGGTCCGGCGCCAACCTCAAGCTGAGTGGTGAGGAACCTGAGGTAGGCGCCGGCGTCGCTCAGGACACATTCGGCGGTGTGTGCCTCGATCAGGGGCATCAGCTGTGCGAAGACCGCAGGCCGGACCTCGTCTCCGATGTAATCGGGAAGCTCGACCAGCGGTGCGGGTCCGTGCCGGTAGAAGGAGTTGGGGACGAGCACGTAGTAGCCGTGCCCGGCGAGTTCGCGGGCCATCTCCCGCAGCACGGGCCGGATGCCGAAGCCGTCCGCGTACATCAGCACCCCTGGGTGCCGCTCGCTGTGGTCGGGGAAGGCAGCGAAGGCGTCGGCCTGGCCGTCCGCGGTGGGAATCCGCAGCGTCTTGGTGGGCATGAATGCTCCTGTCGTGGTTGATGTGCAGAGCCTGTGATCAACACGACGGAGGCGGAGCCCGCGCAGCAGCGCAAGAGCCTCGATCAAACAGCGGGCCCAAACCGGCCCGTACGGCGCTCAGAAGAGCCCCGGGTCACCGATCCGTGTGTGGCGCGAGGCCGTCCCGGCATTCATAGCCGCACAGCGTAGCCCACCGGCTACGAGCCGATGCCAGCACTCCAACCCGAGCGGATACCTCGATCGGATGAGAACCGACTCGCGCCGCATGCGACACCGTGAGAATCCGACAGCTTCAATGCGACGGGACACACCCAGGTCGCTCGAACCGTCGACACCGTCCGCTCAAGTCGCCAACTCAGGCGCTCACTCGCCAACTGACGTACTCAGTGTGCGACACGAGGTCGCACCAAGTAAGTAAGGACAGCCACGTGAAGGGGGTATCGATCGGCTGAACTTCGGGCCAGTGTCCAGGGCCCGTCCCCGCGCTCGCATGCGTCGCTGGTAACGGCGGGGTGTGAAGCCGAGCGTTCAAGCCCAAGAGCACCCGGGCCATCCGGGAGCCACAGGTGAGGGGAAGGCTGGACGGGCGAACGCAAGTGAACCCTCGATGATGCTCCGTGACGTTAGGACCGTGCGATGGCATGTAAGCGACGGTCATAGGACCCGGTGCTGGAAGGCACCAAGCGACCTTCGGGTAACTGTTCCCGGAGGGAGGACACCGCTGGTCTCGGAGTAGAGGGGGCGCCCACCCCAGTCGCGTCTTACTGGTGCGGAACGTGGAAACCCCGACGGGGTCCAAGCCTCGGCTTGGTAGGCCGACCGCAAGGAAGGCTGAAGTCCCCGGCGGGAGAAGGAAGATCCAAGAAGCGAAGGCCGGCAGGCCGAAAGGCCAGAGGAAACCGGGAGGTCGGGACCTTCACCCGCTCTCGTATACTCGCCGGATACGGGCCCTGGTGGCCCGGCCCGAAAGGGCGCCCACGGTGGATCAGGTGAGCCTTTGAAGTCACCACTGCAAGGACGCTCGAACCGAGGGACAAGTTAGACACCGGAGGCAAACATGGAGATCACGGCACCTGTCGTGACGTCCTCGCCTGCGGTGAACGGACCCGAGGACGACTTACTCGACTGGCACGGCATCGACTGGGCCACCTGCGAGGAAAACGTACGGCGGCTGAGGCAGAGGATCTTCAAGGCAACGCAGGACGGGGACCTCAAGAAGGTCCGCAACTTGCAGAAGCTCATGCTGCGAAGCCGCAGCAACACGCTGGTCAGCGTGAAGCGGGTGACGCAACAGAGCAGTGGTCGCATGACCGCTGGCATCGACGGAGAACGGGCCCTCACGCCGAAGGCGAGAGGCACCTTGGCGGCCGAGATCCATCGGTCGTCGAATCCGTGGAAGGCCAGGCCGGTCAAGCGAGTGTTCATCCCGAAGAGCAACGGGAAACAGCGACCGCTCGGCATCCCGGTCATCCGTGACCGGGTTCTCCAGGCCCGCGTGAAGAACGCGCTGGAACCCGAGTGGGAAGCGCGGTTCGAGCCGAGGTCTTATGGCTTCCGGCCTGGCCGCAGCTGCCAGGACGCGATATCCGCGATCTTCTGGACGGTGAAGGGTAAGAACCCGAAGCGTCTGTGGGTCTTGGACGCGGACCTGTCGGCGGCATTCGACCGCATTGACCACACCCACCTCATTACCAGGCTCGGCCAGTTCCCCGCCAGGGACCTGATCGCGGGCTGGCTGAAGGCGGGCGTGATCGACCGCGGCCGGTTCGCACCGACTGAGGAGGGAACTCCTCAAGGCGGTGTGATCAGCCCGCTGTTGCTGAATGTTGCTCTGCACGGACTGGAACAGGCCGCAGGGTGCCAATACACGGTTCGGACCGGGCGCGAGCCCGGCGCCATGCCGGGCACTCCGGTGCTGGTGAGGTATGCCGACGACTTCGTCGTGCTCTGTCACGACGAAGCCCAGGTGCACCAGGTCAGGGCCCGGCTGGAGGACTGGCTGGAGCCGAGGGGTCTTCGCTTCAACGAGGAGAAGACCACGGTCGTCCACCTCGATAAGGGGTTCGACTTCCTCGGTTTCACCGTCCGCCGCACGGGCGGCAAACTGATCATCAAGCCGAGCACAGCGGCCTGCGCGAGGCTCCGGGCGCGACTGCGGACCGAGGTGAAGGCCCTGCACGGGTCCAATGCCGAGGCCGTGTTGCGCAGGCTGATCCCGATCGTTCGCGGTTGGGCGGCCTACTACCGGGCGGTGGCGTCCTCGACGACGTTCTCGTCGTTGGATCACTATGTGTGGCGGCTGACCTTCAAATGGGCCAGGCGTCGTCACCGCAACAAGTCGAGTCACTGGGTCGCGGCCCGGTACTTCGGCAGGTTCCACCGTCCCGGCGTGACCGATGGGTGTTCGGCGACCGCGGCAGCGGCGCGTTCCTCATTAAGTTCGCCTGGACCGGCATCGTCCGCCACCAGCTCGTCAAGGGCGGAGCGTCTCCGGACGACCCCGACCTGGCCGAGTACTGGCGGAACCGCCGCCGCAGGAAAGCGCCACCGCCGATGGACAAGACGAGTCTTCTCCTGGCGGTTAGGCAGCAGGGGCTCTGTCCTCTCTGCAAGCAGGCGCTGATCGTCGGAGCCGAGTACGAGCCGGACAGCCCACGCGAGTGGATCAACTGGTTCGCGGCCTCGAAGAAGATGCTCCACAAGCATCACTTCACCTACCGGCGAGACGGCGGCGGGGACGAGCGGAACAACCTTCGCCTCGTGCACTCCGAATGCCACCGCCAGCACCACGCTGGCGACGGCAAACGGGCCACATAACTCTGCCGACCTGCGAAGCCCATGGGGCTTGCTTGAGCCGGATGCGGTGAAAGTCGCACGTCCGGTTCTGAGGGGGCCGGGGATCAGCAATGGTCTCCGGCTACCCGACCACAGCCCCGGACCACTGAGGTCCGGGGCTCGCAGACTGTTCGGGGTACGGCCCTGCTAGAGGTCGAATTCGAGGTGCTCGATGTCCGTGAACCGGACCTCTTCCAGGGAGCCGGCGCGGCGGCCACCATCTTGGAAGTAGACCTCTTTGAGTGCTTCGGCCGCGATCTCCTGGAGCCTGGCGTCGCTGGCACCCTGCTCCTGCGCGTCGAAGAGGCGGGCGGCGTAGCGGGGTGGGAGGGCGATGGTGAGGTGGCGGATGCGGTCTTGGTCGGTGGTTCCGATGGGTGCGGTGTAGCCCATGCGGGCGCGGGTGTCGATGACGATGCCGCCCGTGGACGCCGCCTTCTCCTTCGCTTTGGCCCGGATCTGGGGCTGCCACCGCTTCTTGACCTCGCGTTCCATGCGCGCGGCCAGATCCTTGCGGGGTGTTTTGATCTGGTCCTTCACGTATCGTTCGACGGTGCGTTGGGAGATGCCGAGGAGGTCGGCGACCGCTTTCGTGCCCTTGTACTGCTTGACCAGGTACCGCATCTGCGGGCCCGCGGATTTGGGTGCTGGGCGGGTGAACGCCTTCTGCACCGCCTTGTTGAGGCCGTCCCCGATCAGACTCATCGTCTGCCCTATTCTCCGTTGTCGACGTCGGTGACGGTGCCGTCCTTGATGTATCGGGCGAGGTTGAGCTCCGGTGCGTTGAACCGCTCGCGGACTTCTTCGCCCCACAGGACGCTCTGGGTGCCCTCGTGCTTGACCAGGCCCGGGTTGATGCCGAGCTTGAACCCACCGGGCAGCGGCTTTCCTTCCCGGTAGGGCAGGAAGTCGAGTGGGCTTTCGCCGTCGGCGGCGTAGACGACGCAGTCGGACAGGATCGCGACCGGGTACTGCCCGGTGAACGCCGCGTGACGGACGATCTTGCGGTGGAGGTTGATGCGGGTGCGGGAGATGACCGCCGCGCGAATGTCCGGCCGCCACGTCGGGCGGGACAGGGCACGCCACGGCTCCCCCGGCCGCCAGCCCTCACCGCGGGGCCGTTCGCGGAGCTTGCCCAGGCCGCCCTTCACCGTCGCCTTGATCGCCGAGACGACAATCGCGAGCTCCGGGTCACGGCCCTTGTAGCCGTCCATCGCCGTCAGGAAGTCCTCGGGGGCGAGGTCGGTGTGGACACCGAGGTCGGCCATCGTGGACAGGTAGGCATCGCGCAGCCTCTGGTACCAGCCGTCGAGATAGCGGCCGTTCTCGTAACGGACGTACGCCTCGGTCGGCGTCACGTCGTAGCCGAGCTCCGCCGCGTACGCCACCGTCGGGGTCGCGTACCAGGCCGGGCCGGCCGGACGCTCACCCTTCGGCGTGAACGGGGAAGGCAGCAGCTCGCCGTCCAGCTCCACCCACTGCTTCCCGGCCTTCACCCGCGACAGATCGACATGCGACAGGTCCACCAGCCACGAGCCGGGGAGCTTCGGGTCGAACACTGGGGCCTTCACATGCGTGGGGGCCCCAAGGCCGACCGACAGACCGTTCGCACCGGCCGCGAACGCCATGTTCACGTCCAGGCCCACCAGGTCGCGGCGCATGCATTCGGCATCGGTCATCGGCCGCGCCCAGTCGTACGCCTCCTCGAACAACTTCTCTCCCGGGCCGCGCACATGGAACCGGGGCAGATCCTTGAGCAGCGGGTGCCCGTCGGGGGCCTCGCACGGGGCGCAGTCCACCGGGTCCTTGCCCAGCGAGCCGGGGTTGTGCTCCGAGGTGCGCTTGCCGTCCGTGTCCGGTGCGGAAGCCCGTGTCGCCGGGTGCAGCGCGGTCATCAACTCCAGGCCCGTCACGGCCGTGGAGCCGCGCGGCGTCATCACCCTTGAGGCGTACACACCCAGCACGCGGGCAAGTTCGGCTGGCGGGAGCTGCCCGGCGGTGTCCCAGTGCCGAGTGTCGAGGGCGTGCCAGGACGGGATGCACAGCTGCACGCAAGCTCGCTCCGACCCGACCGCCGGGCGGTAGATCCGTGCCCACGGGCCGAACCCACGCTTCGTGAGCTTCCACTCCGCGCGGGTCAGCTGTTTGACGACCTTGTGGCCCTCCGGCAACCTGCCGGCGAGTCGTTCGTCCTCGGTGAGGGTGACCGGGAGGCCGTAGCGCTCCAAGGCGGCGTCGGTGAGGACGAGCAGCGGATCGGCCGGCTTCCCCGGTCCGGACAACTTCGGCGCCCCGAGCTTCGCCTCGCGCAGGGTCCAGTCCACCAGGGACGGCAGCGACTTCGAGGGGACTTCGAGGACCAGGCCGCCGACGCAGTACGCCAACACCTTTCCGTCGGCGTCGACATCGACGACCGCGAGCGGGCCGTTCTCGAACCGCGGATCAACGACGGCCAGGGCAGTGGTCCTGGCGGGGGCTGCCTTCTTCGCGCTGGGACGGCGCGAGGTCGACGCCGGGCTGGCGGTGCGTGTCGGACGTGATGCGGGGACCGGAGTAGCGGCAGGGGCCACGGGAGACGAAGCGGGGGCAGGGATGGGGGGTTGGGTGTTCTCGTGTGCAGTCCTGACCGCAGCCTCAGGCGCCTGGTCTGTCGACAGAGTCGGGGCTTCCGTGAGGGCCGGCGCGTTGGTGAACGTCTCGGGCGCCGGCGTCGATACGGGAGCGACGGCCGGAGTGGCGGGGTAGAGCTCGGCCAGCTTCTCCAGCAGACGCGCGTACGCCTCCCGCTGCGGCGGCCGCGGCTCCGTCTTCCCAGACTCCCACGACACGATCGTCGGCCGCCGCACCTTCAACGCCGTGGCCACCTGCTCCTGGGTCAGGCCATGCGCCTTGCGCAACCGCTCCCGCTCACTCGGCGGAGGAAGCAGGGACTGCCCAGCGATCAGGGCATCGACCGCGTCGAACAACTCGGACATGAAACACCTCCTATTCGAGACTCTATCATGAATGAAACATAGTCCGCACTTATGGCGTACTTACCGCGTACATTTCCAAGCTGTATTCAATCAATGAGAGTTAACGAACAGGCATTTTATTTGGGTCATGGCCGAATCCGACTTCACCACGACCTCCGCGACGTCCAAGCCCCGGCTTCACCGGACCTGGACCGTTTTCGAGTAGCTGTGCAAGCACGCTGCCGTGGTCGGTCGAACCCGCAGCGATCTGGGAAGGCGACAAGCAACTCCACAGCGACCGCCAGGCCGGGATGCCGGACGGCCCTGGCTACACCGACCGACAACGTAGGTGCCAGCCGTGGTCTGGTCCTGGCCAGAAGAGTGGAAGGCGACGGAGTTGAACATCACCTTCAGCGCCTTCTCGAACCGCTGGCCGGTGAACCACGGCCCGGTCGGATACTGCGGTTCAGCCTTCCCCTTCTCGAAGGCGACCCGCCTCCGTCAGCTGGCACTATGGCAGCCGCCTGCTGCTTCGGGGAGCTCTGGGGCAGGCCACTGACCACCAACAACACGACCGTGGCGAGAGTGAGCCGCGCCGGCGGTCCCACCCCCGGGTCGGCGCCCGGGCCGCGCAGCGGTCCACGCCCTGCGTGAGAAACTCAGCGTCAGCGACGACGAAGCGTGGCCACCTTGATGCGGAACAACGCCGAGCACCTGGAGGCGTACCTCTTCCGTGCTCTCCAAGGGCGCCGTCCTGTTGGGGATTCCCGCGTCGCTGAACATGTCTTTCTCACGAGCCAGTACGCAGAATTCTCAGCAAGTGCAGTACCGCTGGGCCAGTCAGCCGCGGGTGTGAAGCTGGGCGGTGAGGGCGGTCGTGGCCAGGGGGATGACCGTGGTCTGGCTGGTGGCCGTGGAGGCGTTGCCCAGCTGAGGTTGGGAAAGCGTGGCCACGGCCTGGTCGATGGCGATGCCCTGGGCATGGGCGTCCGGGTGGACTTCGCAAACATTGACACCGGGTTGGTTGAGTCGGTCCATGGCCGCGTTGAGGTGGGTCCGGGCCAAAAAGGCAAGGAGAAAAATCGCAGAGCCCGGCCCCCTACGGTAAATGCATGACTTCCCTTCATGTCCACGACCACGGGGGTAACGGCGCCCCCGTTCTATTGCTCCACCATGCGGGGCATTCGCTCGCCGACTGAGAGGAAGCCGCAAGCCGGCTCTCCGCCGGGCACCGGGTGCTCGCCGCCGATCTCCCGGCCACGGCCGCTCCCCCGAGCTCTCCCCCTGGAACCTCGACGGTGTATACGAGACATCGAAAAGACCCTCGACGAGCACGCGATACCGGCGCAGCCATCGTTGGCCTCTCCCTGGGCGGAGGGATCGCCGACCGCCCTCTACGCGGCGGCGCTGGAGATGCTGGAAGCGCTAGGTGACCTGGAGGTCTTTGCGCTGCTGCGCCGGGTGCCGTGCCCACTGCTGGTGGTCCGGGCGCGACGGGCGCTTCCTCCGGTGCCCGGTATGTAGTGGCTCGAGGAGCTGTTTATGGAGTACGGGAAGGGGTTGGACGAGGACTTGGCCGCCTCACCGCCGCCCGAGGGTGGAACGGGTGCGGGTCGTGGACCTCGACGCAACGCACGCAGTGCTGCCGGAGGAGGAGGTGGCGAAGCTGGTGGCAGGATTCCTGGCCTGAGCTGAACGGGCTCCTTAGCGGCAGACCGCCACCCGACCGGCTCCAAATCCGTCGAGGAAAGGCGACGCGTCACGGCAGTACGTCAGTAGTATCCGGACCAGAATCTGGCTCACCCTCCAACGCCAGTCGCCGGATGCGAGCCCTTTGCGGCAAGGCCGAGAGCATACCCGAGCAACACCTGACTCAACTCCCCAACCACACCCAACTCAATATCGACAGCACGGTGAGCATCAACCCTCGCAGACTACTCCCGTGCCGGGGCTCGTTCTCCGACCCGGCTCGGATCTAGGACGCGGTTGTTGGGGAGAGTTCGTCGGGCAGCTGCGGTGGAGTGCCCTGGGTCCATGTCACGCGCAGCGACGAGGACGAGACCCGCCAGCCGTCAGCGGTTCTGACCAGTTCAGTGTCGGTTTGACCCGCGGAGATGAAGACACTGCCCGAGCCATCCGCCAGCACATGGGTGCTCAGTTGGGCGCCGCGGGCGGTGGCTTGGTCGCCGTTGATTTCGATGACGGCGTTGCTCCCCAGATGTAGAGTCCGGTCGAACAGTGCCATCCCGCGCCGGACGCGCGCCAGCAAGGCATCGCGGCCGTGGACGGTGCCTATTGGCATCGCTGCGGTGACGTTCTCGGTATGAAAGGCGCGGGCCCACTCCTCGTCGAAGACCCCCTCGTCCAAGGAGAGCAGATAGCGGTCCATCAAGTCGCTGATCGCGGCGCGGTCGATCAGGTCACGCAGCTGGCGTTGCAACGCTTCATCATCCATGCGCGCAAGCCTGCTACCTCAAGCGCACTTCAGGTCAACCCAAATCCCGGGTCGATAGCCACGGTTTTCCCGGTTCACATCCGCCCTCCTGGCGTCCTGGCGTCAGACCCTAGGCGTTGGTGAGCCGGGGAAAACCGAGACTGAGAGAGCACAGTTGCGCAAACGTGCAGCTCAGTGCAGCCGTTGAGCCACCGGATCCTGACCCTTCTTGGTCTGCTGTCCATACTCGTCATCTCCGTGCGCGTCCATCGTCCGCGGGGCATCGCCGGGATCAGGGCCCGCGCCAAGGAGGTCGAGCGAGCGAGGACTGGAACACAGTCAACGGCAGACCCAGCCTAGACCGCGACACCGGATTTCCTGGGTGAAGTCGCGGACGGACCCTCACTCCTGCACTACCACGCATTTTGCATGCACAGCACGTCCCTTCCCGGTGGTCGAGGGCCTGTCAGTATCGGTGCCGTTGTGGTTCATACCGAGAGGGTCCGGGGGCAAGGGGGTCGCTTCCTGGAGGACGACCCACTACGGGTCGGAGGCTCAGAAGCAACCACCTGTGGCGAAGCCACCACCTCGACAGCACCTCGCTGACGCCCCCTTGTCCTCGGGCCTCGTACATCGTTGGGACGCCCCGCAGTTGCCTGGTGTGGCAGGCACGTACTGATAGGGACCGGCGAAGGTGGTGGTTACCTGCGGTTTGCATGGTTAGCTGGAGCTTCTGCGGCGTCGAGCGGCTCTTCCGGGCGGTGCCTCTTCCCTAGCAGGGTGCCTATGAGGACAGCGCCGAGCGTGAGGAGGGCGGCGGCGACGGCTAGCGCGAGTGAGAAGCCTTCCGTCGCGGCGTGCAGGGGGTCGTCCTGTGCCGCCAGGGCATCGCTGCGGCGCGAAGCCAGAGCGACAAGCACAGCCACGCCCACGGCGCCGCCGACTTGTTGAACGGAGCTCAGGACGGCCGAACCGACTCCGGCGTCCTCCTCGGTGGTGCCTGTGAGCGCGGCGACGGTCAGTGCGGGCAGGCTCAGTCCGCATCCGAGGCTCGTGACGAGCATGCCGGGCAGCACTCCGGAGGCGTAGCCGTCGCTTGGTGCCACGCCGGACAGCAGCAGCAGTCCTGCCGCGCTGATCAGGAACGCCGTGACGAGGGCAGGGCGCACGCCGAGCCTGGCCACCGCTCGGGAGGAAAGCCACATGCCAACAAGGATGCCTGCGCCGAAGGGCAGGTAGGCGACGCCGGCAGCGAGCGGGCGGTAGCCCAGCACGGTCTGTAGGTGCACCATCAGCAGGAAGGCCATCGCGTACATGGCGGCAGAGAAGAGCAGAGTCGCCCCGTTGGCTACGGCGCGGATGCGATAGGACAGGAACGACAACGACACCAGCGGCTCGGCGGCTCGTGTCTCGGCCACGATGAAGGCGACGGCCAGGAGCACGAACAGAACCAAGGGCCCGATGGCGGTCGTGTCACTCCAACCCGACTCGCCGGCCCGGAGCAGTCCATAGACCAGAGACACCAGGGCTCCGGTTCCGAGTACCGCGCCGGGTACGTCGAGGCGCACCGCGTGTCCGGCCCGACTTTCGGGGACCAAGCGCGGGAGCAGCACAACGGCCGCGAGGGCAACAGGGAGGTTGATCAGGAAGATCCAGCGCCAGGACGCCAGGCCGGTCAGCGCGCCGGAGATCACCAGGCCCATCGTCCCGCCCAGGCCCGCGATGCCACCCCAGATGCCAAACGCCTTGGCGCGTTCCTTGTCCCCGGGGAACAGCAGTGTGATCAGTGCCAGTGCGGCCGGGCTGGCCATGGCCGCGCCCGCGCCCTGGACGAACCGTCCGGTCACGAGGTGCCAGGGTTCTTGCGCGAGCCCGCAGACCAGGCTCGCCCCGCCGAACAGCACCACACCGGTCAGAAAGACGCGCCTGCGGCCCAGCAGGTCGGCCATGCGGCCGAACAGCAACAACAGCCCGCCGAAGGCGAGGAAGTAGGCGTTGACGACCCAGGCCAGACCCGCGGTGGAGAAGCCGAGATCCTCCCGCATGCTGGGGAGCGCCACGCTCACCACGTTGTCATCCAGGACCAGCATGAACTGCACGAAGCACAGCACCACCAGGGCCGGTCCACGGCGCCCAACGGCTCGAGCAGTGAGAGTGGTTGGTGCCAGCGTCATGACGGACGCCCCGTACTCGTGAACGGCCACGGTGAACTGCGGTAGCGCCCATGGCGCGGTGGATGACTCATCGACATGCGAACGACGCTATGCACCGGCCACGACGACCGCGATGCGCCACCAGGCCATGCTGTATCGCGTTGGGGACATAGGCTAGGGGTTATGACCAAGGCCGTTGTCGGAGCCGTCCCGCCCGGAGTGGGCGCGATCGTCGTCGGAAACTTTCCGTTGGCGTACGGGCAGTGGTTCATCCCGCACAGCCACCCACAGCACCAATTGGCCTGGGCGCGGCGCGGTGTGCTCGGCGTCGCCGTCGACGACGCCTACTGGGTCCTGCCACCCTCGCGTGCGCTGTGGCTGCCCGCAGGGGTGGTCCACCGGACCGGCGCGACCCGTGAAGCGGTGCTGTGCAGCCTCTACTTCGAACCGGACAGATGCGATCTGGACTGGGCGGACCCGACTCCGGTCGGCGTCGACGGGCTGCTGGCTCACCTCATCGCATATCTCAGCCGCGACGACCTCCGCGATGACCTACGACTATCTGCCGAGACGGTCGTCCTGGATCTGCTGCGCCCCTTGCCGACCGCCCCCATCATTGTCCCGCACCCCACCGACGACCGGGTGCGCACCGTGGCCGCCGCGCTGCTCCTCAACCCCGCTGACCCACGGAGCATTGAGGCGCACGCCCGGGCGATCGGGGTCAGCAGACGCACCCTGACCCGGCTGTTCGTCCACGACACCGGCATGCACTTCGACCGCTGGCGTACCCATGTGCGGCTGCGTGCTGCGCTTCCCCTGCTGGCCGAGGGTCAGCCCGTTTCCCGGGTCGCACACACCGTGGGATACGCAACATCGAGCGCCTTCCTCGCGGCGTTCCGACGAACCGTCGGCACTTCCCCTGGACGCTACCTCAGTGGCGACACCTCGTTCGAGGCATCAGCCAGCAGCGCCGCCCCATCAATGACTATGGGCGGCTTCGGACCCGAGGGAATGGGGGGCCGGGCTCCATCTGCCATGACAACGGCGCACCGAACCCCGCTCTCGTCGACGTGACGGCAGCGGAATGTTCGTCGAGGCCGTCGCCGTCGTCTGGCTCGCCATCGCTGTCTACGTTCGGCTTGCGCATGGATAGCGAAGTACACGGAGACAGGCCCGGGTCCTAGCTCCGGGTCGCGCCGTCCCCGGTCCAAGCGATCGAGTCCTCCGCCCGCGCCATCAGCGACACGAACGGCGTCGCCACCGGCCGCAGTGAACAGAACATGGCCGCCGCCGCACCCGGCCTCAGCTACCGGGTCTACACCGGCAGGAACGGAGCCGACACCGCCTGCGGCCCCTGGACCCGACCCTGAGCCCCGACAACCATCGTCGACTGACCCTCGGTCCGTCCCGTCCGCCCTCGCCGGGGTGGACGGGACGGGCCCAACGGCCACCGCACCACCAGCACCGGGTCGGCGGCCGGCGGTGTGGTGCAGGTCCAAATGCTCACTACCGCGCCAGAAGAAAGGCACGAGGGGCCGGCAATGGAAGTGTCATGTGTGGGTACCTCGGTGTGCGCGAGCGGTCCCGGTCAACGGCGGCCGGTGGCCAGGACGACGAGGAATTGGCCGCCGCCCGCCTCGATGCCGGCGGTCACCGGAAGCCCTGGTACGAGTCGGGAGAACCGGTCCACCAGCCAGTCCGCCGCTTCTTGGGCGTCCTTCCTGGTCGGACAACGGCCCACGATCTCGCGGCCTCCCTTGCGTTCCAGCCTGTCGGCAACGGCGATCAGCGGTGCGGGGTCGACCACGTACAGGCGCTCCGGCCAGGCGATGACCACCTTGACCGCACCCTTGCGGGTGTTACATCCGCGGTGCGCGAGCCGCTCGGCGACTTTGGCCTTCCGGTCGGCGGTCCGGCTGTCGACACTGGGCCCCCGCGGGTCGTTCACCGACTCGTCGGGGTCGACCGGTTCGTCACACACCCAGCACTGCCAGCCGTCACGCTCGGCTACATCATCAAGAAGGCTCATCCAGGCAAACTAGCCTGCCCGGCCGCCACCCGCGCACCAGGGTCCGGCATCGTCCCACCGGCGGCTGGGATGAGTGCGGCCGGAGTGGGTCCGCCCTCGCGAAGGCTGAGCGGTACCAGCCGAGGCCAATCGCGGATGCCCAAAGTCCCGGGAGGAGGCGGCCGTCGTTCATGCTAAACCCCGGCGTCAAAGCGGCCGACTGCGTGTCCCGGGTCTTCGAGTGGCGCCGGGTGGCCGCCCGAGGGCCAGGGCGGCCCAGACACGCGACGTCGACGGCGGAAGCTCGTAGCCGGTGTGGCCGTTGAGCGTGGCAAGCGGTTGTCAGGGGGCGCCGTCGGGATGGAAGCTGACGGACTCCACGTCGCTCGCGTGTCCTGCAACAACTGCCAAGCGGCGGAGATTGCGGGGCTCGCTGACGTTCCACAGCGCGGAGGTACGGTGGCGACCACGGGTGGCGAGGAGGCGCCCGTCGGGGTTGAAGGACACCTCCTCGTTGGGTCCGTCGCCGTACAAGTTACGGAGCAGGCGGGGGGGCGTGGAGGCTCGGTCGTTGGCCACAGGGCGCACCGTGCCGTCGAGCCCGCCGCTCGCGCGGATGCTTCCCGGACTGAAGGACACCGCGTTGACCGTGGCGGCGCGTCCGCGCAGGACGGCCAGTGGGTGAGGCGACTTGGTAGTGGACGAGAGCCGGATGGTCGATCGCAGCTGCCGCTGGCTGTTGCCCGGCCGCTGGGAGCGAAGCCCACCGAGTACACGGAGCTGCGGTGTCCCGCGCAGGCTGGAGATGATGCCGCTCGGGAGTGAGTAGAGCAGCGGCCATGCCGCTCATGGGACTGCCCGGGGTGACACAGTTGGTGCCTGTTCCGAACCTCTGGGGGCTCGGTGGGCTCGTATCAGGTGGATTCTGGACCAGGTCCACCACCGTGGACTTGAGAACGATCAAGCCGCCGGGCTCCTCGGTGGACTGCCGTTGGCGTTGGTGAGCCGAAGCGTGATAGCTCTCAATGGGGCGGAAGGTCTGCACCAAGACTTCCGGGCAGGGGCGGCTGGAAACTGTAGGCGTACGCCCCCAGTAACGGACGGCTTCCGACGACCCGGGAGGGCATGTGGCGAAGAAGGACCGGACAACGGACGCGGCGGAGGACCGAGAGAAGTGGCTGGCTCGATTCCAGGTACGGCTGGCCATGCAGCCGGGCGTGGACCGGGCAGTGGTGCTCCAGGCGGTGAAGGAAGTCACGGCCCACTGCGCGGATGCAGGAGAAGACCCGAGGACTGCGTTCGGCGACCCGGACGCCTATGCCGTACAGGCTGCCGCGCGGCTGGTACCAGCGGACCGGGCGGCGCGCGAGAGGCGGCATGGCACCGCGGTGGACACGCTCGGCTCCGTACTGAAAAGGGCTCGGGAGGTCACCGGTCTATGACCGGTTGCAGCGACGCCCGCCACAGTCAGCGCACGGGTTCTGACGCACAGCATGAGGCCGGGTTGTGCGGCACCCGGTGGTGGGTGGGCCTCAGATTGTCAGTGAGTGGCACTACGGTGCCGCCATGACAGCAGAATCCCGTAAAGGCCCCGTAGCCTCCCTGTCCGACTGGGACCGCGAACTGGCCCACGCCTTCGGCGTCCTGGTCGGCCGCCCCCTGGACGAGTTCGACCCCGACGCGGTCTACACAGTCGGTTTCAGGGGCAATGTGCTGAACGAGAGCGGGTTCCTGCGGGAGCCCGACTGGGTGCACCCCCAGGCCCTGAGCGGTGCCAGGCCGATCCCCTGCCCCTTCGGCCTGAGCAGCGAGCCCGATCGGCAGCCGCTGTTCGACGCCAGCGCCTCGATCTTCGACTTCGAGTGGTGCGACAGCCCACAATCACCGCTCCCCAAGGACTTCGCGGCAGCCCTGAAGGCGGTCTGCTTCGCGGAGAGTCTGGTCAGAGGCGCCGATATAGCACCGCTGCTGGACCGGTTCGGCGTCGATCTCACCACCTCCGCTCTCAAGGACACCTGGACGATCTACTTCCCCCGCCTGGTCTGCGACGGCACCCTTCTCGACGCTCTACGTGTCGCCCTGGACACCGGCAGCACTCCTGAGGAACTGGTTCCCCTCACCCTCACCTTCGCCACGGAGCCGGATGAGGAGTGGGAGCAGGACCTGGCCACGATCGAGCACCCCGCGCTGCGCACGCACCTTGCCTACTTCTGCACGGACGGCACGGAGGGCCTGATGCCGCTCTACCAGGATGAGACGACGACCGTCCTGGAGGACGAGGGCTGTGAGCAGGTCGCGGGATGGGAGGACGGCCACGGGCAGATCGAGATCACGGTGATGAAACTGAGCCCCCTGGTCGCAGGCCCGGCCAAGGGGTGACGGCGCGCGAGCCCAGACGGCGGTGGATACGGGCGACGCGGTCCTCCGCATGGGCGAGAAAGATGGTGTGCACTCCGCGTCGCGGGCGTGAATGGCCAGGGGCGCCCTGGTTGCTCTCGGCGAAGTGGGGCCGCGGGGTGGCACCTCGCTGCTGGCACGCTCCGTCGCGGGGACGATCATCCGTAGGGCCCTTTCTCTGCATGGCACGGCCCATCGCACAGTGATAGCGACGGACGGCAAGTCCTCTCCCACCAAGCCGTTTCCCTTCGCTCCCGAAACTTGGGAAACGGCACCGGGCCGAGCCACAGTCAGGAGTATCGGAACCTCAGTTGGACGTTCTCCCCGAGTTCTTCGAAGCGGAGTTCCGTTGAGCGGGCAGAGGGAGCGAGCCGCTGCGTGCCCGGGACGGCCAGCCCGGTGCGCCGGGCCACGCCCTGTGCGGCGTTCCTGCCGAAGCCAGGGCCGAGGGTGAACGGCGAGAGGTGGAACCAGTCGTAGGAGGCGTCTGGGACAAGGCCGTGTAGGGGCTCGGCAGGGCACCTGGCGTCGCACTCTGACTCTTGGCTTCTCGACCGAGTCCGGGCCCTTCACCCGTACCGAGCGGGAGGTTGCCAGGGATCACGTGATACCTGGTGACGAGTCGGCTCTCCGCACGCATACGGGGTCGAGTGATACGGAAATCGAGGTGGGATCGCCGCAGCCATCGCGATACCCACGAGCCTTGCACCCGTTGTCGACCCATCTCCCCAGGTACCCGCGCCGAGAGAGTCCGAGGGTCGCGCGGCGTTCACGGCGCTCCAGCCGTCTGGAGCGCCCACCAATGCTCAACAGTCCATATTGCCAGCCGATTTGAAGGCGGTACTCCGCGCTCACGTTGGCCAACTCTCGACCACCTCTGCCACTGTCCCACTGCCGGTCTTGGAGCGGGAGCAGAGTCCTCACGGAGGCTCAAAGCCCCACCCGGACCGGACCCGGTGCGACCGACAGAATGACAACGCCGTCACACCGTGGCCCCGAACTCATCGCCCACCGCGCGGGCTCGTGGGCCGCCCGGCAGCCGGGCACACGGGAGCGCAGGACAGATGAGGGCGGCGTTCGACCTCGGTGCATCCCTCGGTCTGCCACACCTCCTCGTTGCGCATCGCCTGAGGGAAGGCCGCCTCGCGCCCAGGGGCGGACCACCCGCCATCCGGGCCGGTAAAACGGCCTCGGGGTTTCGTGGAGTGTGTGCCACGGGCGGCGGCGGTCACCGTCCGCTGACGCGGGACGGATGCCCGTGAGGGTGGGGTGGCGAAGGCGGCAACGGCTAGACGGGATGCGGCGCCCACGGATCGCCGCCTGCATCACTTGGCATTCGGGGGCGTGCGGTCGGCGCCGTGCACAGCGGCGAAGGACGTGAAGACCGCGGGTCCTTTCACAGGCCATCCGAACAAAAGCAGGAGAGGTTCGGAAGGCCGGTTCCCGTCGCTGTCGATATGCACATCGGAGAGAGGCACACGTGCGAACTCCCGTAAATCTGACCGAAGTTATCGCATGGTTTCACTGGCTGGAACACACTCTTGCGAAATCTGTCCACCGACCGGAAGACTCGCTAGCAGCGCTTGTCAGGATCATGAGGAGCCCCTGGATCAGGAGCCCTCACGCGAATACGTTCACACGTTTCGCACCTGCGCCTCACAGGCCCGCACACGCCGCCACGGATTTTCATTCCTAACGGGGGAACCGAAGTGAGGATCATGCGCGCCGCCCCCCGCAGCGGCATCGCAAGACGTGTCCATCCGATCGCCACGACCTCCGGACCGGCCGCAAGCACTCGCGCCGCCCAACACGAACGCGACACAGGCCGATGCACATGGCACCACCACACTGCCACCAGGTCAGCGATGCCGAACCGGAAGCGGACACCGCGGGGGTCGCCTGTCACATCGACAAGCCCACCGACAACCTTGTCGTCGCTGCGCGGAGCTTCGGTAGCACCCTGATTCTGGAGGTCACGGATTGAGGTACGAGCTTCTGGGCCCTGTTCACGTCTCGGTCGCTGACAGGACGTCCTCGGTCGGAACATACAAGATGGAAGTGCTACTGAGAACACTGCTGGTCCGCAATGGCCAGGTCGTGTCGCTCGACCAGCTGACGCAGGAGCTGTGGGGCGCCGCCCCACCCGTGCGTGCGGGTGCATCGCTGCACGTCTATGTGTCGCAATTGCGAAAGCTCCTCAACAAGTTGTCCCTGACCAGGGAGTGCATCACCACTCGCTCCCCTGGATACGTCCTGAACCTGGGGCGGGACGAACTCGACCTCGACGTGTTCATGGCCCTGTCGGAAAAAGGCCGACTACAGATGGACGTGGGCGATCACGCCGCTGCGGCCGAGAGCCTGTCTCAGGCGCTGGCACTCTGGCGCGAACCGGTACACGCATCGTCCTTCGAGGGACCGATCATCCAAGAGTTCGCCAACGAGACCGAAGAGCTCCGTGTCGAGTGCCAAGAGCTCCTTGCCCGTTCACTTCTAGCGTCGGACCAAGCCCGGGAGGCCATCCGCATCCTCTACTCGCTCATCGTCGAGTACCCCCTGCGAGAAGACTTCTACGCGCTGCTCATGGAGGCGCTCAGTCGTTCCGGACGCCGGGCCGATGCCCTGATGGTCTATCAGACCGCACGCAGGACGATGCGCGAGGAGCTGGGCCTGGAACCGTGCCGTTTCCTACAGGAAACGCAAGAGTTCATTCTCAACGACCGGCTGGATGAACTCCGGTTCATACGCGCAGCGGGCGGCAAGACACAGCGCGCCGTCAGTTGACCGCCGGCACCTTCACCTCCCGACCCCGCTGCCTTCCGTTCGGTTCGGCGCACGGTTGATTCCGACGGAATTCCCCCTGCCCCCATCCCTCTGTAAAGAAGGAAACCACGTGCCCGGTATTGAAGTATCTGAGACGTCCATCCCCGGGGCGTATCGAATCAAGACGAATCACCTACGGGACCGGCGTGGCCACTTTTATGAGGCATGGCAGTTCAGTGAACTTCTCAAACAGGCCGGCCACCATTTCCTGATTCAACAGGTGAACTACTCGGTCTCCAAGAAGAACACGCTTCGCGGGATTCATGGCACCACGATCCCGCCGGGTCAGACAAAACTCGTCACGTGCGTGAGGGGTGCGGCGATGGACGTGGCGGTCGACCTCCGGGTCGGATCGCCCACATTCGGCCAGTACGACGTGACCTTGCAGGAGGCTCGGTCCGGGATCGGTGTATACCTCGCCGACGGCATCGGTCACGCCTTTCTCGCCCTGACCGATGACACGTGCATGAACTACCTCTGCGGCGCAGAGTACGTCCATGGCACGATGATCGACGTCCAGGCCCTGGACCCGGCAATCGGCATCCCCTGGGAACTGGACGGACCGCCGATCACATCGGACAAGGACGCGGCAGCACCCACTCTCGCCGAGGCGGTGGAGCGCGGGCTACTTCCCACCTACGAGCAGGCGTTAGCAGCCGCCACACCTCCTCCTGGCTAGGTGGCGCGTGACCCTGTGCGTCGTGGCCTGGAACACCACGTCGCTCCGTCGGCAAGTCACCACAATCTTCTTGTCCAGGGAGTTCTGATGGGGCATACGGGAAGTGTCAACCCGGTTCGGGTCGGAGTGATCGGATGTGCCGACATTGCGTGGCGGCGCGGGCTGCCCGCGTTGGAGGCCGAACCACGCACCGAGGTGACAGCCATCGCCAGTCGGAGAAGGGACCGGGCGCAGCGGTTCACCGAACGGTTCGGTGGAGAGCCGGTGGAGGGCTACGCCGCCCTACTGGAACGGGACGACGTCGACGCGGTGTACGTTCCGCTTCCGGCCGTTCTCCACGCCGAGTGGATCGACCGAGCGTTGTGCGCGGGCAAGCACGTCCTCGCGGAGAAGCCGCTCACCACTGACCGGAACCAGGCCGAGCGCTTGTTCGCACTGGCCGCGGATCGACAACTCCTGCTGATGGAGAACTTCATGTTTCTCCACCATCCCCAGCACCAGCGGGTCGCGGCCATGCTCGCGGAGGGCGTCATCGGAGAGATCCGCTCGTTCGCAGCCAGCTTCACCATCCCGCCCAAGCCGCAGGGCGACATCCGGTACCAGGCAGACGTGGGCGGCGGAGCGCTGCTAGACATCGGTGTGTACCCGATCCGTGCGACCGGCTTCTTTCTCGGCATGGACCTCGACGTCGCGGGCTCCGTACTCCGACACGAACGGTCCCACGGTGTCGTGGTCGGAGGGAACGCGCTCATGACCACCGATCGAGGTGTGACCGCACAGCTCACGTTCGGCATGGAGCACTCCTACACGAACAGCTACGAGTTCAGGGGAAGCGCCGGCCGCCTCTGGCTGAACCGCGTCTTCACTCCTCCGGCGTCCTACCAACCGGTGGTCCACGTCGAACGGCAGGATCACGCCGAGCAGTTCGTCCTCCCCCCGGAGGACCAATTCGCCATGAGTATCCGCGCCTTCGCCCGGGCAGTTCTCAGCGGAGAGCGTCCTGAGGAGTGGTCGCGGAACTCTGTACGTCAGGCGTCCCTCGTGGACGCCGTTCGAATGAACTCGCGCAACATCTACTTTCCCTGAGCCCTCCGACGCTGGTTTCCGAGCCGGATCGGTCCGAAGCTTCTTCGGGCCCTCGGCCGACAGGACGCCGAGCGAAGCCCTGTCGACTCCCCTTCGACGAGTGGAGTGACGGGCGTCGCCCAGGGGGCACCCGTGCCACCCGTACGACCGGCTCACTGCGCGGGTACGGAGCAATCAGCCGAGCCTTCCGGGTACGACAGTTCTCCAGCAGCCGACAGCTGCGCCTGTCACACGGCGAACGCAGCCAGGGTGCCGAACTCGACTCCGTGTCACCATGACAACCGCGCGGGCCGACTTGACTGTGTCCACCTTCCAGGCTCCGCCCAGGGACATTGCGGTTGTCCAGGATGTGGGCACCGCGGCGCGAAATGACGGGCGACGACTACCCCCGTCAGTCGGGCAGCCCGGCAGGGAGCTCGGTCTCGGGCATGGTCGGAACCCTGGCGCAAAGGGCACCGATCCATCGATCGAGGATCGAGGATCGAGGATCGAGGATCGAGCGAGCACAGCCGGCTTGTGCGGTCGAAGCCAAGCTCGTGGCGACCGTCCGCATCATGCTCGACGGCGTGCCCCTTCTCCCGCGGGCCGACAATTGCGGCGGTCCGAAACACCCTCATCTGTCGCTGGGATGACTGCTCTTCGCGGAAGGACGGCGAGGAAGACCAGCATCGGAACACCGGACTCAACGCGACACAAGGTCTGGGCAAGGCTTTTTCCAGAACGCTCTTAGAGCTATTTAAGAAGCCTTTTGTGTCGCAAGAATAGGGTGATCTGAACCGTTGAGGGTTTTCGGTTGACGGGAGCGCCATCCAAAGCCGTCCGGCAAACAGGCATCGGAGGGCGGTGAGGGGGTTGATGCAGTGCTCGCGTATGTGAGAGACACAGGAGCGAAGTCGCGCCGAATCCCGCGGGTCGGCCATGGTCTGTCGAGAGCAGGAAATCACTCTCCGGCTGGTGACCAAGGTCGCGTGGGCGGGCGCATCAGGCAACTGCCACGTCCGGGTCCCTCGAATCAGGCCCATCTCCAGGAGGGCAGTCGGCTCGCGCGGCAGGTACGCCTGGGGAGCCCCGTCCACGCCGTGGGACGCCAGACGCTCGGTGAACAGGCTTCTGGCGGGTCGGTAGCTACATACCGACCCGCAACGAACCCTCAGCGGACCGCCAGCCACGTACCCCGCGCTGCCGCCGGCCCGCAGCGTGTCAGGGGCCCGCGTGCCGCGATCTGGGGACGCGCTCCCTGCCCGGGCCATCGTGGGAGGGCAGCGGCAGGACGGAGTCGTGTGCTTCCGCCGCGGCGTCAGGCCCCGCCGTCCGCTCGTCCCGTTCCGCGCCTGCCGGCGGTCCGTACCGGGGACCACCGGCCCCAGCCCTCACGGCGAGCCTGTCTGGCCCCTCGCGCAGGGGCAGTGAAACACCCGAAGAAGTCACGCATGATCAGCGATTACATTCCGCGACTCAGCTAATGACGACAGAGGTGTCACCCGTGAAGGGAATAATCCTGGCGGGGGGAACGGGAACGCGCCTATATCCGCTGACCTTCGCCCTCTCCAAGCAATTACTTCCGGTGTACGACAAACCCATGATCTATTATCCCCTGTCCACTCTCATGCTGGGCGGTGTACGGGACTTCCTCGTCATTTCGACGCCGACGGACCTACCACTTTTCCAGAAAGCGCTTGGGGACGGCGCGGAACTCGGCCTGCGCATCTCCTACGCGGAGCAGCCGCAGGCCGCCGGAATCGCCGACGCATTCCGGGTAGGGGCCGAATTCGTGGGTTCCGATTCGGTTTCCCTCGTCCTGGGCGACAACATCTTCCACTCCCCCGAGTTGCCGGACGTCCTTGCACGCAGCATGAAGGACGTCGACGGATGCGTGCTGTTCGGCCACTCGGTCGCCGACCCGCGTCCGTACGGAGTGGTGGAGAAGGCTCCCGACGGACGAGTGATCGGGATCGAGGAGAAGCCATCCAAGCCGCGCAGCTCGGAGATCGCGACGGGTCTCTACATCTACTCCAACGACGTCGTCGAGATAGCTCACAGCATCACGCCGTCGGCGCGCGGGGAGCTTGAGATCACCGATGTGAACCGGGTCTACCTGCAACAGGGCCGAGCACGGCTCCACTCCTTCGGGGCGGAGACCACATGGCTGGACGCGGGTACCTACGACGGTCTGTTGGACGCGACGCACTTCGTACGGGAGCAGCAGCGTTCGGGCGGCCGGATCGCCTGCCTGGAGGAGATAGCCCTTCGTCGGGGCTACATCGACGCCGGGAGTTGCTACTCCCTCGGGAAGAAACACAAGAACTCGGGATACGGCCAGTACGTCATGGAGATCGCCAGTGACACCAGATGGGGCAGGCTGACATATGTCGCGCAATAGTCGTGTGGTCGTCACCGGCGGTGCCGGATTCATCGGTTCGCACTACGTGCGGCAGATCCTCTCGGGCGCGTATCCGGAGTTCGCCGACGCCTCGGTCGTCGTTCTGGACAAGCTGACCTACGCCGGCAATGAGGAGAACCTGGCTCCGGTCTCCGATGACCGGCGGTTCGAGCTGGTGGTCGGAGATGTCTGTGACGCGGACCTGTTGGCCGACGCACTCCAAGGCGTGGATGTCGTGGTGCACTTCGCGGCGGAGTCCCACGTGGACCGCTCGATCACCGGCCCAGCCGATTTCATGCACACCAACGTGCAGGGCACGCACACCGTGCTCAACGCCAGCCTGGACGCGGGTGTGCGGCGGGTCGTCCAGGTGTCCACCGACGAGGTCTATGGCTCCATCGACGCGGGTTCATGGACCGAGGACCATCCGCTCGAACCGAACTCGCCGTACTCGGCATCCAAAGCGAGCGCCGATCTTGTCGCGCGCTCCTACCACCGGACCTACGGGCTTCCGGTGTGCGTGACGCGGTGCTCGAACAACTACGGGCGATATCAGTACCCCGAAAAGATCATTCCGTTGTTCATCACAAACCTGCTGGAGGGCGAGGACCTCACACTGTACGGGGAAGGGAGCAACGTGCGCGACTGGCTGCACGTGGATGACCATTGCCGCGCCATCCAGTTGGTCGTGGAGGGCGGTCGGCCCGGTGACGTCTACAACATCGGCGGTGGGACTGAGCTCACCAACCGCGACCTCACGGCACAACTGCTCAAGGAGACGGGCGCGGACTGGTCCTCGGTGCGGAACGTTGCCGACCGCCTGGGCCACGACCGGCGGTACTCGGTGGACTGGACGAAGATCAAGAACGAGCTGGGCTACACGCCACGCATCGACTTCGCGGACGGGCTCGTCGACACGGTCCATTGGTACATGGAGAACCAGTCCTGGTGGCGACCGCTTCGCCGCACACCGACACCCAATCCCCCGCAGGGATGACCGGCTGACCCCGGACAGCCCGAGGTAGGACCGAGGGTAGGCCGATGACCACCGATGGAGAGAATACGGAGCATGGCATGACCGAGCACGTCCAGTCCTCAGTCACGACACCCCAGGTCCCGGCGACGGGGTTCGACGCACCGGTCACTCCTGCCGGTCGAGCCCTGCTCCAGCGGCTCGCCGAGCATCTGCCGCGCATCCGGGCCACCGCGGCGGAGAACGACCGCAACGCCGTGTTTCCCACCGAGACTTTCGACGCGCTCCGCAAGGAAGGTCTGATGGGCGCAACGGTACCGACCGAGCTGGGTGGGCTGGGAGTGGACCGGCTGTTCGACGTGGCGGTCGCGCTCCGGTCCGTGGCACAGGCTGACGCCTCGACAGCGCTGGCGTTGCATCTCCAGCTCAGCCGGGGACTCACCCTCGGCTACGAGTGGCGGCACGGTGACACAAACGCCCGCACGCTGGCGGAGCGGCTGATGCGGATGATGGTCGCGGGCGACGCGGTCCTGTGCTCGGGCATCAAGGACCATCACTCCACGGTGACGACACTGACGCCGGACGGGTCGGGTGGGTGGGTGCTGTCCGGTCGCAAGACCCTGGTGTCCATGGCACCCATCGGCACGCACTTCTTCATCAACGCACGCACGGACGGCACAGACGGACCGCCGAGGCTGGTGTCTCCCGTCGTCAGCAGCAACACTCCGGGATTCACCGTCCTGGACAACTGGGACGGCCTCGGAATGCGCGCGTCGGGCACGATGGACATCGTCTTCGACAACTGTCCCATCCCGGCCCAGGACGTCATCGTGCGCGATGTCGTGGGGGCTCGCAAGGACGCGGTCCTCGCCGGTCAGACGGTCAGCTCCGTCTCGATGCTGGGTTTGTACGTCGGCATTGCCCAGGCCGCCTATGACCTCGCGGTGGGGGCGCTCGCGCGCCGTTCCTCTGCTCCGCAGGCCGCAACGCTGACTCTGGTGGCGGAGCTGGACGCCCGTCTCTACGTGCTCCATGCCACGCTCAGCACCACTCTGACCGCGGTCGACGCCTTCAACGCCGACCTGTCGGGAGACCTCGACGAGCGCGGCAGGCAGATGATGCGGCACTTCCAGCGCGCCAAGCTGACGGTCAACCAGATGGCTCCGGCCATCGTCGACGACTGCCTGACCCTGGTCGGTGGCGCGTCGTTCACCGGAGCCCATCCGCTGTCGCGACTCTACCGCGACGTCCGGGCGGGCGGGTTCATGCAGCCGTACGCCTACGCGGACGGCGTGGACTTCCTGAGCGCGCAAGCGCTCGGGATCGAGCGGGACAACAACTACATGAGCACCTGGGCGGCCCGCTCCACGAGCAATGGAAATTCAGCGGATCCATCGCGTTGTAAGCCAATGTCACGGTGAGGGAAATGACGACTCGTGTATGGGATTACCTACCGGAGTACGAACAGGAAAGGGCGGACCTGTTGGGGGCCGTCGAGGCGGTCTTCGAGTCCGGGCAGCTGATTCTCGGCAAGAGCGTGCAGGGCTTCGAGGCAGAGTACGCGGCCTACCATGGAGTGCGGCACTGCGTCGGCGTCGACAACGGCACCAATGCCGTCAAGCTGGGACTACAGGCACTCGGCGTCGGTCCCGGCGATGAGGTGATAACGGTCTCCAACACGGCGGCCCCGACCGTGGTCGCCATCGTCGGCGCCGGGGCGACGCCGGTCTTCGTGGACGTACGCGAGGATGACTACCTGATGGACACCACCCAGGTGGCGGACGCCATTACGCCGCGCACGAAGGCTCTGCTGCCCGTGCACCTGTACGGGCAGTGTGTCGACATGGCTCCGTTGCAGCGACTGGCCGACGAGCACGGTCTGGTCATCCTGGAGGACTGCGCGCAGGCACACGGTGCACGGCAGCACGGCAAGGTGGCGGGCACGATGGGAAACGCGGCGGCGTTCTCGTTCTATCCGACGAAGGTGCTCGGGGCCTACGGCGATGCCGGCGCAGTCATCACGGACGACGCTGAGGTCGACCGCGACCTGCGGCAGCTGCGCTACTACGGGATGGAGAAGGTCTACTACGTCGTCCGGTCCCCGGGGCACAACGCTCGTCTCGACGAGGTGCAGGCCGAGATCCTGCGCCGCAAGCTGCGCCGCCTGGACGCCTACCTGACGGGTCGGCGGAAGGTGGCTCGCCGATACGAGGAGGGGCTGGCGGACCTCACTGGCCCCGGCGGGCTGACCCTTCCGTCGGTGACCGAGGGGAACGAACACGTCTACTACCTGTACGTGGTGCGGCATTCCCATCGGGACGAGATCAACGAACGGCTCAAGCGGTACGACATCTCACTGAACATCAGCTATCCGTGGCCCGTCCACACCATGACAGGGTTCGCCGAGCTCGGCTGTGCCGAGGGATCGCTCCCGGTCACCGAACGCCTCGCGGGTGAGATCTTCTCGCTGCCCATGTACCCCTCGCTGTCCCGGGACCGCCAGGACAAGGTGATCGAAGCACTGCGCGAGGTCCTCGTCGGGCTGTGACGTCCCGGTACCCGTCCGGCGGTCAGGAGGGCGGTTCTCCGCCCAGCAACCGTGCCCGAGAAGGAGTTCGATCATGACTGGTGTAACCGACGTGCCCGCCCGGGGTACCTGCCGGATCTGCGGCGGCGACGTCGAGGAGTTCCTCGATCTGGGCCAGCAGCCGCTGTCCGACCGGTTCCTCGAGCCGGGCGACGTCGACGAGGAATTCTTCTTCCGACTCACCGTCGGGCAGTGCAGCACGTGCACGATGGTCCAGCTGGCCGAGGAGGTGCCGCGGCACCTGATGTTCCACGACGACTACCCGTACCACTCCTCCGGCTCCTCCGTCATGCGAGAGCATTTCGCCGGTGTCGCCCACTCCCTCCTTGCCAGCGAACTGACCGGAGCGGACCCGTTCGTCGTGGAGATGGGCTGCAACGACGGGATCATGCTGGAGACGATCAGGGAAGCGGGTGTCCGGCATCTAGGGTTCGAGCCCTCGACGGGCGTGGCCGAGGTGGCGCGGGCAAAGGGCGTACGGGTGCGCACCGACTTCTTCGAGGAATCGACTGCCAGGGAGGTGCGTGCCGCCGAGGGGCCGGCAGATGTCATCTACACCGCCAACACCATGTGCCACATCCCGTATCTGGATTCGGTCCTGAGGGGTGCCGACGTGTTGCTCGCCCCGGACGGAGTGTTTGTCTTCGAGGACCCCTACCTCGGTGACATCGTCGGCAAGACATCGTTCGACCAGATCTACGACGAGCACTTCTACCTCTTCTCGGCCGGATCCGTCCAGGCGCTAGCCGAGCGGTTCGGTTTTGAACTGGTGAACGTGGAACGACTACCGGTCCACGGCGGCGAGGTCCGCTACACGCTCGCGCGGCCCGGTGTGCGCACTCCGACCCAGGCCGTCAACCGGCTGCTCACCGAGGAACGTGACCAGAAGCTCACCGACCTCATGACGCTCCGGGCCTTCGCGACGAACGTTCGGAAGGTCCGCGAAGATCTTGTGGCGCTCTTGAAGCGTCTGCGCGCAGAGGGACGCCGCGTGGTCGGCTACGGCGCGACCGCCAAGAGCGCAACGGTGACGAACTTCTGCGACATCGGACCCGAGCTGGTTTCGTTCATCTGCGACACGACGCCCGGCAAGCAGAACCGGCTGACCCCAGGGCAGCACATTCCGGTCCGGAGCGCGGCAGAGTTCAGTGCACCCTACCCGGACTACGCGCTGCTCTTCGCTTGGAACCACGCCGAGGAAATCATGGCCAAGGAGCGGGAGTTCCAGCAGTCCGGCGGACGATGGATCCGGTACGTCCCGCAAGTACATGTGACCTAAGACAAAGACCGTCACATGAATCCCTGCGCTCAACTGTACTTCGGCACGTACAGCTTTTTGACGGCTCTCCAGCAAAATCCCGACAATTTAAAAGGAGATTCATGTACCTGGAAAATCTCCGGGAAGTCTGCCACACGACAGTGCACAGGTCGAGCAGTCCCGGCGTCGGGCACCATGTCACATTCACCGAGGAGTTGTACGACTCCAGTGGCAATCTGGTGTCCACTTCGGAAGGCATGGCGGTGGTGTTCGGTAACCCCGAGGACGGCAGCTTGATGCAGCTGATGACGGCGACCGAGAAGCTCACGGACGGCGTCATCAGCTGGACCGGAACGGTCCGTCAGGAGGACCCGGCCGGAAATGAGTTCGTCGTCAACCGGCTTCCCGTGATCGGTGTCAGCGGTCGTTACGCCGGAAAGACCGGGACACGCACCTTCAGATTCGTGGAACGACCGGACGCGAACACGACGATCGCCGAGGCCACCATCTACATGGAGGACTGAACCGCACCAATCGAGTGGACCGAAGGCAATCGATCGGTGGCTTCGGACGCCTGTCCTTCAGTGCCCTTGTCCGTGCCATTCAAGAGTTCCGGTGTGCGAGGAAGGCTGTCGGAAAGTCATGACGGATTTCACTGAGTCGGGGGGCGGGCGCCCAGTGTCGAACGACCCAATCGCCATCGTCGGGTTGTCCTGTCGGCTGCCCCAAGCACCGAACCCGGACGCTTTCTGGCGGCTGTTGCGAGACGGCCGGTCCGGCGTCGTCGAGACGCCCGACGACCGCTGGACCGGTATGGTGCGCCCACCCGGGCTCCGGCACGGTGGGTTCCTCGACGACGTGGAGGGCTTCGACCCAGCGTTCTTCGGCATCTCGCCCCGCGAGGCCGTCAGCATGGACCCGCAGCAACGCCTGATGCTGGAGTTGGCCTGGGAAGCCCTGGAGGACGCGATGATCGTCCCCGGAGACCTGACGGGCAGCCGGACAGGTGTCTTCGTCGGGGCCATCGGGGACGACTACGCGTCCCTGTCGCACCGGCACGGTGCGGATGCCAGCACCGGGTTCTCCCTGACCGGGACCGGCCGAGGCATCATCGCCAACCGGATCTCCTACACTCTCGGGCTGCGCGGTCCAAGTCTCACCGTGGACACCGCACAGTCGTCGGCGCTGGTGGCAGTGCATCTGGCCTGCGAGAGCATCTCGTCCGGCGAGTCGTCCACGGCACTGGCGGGTGGCGTGAACCTCAACCTGGCGTTCAGTGCAGCGCTGGCGACCGAACGGTTCGGAGGGCTCTCTCCCGACGGACGCTGCCACACCTTCGACGCCCGTGCGAACGGATACGTCCGTGGTGAGGGAGGCGGGCTCGTCCTCCTCAAGCCGCTCTCCAGAGCCCTGGCCGACGGGAACCCGGTCTACTGTGTGATCCGCGGAACCGGAATGAACAACGACGGCGCCACCGACGGCCTCACCGTGCCGAGCGTCGAGGCTCAACGGGATGTCATCCGGCTGGCCCATGAGAAGGCCCGTCTGGCACCTGGCGACGTCCAGTACGTGGAACTCCACGGGACCGGCACCAAGGTGGGCGACCCCGTCGAGGCCGCGTCCGTCGGGGCCTCGGTGGGCGCGAGCCGTTCGGACGGGCCGGTGCATGTCGGCTCGGCCAAGACGAACGTCGGGCATCTCGAAGGGGCCGCGGGAATTGTCGGCCTCATCAAGACCGCGCTCTGCGTGAAGCACCGAGCGATCCCGGCGAGCCTGAACTACTCGACGCCCAACCCTCGGATCTCGCCCAATGCGCTCAACATCGAGGTGCGCACTGAGTACGGTCCCTGGCCAAAGCCGGACGCGCCGCTGGTGGCGGGCGTCAACTCGTTCGGCATGGGCGGCACGAACTGTCATGTGGTGGTCTCCGACGCACCAGCCGCCGGACCCGCTACGACCTCGGGGGGCACCCATCCGATTCCGGGGACGGCTGTCGCACCGTCCGTGGTGCCCTGGGTGCTCTCCGGAGCGGACGAGGCGGCACTTCGTGCGCAGGCCGCCGCCCTGCGGGCCGTTGCGGAAGAGCGCGCCGACCTCGACGCGGTCGATATCGGCTGGTCGCTGCTCACCACCCGCTCGACCTTCGACCACCGCGCCGTGGTTCTCGGCGACAACCGCGAGCAGTTGCTGCGCGGGCTCGCCGCGGCAGCGGGTGAAGACACCGCGGTCGGCACACTGGTCACCGGACGCGTCGGCGAGCCCGGCCGGACGGTGTTCGTCTTCCCCGGGCACGGCGCCCAGTGGCCCGGCATGGGGTTGGAGCTGTTGGAGACCTCCGCGGTCTTCGCCCAGCACCTGCACGCCTGCGACGAGGCCCTGCGTCCACACACCGGCTGGTCCCTCCTCGACGTCCTGCGCGGCTATCCCCACGCGCCCGAACTCGACCGCGTCGACGTCGTACAGCCCGCCATCTTCGCCGTCACCGTCTCGCTCGCGCGGCTGTGGCAGCACCACGGGGTGACACCCGACGCCGTCGTCGGGCACTCCCAGGGCGAGATCGCCGCCGCTCACATCGCCGGCGCCCTCTCCCTCGACGACGCCGCCAGGGTCATCACCCACCGCGGGCTCGTCGCGAGGACGATCGCCGACACCGGCGGCATGGCCGCCGTCCCGCTCCCTCACGAGCGTGTCACCGACGACCTGAGCGCCTACCCGGGTCTGAGCATTGCCGGGATCAACTCACCCCACCACACAGTGGTATCGGGCGATCCGGACTCCGTCCGCCGCCTCCTCAACCACTACCGGGGGCAGAATGTCGACGCCCGCCTCGTGCCGATCGGCTACGCCTCGCACTCGTCCCACATTGAGCCGCTGCGCGAACAACTCATGGAGGCCCTCGCCGACGTCACCCCCGGAGTGCCTGACATCCCCTTCCACTCCACCGCGCGCCCCGGTACCAGCCCCACGTTCGACGCCGGGTACTGGTACGACAATCTCCGCAACCCCGTGCAGTTCCACGCCGCGGTCACCGAACTGCTCGATTCGGGGCACACCCGCTTCATCGAGGCCGGCCCGCACCCCGTCCTGACCACGGCGCTCCAGCATGTCATCGACGCCGCCGAGGTCAACGCGGTCGCGATCGGGACGCTGCGGCGCGACAGGTCGGCGTGGCCGGCGTTCGTCCGGTCGTTGGGCCGGCTGCACGTCCACGGAGGGGAGGCCGACTGGGCCCCGCTCTTCGCGGGTCTTCAACCGCGCCGGGTGCCCCTGCCGACGTACCGCTTCCAGCGCGGTCGGCACTGGCTGTCATCCGGGTCCGAGCAGAGCAACGATCCCGTGTCCCATCGCCCGACGGCAGCGGGACCCGCGGCGCGGTCGGCCGCGGACCGGCTGGCCGCCCTACCGAGGCCGGAGCTCAGGCGAACGCTGCTGGCTCTGGTGCGCAGCCATGCCGCCGCCGTGCTCGAACACGACGACGTCGCGGGCATGGACATGACGCGGTCGTTCCGGCAACTCGGCCTCACATCGCTGCTCGCGGTGGAGCTGCGGGATGGTCTGGCGGTGTCCACCGGCCTCGATCTGCCGGCCTCCCTGCTGTTCGACCACCCCACACCGACCGTCCTCACCGAACACCTGCTCACCCGGCTCACCGCGGTTCCCGACGTGCCACAGGCCCCGTCGGCGCCGAAGGGTGTCGACGGAGCGGACGAACCGATCGCCATCGTGGGCATGGCTTGCCGCTTCCCCGGCGGGGTGCAGTCCCCCGAGCAGTTGTGGCGGTTGGTGGAGACCGGAACGGATGCGGTCTCCGACTTCCCCAACAATCGGGGGTGGAACCTGAACGCCCTCTTCGCTCATGACTCGGGGCCTTCGGGCACCTCGTCCGTGCGACGCGGCGGATTCCTGATGGACGCCGACCTGTTCGACCCGGCGTTCTTCGGCATCAGCCCGCGTGAGGCGCTGGCGATGGACCCGCAGCAGCGGCTGCTGCTGGAGGTCTCCTGGGAGGCGTTGGAACGCGCGGGCATCGCGCCGTCTTCGCTGCGCGGAGGTCCAACGGGGGTGTTCGTCGGAGCGATGTCGCAGGAGTACGGGCCACGCCTCACCGAAGGGGGCGGCGAACTCGACGGCTTCCTGCTCACCGGCACGACCGCGAGCGTCGCCTCCGGTCGAATCGCCTACACGCTGGGGCTGCAGGGCCCGACGCTCACCGTGGACACCGCCTGCTCGTCATCGCTGGTGGCACTGCACCTGGCCGTGCAGGCACTGCAACGCGGGGAGTGCCCGCTCGCCGTGGCGGGCGGTGTGAACGTGATGGCCGCACCTGGAATCTTCGTCGAGTTCAGTCGCCAGCAGGGACTTTCCCCCGACGGCAGGTGCAAAGCGTTCGCGGATGGAGCGGATGGCACCGGCTGGTCGGAGGGCGCCGGGATGGTCGTACTCGAACGACTCGCGGACGCGCGCCGCAACGGCCACCGAGTGCTCGCCGTGATCCGCGGGTCCGCGATCAACTCCGACGGGGCCAGCAACGGGCTGACCGCGCCGAACGGGCCGTCCCAGGTACGGGTGATCCGGGAGGCACTGTCCGCCGGCGGTCTGGAGCCGTCCGACGTGGACGTGGTCGAGGCGCACGGAACCGGCACCCGCCTCGGCGATCCGATCGAGGCGCAGGCCGTCATCGAGGCATACGGGCAGAACCGTCCAGAGGACGCGCCACTGTGGCTGGGCTCGCTGAAGTCGAACATCGGCCATGCTCAGGCTGCGGCCGGGGTCGGCGGCCTGATCAAAATGGTGATGGCACTGCGTCACCGCACACTGCCGCGGACACTGCATGTGGACGCCCCCACCCGGCACGTCGACTGGTCGGCAGGCGCGGTCCGACTGTTGTCTGACGCACGGCCCTGGCCCGGCACGTCTGTGCGGCGGGCGGCCGTGTCGTCGTTCGGCATCAGCGGCACCAACGCCCATCTGGTGATCGAGCAGGCGCCCGAGGACGAGACGGGGGACCCGGGGGACGCCGAGGTGACCGTGCCCTGGCTGTTGTCTGCTCCGAACGATCGGGGGTTGCGTGACCAGGCGGCTCAGCTGCTCCGGCTCGTCGACGACGGGCCAAGCGTCGCGGTCGCCGACATCGGCCGCGCGCTGGCAACCACCCGTGTGGCGTTCACCCGTCGCGCGATCGTCACCGGCGCGGACCGGGCCGCGCTGCGCGCCGGTCTGAGCGCACTCGCGGGCGGCGAGTCCGCGCCGGGCCTCACACTGGGTACGGCGCGGGACCGGGGCAAGATCGTATTCGTCTTCCCGGGGCAAGGATCGCAGTGGGCGGGTATGGCCGCCGAACTGATGCGCACCTCCCGGGTGTTCCGGGACGAGGCCATCGCCTGCGCGGACGCGCTCCAACCACACGTGGAATGGTCCGTACGCGATGCGCTGTACGGAGCAGCCGGAGCTCCCGCCCTCGATCGGTCGGATGTGGTGCAGTGCCTGACGTTCGCCGTGGTGGCGGGCCTGGCGGCGCTGTGGCGTTCGGTAGGTGTGGAGCCGGACGCGGTGATGGGCCACTCGCAGGGGGAGATCGCCGCCGCCTATGTCTCCGACGCCCTGACGCTCTCGGATGCCGCTCGCGTGGTGGCGCTGCGCAGTACTGCGCTGCTGTCGTTGGCGAACACCGGCGGGATGGTGACGGTGTCCGCCCCCCGCGCTGTGGTCGAGGAACTGATCGGCCGCTGGGCGGGGAGGCTGTGGGTCTGCGCGGTGAACGGCCCCTCCTCGACCGTGGTAGGCGGTGAGGTGGATGCGCTGGACGAACTGCAGGCGCAGTGTGCGAGCGACAGCCTGTGGGCCCGCCGGGTACCCGTGGACTACGCGTCCCACTGCCCGCACATGGCGGCTTTGGAAGTGGAGCTGACGCAGAGACTCGCGTCGGTCGCTCCTCGTGCACCGCGCCTCGACTTCCGCTCCACCGTGGAAGGCGTCCGGGACGAACCGTTCCGCGTCGACGGGGAGTACTGGTACCGCAATCTGCGCCACCAAGTGGCGTTCGAACCGGCTATCAGGGCCCTGGCCGTCTCGGGGTTCGACACATTCATCGAGATCAGCCCGCACCCGGTGCTGACCACGACAATCGAGCAGACGCTGGAGGCGGCGGACGTCGAGCACGCCGCCGTGGTCGAGACGCTGCGACGGGACGACGGCGGCTTGACCCGTTTCATGACCTCTCTCGGTCTCGCCCACTCGTACGGGGTCGACGTGGACTGGCCCTCCGTCTTCGACGGTCGGCCGGCCCGGCACGTGGACCTGCCCACCTATCCGTTCCAGCGTCAGCGGTACTGGCTCGAAGGGGGCGTTGGCGGTGGGAACGCAATAGGGCATCCCTTCCTGCACACAGCGACGGAGCTCGCCGCCGGCGACGGCCACGTGTTCACCGGCAAGGTGTCCCGTTCGACACATCCATGGCTGTCCGACCACCGCATCCGAGATGTCGTGCTACTGCCGGGTACCGCGCTCCTCGACATGGTCGCTCGGGCCGGCGAGGAACTGGGCTGCGGCTCGGTCGACGAGCTGACCTTCGAAGCCCCGCTGCCGTTGCCGGAGGACGACGATGTCGATATCCAAGTCGTCGTAGACGCCGCCGACGAGTCACGCAGCAGACGGACCAGGCTGTTCTCCCGAGTCGGCGACGCCGAGTGGACGCGTCACGCCACCGGCTTCGTCTCGGAGGGGCAGCCGGCCGTACCGAGCCCGCCATGGTCCGGGGCTTGGCCTCCGCGCGATGCGACCGAGGTCGACGTGGCCGATCTATATCAGGGCCTTCGGGACCACGGCTACGGGTACGGACCGGCGTTCCGGAACGTCCAGGCCGCCTGGCGGCTCGGCAACGCCTTGTTCGCCGAGGTCACGCTGCCCGCGGAGTTGCGCGGTGGGACGAGCCGCGGAGCCGTTCACCCTGCGCTGCTCGACGCTGCCCTGCATTCGCTGGCGACCGTCGGGCTGCTGCGCGAGGACGAGGGCGAGTTGCTCCTGCCCTTCTCCTGGACCGGCTTCTCCACCGCGACGGGCTCCTTCGCGGCGCCGAACGGTGCGGAGACGGTGCGCGTGCGCCTCACCCCGGCGGGAAGCGACACCGTGGAGGTCGTCCTCACCGACGACTCGGACTTCGCACTCGTGGCGTCGGGTGTCCTTGCGCTGCGCGCGACGCCCGTCGACGAGCTCGGCGCGGCCCGCAGCGTCCGAAACCTCTACGGCATCTCATGGGAGCCGCTGCCACCCCGCGTCCCGGAGTCAGCAATCTGTGTCGTGCTCGGCGACACCGTCGCTGTCGACGGTCTGAGCGCCGACACCCATCCGGACCTTGCCACGCTGCGTGGTGCGGTCGCCAACGGAGCCGCGACACCGGGGCTGGTGCTCGCGACTCCGGTTGTCGCCGGGGACTGTGTCGCCCCCGACACGGCGGCGCACTCGATCGCCGGCCGAACCCTGGCTCTGGTTCAGGAGTGGCTCTCCGACGAGCGGCTGGGCGGGGCTCGGCTGGTCGTCGTGACACGCGGTGCGATGACGGTCGATCCCGTCGGTGACGTCCCCTCTCCGGAGTTCGCAACGGTGTGGGGGTTGGTTCGGACAGCGCAGAGCGAGCACCCCGGACGGTTCGTCCTGCTCGACCTCGATGACGAGGACGTCTCCGAGCGGGTGGTCGCGGCGATCGCCTCATGTGATGAGCCCCAGTTGGCCATCCGCGCGGGCGAGATATTCGTACCCCGGCTGGCTCCGGTGGTGGTGGGGCGGGCAGAGCCGGACACGGACGTCCCGACGTTCGACGGCACCGTGTTGATCACCGGTGGCACTGGTCGCCTCGGCTCTCTGGTCGCCCGGCGGCTGGTGACCGCGCACGGAGCGCGGCGGCTGCTCCTGGTCAGCCGCCGGGGCGAGGGGGCCTCTAGAGCCACTGAACTCGCAGCCGAGCTGCGCTCCCTGGGTGCGCAGGTCGTGTTCGCCAGCGCCGACGCGGCCGACCGGGCGGCACTGGCCGAGGTGATCGCGGCTGTCCCGGCCGAACACCCGCTGTGCGCCGTTGTGCATCTTGCGGGTGTGCTTGACGACGGTACAGTCACCGCGCTCACCCCGGAGCGCATGAGTGCGGTGCTCCGTCCGAAGGCGGACGCCGCCTGGAACCTACACGACCTCACCATCGGACTTCCCCTCACCGCGTTCGTCCTGTTCTCCTCTGTGATCGCCACGGTCGGCGGCCCTGGACAGGCCAACTACGCGGCGGCCAACGCGTTCTTGGACGCGCTGGCCGAGCGACGTCGTGCGGAGGGCCTCCCCGCCGTCTCCCTCGGTTGGGGCCTGTGGGCCGAGACAAGCGGTATGACCAGCCGTCTCACCGAGTCCGATCGGGCGCGGCTACGGCGCGGCGGCATCGCCGCGATGGAATCCGACGAGGCACTCGCTCTGTTGGACTTCGCATTGGCCGCCGGCCGCCCCACCGTGGTACCCGTCAAGCTCGACCTGGCCGCACTGCGAGCGGAGAGCACGGAGAGCGACGGGGTTGTTCCCGCAGTGTTCCGGCGACTGCTGCCCCGCACGGGCAGGACGGCCAAGCGAAACCCGGTCAGTGGCGCCGCCGTGCTGAGCCGACGGCTGGCCGGGGCGTCCCCAGACGAGCGGGAGAGGGTTCTCCTGGAGCTCGTCCGCGCCGAAGTGGCCGGTGTGCTGGGCCTTGGCGAGCCTGGACTGCTCGAACCGGACCGGGCGCTCCGGGAGCAGGGCCTGGACTCACTGACGACGGTCGAGCTGCGCAACAGGCTCGGCGCAGCGACCGGAATCCGGCTGCCGACCACCGTCGTGTTCGAGCACCCGACGGCCACCGCTTTGACCCGGTACATCGGGGAGAGGATCAGTGGCGCGGCAGGCGCGGAGCGGACCGCTGCGGTCAACGTGCGGGACGGGGATCCGGTGGTGGTCGTGGGCATGGCCTGCCGCTATCCCGGAGGCGTGCGTTCACCCGAAGACCTCTGGCGACTGGTCGCCGAAGGC